>JALYIT010000056.1 GCA_030775645.1 Pseudomonadota bacterium | reverse complement strand
GTGGGTGGGGGCGCCGCAGCGCTCGTCGGTCCGGTGCTGGCGGCGCCAGTCACCTGCACGCTGCTGCCGCCGCACGCAATCAAACACAGGGATAAGGCCGCGAGCACCATCATTCTTAAAGTCATAGCAAACCTGACGAACTAAATCGTTTCTTTAAATGGTCTGTGCTTATAGGATGCGCGCCACGGCGCATCAAGGCAGTGAGGCCCGCAACCCTAAGTCGGAAAGCACCGACATATCACCAAATCGTGCTTGCAGGAGGGCGATTGCCACGATTGCCGCGGTTTCCGTTCGCAGTACGCGCGGTCCGAGCCCTAAACGAGAAAAAGAGGATAAGTCAAACGCGTCCAATTCTTCGGGTGCGAAGCCGCCTTCGGGACCGATGGCGATGAATGCGCCGGTCACCGGGGTGGCGGTTTCGGCCATGGCTGCTGCGCGCTGCGACTGATCGGCGCGCTCGGGCTCCAACGCCAACCGCAGCACATTGGAAGCGGCCGCGTTCGCAGCGCCAAGATAATTGAGCAGCGGCAGCGGCGTCTCGACGGACGGCAATCTGTTGCGGCCGCACTGCTCGCAGGCGCTGATAGCCACCGCGCGCCAATGCGCTTGCTTCGAGGCCGCTTGCGCCGGGTCGAGGCGCACTACACTGCGCTGACTCAATACCGGCACAATGCTCATCACGCCGAGCTCGGTGGCCTTTTGTACGATGAAATCCATGCGATCGCCGCGTGGTACACACTGCACGAGCGTCACCTTGAAGGGTGACTCACGGTCGATAATGCGCACAGCGCCGATCGATGCAAAGACCCGGGAGCCCTTCACCGTCTCGATGGCGCCGGTATATTCGCGGCCCTTGCCGTTGAACAAAACGAGTTCGTCCCCACTGCGCGCGCGCAGCACCTTGGCCACATGCGCGGCACTGTCGCGCGCCAGCTCAACGACGCCGCCGGGATTCAATTCAGCATCGACGAATACGCGCGTCAAGCGCATTTGGCAGGTGCAGGTCTTGTGGCGGCATTCATATGCATTAGATTGTCGCATATGCTACTGAATGGGCCGGCGCCACGGAAAGGGTGTTTATTTGAATGTTGATCTCCAAACTGGGCTGATGCGCGGCGCGAAGCAGGTCGCCTCGCCGAACTGCGATGCGCGACCATTCGCGGTCGAGGTGGAATTGATCGTCGTGCACGGCATCAGCTTGCCGCCCGGAGAGTTTGGCGGACCTTGGATAGAACGGTTGTTCACCAATACGCTGCCGCTCGATGTGCACCCTTATTTTGCGGAAATCGGCGATCTAAGGGTGTCTTCGCATTTGGTGATCGCGCGCGACGGTGATCTGACGCAGTTCGTCAGCTTCGCTGATCGTGCCTGGCATGCGGGTCAATCGAGTTACCTCGGGCGCAGCGCCTGCAATGACTTTTCGATCGGGATCGAACTCGAAGGCGTTGATACGCTCCCATACGAGGCCGCCCAATACGACACACTGGGCACCGCTATCGCCGCGCTTTGTGATGCGTATCCTCGATTGTCGCCCGACAGGGTGGTAGGACACAGCGATATCTCACCCGGGCGCAAGACCGACCCGGGCCCTGCTTTCGATTGGGCCCGCGTCCACCGCCGTGTTGCCGCAGCCCGCCGGTAAGATCGGCAAAATCCCTGCATAACGAGCTAAAGCGGCCGCGTTGGGTACAACGTGAAGCTGATCACGATGAATTTCCCCAATCAGCCGAAAATAGCGATACGCGTGATCCATTCGAACGGTGAGAGGGAGGGCTATTGATACGTTGGTTTGCGGACCTCCCCATCGAACGCAAGCTGCGAGTGGTCATCACGGTTCCCGCAATGACGGCTTTCGCCATTGCCATGCTCATGCATGTGGCCACGAACTTGCTGCACATGCGGGCCGACATGCAGCAGCGTGCTGCGGGCATCGCACGCACGGCGGGTGTGAACGCGATCGGCGCCTTGAGCCGCGGCGAGATTGAGGCCGCCACCCGCAGCCTGTCATCCCTGCGCGATGAGCCGATGGTGGATGTTGCCGAAGTGTATTTGCCCGACGGGCACAAAATCGCGACCTACGATCGCGCCGCTAACCGCGTCATGTTGGACGCCGCCGATACGGCATTACGCGTGCATCGCAATCAATTCCAAATCACGGTTCCCGCCAGCCAAGAAGGCGCGGTCTTGGGCTACGTGCACATCCTCGCGCCGATCAGCGCGCTGTATCCTGAGTGGCGCGGCTATCTTGTGATCAGCCTCGCCGCCATCGTGGCGGCCATCTTGATTTCGTACTGGCTTGCGGCGCGCCTGCAGAAGCAAATTTCCGCACCCATCGTGAACCTGGCGCAAACCATGCAAAGGGTTTCGCTCGAGGAAGACTACAGCCTGCGGGTGGAGAGCAGTTCGGAAGACGAGATCGGATCCCTCATCGAGGGATTCAACCAAATGCTTGGACAGATCCGCCACCGCGATTCGCGTTTGGAAAAATATCGCCAATTTCTGGAGCAGCAGGTTGCGGAACGAACCGAAAACTTGGCCAACGCCAATCGTGAACTGCGGGAGGCGATCGATGAGGCGACCCGCGCCAAGGAGGCGGCGGAGCGCGCGAGCAGCGCCAAAAGCGAGTTCCTGGCTCGCATGAGTCACGAAATTCGTACTCCGATGAACGGCGTGATGGGCATGTCCGAACTGTTGCAAGGGACTGAGCTCACCGCGCGCCAACGCCACCTCTCGCAGACGATCTCGCACTCGGCAGCGGCGCTGCTGCAGATCATCAACGACATCTTGGATTTCTCCAAAGTCGAAGCCGGCAAGCTGCAGCTGGAAAACATCGAATTCGGCTTGCGGGAAACGGTGGAGCAAGCCGTCGAGATTTGCGCGGCGCGCGCCCATGCCAAAGGCCTGGAGCTGGCCTGCGATGTCGGATTGGATGTCGCGGCGAAAGTGCGCAGCGATCCGATGCGTCTGCGCCAAATATTGATCAATTTGGTGGGTAACGCCATCAAGTTCACCGAGGCCGGCGAGGTCATCGTGCGGGTCAAGGCGATCGGCAACGATAACTTGTTGCGCTTCGAGGTGATCGATACGGGGATCGGCATCTCTCAAGAAGCGCAGAGCGACATTTTCAATGCCTTCAGCCAGGCCGATTCGTTTACCACCCGAAGATACGGCGGTACCGGGTTGGGTTTAGCCATTTGCCGCGAGTTGACGACATTGATGGGCGGCCGGATGGGCGTCGACAGCGTGGTAGGCCGCGGTTCGATTTTCTGGGTAGAACTACGGCTCGCGGCCGTTGCGGAAACCTCGCCCACCTTTACGCGTTTGCCCCGGATGAGGCTGGTGGGATTGCGCGCCTTGATCGTGGATGACAACGGCAGCAACCGGGAAATTTTGGCCCAGCATTTGAAGTCCTGGGGCGTGGAGGTGGTGGCGGCAGAATCCAGCCGGGATGCCCTTGCGATAATCGACGCCGCGGACAGCTCGGGCTTCGATTTCGCGCTGCTCGACGACCAGATGCCCGGCATGGATGGCATCGAGCTGGCGAGACGTATCCGCCGGCAACCCAGCCTCGACGGCATGCGGCTCATCATGCTGACCGCGCGCGAGCATCACGAGAGCAACTCCGACACTGTGCAATTGTTCGCCGCCATTCTCACTAAACCGCTGCGCCGCTCGCAGCTCTTGAATTGCGTCACCCGGGCTATGATCGCCGCACCCGAGACGGCTTTGGAAGAAACGGCCATGCGATTGTTGCCTGCCGCCACCGCCCGTGCTTTCGTGCCAAAGATCCTGCTTGTCGAGGACAACCCGGTCAATCGGGAAGTCGCTGTCGCCATGCTCGAAAACTTAGGGTGCGTCGCGCATTCGGCCGAGAACGGCTGGCTGGCACTCGAAGCGGTAAACAACGAAGCCTACGATGCCGTGCTGATGGACTGTCAGATGCCGGTGATGGATGGCCTCACAGCCACCGCGGAACTGCGGCGACGAGAGCAGAACGCGGGCGGGGCCCGACTGCCGATCATTGCGCTGACCGCGAATGCCATGGAAGGAGACCGTGAACGGTGCCTCGCGGCGGGCATGGACGATTTCCTGAGCAAGCCGTTCTCACAGCAGCAATTGGCGCTGTTGCTGAGACGATGGCTGGCGCTGCAACTATTGCCCGAGCCTGTTGAGCGCCGGGAAGAATCACACCTGCCGCTGATCGATCCGGGCGTGTTGCGCAATATTGCGGCACTCGCGCGGCCAGCGCTGCTCGACTCGATGATCGAGCTGTATCTGCAGCATTCCCCGCCGCTGCTGACGGCCATCGAGCTGGCGGCAGCGAGCGGTCAAGCAGTGGCACTGCAGGAGGCGCTGCACACCTTGAAGTCCAGCACGGCCAACCTTGGCGGATTGCGGCTCGCGACCCTTACCAAGGATTGCGAGGCGTGGCTGCGCGAGGGCGGCATCGCCAAAGCCGCCCCCGGCGTGCAAAGAATCCGTAGAGAGTATCAAGACTTTTGCAGCGCGTTGCTGCAACAGCGATCGCCGAACGCGGCTTGAAGATTGGAGTAATCGATGAATGAGAATCCCATCAATGCCAGCGCCAGCGTGCTGATTGTCGACGACGATCCCGGCGCGCGGCTGTTAATCGGCAGTGCGCTGGAAGTCGCCGGTTTTCGCGTTCACACCGCCGCCGACGGCAAGAGTGCGATGAGTGAATTTGCCGCGCATCCCGCCGACTGCGTGGTGCTCGATGTGGTCATGCCCGGTATGAACGGCTTTGACGTCTGCCGGGCGTTGCGAGCGCTGCCTAGCTCCCGGCACGTGCCTATATTGATGCAGACGAGCTTGGATGACATGGAGTCAGTGCAGCGCGCCTACAACGCCGGCGCCACGGATTTCTCGTCCAAGGGCATCAATCCCATGCTGCTCGCCGAGCGCGTCAAGTTCCTGGTGCGTGCCAAGCAGACACAAGATCAACTGCGCGAAAGCGAAGCGCGCGTGCGATACCTCGCGTACTACGATCCCTTGACCGGTCTGCCGAACCGGCAGCGATTGCTGCAAATTCTCGAACAGCAAGTCGAATGGGCCACGTCGCGCAAACGGGGACTGGCCGTGCTGATGCTCGATGTCGATAACTTCTCGCGCATCAACGATACCCAGGGCCAAGCGGTGGGAGACAGCCTGCTCAAGGAGATTTCGCGGCGCCTGCAATTGTGCCTGCGTGATACGCAGCGCACCTTGAGCGATGATGGCGCCTTGAACGATGTCAACGATTGGGTAGCCCGAACTGGGGGCGATGAATTCGCCCTGGCGCTGCCGGGTATTTCCACCACCGACAGCGTGCAAGTCGTCGCTCAGCGCGTGCAGCTCGCGCTCGCCCGGCCGTTCGTGTTCGCGGAGCAGGAAATTCCTCTTTCCGCAGCGATGGGCGTCAGCTTGTTCCCCGGCGATGCGCCCACCGCTGAAGCGTTGATCAGGAATGCGGATGCCGCCATGCATCACGGCAAGAAGGCCGGTCAGAGCCGGGTGGAGTTCTTCAATAAATCCATCAGCACGCGCGCAGCCAAACACCTCTCCATGGAGGCGGATTTGCGCAAGGCGTTGGAGCGAGGCGATTTCACCTTGAATTATCAGCCGCGCTTGGCGATCAATGACATGCGTGTGGAAGCGGTGGAAGCGCTGCTGCGCTGGCAGCACCCGCAGCGCGGGTTTGTCTCCCCGGACGAATTTATCCCCTTGGCGGAACAAAGCGGCCTGATCGTTGAGATCGGCGATTGGGTGCTGCGTGAGGCCTGCGCCCAGGCGCGCCGTTGGCGAGACTCCGGCGTGCACGGCTGGCAGGTGGCTGTCAACGTCTCAGGCGTGCAATTCCGCGACGGCAGCTTGGTCGGCCGCGTCTCGCGCGCCATCGAAGCGGCCGGAATCGAGCCGAGAATGATTGAGCTGGAATTCACCGAAGGAGCGCTGATCGAATACTCTGCCGTCGTGAGCAAGGCGGTCAGAGCGTTGAAGGAATTGGGTGTGGCGACGGCGCTGGATGATTTTGGCACCGGCTACAGCTCCTTGTCTTATCTGCGGCACTTCCCCATCGATACCCTTAAGATCGATCGGGTGTTCGTGCGCGATATCGTTTCCAAGAGCGGTGTCAACACGCCGCTGGTGGACGGTATCATCGCCATGGCCAAGAGCTTAGGATTGTCAACAGTGGCGGAAGGGGTGGAAACTGAAGCGCAATGGCAATATCTGAAGTCCCGGCAAGCCAACCAGGTGCAGGGATTTCTCTTTTGCCGGCCGCTGCCCATTGCGGAGCTCGAGCGCTGGTATGCCGACTGGTTGCATTCTCACCAGCAATCAAGCGTGGCTTAGGAGCCAGAAAAGGCTCCTAACCATTTTTACGATTGCGGCGGCGGGTTTCGGCGCCAGATCACCTCACCGTCGCCGGCGCGCGCCAGCACGCGCGCGATCACGAATAAAAGATCCGATAGCCGGTTTAGATATTTCAGCGCCTCCGGGGACACGGCTTCCGCCTGCGCCAGTGACCAGACGCGCCGCTCCGCGCGCCGGCACACCGTGCGGGCGAGATGGCACGCCGCCGCGGGTGGGCCCCCGCCGGGCAAGATGAATTCTTTGAGCGCCGGCAGATCCTCGTTAAAGGCATCCAGTTGGTTCTCGAGGCGCTCCACATGCGCTGCGCCTATCATGGTATGTCCGGGAATGCACAGCTCGCCTCCCAAATCGAACAGGTCGTGCTGAATGTCGATCAAGCATCGGCGGATTTCCGGCGGCAAGGCTTGGCTTCCCAGCAGAACGCCCAAGGCGCTGTTGGTCTCATCCACCGTTCCGTAAGCCTCCACCCGCAGGCTGTCTTTGGGCACGCGCGTGCCATCGCCGAGGCCGGTGCTGCCATCATCGCCCGTCCGGGTATATATTCGACTAAGCCGATTGCCCACGATTTAAATCCTTTGCCGATGCGGCGCTAGTATAAGGTTTGATAGGGTGGCCTGATGAACCATTCGGCGGAACTTCAAGCGGCATTGGAGGCTGCAGAGCAGGCAGCGGTCATTGCCCGCTCATTGTATCAACACAATATCGAGGTTCGTATCAAGGCGGACAAATCACCGGTGACCGCAGCCGATGTGCGCTGCGAGCTGGCGATTCGAGAGATCATCGAGACGCGTTTTCCCGCGCACGGGTTTTATGGCGAGGAAACCGGCGCCCATCACCAGGATGCCGAGTATCTGTGGCTGGTCGACCCCATCGATGGCACCAAGGCCTTCGTGCGCGAGTACGCCATGTTTTCCACGCAGATTGCCCTGATGCACAACGGCGAGATCGTGCTGGGTGTGTCGAGTGCGCCGATCTACGGCGAGCTCGCGTACGCGCAGCGCGGGCACGGCGCCTACTTGAATGGCAAGCCCATCTCGGTGAGCCGAGTCTCCAGCATCGAGGACGCTGCCCTATCCTCAGGCAATATGAAAAGCCTTGCAACGAGCGTTCAATGGGCGAGCTACGGCGCGATGATCGCTCGCTTAAGCCGCATCCGCGGCTACGGTGATTTTCTGCATTACCATTTCTTGGCCTCGGGCAAAATCGATGCCGTGATTGAAACGGACATCAATATTTTGGACATCGCCGCATGCGTTGCCATCGTCACTGAAGCCGGCGGCCGGTGCACACAATTGGACGGCGCGCCCATTACGCTCAAATCGACCACGGTGTTGGCCACCAACGGATTCATGCACGGGCCGGTGTTGACCGCGCTGGACTGATCCTCAGTGCGCGTGCTGCAGCCATTTGATTTCAAGTGCGGTGGCAGGTCCAATGAGAACCTCATCCAAGCTGTCGGCTTGCTCCCACCGATCGGGAGCTAGCATGCGCCGTCCGGCCATCAATTCGGCGGTGCGCTGGGGATAGAGCGGCACCTGCTGAGGATTTCCGTAGCCGTCGGGGAATCGCGGCGCAACGTTGCCGGGAATATATTTATCGCTGGCGCCCACGGTGTGCAGCAGTTCGTGCGCGATCACCACATTGTTTGCGCCGTTCATATCACGGGCGGCGAAAGCATAGACGACACCGATCAGCCCTTTGGTCAGTCCCAAGGAGTGAGGTACGGTGGGGGTGAGATCGGGATCGTGATAGAGCACGAAAATGCGAATATCTTCCGGTTCGCCGGCATGTCCGCTGACGCGCCATGCCCAGTAGCGAAGCTTCAAACTCCACAACGCCGTGGCGAGGATGCCCGCGCTTGGCGCGCGTCGCGGCGGGGAGGAGTGCAGTTGAGGTCTCAGTCTTACCTTCACGGGCTCGAGCGTATTTAACCGATATCGCTGCGCCTCGCGCATGAAAAATTCATGGAGTGGGTCGAACGTCGCGGCATCGAGCGCGGCGAGGTATGCTTTGGTGGCGGCACTGTTATCGGCGTCGATGGGGTAGATAGCCACGTAAAGCGGCTCGCGCCAGCGTGTGCTGCGGTAGCGGTCCTGCCATGTGGTCAGCGCGACAATGAGCAACACGATCAATAGAAAGAGGATGCGCAGCATGCGCCAACCGCCTCCTGGCGGGGCTGCGAGCCTCTGTTTCAATCCGACGCTTCTACGTTGAACTCATCGACCTCGCCGCTATTCGCCTTGTACGACACCATCAGCGGCTTGCAGCACACCGGACAGTCCTCGATGTACGATTGCTCGGCAACCGACAAGTCCAAAGTCAACGTGATGGGCTCCCAACAATGCGGGCACGTCGCCTGGTGGCCCTGAATGAGAATCATGTTATCGCCTCTGGCAAAATATTGATTAATTTCAGAGACTTACTGCGCCAAAATGCGGTCCTCAAGTCCGGCCATCGTGTTGACGTGCCGCAAACGAGTTCCCGCAAGAGATTGTTTTGTATCACACCTGGTACCGGGTCTGACCGCTATACTTCGCGCATGGCTTTTCGGAGGTAGCTACGAGGTAACATGGAGCCGACCGACACTTCTAGGCCGGATTACTTTCATCGGGTGGTAGATTGCCAGTGGGCATGTCCTGCGCATACCGATGTTCCGGAGTACATCCGCCTCATCGCGCAAGGCGAGTTCACCGAGGCCTACATGGTGAACCGGGATTCCAACGTGTTTCCTGGAATATTGGGGCGCGTGTGCGACCGGCCTTGCGAGCCTGCCTGCCGCCGACGTCGCATCGAAGAGAAACCCGTCGCCATTTGTAGATTAAAGCGTGTCGCCTCGGACAATCGGGACGACATCACGGCCTTGTTGCCCAAGGCCCCACGCGAGAAAAACGGCAAGCGCATCGCCTGCATCGGCGCGGGGCCCGCCTCTCTCACCGTCGCCAATGACTTGCTCCCCTTGGGCTATGAAGTCACGATTTTCGAGCAGTATGGGGTGCCCGGCGGATTGATGCGCACCAATATTCCGGCCTTCAGGCTTCCCGCCAATGTGCTCGACGAAGAAATCGGCTACATCATCGACATGGGCGCTGAACTACGCCTCAACTCGCCGATCAAGAGCATGAAGCAGTTGCTGGATTCGGAAGAATTCGACGCTGTGTTCGTAGGCTCGGGGGCGCCCAAGGGCAAGGAACTCGAATTGCCCGGACGGCACGATACCGACCGCATTCACATCGGCATCGCCTGGCTTGAGTCAATCGCATTTGGTCATGTCGAAAATGTAGGCAAGCGGGTGCTGATCATCGGCGTCGGCAACACCGCGATGGATTGCTGCCGCAGCTCACTGCGGCTCGGCGCAACCGACGTCAAGGTGATGGCGCGCAAGCCGCGTCAGTTCTTCAAGGCTTCCGAATGGGAACTCGAGGACGCAGAGGCGGAAAAAGTCGAAATCGTCGTCAATCACGCGCCCAAGTCCTTCGTCGTCGAGGGCGGCAAGCTCGCCGGCATGATGTTTGAAAAGCTGGAATACGACATTGAGAACGGCGACATCACGGCCACGCGCTCACTGGGCGATGTGTTTTTCCCGTGCGACGATGTGATTCTGGCCATCGGCCAGGAAAACGCATTTCCCTGGATCGAAAAAGGCATCGGCATCGAGCTCGATAAATGGCATGTGCCCAAGGTCAATGGCGTCACCTTTCAATCGACCCGGCCCGAAGTTTTCTTCGGCGGCGATGCGGCGTTCGGGCCGAAGAACATCATCTGGTCGGTGGAGCACGGCCATCAGGCCGCCATTTCCATTCACAAGTTCTGCCATGACGAGGCCATCGAGGAGCGCATGCCGCGCGGCGTGACGCTGTCCAGCCGCAAGATGGGCATGCACGAGTGGGCCTACAAGAACGAATACAACGGCGTGGAGCGGCGCCTGGTCCCGCATGTCGGTTTGGTGGAACGCTTCAAGAAGATCAACATTGAAGTGGAGCTGGGATTCACGGCCGAAGAAGCGGCGCTCGAGGTGCAGCGCTGCTTGAACTGCGATGTGCAGACTGTGTTTACCGCGAAGCTGTGCATTGAATGCGATGCCTGCATCGACATCTGCCCGGTGGATTGCCTCACGATCACCCAGAACGGCGCCGAGCCCGATTTGCGCGCGCGTTTGACGGCGCCGGCCACCAATCCGATGCAGGCGTTGTATGTCTCGGCGGCCCTGCCGCAAACTGCGCGGGTGATGGTGAAGGACGAAGATGTGTGCGTGCACTGCGGACTGTGCGCGGAGCGCTGCCCGACCGCGGCTTGGGACATGCAGAAATCGACCATTCGCATTCCGCACGCCATCGATGAGGAGGTTCGCGCATGCCCAGCCTGATTGCCGAGCCTAACCGCATCAACGACTTCGTGGTGAAGTTTGCGAATGTCAACGGCACGGGCAGCGCGAGCGCCAATTCGCTCATCATGAAAGCGATTTTTCGGATGGGTGTGCCGGTCACCGGCAAAAATTATTTTCCCTCCAATATCCAGGGTCTGCCGACGTGGTATGAAATCCGCGTGACCCGCGATGGCTATGCTGCACGCGCCAGCCACGTCGATATCATGGTGGCGATGAATGCCGAAACCTACTCCAAGGATATTCGGGAACTGCGCTCCGGCGGGTATTTGATCTACGACTCGACCTGGCCGCGCAGCGCGCTTTTGGAGCGCGGCGACATCACGGTCATTCCCGTGCCGCTCGCCAAGCTGGTGAATGAAAATTTCGACGGCGTTCGCAATCGCATCTTGCTCAAGAACATCGCGTATGCCGGAGTGCTGGCGGCGCTGCTTGATGTGGACCTCGAGGTGATCAGCGGACTTTTAAGCGAGAGCTATGGCAAGAAGCCCAAACTGCTCGATTCGAACACCCGTGCGCTGCGCTTGGGCTACGACTACGTTAAAGAGAATTTGAATTCGCCGCTGCCGCTGCGCGTCGAGCACATGGAAAAGACCCGCGGCCACATCATGATCGACGGCAATACGGCCGCCGGCTTAGGGTGCGTCTATGCGGGCGCTACCGTGGGCGCCTGGTATCCCATCACGCCTTCGACGTCTTTGATGGATGCCTTCAAAGGCTTTTGCGAGCGCTATCGAGTCGATGCCCAGAGCGGAGAACGCAACTTCGCCGTGCTGCAGGCAGAAGATGAATTAGCTGCGGTGGGCATGGTGCTCGGCGCCTCCTGGAATGGCGCGCGGGCCTTTACGCCCACCAGTGGTCCGGGCATTTCCTTGATGAATGAATTCATTGGACTCGGATATTACGCCGAGGTTCCGTGCGTGATTTTCGATGTGCAGCGGGTGGGACCATCGACCGGCATGCCGACCCGCACGCAGCAGGGCGATATCCTTATCTGCGCCTACGCCTCGCATGGCGACACTCGTCATGTGCTGCTGTTTCCGGCCAATCCGGAAGAATGTTTCTACATGGCCGTGCAGGCTTTCGATCTGGCCGAACGCCTGCAGACACCCGTGTTCGTGCTGTCGGATCTGGACATTGGCATGAACGATTGGATGTGTCCCGATTTGAAATGGGACGATGCCTATCAGCCGGATCGCGGCAAGGTATTGTCGAAGCAGGAAATCGACGGGCTGGAAAAATTCTACCGCTATCTGGACCGGGACGATGACGCGATTCCTTACCGCACGCTGCCGGGCACCAGTGCCAAGGGTGCTTACTTCACGCGCGGTTCCGGCCATAACCAGTACGGCGGCTATACCGAGGATTCGGCCGAATACCAAGTGGTGCTCGATCGGCTGAAGCGAAAATTCACCACTGCCACGAAGTACGTGCCGAAGCCCGTGTTGGTGGGCAAGGGCACCAACAGCGTCGGCATCGTCAGCATCGGCAGTTGCGACGGCGCCATCCGCGAGGCGCTGGATGTGCTGAAACAGCAGAAAATCGAAGTCGACTATTTGCGCGTCAAAGCCTTCCCTTTCAACACCGACGTGGAGGCGTTCCTGAAATCGCATGCCACGATCTTCGTCGTCGAACAAAACCGCGACGCGCAATTAAAGGCGCTTCTCACCCTCGAGACCGCGGTTGAGAAGTCCAAATTGTTCTCGATCTTAAGCTACAGCGGCTTGCCGATCTCGGCGCAGCCCATCGTCGATGAGATCCGGGCCAAGCTTGCCGAAGCGCCGCGGCTGACTGCGGTGCCGCGCTAACCACACGAGCCTTTCATGTCCTATATCAACAAGCCCAAGGTCGCCCATCCTTCTCTGCCTACCAACGCCCTGGGCCTGACCCGAAGGCAGTACGAGGGCAGCATGTCGACCCTGTGCGCCGGGTGCGGCCACGACTCTGTTACCGCCGCCATGGTCGAGGCCTGCTGGGGCTTGTCGATGCAGCCCGAGCAATTGGTGAAGCTCTCAGGCATCGGCTGTTCATCGAAGACCACGGCGTATTTCGTCAGCGGATCGCACGGATTCAATTCGGTGCACGGTCGCATGCCTTCGATTGCCAGCGGCGCCAATGCCGCGAATCGCAGCCTTACTTATGTGGGCATTTCGGGCGATGGTGATTCCCTCTCCATCGGCATGGGCCAATTGGTGCACGTCATCCGGCGCAACGTGAACATGCTGTACTTGATCGAAAACAACGGCGTGTACGGCTTGACCAAGGGCCAATTCTCGGCTTCCGCGGACATCGGCACAAAGGCGAAGCGCGGAGAAACAAATTCATCTCCGCCCATCGATCCGGTGTTGCTGGCCCTGACCTTGGGCGCGACCTTCGTCGCCCGCAGTTTTTCAGGCGACAAAGCGCAGCTCGTGCCGCTGATCCAAGCCGGCATGCGCCACAACGGCTTCGCGCTGATCGATGTGCTTTCGCCCTGCGTCACTTTCAACGATCACGAGGGCTCGACCAAGAGCTACGGGTTTACGCGCGAGCATTATCATGCGGCCATGGAGGCGGATTTCGTGCCGCGAGCGGAGGAAATCGCCGTGGATTATCCTGCGGGGGAAGCCATTCCCGTGAGTCTGCATGACGGCAGCCGCGTGATTCTGCGAAAGCTCGACCCCTTGTACGATCCCACCGATCGCGGCGCGGCGTACAACTACATTGAAAACAAGCTCAAGCAAAATGAATACGTCACCGGCTTGATCCACATCGATGAGGCGGACAACACCGAGTTTCACAATCTGAACCGCACCGCCAAGGTGCCGCTCAACAGCATCCCATTCGAGAAGCTCTCGCCCGGCAGCGCTGCGCTCGACAAGTTGATGGGGCGCTATCGGTAGGTGCGCAACTCAGGCTTGCTTGGCGCTTCACTGCGCTCAGTGCCGCCGCAAATGCGTGGCAGAAAGAAACACCCGCACTTGCTCGCCCAGCATTTCATAAATAGCGGCGTGCGAGCGCTGCAATGCCTCGGCGCTGGGTAAGTAAAGATATGGGCCGTATTCTCGGTCGGTCGAAATGCCCGCCGGTGCCGCAACAACATCGAGTCCCGCAGCCGTGAATTCATTCACCGAGCGCCCCATGTGTATCGCGCGGGTGACGAGCACGATTCGGTGAACGCCGTCGGCCTGAAGCAGGCGCGCCGAATTCTTCGCGTTTTGATAAGTGTCATAGGCCTGCGAATCGACCCAGCGAGCCTCAATGCCGAAATTTCGCTGCAGCGTGTCGTGCATGGCGCTCGCCTCCATCCAGAAACCGGTGAGCAGCACCGGCAATCCGGTCTTGGATGCGAGATATGCGCCGTAGCTGAGTCTTTCCAGCAAAAAAGGCTCCGCCGCAGGCCCCGCATACTCCGGCGCGAACTCGCGCTGACCGCCGCCGCCTAAGACTACAATGGCCTGTGCGCTCGCTGCGCGCTGCAAGTCCACGGGTGGATAGTGCTCCACCCAGTGCGTCATCACATCGGACACGATGGGAGTGGAAAGCAGCCACAGCGCACCCACCCCCACAATCAGAAAAACGCGTGCCAACCGCGGACGAGCCTTGAGCAGAAATAATCCGACCAAGGCAACCAACAGTGGGCCGCTCGGCGGAAGGAACAGTTCCCGCACGAAAGTCTTGAGTTGCAGCAATATCCAGATCAAGAGTGCGGCGCTCCTATCAACAGCATCACCTAATATTTAACATATCGTAAATCGAGTCGCGAATTGCTTCACCTCAAAAGGTGGCTGATAATGCAATCATTCGCCCCACCGTTATTGCAGAGGATTGAATCGATATGATCAAGCTGGTAGCACTGATTCTGACGTTGTCGAGCGCGGCCGTCGTAGCCCGCGAAGCGCCCTTCTCTGCCTGGAACGGCGGCGCCAAGGGCAGCAGCACGCGAACAGGGAGTGTTGTCACGGCCCCGGTTGTTGTCGGCGCCCCGGTTGTTGTCGGCGCGCCCGTTGGTGGCACGGCCCCCCCCGATGTGGTCAAGGCTCCCGAAATCGACCCCGCGTCGACGGCCAGCGCGCTGACGTTGTTGTTGGGCGGCGTCATGGTGATGCGCAGCCGCGCCACGAAACGATAGACCTTACCAGAGCTGCCAGGCACCGAAGAGCAGCACTTGGCCCGCCACTAGCAAGTTGGTCGCCGCATGGGCGGCGATCGATTCGCCAATCTTGCCCGTCTTCGCCACCAGCGCACCATATGCCGCTCCCGCGATGATGCCGGCAAACCATAGACCGCCATGAGTTACGCCAAAGAGTACAGAGCTGATGGCGATCGCCGGCCAACGCACGCTTGAAAAAGCCACCTGGTCGAACTGCGCACTGACGAGACGGCGCATCAAGAATCCGCGGTAGGCGAGTTCCTCGGCGATGGGCACCGTGATGATAGCGGCGGCTGCCCGGCAGGCAATCCACTCGGCACGCGCGCCGCTCGAAAGGCGCGCGAGCTCATCGGGCATTCCCATCGGCGTGCTCAAGAAATACGAGAACGCGCTCCACATCCCGAACATGGCGACGCCGACCGAGACACCGCGCCAGGTAAATCGCCAATCCAGGTTTGCATAGCTGCGCCGGTAAATCCACAGCGCGCCCACTGCGGCCACGATGCGCAGCGGATACAAAAAATCAAAACCGGCGGACATGGCGTGCGCCAGCATGCCGGCGGCCAGAATCGCCAGCAGCGGCATCAAGTAGGCGGCGGTCGCATCGTTCGCGATCGCCGCGCCGCCCGGCCCGCCCTCGTGCGAGGATGCGCCGTGCGCGGCGCCCTCGTGGGCCGCGGCATTGAGCCAGGTGCTACCCTTGGCGGCGTAGGCAACGGCGAAGGCGGCGAGGTTAAAAGCGATCCATCCCGCTTGGGAGTGAAAACCGACCGCGGCTATTTTTTGATAGCCCGCATCGCCGATCAGTACCAACGCCGCGATGCGCACCGAGTTCAACAAAAATATCAGCAGCATCCCGATCGGCGCAATGATCAGCGCCCGCGGAAAGATGTATTCGCGGCGGAAGTAGAAGAGCCAGGCCGTGCAAAAGGCGAGCATCAAGCCGACGCCCTCGAGACCGGAACAGATTTCCGAGACCTGCACCGAGAAATGATCGGTGATCAGGGTCAGCGACGATACATCGGTGCGCAGCGAAGGAACGAGTGGATACACCATGAGGCCGACGATCTTGAAAGTGACCGCGGCCGCCGGCGCCCACAGCCATTGGCTCAACTTGAATACCAGCAAGGCACCGGCCGCCGGCAGCAGTGAGTACAGCGGCAACGCGCCGGTCTGGCGAAGCGCGCCAAGCCAGAAACGAAGCGGCGCAATCGCGGCGAAAAGCGCGAGGGAAGCCGCGAGTCCGCAGGCATGCCACGCCAGCGCAAGCACGGCGAAGGGGATGTCGCCGCCGCGGTAGAGCAGAGTGGACAACGCGGCGAAGCCTGCGAGCAGGGCCGCATGCACAATGAGCCACTGCACCCGCACTGGTGCAGGGGCACCCCGCGCGGCGGCGCTCGACGCCTTACCCGAGCCTCTTAAGTAGAGCAGGATCGCGAAGGATCCCAAATACGCGATGGCAAAGCGGAACACCCAGTGCTGAATGTCGTGCGTGACCTTCGCAGCTCCCGTGAGCGCATCCAAAGCGGGGCTCTGGATCAGGCCCGATATCAGCAGCGTCTCAACGCCCAACACTGCGCCTGCCAGCAGCAGACGCCCCAGCAATCCGAAGCGCGGCCGCGGAACAAGCGATTCACTCGATGAGGGCGTGAACACGGCGTGAGTCTACCGCGCATGCCTGTCAGGTGTGCGGGATTACCCTGGGAGGGTGACGCGAGTCTCAGGCGTGAAACGCTTCCGATAAAGTGTCACTATCCGGCTTCGCTCAAGGGCGATAAGGATTTAAAAACAGGGCCGCCTATGCAAAAGCTCATCCACGCAACCGTTCTGCTAGCAGGTCTTGGCGTCGGCGGCAGCGCACTCGCTCAAAGTGCCCTCACAATGCAAAGCTGCGAAGCCGCGCCGCAGCCGCCTTTCTGCAGCGCGGTTCGGGGCGTGCGCTCCGAGGGCTGGCCTGCGCAGACACGCTCCGAGGTGATGGCGCAACACGGAATGGTGGTGACCAGTCAGCCGCTCGCCGCCCAGGTGGGGCTGCAAATTCTTCAGCACGGCGGCAATGCCATCGATGCCGCCGTGGCCACCGCCGCCACGCTCAATGTCACGGAACCCATGATGGTGGGCATGGGCGGAGATCTCTTCGCCGTCATTTACATCGCCAAAGAGCGAAAGGTCTATGTGCTCAATGCCAGCGGCATGGCGCCCAGCGGCGCCACGATGGAGCAATACAACAAATTGGGCTACGCCTGGAATGCGAAAAATTGGGGTCCGGGCTCCGGCATGCCGGCGCACGGAATTCTGACGGTCACCGTGCCCGGCGCGTTATGGGGCTGGGAGTCCGTGCTCAAGCGCTTCGGCAAGCTCACCTTCAAGGAAGTGCTCGAGCCCGCAGCGCAGTACGCGCAAAACGGCTTTCCCGTTTCCGAACGCATCGCGCACGACTGGCGCTTGCCCGAGGCGTTGCCTTTGGAAGCGTGCTGCAGATCGCTTGACCCGGATTCCATCAAGACCTGGTATGTGAACGGTGTGCCGCCGCAGCCCGGGCAGATTTTCAAGAATCCCGATCTCGCGCGCACCTTTCGCCTGCTGCAGGCCAAGGGTAGCGATGCGTTCTACAAGGGCGAGATTGCGCGGGCCATTGTCGCCAAATCAAAGGCGCTGGGCGGCAGCATGACGCTCGAGGACCTGGCGACTTATCACGGCGAGTGGGTCGAGCCTGCGCGCACTCAGTATCACGGCTACGAGATTCTCGAATTGCCGCCCCCCGCGCAAACCTGGGCGGTGAACGAAATCCTCAATATCCTTCAAGCCTGCGTGCCGCAATGGGTGCCCGGCCAGACCCTCGCCTCGCTGGGGCCTGCGAATCCCGAGTATTGGCATTTGCTCATCGAGGCGAAGAAGCTCGCGTACGCGGATCTGTATCAATACAACGCCGATCCGAATTTCGTTGCGGTGCCGCTCAAGAAGCTGCTGTCCGACTCGTATGCCGCTTCACTGTGCGGAAAAGTGAATCCACAGCGTGCCTCCACCCCGGGCCCTCCGGAAAATTTTGCCATGGGCGGCGACACCATCGTGTTATCGGCAGCCGACAGCGACGGCAACATGGTTTCCTGGGTGAACAGCAATTTCAGCGCCTTCGGTTCTGGATTGACGGTGCCGAACTATGGGTTTGTGCTGCACAATCGCGGCGCCTTATTCACGCTCAATCCCAAGAGTCCGAACATCATCCAGCCGCACAAGCGGCCTTTCAATACGCTGTCCGCCGGCTTCGTCATGCACGGCGGTGAGCCGCTGATGACCGTGACACTCATGGGCGGCGATATGCAGGCGCAGGGACATGCACAGACCTTGATCGATATCATCGATCTCGGCGCCAACATGCAAGCCTCGGCCGACATGGCGAGATTCCGTCATTCACAAGTGCCCAATACGTTGAGCTTGGAGACGCCGCTGTATGATTTGGTCGGCGCCAAATTGGCGGCTATGGGGCACACCGTGAGGTCCACGAGCGGCGAGGAAATGGGCGGCGTGCAAACAATCATGTTCGTCGCACAGCCGGACAGCCAGCCAGAAAAAGGCGCCGCGAAGCACGGCGGCGGCTACTACCGATCTGGCTCCGATTTTCGAAAGGACGGAGCAGCGGTAGGCTGGTGATGGAAACAAGTGGACAGGAAGCCGCTGCGCAATCAAGGCGCGACCAGGCGGCGCTTGCCATCCGCGGACAGCATGATACCCGGTTCATCCAGCGCTTCTCGATCCCAGAGCTCGCAGGTCACTTCGCGGTGACGTTGATCCAGCGCCTCGCAATAGTTGGTGTAGAGACACAGGCGCACTTGTTTGCCGCGGCCGGCGGCCACTTTGGCAAACCAATCCGGATCGGCCAACGCTTGACGCGCCAAGCCGACAATATCCGCCACGCCCTCGGCCAGCGCCCGCTCCGCTTGCTCGAAATGATGGATGCCGCCGGATAACACGATGGGCGTGGAGAATCCGGCCTGACGAATCTTCGATCGGATTTGTGCGCACGCCTCGACATTGCGGCCGAAGGGGCCGATCGCGTCCGAATAATAGGAGGGCATGCATTCATAGCCGCTGCGCCCCGTGTAGGGGTAGGCCGCCTCGCCGACTTTCGGTTGCGAGGCATCCTCGAATTTTCCGCCGCGCGACAGGGAAATGAAGTCCATGCCGGCGGCGGCAAACACTTCCGCGAAATACGCCGCGTCCTCAACCGTGCTGCCTGATTCGATGCAGTCCTCCGCGAGCATGCGGCAGCCGATGGCGTAGTCGGCGCCGACTTGGGCGCGGACGGCTCGATAGACTTCCAGCGGCAATCGAATTCGTTCTGAGCGTGTTCCGCCATAGCCGTCGCTTCGCGTATTTCGCGCGGACAGAAAGGAGGCAAGGGTATAGGCATGCGCATAATGCAGCTCGACCCCATCGAATCCGGCGCGCCGAGCACGCACCGCTGCCGCAGCGAACACACCCGGCAGCGTTGCGGGCAGATCACGCACTGCCGGCACCCCCATATCAGTCACGTGCTCGCGAAAGCCTTGGCGCAGCGACTCCAGTTCGCGCACCGACAAGGCCTCCTCCAGCTCAGCCTCGCTCAGAGCGGCAAGTCGAGCGCGAACTTGGACCTCATCGTCCTGCGGCATCTTCAAGAATTCGCGGTGCCGTGGGGTCACCTTCAAAAACCGGTCGAAATACTTTTGCGGGGTAGGCCGGCGTCGAATATTCAAAAAGTCGATGATTTGGATCAGCAGCTTGGTCTCACCGTTGCTGGCCTCGCGCACGCACTCAACCAATTTCGCAAGCCCCGGCAAGAAGCGGTCGTCGCCGATGCGCAGCAAGGGGCCGCTTGCCACGTCGCGCACGCCCGTGGCCTCGACCACCAGGGCGGCCGGGCGGCCGCGCGCGAAGCGCTCGTACCAGGCGAGCACCGCAGGCGTGACTTCGCCATCCTCGGAGGCACGCCAGGGAACCATGGCCGGAACCCAGGTGCGCGATGCCAAGCGCAGCGGTCCGACGTGAATGGGCCGGAACAGGTGCGAGTTGCGAACTTCGGCGGCATCCGGCCACGGCGCATCCAGCGGCGTGTACTTGATGCGCTCAGGCGGGCGCCATGTCGCCATGTGCTTCGTCCGGTACTACCGCGGTTGCTTCTATTTCCACCAGCGCGCGCGGCTCTATCAATCCGCTGACTTGCACCACCGACATGGCGGGAAAGCGCTTACCCAAGACTTCACGGTAAGCCGCGCCGATTTCGCGCACCTCGCGCAGATAGGCTTCCCGGCTCAATACGTACCACGTAAGACGAACCAAGTGCTGAGGCCCGGCCCCTCCTTGCGTGAGCACGCGAACGATGTTGGCCAGCGCTTGCTTCACTTGCTCGGTAAGGCTATCGCTGTTGAACCGACCGTGATCATCCCATCCCACTTGACCGGAAATGAAAATCATCCGACCGCGTGCCGACATGCCGTTGGCGTACCCTTTCGGGCGAGGCCACTCCGGCGGCTGCAAGGTCTCGATGCTCATGGCTAGTCACCCTTGAAAGCAGGAGGTTTTTTGGCTGTAAAAGCCTCGTACGCACGCCGAAAATCCTCGGTCTTCATGCAGATGGCTTGCGCCTGCGCTTCGGACTCCAGGGCTTGTTCCAAGCCCATGTTCCATTCTTGATTCAACATCGTCTTGGTCATGCCGTGTGCAAAAGCAGGTCCGTCTGCCAATTCTTGAGCGAGCTGAGCCACGGCCGCGCGCAGTTCCTCCGGCGCGATCAAGCGGCTGTAGAAACCACACGCCAGCGCCTCTTCGGCCCCCATGCTGCGCCCCGATAACAACAATTCCGTTGCGCGGCCGTGGCCGATGATGCGCGGCAGGATGGCGCACGCGCCCATGTCGCAGCCCGCCAATCCGACTCGCGTAAACAAAAATGCGGTCTTGGAACGCGGCGTGCTGAAACGAATGTCGGAACACATGGCCAAAATAGCCCCGGCGCCTGCACAAACACCATCCACTGCCGCGATGATGGGCTGAGGACAGGCGCGCATCGCTTTCACCAGATCCCCGGTCATGCGCGTGAAGTTCAGGAGCTCCGGCATACTCATCCGCGTCAAGGGACCTATGATTTCCTGCACATCGCCGCCCGAGCAGAAATTCCCTCCCGAGCCGCCGATGGCTACGACCTTGACGTCGGCCGTGTAAGGCAGCCGACGCATGAGATCGCGCAGTTCGGCATAGCTCTCGAAGGTAAGCGGATTTTTCCGGTCGGGCCGGTTCAACGTGACCCAGGCAACGCCTTGGTCCACGCTCCATAAGAAGTGCCGGGCTTGATAATTGGACAAGGTCTCATTCATGGTGGCATCCGCGTCAATTGGGACCGTAATCGCGACAGCGATTCCTGCAATGCGCGCTGCTCGCGCTTTGGAATGCCCGAGAACAGCTTCACGATCCAGGATGCATGCTCCGCCGCCATCTGAGCGAACAGGCGCCGCCCTTCTTTGGTCAGCTTGACCAAGTAAGCGCGCCGATCGGCCGGATCTTCGGTCCTGATGATTAGCCCCGAGCGCTCCAGTTGATCGACGATTCCGGTCACATTGCCGCCTGTCACCAACATGCGCCGCGATAGCTCACCCATCTGCAAGCCTTCCGGAGCCCGCTCGAGCTGTGACATGAGATCAAATCGGGGCAGCGTTGTTTTGAACTGCGCCGCCAAGCCCTTGCGCACGTGCGTTTCGATCAGATGCGTGCAGGTCAGCAAGCGCAGCCACAGGCGCAGCGACTCGTGATGATCATCGGTCGGCCGGGTGTCCAAGCCCACCGCACTCACATCAATTCTCCGCCGGCGACCACGATGCTCTGGCCGGTCACCGATTCGCTGCCCGGCATGCACAGCCACGCCACGGCATTGGCAACTTCATCCGGCCGAACGAGCCTGCCTTGAGGATTGGACTTGGTCATCGCCTGCAGCGCTTCCTCCAATTTTCGTCCCGTGACCGCCGAAATTTTTCCCGCCGCTTCCCGCACCAAGTCGGTATCGGTGTAGCCGGGACACACCGCATTGACGGTGATGTTGCGCGTCGCCACTTCCCGCGCCACGGCACGGGTCAACCCGACTACGCCATGTTTCGCGGCGCAATAGGCCGCGACGTAAGGGTATCCCGTGAGGCCGGCGGTGCTCGCGATATTGATGATTCGGCCGAAGCCGCCTTGCAACATGTCGGGCAAGGCCGCTTGCATGCAAAAGTAAGTGCCCGTCAGATTGATGGCAAGCAAGCGCTCCCAGAGCGCATCGTCGCGCTTGGTGATGGATGCGCTGATGGCCTGGCCGGCGTTGTTCACCAAGATCTCGATGGGGCCGAGCATGGCGCGCGCGGCGGCAAAGGCCGCATCGACCGACTCGCGCTGGGCGATATCGGCCGTTGCGCAAAAGGTCCGCGCGCCGGAGGAGCCTAATTCCGCCGCCAGTGCTTCGAGCGTGGCTGTGGTACGTCCGAGCAAACTTACCTTCGCACCGAGCCCGACCAAGGATCGCACGATACTGGCGCCGATACCGCGCCCGCCTCCGGTGACCAGCGCGTGCCGATCCTGCAGCGGAGCGTTTTCGATCATACGGTACCGCCGACCGCGGCCCGTTCCGCCGCGCGCTCGAGTTGCGCCTTGGCGGAGCGATACGGCTCCGGCCACCACTGTTCGGTAAAGCCTTGCGCCGCCGCTTGGGACAAGGTCCACGAAGCATGCGCCAGATGCGGGCGGGCGATCGCGCACAAATCGGCTCGGCCAGCCGCGATGATGGAATTGATGTGATCGGCCTCCGAAATATTGCCTACGGCAATAGTGGGAACGCCGGCCAGATTGCGCACCATGTCGGCCAGCGGTGTTTGCCACATGCGGCCATACACCGGCTTTTGCGTCGACACGGTTTGGCCGCTCGATATGTGAAGAATATCAGCGCCGGCCTCGGCCATTGCGCGGGCGATAGCAATAGCGTCCGATTCGCTCAAGCCCCCTTCGGCCCAGTCGCACGCGGATAGGCGCACGCTCAAGGGCTTATCGTCAGGCCATGCGGCGCGCACCGCGCGCAAGACCTGCAAGGGATATCTCAATCGGTTGTTCACGGGACCCCCGTACTCATCGCCGCGCACGTTGGTCAGAGGCGATAGAAAACTTGCCAGCAAGTAGCCGTGCGCCATGTGCAGCTCGAGCATGTCGAATCCGGCAGCGGCGCCGAGCATGGCAGAGCGCACGAAATCATTCTTTACCGCCTCCATATCTGTCGCCGTCATTTCTCGCGGCACCTGGCTGATGCCCGGCAGATAGGGAATAGGCGAGGGCGCCAACACGGGCCAGTTGCCCTCCGGCAGGGGATGATCCGCGTGCTGCCACCCGAGCTGTGTAGAGCCTTTACGTCCGGCGTGTCCCAACTGCAGGCAAAAGCGCGTGGGCGATTCCGCATGCACGAACTCAACGATGCGTTGCCATGCAGCACCTTGGGTCTCGTTCCACAAGCCCGTGCAGCCAAGCGAAATACGCGCATCCGCAGATGTGCAGGTCATTTCCGTATACAGAAGTCCCGCCCCGCCGGTAGCGCGCGCGCCGTAATGCACCAGATGCCAATCATTGGGCACACCGTCGATAGCCCGGTACTGATCCATGGGCGCCACCACCACACGATTCATCAGGTGCATACCGCGCAAATGAAACGGCAGGAACATGGGAGGCCGCGGCCGCGCGATGCCGTGCACTTGCGCTAAATTGGACTCGATTTTGTCGATGAATACCGCGTCGCGAACTTTGAGGTTTGCATGGCCGATGCGCTGGCTTCCCGACAACAAGCTGTAGGCAAATTGCAGCGGCTCCATGTTTTCATAGCGAGCCACATTTTCGAACCATTCCATGCGATTGCGCGCCGCATTTTGCAGCTTTTGCGCCTCCACACTGCGCTCGGTCTGGTACGACTCCAAGCCGCTCGGTACATCCGTCGCGCGGCTTACATGCTGTACCAAGGCGATGGCATCTTCCATGGCGAGTTTGGTGCCCGAGCCGATGGAGAAGTGAGCGGTGTGCGCCGCATCGCCGATGAGCACGCGATTGCCGTGATGCCAGTGTCCGCAAATCACCCGATTGAAGTTGAGCCACGCCGACCCACGCAAATGCCGTGCGTTGGACAGCAGCGGCGAATTCCCAAGATACGCGGCAAACAACTTCTCGCAAAAGGCTATGGACTGGTTGACGTCGGCCTTGTCCAGTCCGTGAGCCGCCCATGTCTCCTCGCGCGTCTCGACAATCACGGTGGAGAGATCCCGGCTGAACTGATAGGCGTGTATCTGGAACCAGCCGAATTCGGTTTTCTCGAAGGCAAAGGTGAAGGCGCTAAATTTCTGCGTTGTGCCTAACCAGATGTAGCGGCACTTGCGAACTTCGATGCGAGGATCAAATTTCTCCGCCCGCCGGCTCCGCGCCTCGCTGTTGGCTCCTTCCGCGACCACCACCAAATCCGCATCGTCGAACTCGGGGGAGTCCTCGAGCTCGCGTGAAAAGGTTTGCTTGACGCCCAATGAGGCAGCGCGTTTCTGAAGAATGTTGAGCAGCATGCGGCGGGAAATACCGGCGAATCCATGGCCGCCCGAGCGGATGGTCTGGCCCTTGAAGTGCACGTCGATATCGTCCCAGTGATAAAACTCCTCGGCGATGCGCGCGTGCGAAGGCGCATCCGCCTCCAAGAAATTACCCATGGTCTTGTCCGAGAACACCACGCCCCAGCCGAACGTGTCGTCCGGGCGATTGCGCTCGAAGACTTCGACGCTGGCGTTGGGCAGCGCCTTCTTGAAGAGGATCGCAGAATATAAACCGGCGGGCCCGCCGCCCATGCACACAATTCGTTTCATGCTTAAGTATACCAGTATGTCAATAATTTATACATGAAGTATCTGTTACGACGGCCCGGAAAGGCCGCACCGGCAACGCCGGCCATGTGTCTTAGGTCGAACAGGCTTACGGCGCGGCATGGGAAAAATTCGCGTCTTTGTATAAAATATCGTGTCATTTCAATCCGTTCCGCACTATATTGGGGTCCTTAGAGCGAGAACGTGGGCGCTTATCGAAGTGATTCAAACGCGGTCTCGTACCGGTGCAGCCATGAAGTTACGCAAGGAGATGTTGATCCTGACGCCAAGAGGGGCGGAGGAACTTCACAAGGGCACTTTTCAGTTCGATGTCACCGCCAAGAACATTCTGACGTTGATCGAGCAGGGCGCCAGCACCACCGACATGGTCCTGCAGCGCTCCATGTTTCCCCACAATGCAGTGACGGCATGCCTGCACCGGCTGGTGCGCAACAAGAGCGTGGCGGTCGTGTCCTATGACGGGAGCGCGTCGCAGTCAGGCGTCTCGGATACCGGTAGTTACCGGGGACGCAATGAACTGCATTTGAATTTGGGCGTGTCGGTCAGCCAGGCGCGTTTCGCGCTGTCCAATTTCTGTATGGACAACTTCGACTCGGAAAATCAATACCTGGTTGATGCGATTAGCTTGTGCGTCGATATCTTCAGCCTGCAGGAGGTAGTAAATACCATCCGCGCGGATGTTGACGAGTTATGCCCCGGCCGTCTGCCGGCGCTGATCGCGTGCGTTCGTGAACTCAACGAAACGGACGAGGCGGGCGCAACGCCGGCCCCTGCCAGAGCCGCGCCGTCCGTGGCCCGATGGCATCCGGAACCCACGACCCCCGCAGCCAGTAAACCGCCGCCGAGTCCATCCGAGCCAAAAGTCCCGCCGGCCGGCCGCCTGTCTGCGGCCCAGCCCGAGCCCGCTAAGAGGCCGGCGACGGCCAGTGCGCCAAGCACCGAACCCCCACGCCTGGAGGCCGCGATCTCGCTCGCCCAAGCGCGCTTCGCGCTGACCGAATTCTGCTTGAATGAGTTTGGTGTGCAGTGTCAGGCATTCGTCGATGCGGTCAATCGCGCCGGCGATGTGCCCGCCTTGCAGAAAGCGTTGAACTTGATTCGCACGGAGACTCTGAACCGCCACCGCGCCAAGCTGCCCATACTCCTCGCCTGTGTGCAAGAGATCAACGAGACCGCTCTGTAAAAGGTAGCCCTTAGCGGGCCTTCAGCGGCGCTGGCTAAAGCTTGAATCGCGCGATCGATTTTTCCAGCAATACCAGAGTGCGGCCCACGCCTTTGGTCTGACGCAACAATTCCACGGCCGATGCCTCATCGCGGCTGCGAGCAAATGCGGCGCTGGTGGCTTCGAACTTGCGCGATTGTTCGCTCACCTCGGAAGCGGCACCGCTGACCGCAGACAGCAAGTTCTTGAGTTTCATCTGCATGAGCTTGAGCGATGACATCAGGCTGTCCGAATGCTCGCCTGCAACGCCTATGTCCACCGCCAAGTCGCCGGCGGCGATCCTCTTCATATACTGCGCGGCCTCGAGCGGCTCGCCGCCCAGCAACTTCAGTACCTTCCAGTCGAGCAATAAGAACAGCGCGATGGAAATGGCGGCTCCGATCACCAATCCGGCGAGGGCCACGCCATAAGCAATGTTTTTACCTACCGAATGCAATTCCGCCACCGGATAGGCCGACACGATTGTCAGTCCCCACTCAGGCAGCGGCGCGCGGTCAATCACCCAAGAGCCGTCTTTGTTGTCGATGTGCTCCTGCACTTGTTCCTTGGTGATCCACGAGGGGGCGTACCTCACCGTGTTGCTGTCGACTACCGCAACAAAGCCGCTGTTCAGCACCCGCGATTGCTCCAGCGCTTGGCTGAGCACTGGCAGCTCTGCTTTATAGCCCACGTAAGTGATGCCGATGTAATCGCCGTTCTTGGAAGTAAGGGGTTCGTAGCCGGTTATGTACGGAGTACCCAAAATATCGACCACACCGTAGAACGGCCGGCTTTTGTTCAGAGCGGCATAGGCCTTCGTGGTTTGATTGAGTTCAGTGCCCACAGCCCGGCTGCCATCGTCTTTCAGGACATTGGTTGCGATGCGCACGAAGCGTTCACCGTCTTTGGCGAATATCGTCGCGGTACCCTTATTAATGCGCGTCACATAATCGACGATGTCGAAATTGCCGGCCTGTCCTCGATTGCCGACGATGATGTCAGTCACGGATTTGCCCGCAACGTTCACCGGCAAGCCTTTCTCGGCACCACCCCGCACCAAGATCTGTTCTTTGAGCAGCGCCATACCTAGGTGCACACGCTCGTCCATCAAGGTGTAGGTCGTGACGAACACGCCGCGAACCGAGGTGACGTTATCGGCAACCTGCCGTCGCACCGAGGATTCTTCATGCCGCATCGCCCAAAAGGAAAAGCCAATAGCAGCAATGCTAACCATGACCAGCGCCACAGCGGCCACTGGCAGCACTACTTGAAATTTAAATCCGCGCAGCACGAGACTACTCCTCTGTCAAAACGCATCGAATTCGCACTTCCGTACGGACAAGCTTGGTTCATCGAGGCGCGTTACCACCGCATCAGCACTGACGAGCCAATCGATTATGCGCCGATCGCGATCGGCCACCGCTTCTAAAATCCCGCGCGGACAAGAAAAAAGCACGGGCGACGCAAATTCAGTGCAGCTCCAGCCAGATGCGCTCACTGCAAGAGAATCACGGCCACATCATCCTGTAGGGCACCGCTCTTAAGCCGCACGCTGTCAATGAGCGCATCCACGCCGCGAGCCGCGCACGCGTGGATGTCGGCAGCACGGATGTACTTAAACAGCCCATCAGTGGCGAGCACCAGCCGACCCATCAGTTGCGCCTTGAATATCACGGGGTACGCTTTACCGGAGCCTAGCCGCGCGCGGTTTTGGTGCGCCGTTAAGTCGCGTACCGGACTGCCCCGGGGGAGCATCCAAGCTGCCGAATCGCCGACACTTGCGCCCCGTCATTCGCCATCGTCTGAAATGTCCACGACAACGCAGGTGGTCTCGCCGCCCTGCGCTTGGCGCTTGAGCATCTGATCGACGGCGAGCAGCGCGCGCCACCAATCGGCGAACCCCGCCTGTTCGATCCGCGCAAGTTCGGCGACCGCAAGCTCGGCTGCGAGCGCTCCTCGGCCGCCGTTGCCTGCGCCATCGCAGATTATTGCAACGGTCCGCTCGCCGCAGCGCTCCACCAGCAGCCGATCCTCATCCATGCCGCCGCTCTCAACGCGATGTGTCGCTAAGATCATGGCTGCGGCCGCTGCTCATGATGAGAGCAGCGCCGGTATTCCCTGCAGAGCACTCGCGTCTGTCAATTATAGGTTCTTTTCTGCCAGTAACTTGCTGTAGAGACCGATTGTCTGTTCGGCGATGGCGGACCAGGCAAATTTTTCTTCGACGCGTCGGCGGCCTGCCTCGCCGTAGCGCTTCGCCTTGGCCGGATCGTTAAGAAGATCGGTAATCTGCGCGGCGAGGTCGCTAGCGAATTGTGCCGGATTAGAAGGCAGTGTGGTTTTTGGATCGGAATCGAACCGAACCAGATGACCGGTCTCACCCTCAACAACGACCTCGAGAATACCGCCGGTAGCCGAGGCAACAACAGCGGCCTTACACGCCATGGCTTCAAGATTGATAATGCCGAATGGCTCATAGACCGAGGGGCAACAGAACACGGCACAGTGGGAGTAGAGCTGGATGGCTTCTCGCTTGGTGACCATCTGCTCGATCCACACAATGTTGTGGCCCGTGTGCGTCGGGTCACCGGTGGCTATGGAATGGCCACCGGGCGCGAAATTCTCGACGGCGGCGGCCTGGCTTCGCGGAGTGTTCATGCGCAGGCGTTCGATCTTTTCGCGCATCTCGGCGGCAATTTCTGGGGTGTCTGGCGCGCCGGCGCAAAGGACGACCTGCGTGCCGGGAGGTGTTTGAGGGATGGCATCAAGCAGATGCGTGACGCCCTTCTGACGCGTAATGCGACCCACAAAGAGTACGTATGGGCGGGTAGAGTCGACGCCGTACTTTCTTAAGGCGCTGATGTCTTCAGTGTACTGGTACTCCTCGAGGTCAATGCCATTGTAGATGACGTGGATGCGGTCGGGTTGAACCTCAGGGTAGGCCTTGAGGATATCCGCCCTGGTGCCGTTCGAGACGGCGATGATGGCATCGGCGTCGAGGATAGCGGTGCGCTCCATCCAGGAGGAGAGTGCATAGCCACTGCCGAGTTGCTCGGCTTTCCAGGCGCGCAGCGGCTCGAGCGAGTGCGTGGTCAAGACGAAGGGGATCTTATAAAGCTTTTTTGCGAGAAAGCCGGCCATCGAGACATACCAGGTATGGGTGTGCACGATGTCGATCGCCCTTAAGGCTTTCATCTGCGCGAGATTCAGTGCAAAGGCATCAACTGCGGCTTTGAACTTTGTATTCGAGTCTCCACTAATCTCGGGGGAAGGCTCAAGTCCGTAGACGTGGAGGTTACCGCTATCTTCGCGTTGCGTGCCCCAGCAGTGAACTTCGACCTCGATCTTTTTTGCGAGCTCCCGCGAAAGGTATTCTACGTGGACCCCGGCTCCGCCATAGACATTCGGTGGATACTCCCGAGTCATTAAACCGACGCGCATTGCTAATACCGCCTTTTGTTTGCCAGCATGACAGATATCGATCAACGAGGGCAGCTTCGTAGATCAGTGAGTTACGCGATTCGATTGGCGTAACTAACGAAACAGTGATTTTGCCGGAGTCTATAGATGGCATGGGTGGGGACTGCGCACTATCAGAATTTTCTAGCATGCTTAGCATTCGGGAGCGGACCAATTTCTGGCAGCATTGCGCGATAAAAAAATGCGCCGAAACGGATTTACGGGCTTCGCGGAAATTGAGGTAGGCTATGGCGCCTCGTAATCCAGCCTCAGCCATTTCTGAAGATGAAACTGTAAGCGCTGAGTGCCGGAACACCCCCGAGGTGCGCATATAGGACCTTCGATCCTGGGGGAAATTCGCCGTTGCGGACGCGGTCGATCATCCCGTGCATCGACTTGCCCTCGTAAACCGGATCGGTCAGAACCCCTTCTAGTCGCGCGCACAAGCGGATTGCGTCCAGTGTTCCATCTGACGGCAACCCGTACTCTGGGCCCCCAAATCGAGTGTCGAGTACGATATCTTTCTCAACAATCTCGCGGCCCAGCTCGACTTGCAGCGCAGTGTTCCTTGCGATACGCAGGATCTGATCACGCGTCTGCGCCGGTTTGGCTGAGGCATCGATCCCAATTACACGGTCGGCGCGACCATCGATGGCGAATCCCACCACCATGCCGGCCTGCGTGCTGCCGGTAACCGAGCAGACCACGATGTAATCGAATTTGAAGCCGAGTTCGACTTCCTGCTGCCGCACTTCCTCTGCGAAGCCCACGAAACCAAGACCGCCTAAGGGATGGTCCGAACAACCGGCAGGAATGGGATACGGCTTGCCGCCTGCGTTTCGCACCTCTTGCAACGCCTGCTCCCAACTCTTGCGAAAGCCGATGTCGAAGCCGTCGCTGACCAGTTTCACGTTTGCGCCCATAATGCGCGACATCTGGATGTTTCCCACCCGGTCATAGACGGCATCTGAGTAGTTCACCCAGTTTTCCTGCACCAGCACGCACTTCAGGCCCAGGTGAGCAGCAACCGCCGCTACTTGACGCGTTTGATTCGACTGGATTCCGCCGATCGAGACCAGAGTGTCGCAGCCTTGCGCCAGCGCATCTGGAATGAGGTACTCCAGTTTGCGCGTCTTATTGCCGCCGAATGCGAGGCCACTATTACAGTCGTCGCGCTTGGCGTAGAGCTGCACCCGGCCGCCGAGGTGGGTGCTCAGACGCTGCAACGGCTGGATCGGTGTAACGCCGAACGTAAGCGGATATCGAGGGAATTGGTTTAGCTTCATTGGTCAGCATCATAGAGAAATGTCTTGGGTGATGGTCGTAAAATCATCCATCTGTGTTCGATAAAAAGACATGCAGACGACATTCGACGGTTCATATTGTCAAAGAATCGAGAGAGGCACAATAAAATGCGTGCACAGACAAACTGCACGCCGGTTTGAGAACAGCGCGAATGAGGCATCGGCAGCTCCATGCGAGGGCCGCAAGCTCGTACAGAGGGCTAGCGGGGGTTGTCCGGATAAATCAACGATGGAGTAGAGCGTGTGCGCGAGCGCGCCAATTGCTGGCAAGCTCGGGCATAGATTGCATCCGTTCGAGCTCATCGCGTGTCGCGTTGCCGAGGGAGATGAGTTGCACCAGCCGCGCAAATGAAAAGTCGGGGTTGGGGCGCCCTTCCAACTTAACGGCATCGCCAATCGCCACCTGTCCGGGCTCGAGCACACGGTAGTACCAGCCGGCGCGGCCGCTGCGGACCATCGCTTTGGGCATCTTCTTGTCTGCGAAACGCAAGGCCAGTTTAAAACACGGTAGGCGAGGCTGACAGATCTGAAGAGTGCTGCTGCCGATTTGGTGGACGTCACCTACACACAGGTCAACTTCGCGAATACCCTCAATGCAGAAGTTCTCACCGAATCCTCCGGGCACCAACGTGGCGGCGTGGCCGGGGTATTCCTCGCGCCAGTCCGCGTAGTTGTCTAACGAGTAGCCGTATACCGCCTTCTCAAGTCCCCCGTGCACGGTGAGGTCCGCCTGCTCGTCACCTGCGATGCCGAGTGGCGTGATGCGAACCGACCCAGCAATTTGAGATTTAACGAAAGCACTGGGAACGCCTTCCGGACCCAAAGGTGCCACCTTGCCGGCGTGTATGGATACGAGGCTAGCAATCTTCATGAGCAAGAAAAAAAAGGGTTTGTTGTGCAGCGGCGGCCCGTTGCTGAAGACGGATTGATACGCTTAATATACGATCGTTGAAGATGTTAAAGCAATTTGCGCTGGTAGCCGCGATGGTTGGCACCCTGCTCGCGGTCTCCCTTACGTGCCACTGTGCTCCGATTGAAAAACGACCCCTTTGCATCGGCGACACTTTCATAGTCCATTCCAAGATACTCGGTGAAGAGCGACGGATTAATGTGTATGTTCCGCCACCGGCCGGCGGCGCTTTAAGTGCGCCGTTACCGGTACTTTATATGCCCGATGGCGGAGTCCGCGAGGATTTTCTGCATGTTGCCGGGCTTGTGCAGGTGTTGGTCGGTAATGGAACCATGCGACCGTTTTTGCTGGTCGGAATTGAAAATACGGAGCGCCGACGAGATATGACGGGTCCATCCTTAGTTGAGAGCGATCGAAGCATCGCTCCCCGGATTGGCGGTGCCGCCGCCTTTCGATCCTTTTTGAAATTCGAGTTAATGCCGCAAATACGCCGGCGGTACCATAGCGCGGACGAGACTGCCATTGTGGGTGAGTCGCTGGCAGGCTTGTTTGTCGTGGAAACCTTTCTTTTCGAGCCAGACCTTTTTGATACCTACTTGGCATTTGATCCCAGTCTCTGGTGGAACAACGAGTTTATTTTGAAGAATGCTGAGAGCTTGCTTAAAGCGCATGATCGCTCGGGCAAGAGCATTTTTTTGGCGGCGAGCGGCGATTCGGGAATGCTCGATAAGCTCGCGCATTTTGACGCTCAGTTGGGATCAGGGGATGCCGGGGTTGCGCACCACTCGTATCAGCCAATGCCACAAGACACGCATGCAACGATCTACCATCCCGCTGCTCTAATCGGCTTCCGCCGTGCTTTGGCCAAATAGTGCGACGTGCCGCATCCCAATGAGTTCTTTGCCCGGGACATCCGGGAGTGGTTTTGCGATTCGCTGAGCGACCGTCGCCTCTAAGGGAGTAGCCGCGTCTCCGCAAACGGATCCAGGGTGCAGCGCGCCGTGCTGCGCAAGGACATCAATTTGAGATGATTTAAGCCTCTCTCGTAGCAAAATCGCCGATGAAAATATGCATTTTTGCGTGAAGTATGCTTAACACCGGCGGCCCATGAATGTTTCTTCATCATTGAAATCCAGTATCCAACGCGCAGATCGCGGCGTGTCAACTGACGCTTTTGCGGCGCGTTGAACCCATTTCACATTCCAGTGCCAAGAGCAGAACCATTGCCCAATTTGGTGCTCTAATTGCAAGACAACAGGAGATCGACTATGTCGCGCACAGTCTTTGCCTATGTATTGATGACCGCTGGCCTGGCCGCCGCATCCACAGCCGTAAGGGCGCAAGACGCGCCGCTCATACGGTGGCACGTCATGACGGGATACAGCGAGACGATAGGATCGACGCGTGATTTTCTTCAGGGTGGTTACCTGGTTGGCGGCGGATTCAGCGTCACTCCATCGCGATCCAGTCCCCTCGATGTGCGGTTTGATGTCAGTTACAGCTCGCACAACGCCTCTAATTATTTGTTGAACCTCGGCCAGCAGGCCGCGAATACTCAGGTCGACAACGGCACCGGCAGCTTCTGGTCGGGGACCGGCAATCTCGTCTATCATGTGCCGCTCGCCTACGGTGTACGCGCTTACGGCGTTGGCGGCATCGGCGTCTATCACGCGCGCGTTGAACTCACGCAGTACGATCCCTACGGCGGCTACTTTTATTGCGATCCGTTCTCGGGTTTCTGTGACACCAGCGGCGGCAATGTCTTGGTTGCGTCGAACGGAGTCACGAAGTTCGGTTGGAATGCGGGCGTTGGCGTCGAATTCGCCCTTCCGTACGGACAGGCGTGGTTCATCGAGGCGCGTTACCACCGCATCAGCACTGACAAGCCCATCGAGTATGCGCCGATCGCGATCGGCTACCGCTTCTAAAACGCGTTTTGGGTGCAGCAGTTCTCAAGGAAATTCTGAGTTTGCCAGGACTGTGGCAACTTTCCTCAGGGAGTAGGCGTATATTTACGCCGGTAGTGCCCGGTGCCCTTTAACTGGGAGCCTCCCATAAAAGGCGTGGACACAGGGCCAGTTGGTACTGGGGTTGCAGCTCATCAACGCAAGAGGACACTGTATGTCGCTTCGTATCAATGACACGGCGCCGAATTTCAAAGCGCAAACTACGCAGGGACCGATCGACTTTCACCAATGGATTGGCGACAAGTGGGCGGTTCTTTTTTCCCACCCCAAGGATTTTACGCCGGTATGCACCACCGAGTTGGGATACATGGCCAAGATCGAGCCAGAATTCACGAAGCGTAACGCCAAGCTGATCGGCCTTTCGGTCGATCCGGTGGACCGACACAGCGCATGGGTGGCCGACATCGAGGAAACGCAGGGTGCCATCGTAAAGTATCCGATGATTGGGGATACTGACCTCGCCGTCGCCAAGCTTTACAATATGCTGCCTGCGGATGAGTCCGGCAGCGCAGAGGGACGCACTGCCGCGACCAACGCCACTGTTCGTTCGGTGTTCATCATTGGCCCGGACAAGAAAATAAAGTTGATGTTGACCTACCCGATGACGACGGGCCGCAACTTCGACGAAATCCTGCGGGTGCTTGATTCGATGCAACTGACCGCAAAACACAAGGTGGCAACACCGGTGAACTGGAAGAACGGCGACGATGTCATCATCGCCGGATCGGTGTCCGACGAGGATGCCAAAACGCTCTATCCGGATGGCTGGAAGTCGCCCAAGCCATATCTGCGCATTGTCAAACAGCCGCGCTGATCCTCAGATCCGAGCGCGGACGGCACGCGCATGCTGCTGCAGAAACGAGGCAACATAAAATGAAGATGGCTTGCTTGCGGCTGATCACCGCATGGCTTTTTGGCGCTGGGCTCGTTGCCTGCGCGACCGTGCAGACCACGGCGCCCGGCGCCGTCGGCATCGAGCGCAAGCAGCACATGTTGATCTCCGAAAAAGACGTCGAGAATGGCGCTTCACAAGCCTATGCGCAGGAAGTCCATAAAGCAGGCACAGCAGGCAACCTCAACACGAATCCGGAACTCACGGCGCGAGTGCGGCATGTGGCCCAACGACTTATCCCCGCGACCGCGACTTTCCGCCCCGATGCTCCAAATTGGCAGTGGGAGATCAACACGCTTCAGACTGACGACATCAACGCGTACGCAATGCCCGGCGGCAAGATCATGGTGTACACCGGTCTCATAGAGAAGCTGAAGCTCACCGACGCGGAGTTAGCTGCCGTCATCGGTCACGAGATCGCCCATGCCCTTCGTGAACACACGCGCGAGCGGGTCTCGAGAGCTTACGAGCAGCAACTGGCAGTGGCAAGTATCGCAATACTCACAGGTGCTGGCACGGGCGCAATGGACTTGGGGAACGAAGTCGCTTCCGTCACATTTGCGCTACCCCACAGCCGCGAGCAAGAGTCGGAGGCCGATATCATTGGGCTGGAACTCATGGCCCGTGCCGGCTACGACCCGAACGCGGCCGTCAGTGTCTGGCAGAAGATGCTGGCCATGGAGAAGTCCGCGCCACCGCAGTTCTTGAGCACCCACCCTTCCCCGGGTAATCGCATCGCCGCGCTGCAAGCGCGTATTTCGACCGTCATGCCGTTGTATCTGGCTACGGAGAAAAAAAGCTGATGGCAGGCCCGAAGCGTTTTGGCCCGCAATCGCGCTCAGTCGATATCCACGGCAGAACGCTTGAGGTCGGCGAGCGAGCAATGCGCAAGCGCGCCCTCATGGGTGGCCCGCAACGCCACACGCGGTGCTTGGCCGGCATTAAATGCCTCTAGCCAGCGCGGCGCGCAGAGGCACCAGCGATCGCCGGGTTGCAGGCCCGGAAAACCGAACTCGGGGACCGGAGTCGAGAGATCGTTGCCGCGGGATTTCGAGAACGCGAGAAAGCCGGCGGTCATGACTGCACACACCGTGTGACTGCCGACATCATCGCGGCTCGTGTCGCAACACCCCTCGCGGAAGAAACCGGTCATGGGTTTCAGCGAGCAGACCTCGAGCGGTTCACCAAGCACATTGCGGGAATTCGGCCGCCCGCCGCCGCCGCCCGCATCCTCCTCCAGCATAACGGCTTCGCGCATAGCTCTTAGATCTCCCCCGTTAAATTCGCGTGAAAAATGTCTCGAATTGGGCGTGGTCCACTAACGCATCTAAATCTACAACAGGTCATACTCGACGAACCCGGTTTTTCTTGCCACGCGGTCGTAAAGTCGTCGCGCTGCCGCATTCGTCTCGTGGGTCATCCAGTAAACATTGATGACGCCGGTCTTTGCTGCTTCTTCGCGTACTGCCTCAATGAGCGCTCCACCGACGCCCTTTCCGCGTGCTCCAGGATCTGTGAACAGATCCTGGAGATAGCAACTGTTGGATACCGACCAGCATGAACGGTGGTAAAGATAATGTGCCAGTCCGACTGCCTTGCTCTGCACGAATGCGAGCAGACATTTGGGCTCGAATTCATCCTTGATGAACAAGCGTGTCCAAGTGGACTCATAGACGCTCAGCGGACGTGTAACTTGATAAAATGCCAAATACTCTGACCAGAGCCGCAGCCAGTCGCCGTTGTCGGATCGCTCCAGCGGGCGAATAATAACGGAATTCAACTGTTGTTCCTTAGAGCGTTGCCGGCGCTCGAGTATGTCACATCATCCAACTTTAACATTCAGCAATCGATGTGCGCATGACTCGAACGTGCGCATCTAGCCAGTCCAGGAAATCGCTCATGACCTACTACGCCGACCAATTTCCAATGACGCCACTGGGTGGTATTTTCCTGATTGGCGCCGGCCTCGGGGTGATCTTGGGTGCAGTCTTTCCGCGCCGACGCATGATATCCGTATGGTTCGGTTTTGCCGTGGGAGGTATATGCATTTTTCTGCTGGGAGGGTTCATAGCGAAAGGCTTACCCGCCGCGACGATATTTCAGCTTGGCTTTCTGATCGCTGCGATTCTGACTGAATTTATCGCCTTCGCCACCCTCATGCCGCGCGCCCGCCTGCAAGGTGAGCGAGTACAGTTAACTGTCACGATGTTCATAGTGGGCGGCCATTTTCTCATTATGGTACCCGCCTTCGGTTTAATTATTGCCTGCCTCGCAGTGTGTTGTATCGCCAACGCTTCCGCGTCCAAGTGGGTAGCCAGCTATCCAGTTTCCCGTGCGTGGCTAATCGATGGATGTCTCAAGAGTGCTTTCGGGCTATTGATGTTGCTAACTGCGCCGGCGTTCAGGGTTCACACATTCTAGCGAACCGTTTTGATAGTGATCAGGAACAGTCCTGTGTTATTTTCAGCATCTGCTCTCGGCAATTTGGTCAACAAAAAACACGCGGACTCTCTATTGAAACTGCGCAGCGAGTTTTTTCATTGCTGCATTTTCGCGGGTAACTTCGCCAGTCTCTAGGCTGTGCAGAGTTATCTCTGCGGCGATTGCGCGACCAAGAATTCGCTGATCAATATTGCCAAACGGCCCAGGCATGAGGCGTCCCAACCAACCGGCCCAAGCGGGGGTATGAGCGTTGCCGACAATGATGCCGGGGCGGAAGATGGCGAGGCGCTTATAACCGATGTTGCGCACGGTGTCTTCCTTCATGCCCATTACGCGGACATAGCGAAACCGGCTACGGGCTGTGCTTCCTACCGCAGATAGTAGACAAAACTGTGCGATCCCGGCGTCATGGCAGCCACGCGCAAAGGCACCGACGACGCCGATTTCAAGTCGTTGCAATTCTTGTTCGCTCCAGCGCATCGATCCAGAACCGACACCCACGCAGCTCACGGCGCTGACGGGACCTTGGCTTAAAACTTCGCGGGCAAGAGCGGCAGTGCGCTCGGCGAAGTCAGCAGCGCCGGTATCAAGAACGACGTTGCGCACCCGCGATCGCGCCGCAATGGGCTTTCTGATGACCATCACCACTTCCCGGCATTGCGCAATCGCCAGCAGCTCCGCGACGACTGCGCCACCGACTTGCCCGGTACCGCCGAGGATTATTACGGCGAAATTCTGTTTCATGAGTCGGAACCTCTGCTTTCTAACGATGCAACAGTCACCGGGATCAACAGGCTAACCCGAACAGTGGCGGCGCCCCCAGCCCTCAACCCGTTTTGGCCTTTGAAATTTCGGCGAACAGGCGCGTCAGATGCCCACGGCCACGCACTGGCGGGTCTTTGACGGTGCCTCGCTTGGCGTGAAGGGTTACTCGATGGTCGCGCTGCGGGTCGAGCACTCGGTGGGCCGCAGGTGTCGGAATAGGGGTGGTCGCTGGGGCGTAATGCGCTCATACTGCGGCCCCCACCGTCGAGTCGATCGCCGTGGCAGAGACGATGTGCTCCCCGGGAGTAGGAAACCCAACGCCACTGCGGCGTCAATCCCCAGATGAGGAGGTAGCACGATGAGCGCTGTACTCAAAGAAATCTCGGTATCGAGCCCCGTCACAAAGTTTTTGGCCGCCCCTAAGAAACTACTGATCGACGGCAAATGGGTCGCTGCTGCCTCCGGCAAGACCTTCGAGGTCAAAAACCCGGCGACCGGCAACACGATTGCCAACGCGGCGGAAGGCGATAGGGCAGATGTCGATGTCGCGGTCCGGGCGGCGAGACGCGCCTTCGAGTCCGGCCCGTGGGCAACCATGACGCCGTCCGATCGCGCCAAGATCCTCTGGCACGTCGGTGATTTAATCTCAAAGTACGCAGACGAATTGGCGGAACTGGAGTCGCTCGACAATGGCAAGCCGATGGCGGTTGCCAGAGCCGCAGACGTACCGCTGGCAGCAGATATCTTTCAGTACATGGCGGGCTGGTGTACCAAGATCGAGGGCAAGACCATCCCGCTATCTGTCATGTACACGCCAGGCGTGCAGTATCACTGCTACACCCGGCCGGAGCCGATCGGGGTTGTTGGGCAGATCATTCCTTGGAACTTCCCGTTGCTGATGGCTGCCTGGAAATTGGCCCCGGCGCTCGCCACGGGCTGCACCGTGGTGCTAAAGGTGGCGGAGGAAACGCCGCTCTCCGCATTACGGCTGGGCGAGATTCTGCAGGAGGCCGGACTGCCCAATGGGGTGGTGAACATCATCACAGGATTTGGTGAAACGGCGGGTGCTGCGCTCGCCGCTCATCCGGGAGTCGATAAAGTGGCCTTCACCGGATCGACCGAAGTGGGCAAGCTCATCGTCAAGGTGGCCGCCGCTGATTTGAAGCATGTCTCACTCGAACTCGGGGGTAAGTCGCCGGTCATCGTGCTCAAGGACGCTGACTTGGACGTCGCCATCCCGGGCGCGGCGAGCGCCATTTTCTTCAACCATGGTCAGTGCTGCTGTGCGGGCTCGCGCCTGTATGTGGAACGCAGCATCTTCGACCAGGTCGCGGAAGGTGTCGCGGCGCAGGCGAAAGCAATCAAGCTCGGCCCAGGACTCGACCCTGCGACGCAGATGGGGCCGATGGTCTCCGAGACGCAGCGCGATCGTGTCTGCGGCTATCTTGAGGCGGGCAAGAAAGAAGGGGCCCGGGCGCTGACCGGCGGTCAGGCGCGGGAGGGCTCGGGATACTTCGTCGACCCAACCGTGTTCGTGAACACCAAGCCGGACATGAAGATCATCAAGGAGGAGATCTTCGGCCCGGTGGTGACGGTGGTGCCATTTGCGGAGATGAATGAAGAACTGGTTCGGGAGGCCAATGACAGCATCTATGGTCTGGCCGCCGGGATCTGGACGCGCGATCTGAGCAAGGCGCACATGCTCGCGGCGCAGCTCAAGGCCGGGTCGGTATGGATCAACTGCTACAACATTTTCGACGCGGCGCTGCCCTTCGGCGGCTACAAGCAGTCTGGCTGGGGACGCGAGATGGGCGAAGCCGTACTTGAAAACTATCTTAATACCAAGGCGGTGACGGTTCGCTTGTAGCCGTGTCTTGGCATGATGTGCTAAGACCCTGCTAACCGCGGGGTCTTTTTTTCTAGCGCGAGCGTTCGATGAGAGCGCACGGCAATACCGGGGGCTTCAGCATCATGAATATCAACGCGTACACGACCGTGCAGCGGTTTTTGTCGGAACCGGATCTCGGGCGCCTGCTCTATCAAGCGCGCTATGCCGAATCTATCCAGGACCCGGAGAAATTTTGGGGCCGTGTCGGGCAGCGAATAGATTGGATCCATCCGTACTCGCGTGTGAAGGACGTGAGCTTCGACGCCGAACATTTTCACATTCGCTGGTATTGCGGTGGCCGCTTGAATGTCTCGGTGAATTGTCTCGATCGGCACTTGAGCAAGCGCGGTGATAAGACCGCGATTCTTTGGGAAGGGGATGATCCGTCGCAGTCGCAGCGCATTTCGTACCGCGAGTTGCACGAGCGCGTCTGTCAATTGGCCAACGCGTTGCGGTCTCTGGCGGTGCAAAAGGGTGATCGGGTGACGATCTACTTGCCGATGATCCCGGAGATCGCGATTGCGATGCTGGCCTGTGCGCGCATTGGCGCGGTGCATTCGGTGGTGTTTGGTGGCTTCTCACCGGACTCTCTGGCCGGGCGCATCGTCGATTGCGATTCGGCTGTGGTCATCACGGCGGACGAAGGGCTTCGCGGCGGCAAGCGGGTTGCTCTGAAAGCCAATGTCGATGAGGCGCTCACGGGCGAGGGCACTAACTGCGTCAAACACGTGCTGGTGGTTAAGCGCACGGGGACCAAGATCCCCATGTATGGTACGCGTGATCTTTGGTATGCAGACTTGGTCGAGAAGCAAGCGAAGAGCTGTGCACCGGAAGTGATGGATGCGGAAGACCCCTTGTTCATCCTTTACACCTCTGGCTCGACCGGAAAGCCCAAAGGTGCGTTGCACACCAGCGGTGGCTACCTGGTGTATGCCGCTCTGACCCATGAGCTGGTGTTTGATCTGCGCGAGGACGATGTTTACTGGTGTACCGCCGATTGCGGCTGGGTCACCGGGCACAGCTACCTTGTGTATGGCCCCTTGGCCAATGGCGCCACCAGTCTGATGTTCGAAGGGGTGCCGAACTTTCCCGATTCCAGCCGCTTCTGGCAGATCATCGATAAGCACCAAGTGAGCTTGTTCTACACTGCCCCAACGGCGATTCGGGCGCTGATGCGCGAGGGCGATAGCCCGGTCAAGGGTACTTCAAGAAAATCACTGCGGTTGCTGGGTACCGTAGGCGAGCCCATCAACCCGGAAGCCTGGGAGTGGTATCACCGTGTGGTGGGCGAGGGGCGTTGCCCAATCGTCGATACGTGGTGGCAGACCGAGACCGGCGGTGCCATGATTACCCCGCTGCCCGGCGCGTTCGAGCTCAAGCCGGGTTCAGCCACCTTGCCCTTCTTCGGTGTAATACCGGCAATCCTCGATAACGACGGCAATACGCTCGACGGCGTCTGCGAGGGCAATCTGGTGATTGTGGACAGCTGGCCCGGACAAATGCGTACCGTGTTCGGCGATCACCAACGCTACATCGATACCTACTTCAAGACCTTTCCCGGCAAGTATTTCACCGGCGATGGTGCACGCCGTGATGCCGACGGCTATTACTGGATCACCGGTCGCGTGGATGATGTTCTCAATGTCGCCGGCCACCGCCTCGGCACGGCGGAGATTGAAAGCGCGATGGTCGCACACCCGCAAGTGGCCGAAGCCGCGGCGGTCGGTTGTCCGCATGCGATCAAAGGCCAGGGTATTTACGTTTTCGTCACCCTCGTGGTTGGCGCGGACCCTTCGGAGCCGCTGAGAACCGAACTACGGAGTTGGGTGCGCCGGGAAATCGGACCGATTGCCACACCGGATTTCATCCAGTGGGCACCTAGTTTGCCCAAAACCCGCTCGGGCAAAATCATGCGCCGCATCCTGCGCAAGATCGCTGCCAACGAGCACGAGCAGCTCGGTGATATCTCCACACTCGCTGATCCAGATGTCGTGGAGAGTCTCGTCAACGAGAGGATGAATCGCTAGCAGCCGGACAAGGCGACTGGAGTAAATACTAGCGCTCGATGGCGAGCGCAACTCCCATGCCGCCACCGATGCACAGCGACGCTAGGCCGCGTTTCGCATCGCGCTTGATCATCTCGTGAATGAGTGTGACAAGGATTCTTGCCCCGGACGCGCCAATCGGATGGCCGATGGCGATCGCTCCGCCGTTTACGTTGATCCTACTGGTATCCCAGCCGATCTCCTTGTTTACCGCGATCGCCTGGGCAGCAAACGCTTCATTGATCTCCATCAAGTCCAGATCCTTGGGAGTCCAACCCGCTTTCTTCAGACATAGCTGAGTCGCCGGCACGGGGCCCATGCCCATGATGCTGGGATCGACCCCGGCCGAGGAGTACGCCTTGATCTTCGCCAAGGGCTTGAGGCCTAGTTCGGCCGCTTTCCCGGCCGACATCATGATCACGGCGGCGGCGCCATCGTTGAGGCCGGAGGCGTTGCCCGCGGTTACTGTGCCATCCTTCGCGAAGGCAGGCTTCAGCGCGGACAGGGCATCGAGCGTGGTGCCATGCTTGATGAACTCGTCAGTGTCGAAGGACAGCGCCGGTCCTTTGCGTTGCGGGATTTCGAGGGCGATGATTTCGGCTTTGAATCGGCCCGCTTTCTGGGCAAGCTCGGCCTTGTTCTGGGAAGCGGCGGCGAACTCGTCTTGCTCGCGACGTGAGATTCCGTACTTCTTGGCCACGTTCTCCGCGGTGGTGCCCATGTGGTATTGGTTGAACACGTCCCACAGGCCATCCACGATCATGCTGTCCACGAGCTTGGCGTCGCCCATGCGAAAGCCGTCGCGGGAGTTGGGCAAGATATGCGGCGAGGCGCTCATGTTCTCTTGGCCGCCGGCAATGACGATATCAGCGTCGCCGCACTTGATCGCCTGTGCAGCGAGGTGAGTGGCCTTCAACCCGGAGCCGCACACCTTGCCCACGGTCATGGCAGGCACCATGAAGTGAATACCGGCGCGGATGGAGGCCTGGCGTGCTGGATTCTGGCCGCAGCCGGCCGTGAGCACCTGGCCGAGGATCACCTCGCTTACATGGTCCGGTTGGATGCCAGTACGGGCGAGCAGCGCCTTGATTACATGGGCGCCCAGGTCGGCAGCGGGAATTTTGGCGAGCGTTCCACCAAACTTGCCGACCGCGGTGCGGCCCGCGGCTACGATGACGATATCATCCATGGCTCATTCTACTACTTCAACGAGCGGCCGAGGAAGGCTGTGACGATCGGGTTCAGCCATTCGGAACGTCCGGAGAATGTCGCGTGATCCGTCCCGGGCAGTATGCACAGCTCGGCATCGGGGAGCGCATGAAATATCTTGACCGTATGTTCGAGGGTAATGGCATCCCGGTCGCCTGCGATCACAAGCACGGGCTGCACTATTTTGGCGAGCATCGCGACGTTGAGTTCAGCCTCCGTGGGAGAAGTTGCCCACAAATGCGCGAGCTTTTCGTCGATGGTCCTTGGCTTTGGATTTTGCGTCGCGCGCAGTTCTTCGAGGTCGTCCGGCTTCAGCCCTTCGGGCGCTATATTCACCCCGCTGATGACGAGCCGCCGTACCAGTTCGGGATGACGGACTGCGAGCATCAGGGCCAGAATTCCGCCGTCGCTGAATCCCACCACATCCACATGTCTGAGCCCGAGCTGTTGTAGCAGAGCCGCGGTATCATCCATCATTCCGGTGTAAGTGAGCGCCCCGGCCACCTCCGGCGAACGTCCCTGCCCGACCTGGTCGGGCGCCACAATCCGGAAGTGTTCCGAAAAGACGTCGAGTTGACGCGCGAAGGAGTGCTCACCGGAATCCCCCCCGCCGTGCAGCAGCACCAGCGTGGGACCGATGCCGCGCATGACATAGAGGATGGTGTGTCCATGAATCGAGGCTCGATGCCATTCGGCCGGTTGGATCGCTGCCTCCGCCCTGTCAGTCACTGCGACGCCGAATCCGATTAGTATTAGAGCCGTTACGGTCACCTTTGCGCGCTGGATTCGCGGGTGACTCATCATCGGATGCAGCAGAGCTCGCAGAAATGCATTTGGCTTCCTAGCATGAATTCGGCGAATATTTCGAGGGTCTCGCGCTCGGTGGCTCGGTCGTATCCGCCTCGCACGCCGTGATCATGACAGATCTGTTCGGCGCTCGGTTCAAATGCGTGGTACCTGGGCGCCGATCTTGGGGGGCAACCCGTCAGGTTGCTTAGTAGTGGCCCGCGCAAAACAAAACGATGATGCCGGCCAGTGAGCGATGATCGATGGGACGGCCTACCAGAGTGATCCTCCACGAAAAATGAAACGACCAACGCCAGCAAGCGCGATTCCGGATGCTATGCTCCCTCATCACTAAGATCTTGGTTCGAAGGAAATCGGGAGTATGAACAAAAGCCCGGCGGGATTCTTAACGAGAGTTATACGATTGGCCGGCCAGGGCGGTCCTCTAGTTAATTGTTAGGCAATTGGAATGAGAACCCGTGACTGAGATTGTCGCATCGACATTTGTGCTGGCAGTCAATGACCTCGACGCCTCGTGTTCCTTCTACTGTCAAAAGCTGGGCTTCGCGGAAGACCTCCGGGTCGACGGGTGGTCGTTTCTAAGTCGCGGTAGCTGTAAGTTGAGACTCGGCCATTGCCCAGACGCTCTACCCATTTCAAAGTGCCCGGATCACTCCTGGTTCGCGTACCTGCACGTTCACGAGATCGATGGACTCTACGAGGAATTACGACAGCACGGCGTGGGTATCTGGCATGCATTGGAGACTAAGCCTTGGCACATGCGCGAATTCGCCATTGTTTCGCCCGATGGACACCGCATCGTTTTTGGTGAGCCAATTGCCTAGCTTGTACGGCAATCGTTGCCTGACCATTGGGAGCGGGCGCGCGGATCGCCTTCAGTAGCCAGGACCCTCGAAACGAATCTTCAGACCGAAGCGAGCAGTCACCCTTTTATGCTGGAGCGACCATGAGCGAACCCCGATTCCTGCCGTTGTCGACTTATGAAGAATATCCCGCGGACGTTATGCAGGATCGCATTGACGCGTTTGAGGGGCATTTGCAACGTCGCCGCACCGCACGGCAGTTCTCGGATCGACCAGTACCTCGCTCGATCATCGAAAAATGCCTGCTCGCTGCGGGCACGGCGCCGAGCGGCGCCCACCAACAACCGTGGCAGTTTGTGGCCATTTCCGATCCGGCAATAAAGTCGCGCATCCGCAGCGCGGCTGAAGAGGAGGAGCGTGATTTTTATCACCGGCGTGCGCCTCAGGCATGGCTGGATGCCCTACGCCCGCTAGGGACAGACGAACACAAGCCCTATCTAGAAATTGCGCCGTGGCTGATCGCGGTATTCTTGCAGCGCTTCGCGCGTTTGCCTGACGGCCGCAAGATGAAACACTACTACACGGACGAATCGGTTGGGATCGCCACCGGTTTGCTCATCGCGGCCGTGCACACCGCTGGTCTTGTATCTCTACCGCATACACCGAGTCCCATGGGCTTTCTGACGGAAATTCTTCAGCGTCCCAAAGACATCGAGCGTCCGTTTCTGTTGCTTGTCGTGGGGTATCCCGCGGCCGACGCCTGCGTCCCCGACATCGTCCGTAAGCCGCTCGCCGCCATCGCCACATTCCATCCGCCCTGATCACGGGGCCTGGAGAAAAACTCAGTTGAGGGCCCTACTCGGTAGGACATGATCGTACATGCAGGAAGGACGCGCCGGACACAAACACGCTTCGGACTCGGACTTGGCAAGGATTAATTTCCGCGGCCCAACTTCAGGCCGGGTCAAAGCACTTGGTTTGAAGCGCCAAAAACGGGCAGTGCCGCAGATTAAGTGCGATAGCCCACCGAAGAGACACTGCCTGCGATATTATGATGGGGACAGAATTGATTGAAGGGAAGACGGGAAGATCGCAGACGCGCAAGCGCAACTGTCACCAATAGCGGACAGGATCAAGAAGGTTCCCTCTGCGGGACCGGTAGTCGCGCCGAGGTTTTTTCCTGTCAGTGTTGAAAACAATCTGGAGATGAGAATGCGAAATCTAACGCTTTTGTCCTGCATAACCGTCTTGACGGCAATCAGCGCGTGCAGCGGCGTGCGCACCAAATCCGACTATATTGGGACTGCCTCGATGAGCAAGGAGCAAATATTGCAGATACTCAGCCAACAGGGTTACACGGAAGTGAGCGATCTGCACAAGAACGGTGAAGATTGGTTTGGAGCTGCCCAGAAGGACGGCCGTGTGGTCAATTTAGACATCGACAAGGGCGGCACGATTCATACCAAGTAAGCTGCGATTCTAAAATGCGGTGCCCTTTTGAAGGTCAGAGGGGCCTCATCCAATCCCCACATTGCGATGGTCGGGGGGAACACGTTCGCGGCGGCAGTCCCTTTTCTTGCCCGTCTGCTGTGGCTCTGAAATAGCGGCGCGAGCTGCGTCCCTATATCCGTGCCTCAACGCCCGGCGATTGCCGGCCGCTCGAAACCACGCTCGGCTCTCATTCGTCTTTCTTGAACACTTTTCCTTCCTTCATCACAAAGCGCACCCGCTCGAGTTCATGAATGTCATCGATCGGATTGCCGCTCACTGCAATGATATCGGCGGACTTGCCGGCCGTAATAGATCCGAAAAGCTCGGAGTGGCCGATAAGGTCAGCCGCATTGACGGTGGCCGCTTGGATTGCCTGCATCGGCGTCATGCCGTACTTGACCATGAAGGCGAACTGCCGGGCGTTGATCCCATGCGCACAAACACCTGCGTCCGTGCCGAAGGTCATTTTGGCGCCCGCGCGAACGGCTTTCGTGAAGTTGCGGCGCTGCGTTTCGCCTAGTCCCGCATCGTGCGCGAGAAAATCAGCCGGCGTGTTCGGGTCCGACTGCAGGCATTCCTCGTCGTAAATGTCCATGTCCAGATAAGTGCCATGCTGTTTGGCTAGCGCAATCCCTTCGTCATCGATAAGCGTGGCGTGTTCTATAGACGCGACTCCGGCGCGAATCGCATTCTTGATGCCTTCGGCTCCGTGCGCATGCGCCTCTACGCGCAGACCGAAGTTGGCGGCTTCTTCGACCGCGGCTCTTATTTCCTCGGGCGTAAATTCAATCGATTTGACCATGCTGCCATGGGTTAGAACTGCGCCGGTCGATAGAATCTTAATGTGATCCGCACCGAGATGCGCGAGTTCTCGCACGACCCGGCGTACGTCCCACGGACCGTTTGCAATGCCGTAGCGAAGATCCAAGGGCAGCTGAATGTCCTTGGCGAGGCCGGTCATTGCGCCAGCTCCTTCACTGATGGTTACGTACGCACCTGCCACATACATGCGGGGCCCGATAATGATCCCGTGGGCAATCGCATCGCGCATGGCCACATCGTTGAAGGCGCGATATACGCCCACATCGCGCACTGTGGTAAAGCCGGCCAACAACGTAACCTGCGCATTCGGAATTGCCGCATAGGCGGTTTCGGCCGCTGAGAGCCGCAGAGATAGCAAAGGCTCGAGATTGGGGAGGTCGGCCAAGTGAGTGTGGCAGTCAACGAGGCCTGGCAGTACCGTCATCTTTGACAGATCGATGACATCGGCTCCCTCAGGTATCGCTATGTTGGGTCCAACCGCGTCGATTTTTGCGCCGCGAATGAGAATCACTTGATTCGCCAGCACGCGACCGGTCTGGACTTCAATAAATTTGCCGGCGCGAATCGCGGTGACGCTTGCCCGCGGTACCGAGGCAGCGGTCTGTGCGGCGCATATCGCCGAAACAGGGGCCAAATTCAATGCGAAGATCAACAGCAATTTGCGCACGGGTGTCCTTTATGGGATCAGCTCATGAAAGGGCCATGACATGAGCTAAGGCGGGGCCTCGACATGCCGCCGATTGGTCGTTGTCGTAAAACGCGCTCGTCAGAGCGTGTTGTCCCAGGATTCATCATCGTGATAGATGCGCGCGAGTAACTGATTGAAAGCGGACAGGCGTTCCGGCGCAGTCGGGAGGATCGCGCCTTGCTCTTGCAGGATCGCAATCAGCTTGGTCGGTGCCACGCGCTTGTCGCCTACGATCTCAACGTGCCCGGCACGCACCTCGACCCGCTGTTCGCGTCTATCGGTCTCCACCAGCGGATTGCGCTGTTCAGCCAGTGAAAATACTTCGTCCTCCTGCACGCAGCGCCCGCCTTTCTCGAGACGGCAAGTCCCGCGTTCGTCAGTATCGATTTTGAGAAACTTGCTGACTTGCGGAATCAGGGTGCCCGGCTCGCGGATGAAGTGTGATGAATAAGTGATATCTGACCATTTGGCGCCGGTCACGGCATAGCAGCTCAGCGGCAAGAGGCCCAATGTGAGGGGGTAGAGCCAGGTTCTTCCGCAGGTGTGCGCCACGGCTATGCCGTTAAAAGGGCCTGAGATTGTCACAAGGCGCAAATCGGCGCGGCGGTCGGGCGGTCTGCTGGGCAGATCGGTAAGTGCCTTGTGGGCAATCAGCCCACCCTGACTGTGCCCGATTATGGTGATCCGGGGCGCCCGGGTTTGCTCTGCCAGCAGATCAATCCCGCGACGCAACTCTGTGGCGCTCTTTGTGAGCTTGGCACGGTCATCGTACGTGAAACAGACCGTCTGCTGGCCGTGGAACGCCAATACCTGGGCCAGGCCGCGAAACTGGCCCGAGGAGCCAAAACAGCCATGAACCAAAACATGAACGGGCTGGTTCAAAGTCAGATGAAGGCTGTGATTCGGATTGTCTGTGCAAGGCGTTAGCCCAGGTATTTTGAGCACAATGTTAGTTGGCGGCAGGTTGCCCGGCTCGATATCGTAATAGGCGGGGTTGGCAGGTTCGTTGATGGCACACCCACCAAGGAGAACCAGAAGAAAAAGGGCCATGGCGGTTCGCATATTGGAGATCGTGCCGAAACGAGAGAGATTAAGTCTATCGACATCACGGTGCTCGGACAATCAACCTGGAGCAGCTCGGTCAGTGCGGCTTGCGAAACTTGAGGACGTAGTTATCCGCCTCGCCAATGGCGGCGTACTTAGCTCTATCCTTGTCACCTTGAGAAAGAGTCGGGGGCAGCGTCCAGACGCCATCGACCCAATCTTTCGTGTCGCGAGGGTTTGCATTCACCTCCGATGAGCCAACGAATTCGAACCCAACCTTCTTCGCCAGCGCAATCGTATAGTCCTGACGCACATAGCCGCTCTTCGCCTTGGGATCCTGCGGTTGATCATTGCGGCCGCGATGTTCTTCGATCCCAAGAATACCGCCGGGCTTAAGAGCCTTGAACGCTGCCGCGAGTGCTTCGCCCGCAAAGCCTCCATCCATCCAATTATGGAGGTTGCGAAACGTCAGTACGAGGTCGGCAGAGCCGGGCGGTGCGATATCGAAGTGGCCTGGACCAAGAGTGGTTTCATGAAACTTGCCAAGCTGGTCTTTTTTATTCGCAATTCGAGCATGAAAGCGATTGACTACCGCTGCACTTTCCTCCTCGGTGCCCAAGGCGGGCAGGGCTATGTAGTAGTGCCCGCTTGCGGCCAGATAAGGGCCGAGGATGTCAGTCCAATAGCCGCCGCCGGGCCACAGCTCGACTACAGTCATCTCTGGTTTAAGACCAAAGAAGGTTAACTCTTCGACGGGATGCCGGGTCGCATCCCTTGCAATGGCTCCAGGATCGCGTGTCGGACTTGCCATCGCTGTCGCGAGCGCGATATCGGCGGCCGGAGAGGCAATCGACCCGAAAAGTGCCAGCAGGGTCACGGCGAATTTAAGGTGGAAGCGGGGACTTGGCATAAGCACACCTTCTATTGTTTGTTGATTTTCAAGAACATGGTGTAGTCGCACTGTAAACATCACACTTCCACGCGTCGGACTACTGGCGGGCTCTTCGTAGCGCTGTGTGCGGACCTACTGCGGCGATCTTCGTCCCGAGAAGCGTCTCATCGGCAGCGCCTTCAGGATGGCCTCGCGATAGGACCCGCTCGACTGTAGGCAAGCACCCGAGGATAGCGTGAAGGAGAAGCTGCCGCGGCCGACCGACTCCACATGCAGCACCGCGCGGATGTTCACCAGCAAGG
>JALYIT010000055.1 GCA_030775645.1 Pseudomonadota bacterium | reverse complement strand
CGGATTCGGACATTTACGCGGCAGTTGAGTCGGTTCGCATGGGTGGGACGATCATCTGGCTAAGGATTCTCAGCGCACCGTAACGGCTCAAGAAATCATTTCAATAAGGCGCTTCGGCGCCTTTTTTATTGGAGCAATCTTTTTTGGACAGACAAATAGTATCCCCCTCGGCAGTGGTGCTCGATGCGGACATCCTAAAAACCAACAAGAATGCGATGGTGGGTCTCGGTTATCTGCTCGCGGATATCCTCGGCAACACCGTTAGTGTCGGTAACACGCCATGCACGCAAACGGCAACGCCATCGCTCGCTGTGCTTGTGGGACCCGGCCGTATCTACTCCCCGCAGAATATCGACAACACCGCGTATGGGACGCTCGCCGCCGACACCACCCATGCGCTCATCAAGCAAGGCATTCTGGCGGATGCGGTCACGTTGGCAACTCCCGCACCCACGACTGCGGGACAGTCGATCAATTACCTGATCCAGGGTCAGTATCAGGATAGCGACTCTGGCCAAGCGGTCGTTCCCTATTATAACTCGGAAAATCCCACTCAGCCGTTTCAGGGGCCGCTCAACAACGGAGCCTCGCAGCCGACCGTGCGACAGGGATTGTTCGTCATTCAAGTTATCGCCGGAACTCCTGCGGCCACTGGCAGCCAGACCACGCCAATACCGTCTACTGGATGGACTGGACTTTATGTCATCACGGTTGCAAACGGACAGACCACGGTAACAAATGCGAACATCAATCCATACAGTAGCTATTACTTTGGCTGGCTGGGTCCCACAAATATAATTCCGCCTTCATCGATTGGCGTCAATGGCGTGTCTGCCGTTTTTCAAACGGCGAGTGTTTACGACTATTACAAGATAGCAACATTACAACCCGGAACTGCCGGCACACTCGACTCGCTTGATATAAAGGCCGTCGTTAATTCTGGATGGAATGCATCTGGTTCCTCTACCGTTGACATCATCCTGGGCAACCGTAACGGGTTTAATTACCAGTACACGATGTTCGGGCCGACTAGCACGTTGGCCATGATCCGCTGCTACCAAGAGACGGACGGCAGCGTCAGCGTCTATATGGCAGGCACCCAGTATAGTTACATCCGGGCGACGCTCATGAATGCGGGTGGCGGATGTGCGGTTTATCCGTACCCTGTCCGAATTGGAAGTCCCACCGGAACGGTGATCTTCGACACCTCACAGCCTGGCACCTATGCGCCGTTCCTCTCGACTACTGGCACCTACGCGACGCAGGCGTGGGTGACGAATCAGGTCACGGCGGGGGTTGGTACCGCTGAGACCTTCGCGACCAATGCGGATACTGCTGCGATATCGACCGAAGTCACCAACCGCAACAGTGCGATTTCAACCGCCGTAGCTGCGGAAGCTGCTCTGCGAGCCAGCAACGATGCCACGACACTATCATCTGCCAACAGCGCCGCCTCCAGTGCGCTGACAACCGCGATATCGACTGAGGTCACGAACCGCACTTCGGCAATATCGACCGCGATATCGACTGAGGTCACGAACCGCAACAGTGCAATAGCAGCAGGCGTCGTTACCGCAGAAACCTACGCCAACGGCACCGGCTCATCAGCCTCGACCGGCATGTACATCCAACTGCCAGGTGGGCAAATTTTCCAGGGCGGCACCGTTTCCCTCAACAACGGATCGAATGTCGTCACGTTCAATGCGGTGGGAGGCATAGCCTTTCCGAATCAATGCGTGTCGGTCACTTTGACGCCGTATGGGTCCGGTGCGACCTACTACGTCACCGCCAAAAGCGCCAACAACTTCACCGCCAATGTCGGTGTTACTCAAACCTACTTGTGGCAGGCAATCGGCTACTAGGAGATTCAAGCATGGCATTTAAAGATTTGCTCAAGGCCGAGGAAGCGGCCCTCAAAGCGCGCGACGAGAAGGTGCTCGCGGAATTAAACGCAACCGAAGCCACCTGGGGCGGATGGATCAAGGCCAATAAGGGAGCGCTCATTCTGTGCGTCATCGCCCTCGTGATGGTCATCGCAATTTTTAGCAAGTTTTAAGGAAAAGTCCATGCATCCGTACTACTCGCTGCACTTCGCGCTGCTGATCATTGGACTTGTCTTGGCGCTATGCGCAGGCTTCAACGTGCCTAGCAAGCTAGGTTTGCTCGCGCTCAGTGTCGCCGCCCTCATCGCATCCTTCATGGTCGCGTGACATGTTTTTTAGCGCCAAGGTTTTATGAATGGCGGTAGAACCTCAAAATTCATTGCCGCAATGGGCTATCAACGCCTTAATCTGGTTTGCGCTTCTTGTGACGTCCGTCTGCACTGGCAGCTTCGGGTGGTTTCTTCGCAAATACATCCTCAAGGTCGACAACCTTGAAAAGCGCCAGCAGTCATTCGCAACCGCCGAGTCGGTTGATGCATTGGAATTGCGCATGGCGCCTATGATATCTCGAGCGGAATTGGTCGCGCACTTGACTCAAATGAGGGACGAAAGCGACAAGCGGTTCGAGCAATTGCGGGATGATCGGCAACGGCAGCATCAGGAAAACCTTGAGAATGGCAAAGCGCTACGGGAAGAGTTAGCCGACAACAGCGCGGCAATAAGGAATGATTTGCGCGCCGTGCATATTCGTGTCGATGACATCTTCAAGACCATCCGATGACGCTGCACGAGCTTCAAGCGCTGCACGTTAAACTCGTGGCGTCACTTATTAAATTTACCTACAACAGTGGGTTCCAACTCACGTGGGGCGAGACCTACCGTACTCCGGCACAAGCCGCACTCAATGCGCAAAACGGCTCTGGCATTGCGCACAGCCTGCATTGCGATCGGCTTGCGGTGGACTTTCAGTTATTCAAAGACGGCGTCTATCTGACTGATCCAGAATCTTACAAATTCATGGGCGACTATTGGAAGTCTCTCCACGAGTTGGCGAGATGGGGCGGTGACTTTCATACCGTTGATGCAGATCACTTTAGTTTGACCTGGAATCAAATCCAGTAATCCCAAACCTCGCCGGTCGCTCGATGCGTCCTTGGCCTACGCATGATAAGCCTATCGGCCGAGCGGCCGGCGGGATCGACTCCATAGGAAAATCAGTGACGACAATCGCAGTTTATAACCGCGCATCGGTGCCGCTTGGCCTTGATTTGAGCGCCCTCACGGCCGCGCTACAGGTATATATCGATAGCTATCTGGTGCCTGCGTGGAATTGCCCAGCGACGCTAACACTGACTGATGGTCCGGTCTCTGGATCATGGGGAATCGTGTTTTTAGACGATGCTGATTCTCCGGGCGCATTGGCATATCACACCACGGATGATGGTTTTCCACTGTCAAAAATATTCGTTCGCACTGCTCAACAAGCGGGCGAAAGCCTCAGCGTATCGGTGTCGCACGAGCTTGCCGAGATGCTGGTAGACCCAGATTGCACTCTGGTCGCGATTCGTTCGAATGGCGATCAGGTCGCTTATGAGGTTTGTGATCCGTGCGAAGAGACCACGTTTCTGGTGAACGGATCACAGTTCTCAGACTTTGTTCTCCCCGCCTATTTCGATGACAAGAACGCTACCGGACCTTTTGATTTCAGTCAGGTATTGACCTCACCATTCAGTCTTCACGCGGGCGGCTATCAGAGCATTTGCAAGAGCGGCATTTGGTCGCAGGTTTTCGGCTCGCTCGACAAAGCAGCTCGATTCGCGCAAGAGGATCGCCGCGGCCACCGCAGTGAAGTACGCGCTGAAATCACACGGAACCGAAAAATATGAACAGCGAGAGCGCCCTTAAGCTGTTTCTCTCCTCGCCAGCCGCATTATTTATTTTGATGATGCTCGCGAGCTTGAGCAACGGAATGAAGCAATTGATGGTGCTGCGCCAGACCGGCACACCGATGTCGTTTGGCGCTTATCTCAAATACTGGCCAGAAACCACGGCGATGATCATTGCAAACATGATCGCTTTCGCTGCGCTGGTTATGTGGGACCAACTCAATTTTGCCTCCGCGCTCGGCGTGGGCTATGGCACCAATTCGCTGGTGGACTTACTCCCCGGCAAGCGATCGATTGTCCTGAAAAGCACGCCTGACGATCCCGCGAAGATCCAGGCGCGCACGTTGAATCCGGCCACTGATCCCACTCTCGATAAAGGAAAACCCGATGAAAAAACTATCATTGCTTCTGCCGACCCTCGTTCTGTGCCTTAGCGCCTGCACTGCACTCGGCAAGCTGAGCACGCTCGCCACGCCAGCCGGCAATCAGCTAATCCAAGCCGGCATCGACGTCGGCGTGGCCACTGCGGTCGGCAATAACCCGGCTACCCAGAAGATCAAGGCGCTATCCATCAAGATCATTGCGCAGCAGATCGCGGCCGATGCGGTGAACCCGGCTGCAACGCTGGCGCAGCTCGAAAGCACCTTGAACGCTAGGGTCGTTGCGCTCGCGCCGAATGCCGCTGACGCCGCTGCCTTCATGGTCTTTGCGAGCACGCTGCAGGGCTTCCTAAACGGTAAGATTCAAAGTGACACCAGCGGCAAAATCACCGCGTCGACGTCGGTGGCCATCGTGGGACTCGCGAATGCTGTGGTGACCGCCACAAGCTTTTTTGGCGTGTAGCGATGTTCGTCGACACCCCGCAACTCTTGCACAGCAGTGAAATAGCGTGCGGGTTCTTTTCGGGGCCGATTGACGTTGAAGTTATGGCGCAACCGGATTACTGGGCATTGGCCGCAGCGGTGACGTGGGACGCGCCGGATTTGAAGCTCACTATTCCAAAATTCTTCGTAACAGACTTTGCCAGTATTCCGAGACCGCTTAAAAACATCCTGGACGTCGACGGCGATTCGCGGTTCGCAGCGCTCCTGCACGATGCGCTATACGCCTGGGGCGTCACCACGCGCGCCCAAGCCGATGAGCAATTTCGCCGGGCGCTGATTGCCTACGAAGAAACCTCAACCGTCGCGCGAGTCTATTGGATCGGGGTGCGAGCCGGCGGATGGAAGCCATGGGATCGTTATCGCGCGGAAAACTCGCCGACTGCCGAGTCCTTCGCCTCGGATGGTGCCTATCAAGCTTATCGCGCGGCGGGATCGCCTTTCCTTACCTTTAAGAATCTTGACTAGCCAGTGACGACCGTGGCATTCAAAGACGGCGTGATGGCTTCGGACTCGCGCTACAGTGATACCAGTGTCGGCATCACGAAGGGGCCGAAGATTTTCCGAAAGAAGGTGGGGAAGAAGGAGGTTTTAATAGGGGTGGCTGGCGCTGATGTGTTCGCGGCGATGTTGTTCGTCGACTGGTACGGGACGACAGCAGACCCACCAAAGAGCTTGTCTAGCATGGACGGCGATATGTTCGACATCCTGCTCTGGGACGGACGGCGCCTATATGAAGCGAACCCGCACTGCCGACTCTGCGAGATTGAAGAACCATACTATTCGATAGGTTCCGGCGCAGTCCACGCGATCACCGCAATGGACTGTGGCAAGAGTGCAGCGCAAGCGGTGCAGATGGCGATCAAGCGAGACATTAATTCTGGGGGCCGCATAGTGACCGCCCGACTCGATCAGGTTTCTGCTTCCAAATCACCACCGAGGTCATGATGGCATCCGCAGCAAAAAAGACAGTAGGCCGGGATATCAACGCGTTTCGCGAGAGTCACGACAAGAACTGCATCGTGCCAAAGAAAATCGAGCAAGGGCTCAAATTGCTGGGTCCAGACCAATGGCATTACCAGCCCGACTTTATCAAACTGTGTGAGATATCGGTCACGGACCTTGCGATGTTTCGCGAACAATACTCAGATTTTTTCGTCGAGATTCGCGCTAAGACTCGCAAAGTCGTCTGGTGTGGGTCGAAGGCGCTGGCGACGAAGCTAAGGCAGATGGTCTGAAGTGGGTAAGTCGCTTAGTGATTTTAAGGCGGCCCACGACCCAACTCACAAAGTCGAGTCCGTCAACGCAGTATTCGATCAACCGATATCGAAAGGCACTAAGCGATTTATCATCACGGCGGCGCAGAACGCGACCCCGGTTCATGCGGGATTCTGGAAGACGCTCAAGGTAGCCGCCGCGCACTATTCGGCCCCCATTCTCGTTATCCCACTCCGTTATAAAAATCCTTCCAGCCTCTGGAGCGGCAGCCAGCAAAATGCAGAATACTGGGCTGCGGAAGTGCGGCCGCATCTGCTCAACCAGCGTCGGGCGCTCAATAAGAATATTGCGATCCTTGGCGATGTGAAGATTCAGCCAACTGCCACCGAACCGTTAAACGGCCTTGAGGCGTTTACCGGACTTGAGTCGACCATCGTCGGTCACACAAAGCTTTCCTTCAAGACGGTTGCTACCCTTGGGCACAAGGGGGCGAAGCAGATGTCCACGTCAGGCGCTTGCACGGTGGCCAACTACACGGACTCACGAAGCGGAAAATCAGGTGAATTCCATCATTCTCTGAGCGCGATTCTAGTAGAAATCGACGGTCCGCTGTTTTGGCTCAGACATCTGAACGCCAGGGAGTCGGGCGAGCTCACCGACCTCGATATGCGCTTTACGCCAAAAGGCGCGCAGAAGGCTGCGGCACCCCTGGCGCTGGTCCTGGGTGATACGCATGTCCGGTTCACCGATCCCCGTGTAGACGCTGCCACGTTTGGGAAAAACGGCATTGTTGAGGCCTTGGCGCCAGCCGCTATCGTCTATCATGATCTTCTTGATGGTTACGCTTCGAACCCTCATCACAAGGGCAACCCCTTCAACGCTCTAGCCAAATGGCGTTCGGATTTCAACGATGTTGAGGCCGAGGTCATGGACGCGGTGCAATTCGTCGCTAAGCGCACGCCGCCCAAAACGCGCGGCTACATCATATCGAGCAACCACAATGAATTCCTGATTCGATGGCTGCAGGCTAATGACTGGCGGCAAGATCCGGCCAATGCCGAGTTCTACCTGCGCACTGCGCTGGCCGTTGCTGAGCGAACGAAAATGGGCGACGGCGGCGCGGAATATCCCGATCCGTTCAAGTATTGGGTTGACCAAGCTGGCATCGAAAACATCACATGCTTGGGCGATAACGACTCATTGCAGATGGCGGGAATAGAACTCGGCATGCACGGCAACCTGGGGCCGAACGGTGCGCGCGGCTCGATCAAGAACCTCCGGCGTATCGGCGTGAAGTCCATCATTGGCCACTCGCATTCTCCGGGGATCAGCGAGGGGGCCTATCAGGTCGGCACGTCAAGCAGGCTGCGGCTTGAATATAATCGCGGTGTCTCAGGATGGCTCCATACGCATTGCGCGCTTCACGCAGACGGGAAAAGACAACTACTGACGATTGCTGATGGTCGCTGGCGCCTGTGAAGCTCAATGATGCTCTCAATGGAATCTTTGAATCAATCGGCGGCGCATGCATCTGGCTCAACGTTCGCCGGCTCGCACGCGACAAGATCGTGCGCGGCGTGGACTGGCGGGTAACGGCGTTCTTTTGGGCTTGGGGCGCATTCAACTGCTGGTACTACCCTAGCCTCGATCAATGGGCGAGCTTTGCCGGCGGATTGCTGATCGTCGCCGGTAACTGTGCGTGGCTTGGACTCGCCATTAAATACCGCCGATGACCATCGAAGTCACTGGCAACATCAAGATTTTACTCAATGCCTTGAACGGCATTAGCTCTTGCGCCACGGCGTGCAAGTGCTGCGAAATGCATCGCCAGATCGCACGGAAGGCCGTTGCCGACTATCAACAATCCCTCTCTCGAGTCAACGCCCAACTAGTGGCGAAAATCGGTGTGTTTTAGCCGCCGAGTCAATCCCGTAAACTATAACGCATGTCCTACGCCCGCCTCGAAACCGCTACCCTTGCCGACGTCGACGACTCGTATTACTACGGCGCCGAGTGCCGATCCTGCCACCACAGCTCACGCCTCGGCCTTGAGCGCCTCCGCTCAGTTCTCGGCCCAGATTACCCCCTCACCCAACTTCGATCTCGCCTCAAGTGCCGCCAATGCGGATCCCGCCAAATTACTATTAGCTTTCTGGCGCCGAACCAAGCCGTCGGCGACCTTGCGCGGCTGTTCCAACAACCGGCGCTTTGAGGATTCAATTATTGGCTGATAATCCCTTCTAAATGCGCTGCCCACTTATTCAGCGCATCGCGCTTCTCATCCAAATATTCCCACTGATCGTAAACTTCGATGACCCCTTCTTTCTTATGATTTAGCACCAATTCAGCGACCTGAAGCGGTACCTTCATGCGTCCCATATTAGTTCGAGCGGTACGGCGTAAGTCGTGCGGCCTGAAATGCGCAATCCCAAACACCCCTTCATTGTCGGCAACGGCTCGAGTCAACGCGCGCTCTGTCAAGGGCCGAAAGCTTTTTTTATTGCGGTGATAACTCGGCAGGACGAATTCCGAATCTTTGGCAAAAACCTTCAGTTGCGCTAATAATTTCAGCGCGAGCGGGGAGAGCGGCACCATATGAAATTCTTCATTCTTGGCAACCGTATTGGGGATAGACCAGATATTATTCACGAAGTCGATTTGCGCCCATCGCATGCTGGCGATTTCTACTCGACGTTGGGCGGTGACTAAGGCGAATCGCAGCGCAATGCGCATGAATTCCTGCATGGCGCATTGGTCCAGCTTGTGCCAGAAGATGCGAATTTCCTCATCGGTTAGCCAGCGTTTGCGCTTCTTTTCCTTGCCCCCGTGCTTCTTGAGGGTCACCAACGGGGATGCGGAGATTCGGTCCCTATCAACGGCGTAGGCGAAAATTTGCTTTAGCAAACTCCCCACATCGGTTGCGATCGCCGGCGATCCCCGATGAAGGATCGGATCAAGGACGGCCACTACATCTCGTTTCGTCACTTCTTTGGCTTTCATTGCCAAAAACTGAGCCGTGAGGTTCTTGGCCAATAACGCCTGCGCTTCGGCTGGCCGTTTTCGGTGATTGTTCGCATACAGCGTTTGCCATTCATCGACGATAGCTTTCACGGTCACCGCGGCACTTTCTGCAATCTGCGATTGCCGTTTGACGTGAGCGGGGTCGCGGCCCTCCTGAACGTGATACCTGGCGGCTTCATAACGACGATGCGCCTCAGCCAAATCAACAGCAGGGTAGGCGCCTAGCGTCAGACTGCGCCGCACTCCGCCTATCTGGTAGCGGTATACGAAGGACTTCTCGCCTGTCGGAAACACTCTCAGCATGAAGCCTGGACGGCCATCCTCCGTGTACCATTGGCGCACAGCTAGGGGTTTGATGCGATCCAGCCAAGTGACCGTGAATTTGATGGTAGCCCGCGTCCGTAGGTGGTAGCCGAGTTCTTCTTGGGACGCCACCGTAACAATGCCGGACGTTTCCGACAAGTTCCATCACATTCCGTCAAATCGGAACTTAACTTATGATCTTTCTGGAATTTCTGTCGGAACGCTCTGGAATCTTCCGGAAGCGATTTCTGGAATTTCTAGAATGGGGTGCAAGGGGTCGCAAGTTCGAATCTTGTCGCCCCGACCAATTAAAACAACACTTTGAATTTCCGGGCTACCAGTGCGCAGCGGCACTAGGTCACCAGTCAGGCGACCACATCATCAAAGCGCGGCCGCTCATTCGGGTCCCTGAATTTTCGTCCGTTAATGCGTTTTGCTGGCGACAGTCTTCCGGTCGCTTCGTAGTTCCAGAGCGTGCGCGGCGTGACGCCAATGATTTTGGCATAGACGGAATTTGGAACGAGTGCCCGCACCACGTCCGGTTTTTTGGCGTCAGTCATTGCTCGGCACCGCCATCACGTTGGCCGCCCAGGCAGGACATACAAGCTCACAGGTTCTAAAAGCTTCGCACCATAGGATGGCTCAAACACATAACCCGGAAAGTACCCGGAACCCATTATCGACAGATTGCCCCCATGCCGGTGGATATCGGTCAGATGCGATTCGAGTTCAGCGCGGTCAATGCCATAGAAAACTGCCGCATTCTTGATAATGGTGTAGCGAATTGACATTCGCCCATCTGTCCACCCTGCCGCCGGCGGTAGGAAGAATGTGCGCTTCGGCACGATCAATTCCGGCAGGATCAATGCACCGGAGGAGGCGAGTGCGGTCAGGGCCAGGAACTTGCGGCGGTTCATGGTTTTCGCTCGCGCACTATCCTGGCATTGACCTCAGCCGCTTTCTTTGGATCGCTATAGTAGATTCCATCAGCGGCGATGGTAATGGTGGAACTGCTGCCGTCTCCTTCGAGCGCGCGGCGCATAGCTTCGCGTATTCGATCTGCAACCTCTTCGATGGGTTTTTTCATGTCACACATCCTGCGGCGCCAGAACCTCTCACTTTGACGCCATATACGTAATGGCGTTCCGGGTGTCGGCATGGCGGCTCACTATCCAACGGCGCGTTGCAAAAGTCACAGCGCTGTGGCCGTGCGCACAAACAGAGGTGCCGCCGCATAAGTTCGTCATGCAATTCTTTGTACGGCAGTTCTGTTAGGTTAGCCACCGCCTGCGCCCCCATCAGGAGTAGTCCAATACCGCTCCTGTTCCTGGCTTGGCGCTTCTGACGGCCTATCGTCAGTGTCATAGCACACCTCATCGTGGTCGCCGGTCCCGACGACGCCGGTACGTGTCAACCACACGTGTTCTATTGCCGTGCGCAGCGCACCGTCCCATAAATGGAGCACCTGAGCATCTGCCGGCATCTCCTTAAGTCGTTTTATTAACTCGGATACTTTCACGACTCAGCACCCCTTATAATGTTCGAAGCATTTCACGGCGCACCATTCGGCACGCAGATAACTTCTACCAGCGCATCCACGCGCTCTACCGCCTTCGGCTGATACTTCTCGGCTCCCGTCCCCTTCTGACAGGATTCTATTGATCCGAACTCGCCTACGTAGACCGGCAGTTTCTCCCCTATCTCGCTATGCACTTGGCGAGCAATATCGGCGCAAATCACGTTCGTAGAGAAGCGCGGTTCGCACGCGCCGACATAGACTGTCTGCATGGTATAGACGGTGAAGATCGCTATTCCGATAAAGATCATGGCTTCGTTCCGGCATCAGACTGAGAGCGCGCCGCCTTTGCCTCGGTCAAAGCCTTAATGACTGCCGTCATCGCTTCTACGTCCTTCGGCGTCAGCTTCTCGCGATACGCAACCATTTCCATGTTGAGCCTGTCATTCTCTGCTTGAATCGCACGAATCTCGTTTCCGAGCGCGTCACAATGAGCCTTCGGCACCCACCACACGCCGTTCCAATGGAACGTTTCAGGGTCCATCAGCGCCTCCGCTGTTCGTAGAGCATATTGGACATGACAAGCCGCCTAAACACTTTTCCGGGTCATGAAGCGCATTCACCGAGTTGACGATTCGGAGAAGCGTTTGTGCCAGAAAATCCATTTCCACCCATGC
>JALYIT010000054.1 GCA_030775645.1 Pseudomonadota bacterium | reverse complement strand
TTGCAGCGAAACTTAAGCGCGCCGGCGCGATCATCCTCGGCAAGGGAACGCTGACCGAGTTCGCAAACTTCTTCGCGCTCGCGAACCCGAGCGGCTACAGCTCGCAGCTGCGCTTCCAGCTCTTTGAGCGGGGCGGCGACATTGCCCGCGTCGGATACGGGTTCAACCCGTTCGATCCGCGCCCTGATCCCCGCCCCGACGTGATTAACGATGGCATCCGCTTGACGCGCCGGGACGACGGCCGTCCGGCGCTCGATACCGGCGGCTCGAGTTCGGGCCCCGGCATCGCGGTCAGTGCCAATCTCGCCGCGATCGGCGTCGGCACCGAGACGTCCGGTTCGATCCTGAGCCCGGCGAGTGCGAACCTGCTGGTCGGCATCAAGCCCACAGTCGGCCTCGTCAGCCGTACGGGCATTGTGCCGATCACCGCCGACCAGGACACTGCCGGCCCGATCGCCCGCACGGTGACCGATGCGGCAAAGCTGCTCGGCGTTCTGGCCGGATACGACCCGGCCGATCCGGCAACGATCGCCTGTCTGACGCCGGGCAACTGTCTGAAAGACTACACGCCCTTTCTCAAGAGGCACGCGCTGAAAGGTGCGCGGATCGCCGTTCCCCACCTACGCTACTGGACCAACGCGGCGGGCCAGGTCGTGATCAGCGCTGAGGTCCAGAAGGTTATGAATGACGCGATCGCCGTGCTGCGCGCTCAAGGGGCCATTGTCGATGATCCGGCCGACATCCCCGACGCTCAGGCCGTGAACAACGTCGGCACGTGCGTCGTCGCTCCGCCGTTCCCTGCCAGCTGCTCAACGGTGCTGGTGTACGGTTTCAAGCGCGACTTGAATAACTATTTGGCCGAGTTCGGCCCGGGGCTAGGCGCGGACGGCCACACCGTGGTGCACAACCTGGCCGACGTGATCGCGTTTAATGGGGCGTTTGTCGCCGGCGGCGCGCAGGTCGGGCTGAAGTATGGACAGGACATTCTGCTCGCTGCCCAGGCGATGGACACGCGCCCGGGCAGTAGTGATACGGCGCGGTATCAAGCGGACCGCGCCAGGGATCTGGACCTGGCGCGGACCAAAGGTCTGGACGTGATGTACAACAAGTACGATGCGATTCTGTTCCCGGCGAACCGCGGGGCGGCGATCGCGGCGCGTGCCGGCTATCCGAGCATCGTGGTGCCCGGCGGCTTCATCGCAAATCCCGCGGTGCCGCCGCCGCCGTTCACTCCGCCGACGCCCTTCCCGTCGGGCTTCAACGCAGAACCCGCTCCTTACGGTGTGACGTTCTCGGGACCGCCGTTCAGCGAGTCGAAACTGATCGGCTACGCGTACGCGTTTGAGCAGGCGACCCTGGTACGCGAGCCGCCGAGCAGCGCCCCGCCGTTGCCCAGCGACTCGGTCGAGCACGGCCACGACTAGACCTCTTGGCATTGACTGCGGACGAACCGGTTGCTACCGGTTCGTCCGATTGGTTAAGGTCTGTTATGCCGCAGAGGCATGACTGGCTAACGGGGCGCAGCATAGGCCAGATGCTTCTAGTGATAGTCGGTGCTAAAGCCGTCAAGCACACCGAATCTGCAGTTCAGTTGTGGTCCTTACCCAAGCGCCGTGTCGGAGCATGCATTACGGCTTAGATTGCCGATACTCGCGGATTTGTGCCACCGCATCGCTTATTTTGAAGTCTATGAACACCTTTCCCATCGCCGCGTTCGCCTTGGTCGGATCGCCGATCACGCCGGTCTGGGGTTCATGCGCGCGGTCGCTCGCTGCGAGCTTGTCCGTTCGAATCCATTTATGGGCGGCATCGATGAACATGATTTCGCTCGTATCGTCCGCCCCGGCATGCTCGTCGGCCGCTATGTGTCGTTCCTTCAGGTACTGGAGGGACTGCTCCTTTTCCTTGAAATACGAATCCGGGACATAGCGAATTCGCACACCCTTTTCCGCCCACTGCTGGTCTAGATTCCCGGCAACGAGCTTGAGCTCATTCTGACCGCCCCCGTGGTCACCCATCAGATACACCTGTTTGAATCCGCCCATAATTGCCGACAGAGCAACCCCGGTGATCACGCCAACGTAAGCATCGGAACCCACGGATACACTGCCTGGAAATCTCAGGTGCCCCGACTTAAGGATGAAGTCACCCGTAGGTGCGAATGGCATAGTCGGATACACGAGAGCATCGCCCAGTTCATCGGCGATTCGACCGGCCACAAACCGCGCGACGAAATTGTGCTTCCCAAGAGCCATGTGCGCGCCATTTTGCTCGGTACTCCCGGAGTAAATGATCGCCGTCGTCTTACCCGCAGCGATTGCGTCACGCACCTCCGTCCACGTGAGATCCTCTACGTAAACGGACTGAGCATGTGCCATTGAACTCAACAGCACAGAGATCGCCAGTAGGGTGGAACGGATCATGACGCCTCTCCAAACAAGGAACAATTTCAGTCTACGCCGGTGCGTTTCGATGGTTGCATAGCCTGCGCCTGGCGAGTATAGGTTATGCGCTGCATTGAGCAATATCGTGAGATGTGGAAGGTAGCTGTTGGGAAGTAGTAGTGCGACGCGTTCATGGCGATTCACGATAAAACATGCAGCGGTGTGAGGATCTCATGGCCAATGTCATCCAGATTCGCGTCATCCTCGGAGTCCTGGCTGGCGTTTGCCTCAGCTCGCAGCCAGCCCCGATGGCGCAGCAGGCGCTCGAGTCTCACGTCGTGCCTCTTAAACATTCCTCTATAGGGACACTGGACAAAAGGGTTGAGGCGGTACATGGCGATCGCACGAAGCCGGGCGAGCCATTCGTTATCCGCATTCATGCTGAGGCTGGATACATCGTCATGCCTCACACCCACCCGATCGATGAGCACATCGTCGTGGTGAAGGGAAGCTGGGCTGTTGGAATGGGAGATCGCTTCAAGAAGGAGGCCCTTGAGCCTATGGAGGTCGGCGACTACGGATTCGCTCCGAGACAAATGGCGCACTTCGCCTTGTCAAAGTCAGAGACGATTCTTCAAGTGCACGGAGTCGGACCTTTCCTCACACTCTGGGTTGTACCAGTTTATGAAATTACGGCTCATGGGGTCTTGCTCAAGACCGGAGCGGAAGATCCGGGACGTCTCGTATCAACAGTTCCACCGGAGTGTTTTGCCCTAAAGCTTGGCATTCACGTCCGCGGGCGTTACGGCGATGGTGTCGTCATCGGAGCGCAATGCACCCCAGGCGAGCTGACGCAATATCGGGTTGAAAGCCACGCTGGGCGCTTTTGGGCGCAGGGCGACGAGCTAACGGCGCTCTGAAGGCCGCCAAAACGCAGTACGCTTGCCCGCCACATCGGATAGGGATTACCGTTCTCGTCATTTTCAGATTACGGTGGCGGAGCGCCGGGCAGCGCGAGTCGGCGGCGGCCCGCACGGGAGGCAACAAAACTGTCGGGAAGGTGAAGATTCCGCTGGACGACCTCGGTAGGATCCTGATAGTTATCGCCGGGGAGCGTCGCATGGGCAAGTGGATCATCGTGGGATTGTTGGCTTGCAGTGCCCTGGCGCAGGGAAATGAACGTAGGGATGGTCACTGGTGGAGATCAATCGAGGAAAACGCCAAGGTTGGCTATGTGATGGGTTACGTTGACGGCGAGCTTTCCCAAAGTAAGGACTGCTCGAAGAATACAGCTGGGATCGCACGCCCAGCGTGCATAGGTCGGGCTGCATATCGGCAGATTGCGGATGGCCTGGATCAGTTTTACGTTGACTTGCGCAACCGTAACATCGAACTCACTCGAGCAATCGAGCTGGTGTCTGCTGGCATCAGGGGCGACAGCGCAGCTGAGATCGAACAGCAGACTGAGTCCTCGCGCAGGGAGTAACTCGGGCCACGATCTCGTCGCCGTTGCGAGCAGAAATAAAGAGGGTCTGGCGCAATGTTTTCTAAGGAGTCAAAACCACCTTGCCGATGTTTTTGCGTGCCTCGATATAGGCGTGTGCATCGCCTGCGCGGTCGAATGGAAAGACCTTGTCGACGTGCGGACGAGCCCAGCCGTCGGCGACCCCTTGAAGCAGCTTGTCGGCCCAAATCCGAATCTTGTCAGGCTCATGCCAGAGGTGCCCCATATTGACTCCGAACACCCCACGGGTCCTGTTCATGAGGGACAGCGGGTGAAAGAACGGCATGCCGAGCGCAGTCCCGAGCAATTTCAGCGGAGCGAGCGTGCCCGAGCCGGAAGCCACGGAAATGCCGAACAGGCCGAGTCTCCCAGTATGGCCAAGGCCTTGTAGCTTTTTTTCCAGTGGCTGCCACCGATCGGATCGATGATCAGTTCCACGCCCCGTCCATCCGTCAGGCGCGCAAGTTCGGTCGACCAGTCCTTGCTTCGATAGTCGATCGCTTCGTGCAGGCCGCGCTCCCTGAGGAAGGCATGCTTGCCGCTGCTGGCGGTGCCGAAGATCCGCGCGCCGACATGGCGCGCGACATCAATGGCGGCCAGCCCAACGCCCCCGCCCGCGTTGTGGATCAGCACGGTTTCGTCCGCGGATAGGGATCCCATGACGACGAGCAGCTGCCATACGGTCAGGTAATTCACCGGCAGCGCCGCGCATTGCTCATGGCTGAGTGAAGCAGGTTTATCGAATACTCGAATCTGCGGCACAACCACCGTGTCCGAGTAGCCGCCGAATCGCGTGAGCGCAAATACGTCGCGGCCGATCCACTCTTGCCGCGCATCAGGTCCGGCGGCGTCCACGCTGCCCGCTACCTCGTAACCGACGACGCACGGTACTTTCGGAGCGTCTGGATACAACCCTTGACGTGCCAGAATGTCAGCGAAGTTAATGCCGGCGGCTTTGACGCGAATGCGCAGCTCATTGCCACGAGGCTGCGGGTCGGGCGATTCCCTTAGTTGCAATTTCTCCGGACCGCCGGTCCCAGTAATGTAGATCTGCCTCATCAATAGACTCCTGCCGCGCTAGTCGTCCTCGTCGTCGTCCTCATCTTCGTCGTCCAATCCAAGCATCTCCATCGGCAACATGACTGTGGCAGAAGTATCTTCAACGATGGCACGAACTGACATGGCCGACTCCCGGTTGCTGCCAATGATGACTTCCTGCGCACCGCCGGCTTCCAGCGGGCGAACGACCACGGTTTCCGAGGTCGCGGACTCTGGGCTCGAGGGATCTTGCAGGCGGCGCAGGATCAGGGTCTGCGAACCGTCCTGACTAAGCGGACTCACGACCTCCACGCCTGGAGTCTTTTCGTTGGGCTTGAACGAATCTTGGCGGCGTAGCCTTTGCAATGCGGCGTCAGCCTCAATGGGCTCGCTGAAGTAGTACCCCTGACCATATCTACAGCCCATCGCCTTGAGTGACGAGGCAGCCGCCTCACTTTCGACAATCTCCGCAATCGGTGTGAGATCCAAGCTGCCTGCGAGCTGTATCATGGCGGCGACCATGCTCATGTTCGCCTGGAAGACGCCGCGCTGGTCGACGAACGGACAATCGATCTTCACGAACTCGAACGGAAATAACTGAAGATTGCTTAGGGACGAATAACCGGTTCCAAAATCGTCCAACATCAACTGGATTCCCATCTGGTGCAGCCGCTTTAGGCTTTCTCGTGCGGCTGCGACGTTACCGACGAGCGCCGATTCGGTTACCTCGAACTTGAGCAGTGCCGGCGGTAGTTTCTTCTCGCGCAGCAGGGATGCGAGGTAGTCGACAAGGCCCGGATCGCGCAACGCAGACGGGGACAGGTTGATGCTGATGTAATACTTTTGCTCGGCTGGCAATTTCTGGCGCCAGACCGATGCGAGGCTAATCGCTTCGCGAATGACCCAACGAGTGATCGGAACCATCAAACCCGCATCTTCTGCCTGGCGCAGGAACCGGGCCGGGCTAAGCAAACCCTCCACTGGGTGCCTCCAGCGAAGCAAAGCTTCCGCGCCCACCATCTTGAACGTGGTGAGATCGATGATGGGTTGAAACAGTAATCGCAGTTGGTGCTTTTGTAACGCCAGGTGCAAATCCGCCTCCAAGCTCACAAGGTCAGCGGCTTGGCCCATATTCGGCGCGTAGAGAACGGCCTTGGTAGTTTCTTGGCGCTTGGCGGCTGATACTGCAATGTCCGCCTCGCGCATGATGTCTTCGGCGCGCTCCTGTCCGGATTCCACGCACGCGACCCCGAGAGTGGCCGCAACGCTAAGTTGATGCTTGCGCAAATTGAACGGCGAACGCAGTTGCTCTTGGAGCAAGTTGGCAATATCGAGGGCTGCGTCTGAGGAGGCAACATCCAGAAGCAAAAGCGCAAATTGATCACCGCCCCACCGTGCAAGCGTTCCGTCGAGAGCCGATCTACTCTCCTGGAAGCGGCGGGCGACCTGCACCATCAGATCATCTCCGGCGGTGTGGCCCAACAGGTGATTGATGAGGTTGAATCGGGAGATATCCACGATAATGACTGCGATGCGCACCCGCCGCTTGGTGCGCAATTCCCGCAGCGCGCCGTCCAGTTGATCCATGAAATAGCGTCGATTCGGCAGCCCGGTAAAGGTGTCGTGAAAAAGCGCGTGATCGAAGGTTTCCTGAAGCTTCAAGCGCTGCTGCATCTCCGCGGCGAGTTGTTGGTTGGCCAAGCGCACCTTTCGTCTCGAGATCACCACGGCCGCTTTCGCGCGCTGCAATTCGTGAACCAGATCGTATGTGCCGAAAGTCAAAAGCCAGCACAGAAACGCGAGAAGCGCTATTTCCGATGCTAGTAGGTTGGAAGGAAACCAGCCCGCGCGGGGTCGCAACACCAGCTCCAAATAACTTCCCGGCGTAGTGCTCGCGGCGGGTAAAGCGATTCGGGCGGCGACTGCATCGGCAAGCGATTCGGTGCTCGAGCTGACGAAAATTCGGGGCGAGGCGCTGCGCGGCTCAACTTGAGCAAAAGCAAAATCATAGCCGCCATCGACGAGGCGGGCTAGATGGGCGTCTGAGATCAGTTCCTCCAGATCAGCATAAGCGACTGACCAGCCCACGACCTTCGGGGTAGCATCCGGGTTTCCCGTCGTTATCGGAACTCTTTCCGCTATGATCCACTCGCTGCCCAAACGCATCGGACCAAGAACCGTCGATTGAGCGACAACGCGGCCGGCCTCAACTGATTTCCATTCACTGGCGATTCCGTTAATGGTTTGGACTTCGGTATCGCGAGCGCCCAGCGCTCGGTCCTCAGCGCTCATCCAGAATGTATTGATAGCCGGGTCTTCAGCGGCCAACGAATTGAAGTCTCCGGTACTGCGCATCACTTTGGCGGCGAATTCCGCTTGCCGCGCAGCAAGCGCGCCGAGGTTCTGCAAAGCCGGTTCGATTTTCTTAACGTAAGCGGCAGCCACCGCGGCTGCAGTAACGCGAGCAGCGGCGGCATGGTGTTGAACACTCAAATAGATGAGACGTGAACCAGCTGCCAGCACCACGACGAACACAATCACCGTTGGCAAGAAACCGAAGCTGCGGAAGAACGACCTCATCGTTCGGAACTCTTATCGACCGATGTGGAAAATGTAATTGAGCGTCAACGTCGATTTCTTGATACCTGATAGGTCGATATAGTCTGCGACGAGCGTCAAATCGCTTCGCAACTTCGGAAAAGGTTTGGACGCCCCAATATATCCTTCCCTAAGTTGGCGCACTCGGGAAACAAGACCGGTCGGCAAATTAAATATCACGGGGGAAGTCGGTCCCCACGACACCCCTCCGAACAAGTTCACGGTCGCCCAATAGCCGTCGATTCTAACCAGCGGGAGTCGGGTACCGAGATTGCCGCTGACCGAATACTGATATGCGGCCGTGGTCATTAGATGCGGGTTCCAAAGGTAGGACAATCCGACTTTGGGCAAATTCCCATGGCTAGCCTCGACATCGATGCGCTTATCCTCGATTTGCGCCGATAGTTTGTGGCCAAAGGTGCCGATGACGCCCGCTGCTTCGATTTTATAGTGGAAGGCGCGCCCACCGTCGTGGCCTGCCCCTTCGTGCGCTTCCCCGTAGAAGCTGTAGCGCTGATTCTCCGGTCCGATTGTGGCCGATGCATTCAGCGATGCGAAGGTCCACTGAGCATTCGCCAATACCTGATGCTCGATTGCAATCCCCGCGATGGTGCTCTCATTGTAGTTGTGCAGCCAACCGAGCGAAGCACCGCCTCCGCCGTTGGTTCCGGTCAGGGCGGTTCCGTCGGCGCTGATCACAATCCGATCTGCAGCAGTAGAGCTTTGCGCAGCGGCGGAGGTTATGGATAGTACGCAGGCCAACATTGCGATTGACGTCCAGGCAAGATTCATCGGTGAAGCCCTCATTGCAGCTCTCGCCGCATCCCTGCTTCGGGGGAGCCGGCAGCGGGTTGTGGCTTCGCCAAACGACCGGTGCGACCGGCTTTGTCCATTGGATCTGCACGGGCAACGGGGAGCAATGAAACGCTATAGAGGCGCTGCTCTTCGCCCGGCAATGCTATTTCGGAACTCGTAACCTCATAGATGCGAGAATCGATTTCGATGTGCATTTTGCGTCGCCGCGTCAGCCCGGGCTCCCACCACGGCAGCCCTGCCACGAGCTGAGAAAGCAACTGCTCTGCGTTCACGCCGACCTTCACGCCGCTAAACAGCGCCGCGGTAGGTTTGTTGAAAGCGCGCACCCGGCCCTGCGCATCCACCACAAGTGCAGCAGATTCTGCGGTGTCCCAGGCCGCCCTCAGGCAAAAAGACTCCGTTACATCCTCGAGCATCAACAGGGCCAGTCGTCGCTTCTTGTGCACTACCTGCAATACTTTCACTTGGGTCAATCGCACTTCCTCCGCGACATGCATCGCCATTAATGAGGCCGTGCCGATCGCGCCGGCGATCAGCTCCTGGACCAGATCGGTAAAGGAAAATCGAGCCACCTCGAATAAATTGCGGCCCTCAGGCGCGACATCGCCGGTGCGCAAAAAAGTGCGCGCGGCGTCGCTGCACGCAACGATCCGCAGCGAGCTCGGATCGATGAGCAGCGCGGGCATCGGCAACCGTTCGATAAGCGTGGTCCACAGCTCTTGCGCCTTCTCGCCGTCTGATCGAGCTACGATGCTATTTGCAATCAGTCGCTCAAAGATCGTGCCCACATATTCCGCGGCCACTGCACACGCGAATAAGATGACGGTAAAGACCTCCAGCACTGCCACGAGATAGCCCGTTGGCGCGTAGAAGCCTGCAAAAGAAGATTGCGGTTCGGGACCTTGCCGTCCGAACAATCTGGTGAGCAAAGTCTCGCTGCCGAGCAAGCTGCTCGCGTATGAACGCAGTTCCGGAGCTTGGCTGAGAGCCACCACGATGACGACCAAGACACTTAGCAGCGCGATCAAGAACGGATGCCAGCGTGAAAGAAACATTGAGCCCATGACCGGCAGCACGAACACCATTAGAAATAGCGGATTTTGCAGGCCACCTACATGCGCCCAAACGAAACCGATCAGAATCACGCCGATCGCATCTAACAGCGTCAACGTGTTGTCGCGCCAGCGTCCGGCGGAGCGCGTGGGCGACGCCAGAGTTGTAAATGCAATGTGAACGGCGCCGAGACCCAGCAGCCCCCAACTCGCGACTCCGGCCTGCACGGCAAAGCCGCTGAAGAGCCAAGGTACTCCGATCGCCAACACGATGGCTAGGATGGTCAACAACCACAAGTCATCCAGCAGATGAATCCGCGGATTCTGCCAAATCGCGTGCGGTATTAACTGATTGCTGTCCGTATCCGGTCTCATCAAAGCCCCGTGCTATTTTGCAGCAGGTTGAGTTCCTGCGATCGCACCGCTGTCGGGGCTGCTGCCGAAATTATTGTTGTCCAGAACCGGCTGCGAAATGACCTTTTGTCCATTCGGTGGCTGGAAATTTTCGACGTGCAGCGCGAACGCATGGGCCCGCAAAACTTGATTGTGGCGCAGATTAGGTGAGTCGCCAATCACATCGATGCCATTAAATTTCGGTTCTATGATGGTGTTGTCAACGGCGGTGCTGGCATTGTGCGGGTCGCCGAGCACAAAGGCGATTCCGTAGCCGCAATTGTGCATTCGGTTGCCGCGGATAAGGACATTGGACGATCCACGAAGCATGATCCCATAGGCCGTTAGGCCCTCCAATTCGTTGTCCTCGATGATTGCGCCGCGGCCGTTTTCACTGACAATGCCCATCGATGCGCCACCGTTTATATGGTTGCCGCGGATAATCGCGCCTGCACCCACTACATGAATGGCCGCTTCGTGGGCATTGATGAAATCATTTCGCTCTACCAGCACCGGAACGTTGCCGGCTACTATCGCGCTGCCATCTTCGGTGAACTTGTTGTCCCGGATTGCGATGGGCTCGTCTTGCGAATCGGGTGCTCCGCGCACGGCCCATAGGCCGGCTTCCTTGATGTCTATAAACTCATTGTTTGCCACAACGGAATTGCGCCGGGAGGCTCCGAAGCGCACCCCCAAGCGATCCTTGATGAATTTGTTGCGTTCCAAAAGCGTGTCGCTGGCATTCTCGGCGACTTCCACACCGACATCGCACGACTGAATGACCGAGGCGGAGAGCCGAAAATGCACTGCGCGTACCAACACGGCGATCGCAGGGCAATTTTCGATTGTGATTCCTTCGATGGAGATATTAGAGCCTGCGATGTCCAGCACCGGCCCCTCGTTGAGGGCCTGTGCATCGATTTGAGCGCCCGCCGCTTGCCCCATCAAATGCACCTCGTGGGAATTGACGAACGCGGGCAATGCGGTCTCGAGTTTGATGCTTGGAACCTCGATCGAAATATTGGTCGGGCCGGTTGCACCCGCAACCAGGAATAGGGCTTCGCGCAACGTGCCGGGTCCGCGATCATCCGCATTCGTGACGTGCACCGTTACGGTCTTTTCCGTTGCGGCTGCGGGCCGATTGTGCCGCTGCGACTCGTACCAAGCGGCGAGCGCAACCATCCCTCCCAGCGCTAGGAAAACAATCACCGCCAGTATCGAGCGCCCCTTTAACGCCATTGTTTTGATCCCCGATTCTTTTGTTCTAAAACGAACACGGCGTGCCACGAATCCTTGACAGCCCGGCGGCCAAAAAACGCATGGAAAGGCACAGACAGAGCGGTGGCGAGAAACAGCAGGCTCAATCCAGCTCCTCTTGGCAGCTTGCGCAAGTATGGCACGAGCTGCTTTCTGAAAGGCGCCGGATCAACGCCAGTGAGGGCTCGAACCTCAAGTCCGCAAGATTCGATCATTTGTAGATACACGTCGCGATTACGCGCAGTGAACACGGTCGAATTGCAGCGGCTCACGGTTGCCGTGGGCGCCGCTTCGAGGAGGATCATCCGTCCTCCCGGCGCAAGATGGGCAGCCATGGCCGAGAGCGCCGCGCGAAGCAACACCGGATCCAGAATATGCTGCAGAACCGTGACGCCAAGCACGATGTCGAATTTTTCGCCCAGCTCGAGGTGAGAGAGATCCGCCACCGCAAAACGACAACGCTCGGCGACGCCTTGCTCGGATGCGCGACGGCGGGCCTGCAAAATCATGGTAGGACTCAAGTCGACGCCCAGCACCTGCGCACCTCGCGCCGCGAGGAATCGGCTCCACCGCCCGATGCCGCAACCGACGTCGAGTACACGGGCTCCCGGCGCCACCTTTAGCCAGGGTTCGAGCGCCAGACGTTGCTCCCAATCGATCGCTCGATTGTAAAATTCAGGCATGCCGTAGGCACAGACGGCGGCAAGCCCGTCGCGTTCGCCGGCGAACCGCCGTGCTCGTTCCTCCCAATAGAGGGGCGGAGCGTAATGCTGCGGGGCAGGTACTCCTCGAACTATCATCGCGTTAAGCCCATTTTTTCTACCTCTACGCTGCGGTCGGGAGGCCTTTCATAGTGATCGTGATAGACACGTCGTCCAAAAAGCTTGAGCGCAAAGTAGTTAGCGAATCCCAGCGTCATCGGCACGATATGAACAAGTGCATAGCAAAGATAGAGTGGAACTATCGGCGCGGCGTAGGAGCGCTCCGCTTTCGGCACGACCGTGAATAGTGCAATCACGCCGAGTGCAAGATAGCTGCTGATCGCAGCCGTAAAGTATTGCGGATTCAACAAATTCTGCTGGGGCACGATATTGTCGAGCAGCAACGCATCGAGACCGCTGAACAGACTAAGCACCAGCACGACCGCGCTCACCACCTTGATCAGATGCATCGCCAAGGAGAGTCCGCCAACGTAGATCAGGTAATGATAAAACGCGAAAGGCGAGCGTCGGCTGATGCGAAGCACATCAGAAAAGCGCTCGATATAGACCCTGACCAGTCCGTGATACCAGCCAACGCGCTGCGAGAACCAGCGTGCGAGCGTGCGGGGACCTTCCGTGCTTACCACCAGACGGCCGTCATAATAAATTCGCTCGCCATGGCCGAGCAAAATCATGGCATTCTCGAAATCCTCCGCATAAACGGACAATGAATGTTCACTGAGCACGCGCGTCAATGCGCTACGCCGATAAAGCGAAACGCAGCCCGAGGTTATGCTGAAATCAGCCAGACTTCGCCGCCCGACGCAGAATGCCAACGCATATTCGAATGACTGGAACCGCGCGAGAAATCCATCGGGCTCGATCATGATGCGTGGACACGCCGCGGCCGCGTCGGACTGCTGGAAGTCGCTGACGAAGTGATTCAGATCGATGAAACTGCCTTCGCTCGGCGTGCGAATGCGAATGTCCGGGTCAACCACCATGATGGTTTCGATGTGATTGGGAATACGTTCCAGCAGACGGCGGATCGCGCCCGGCTTTCGCCTATTGATGCCATCGTCGAAACAGCGCCATCCTGCTTGCGTCAGCCGCAGCACCGTGTTGTCCGTCGATCCATCGCTGATCAGCCAGACACGATCCCGGTAGGGGCCGAATGCCTCGATGAACTCGTCAACGTAGTCCTCCAGATTGAAAATCGATGCAACGATCGCGTACGGCGACGCCGGTACCTGCAACCGCGAGTCAGCCGGCGCAATCGCGTCGAGATCGATCGAGACATCCTTCCCCTGATCGCTTCCGGGAATGCCGGGGGTTCCTGCCGTCTGGCGCCGGCGCATATACAAACGCAAGGCGAAATCCAGTGCATCTGTGTATACGATTAGATTGGCTACCGCAAAAATTAGAATCGAGAAGCCGATTGCCCGTGCGTTTATCACGGAGAGCGCAAGCCAGCCTGCAAGCAGTGCACAAACGGCAAGCGGCGCAAGAACCGACCATTTTCTTCGCGCCTTCATACCGCGGCCTCCAAGGTGCGAGCCGCCTCCGGCTGCAGGACCGGAAGCCGGGCGCTAAGCTCAGCTTGAATTTCGGCCTCATCGGCTATGAAATAACCAAACTCTGCCAGGATGGGCACTGCGCTCAATATCCACAGTAGCGATCGAACTCGCGACGGCAAATGCGCCACTCGTTTCTCGAGCGATGCGAGCACCGTCTCGAAACTGTGTTCCATGCGCAGAATCACGTCTCTCACGACAGGATCAACCGGCAAAATCTTCGCTGGTTGATCCCAGGCAATGTTTGTTCCGGCGACGTGCCGGTGAAGGTAGCGAGTGTGCGGCAAAAGACTCGGGTTGCGCGCGAACGCCGCCCCTGAAAAGGGAATTACATAGGGATACATGCCGATTTCGCATCCCCGCCTCAGCCAACGATATGCACCGCGCAACGTCTGCACGACATCGTCCAACCTAGAATGCGGAGAACTCAAAATGATATCGAGAAACGGTGTCACTCCTGTGGCCAGAGCTGCCGATAGCATCGGCTCAATGTGCCGGTGTATCTGCGCTTTGTTGAACTCGGCAAGCACGCGTTGCGAGAAACTTTCGATTCCGAAACCCAATACCCTAAATCCGGCACCCCTCATCGCTGCAAGTCTTTCCTCGGTCATCGCGTCGATGCGGTTGGTGCTGATGAATTGCAGCTGTGCCGGAATCTGCCCGCGGTTTTTCGCCGCTACTATGGCCTCGCACAGCGGTAGAACCCGCCGGTCGGTGGTAAATGTGAAAATATCGTCCTGGAATATGATTGTGCGCGCCAACGGGTGAGCAGCGATGATGCGCTCGATCATTGTCAGACATTCGGCGGCGTCGAGGCGCGCGATGCCGGCTACGCTTCCTTGGGCCTCGTGCAAGAAATTTGTAGCCGAGCAAAACGTGCAGTTCATCGGACAATAGTTCAGGGTGATTAGTCGCACAGAGCGGATTTCGGCAAGATGCGCCTCGCGGGCGGCCTTGCTCGGCAGGGAACCGACGCGATATGCGGCCTCGAGCCGCTCCCAGTAGGCGGCGTAGGGCATTTTTTCATAGGGGGTGCTGTATATCGCATCCCTCAGCTCTTCGCGATTGAGCGCGCGCTGCGGGACCGAGACTAATCTGCCAGCGGCGTCGCGTTGCACGGTTCCTGGCATACCGTCCAGTGCTTTACCCGAGCGCACGCGCGCTACAAGCTCAAGCAGCGGCCTCTCCCCCTCGCCGAGTATCACCAGGTCAAAGGGTCCCACTTCGAACATCAGTTCCGGTCGAAAGGTAGCCTCCATGCCGCCCGCGATTATCAACGCCTGCGGAGCCACCCGACGTACGATGTAGGAAAGCTCCAGATCGAATCGCAGCGTCATGCCCGTGGTTGAGACGCCGACGATGTCCCACCTGCCATTCAAGAGCTCGCGTTCAAGCGCTCGCTGTGGTGTTTCGTCGCAACAGTTAGGATCGAAAACAGTCGCCGCGATGCCGGCCGATTGGAGAACTCCAGCCAGTCGCCACACCCCGAGAGGTGGAGCGAGAAAGGTATATTCTCCACAATGAGGATCATATGGCCCGATCAGTAAGACTCTGGGCGCGCTCGTACACTCTACCGACATAGGCTCCGCCGTTGCTCCCTAAATGGTTGAACTCACAGGATGTATTAGTTTTTTCTACAAAACAACCGCATGCTTTTCAACAATTGCGCGCTTTTCAAAACAATGTCAACTCTCGGCGTACCGCTAGTCTAATATGTAAAAGTTGCACAAAGATAAGGGACCCTCGCGACTGGCGCTCCGATGGCGTTTTCTGGTGACAGACCACCTACATCTTGGGTTGTTTTTTAGCTCTCGGGGCAGAGGCGCGAACGAGTGAAGCAAGCCCGTTCGCTGCTCGCCGCCGTTTCGACTAAAACCGCGCTCGCGTAATTGAACCGTGACGCTGCCTCACCCCAGCCCGGAGGGCAAAGCGAACTGAAGCCGCTTATCACTCGCGATCTGCCGCAGCATCATCACGGCCATAGCTTGATTACAAAACTGTACAGATCGAATTCAGCTCGCCATGCTAGCGTTGAAAGTGGGCGGCCCGGTGACTTATGCGGCAGAACGTCCGGTGGCGGTGACCAGGCCGGGCAGGTTACTGTCTGCCGATCTCGACCAATCGATGCGTCCGCATCCCTCTCATGAGGCTCCGGGGCGCGAGGCGACCCACCCTACCCAATGAAACTTCTTTTGATCGAGGATGACACCGAACTCGCGAATTCGCTGGTTGAGCGTTTTCAGGAGCAGGACTATGTCACCGAACACGCATCCAATGGGGACGAAGGACTCGCACAGGCCCTGCGGGGCGATTTCGGTGCAATCATCGTCGATCGTATGGTGCCGGGGATGGATGGCTTGGCGCTGGTCAAGGCACTGCGCCGGGAAAAATCCACGCCGGTGATCTTTTTGACGACCATGGGCGGAATCGATGACCGCGTGCAAGGGCTCGAGGCGGGCGGCGATGACTATCTGGTGAAACCCTTCGCTTTTGCCGAACTGTTGGCCCGTGTTCGAGTGATGACTCGGCGCATCGCGCAATCCTCCTCCAAATTGTCCGCAGGATTCATAGAAATGGATCTTGTGCAGCGTACGGTCAGGCGAGAAGGACAATTGTTAAGCCTCTTGCCGCAAGAGTTTCGCTTATTGGAATACATGATGCGAAACGTCAATCGGGTCGTCACCCGTAAAATGCTTCTGGAGAATGTGTGGGGCATCCATTTCGATCCGCACACAAGCGTCGTTGAAAGTCACGTGAGCCGGTTGAGGGGAAGACTCAATAGCGGTTTCGCGATCGATGCCATTCAAACCGTGCGCACCATCGGATACCGATTGCTTGCGCCCAACTAGAATACTCAAATCAGACGTTTTCCGTTTCGCGGCACTGTTCGCGCTTCTGTTCCTCGCATTCACCGGCGTTCTGCTCGCCACGGTGCTGTGGATCGTCCAGGGGACGCAGCGAGCTGCGCTGATGAGCGCCAATGATGCCGATATTGCCACGGTGGCGAACGGCTTTCTCGACGAGGGGGTGCCCGAGGCGGTCGAGGTTGTGAAGCAAAGGCTGGGCCCGCCGACTACCTTGAGTCGCCCATTGCGTCCTGACTCCTATATGGCGATCGAAAATGAGCAGGGCCAGCAGCTTGCCGGCAATCTGCCGCAACTTCCCAGAACCCTCGGGGTCTTCACGACCCGCATCGGAGCGTCAGTCATTCTCGGGCGCGGGGTCGAGGTGACTAAAGGTGTCTATCTCTTTGTCGGCCGCGATACTGCACAGTTGATTGCGACGCGGGAGCGCATCTTGCGCGCGTTCTTCTGGGTGGTGCCCGGTGCGATCGGGATCGCGGTCATCGGCGGCCTCTTCCTGGGTGCGCGTTTCATGCGCCGGATCGATGCGATTGCCGCGACTTGCAAGGGCATCATCGCGGGACGGCTGGACGAGAGGATTCCGCTCATGGGCCGCGAGGATGAGTGGGATCGTCTCGCCGCCGCGATCAACGAAATGCTCGATCGAATTTCGGCGCTGTTGGAAAACCTGCGCCAGATATCGAGCGATGTAGCGCATGACCTTCGCACACCCCTGACGCGCATGCGAAACCGCCTCGAAGAGGCTCGTTCCAGATCTACCAGCATGTCGGAGTACTCGGCTGCGGTAGACACAGCGATCGACGATACGGATCAACTCCTCGCTATGTTCTCAGCGTTGTTGAGGATTTCACAGGTGGAGTCTGGTACGCGGGTGAGCACGTTCTCGATGGTGTCGTTGTCTGGAGTCTTGGAAAATATTTTCCAGATGTATCTACCTGTTGCAGAAGATTGCCAGCACACGCTGACATCGAATTGCCAAAAAGACGTCGGCATTCGCGGCGACGCTGAGCTGTTGACGCAAATGTTCAGCAATCTCGTCGAGAACGTGATCCGACACACTCGGGAACACACCCAGATCCAAATCCTACTGAAGACGGACGCCAACCTGGCTACGGCTTCGATCATCGATGATGGGCCCGGGATCGACCCGAGTGAGCATGAAAAAGTATTGAGGCGCTTCTACCGGGTCTCCAGTAGTCGTTCTGCCCCAGGCCACGGATTGGGCCTTGCTTTGGTTGCCGCGATCGCTCAACTCCATCACGCAAAACTCACACTTTCAAACGCGAATCCTGGTCTTCGTGTCGATATCACGTTCCCCATCGAGCGGGACGACTGAGCTGCGGATTCACGGCTCTTTTTTTAGGCGGTGTCGAAATTCGCAGGCGCCCCACTGGGAGCAGGTTCTCATAGTCCCCGAATCCGACACCTGGAAGTGTCAGTTTCTCTGGTTACGCATATTTCGCGCCGGGGAGGGGGGTAAATTCAAATTTCCGTCGCGTTTGCAACGATTGTGACGACTCGCGCAGCAACATAAGCATGCTCAAGGGGAAACTGCGTTTGATGTAAAGAGGTTCTCGAATGACGCTTGGATCCTTACCCTTCGTTGATGTGCGATGAAGCACGGAAGTGCAACCCGGTTCGCACTCGGAATGCGTGCTTTGGCCAATGGGATCACATTCTGGAGCTTGATCACCCTGGCGGCTGCCAGCGGTTGTGATGCCGGCGAATTATCGATTCTTGTCGTGGATATGTCAGGACATCCGGTGAGCGATGTGGTCGTGAACGCCGCGTCGGTGGATAAGCCGACGACAGCCCCAATGGCGGGCGCGGTGATGGACCAGCACCAATTGAACTTCGTGCCGAGCATCCTTGTCGTTGCCGTGGGATCCCGAGTCGAATTTCCTAACAGCGATTCGGTGAGCCATCAGGTGTACTCGTTCTCATCGGCCAAGAAATTCCAACTGCCGCTTTACAAAGGGGATCGTCATCCACCGGTCATATTCGACCGAGAAGGACTCGTCGTCCTTGGGTGCAATATTCATGATCACATGGTCGGCTATATCTATGTAACAAGCGCTGCCTTGTTTGGCAAGACCGATGCCAGCGGCGCGTTACAGCTCGAGAACATTAAAGCCGGAACCTATCAAGTATCGATTTGGAGCCCGTTCATTGCGGATTCGCCAACGGCGCTCGTGCGAACTGTACGCGTTGATGCGCAAGAAGAACCCGCTACGAGATTCCAGTTGGCTCGGCCGTTGCGTACCCAGCCGCAGCCGGGCCCGCGACGCGGCGATTGGGAGTATTGATGAAGCTGGGGTGCTGCATCGCATGCTTGATTGCCAGCGTTTGGAGTCACTATGCCTCAGCCGGTGATCGGTTGGACGTCTTTGGTGCGCTCGATGTGCGTTGGGTTCATGCGACCGGGGAATTGTCGTACCTGAATGGCGGGCTGGGTATTACGCGCTTTGATCCGGAACATGAGGATTTTCGGCTGGGTCGCGCGTTTCTCGCTCCGCGACTGCGTCTCACGGACACGCTGTCATTGCACGCGGTCATCGACGCCTATGGGGATCATGATCGAAATCCGGTCGATTTCAGTGAATTTTGGCTGGACCTGCGACCCTTCCCGACGCATCCGATCCGCTGGCATGTCCGGCTTGGCGCGTTCCATATGCCGGTGTCGCTCGAAAATCGCGGTGCGGGCTGGAGCGATGTCTACTCCATCACTCCATCGGCATTAAATGCCTGGACGGGTGAGGAATTCCGGACCATCGGCGCGGAAGCCGAGGCGCGTTGGCTTGGCGCGAGTCAGGGATATCTGGGTGAAATTGCCGTCATTGGCGCGGTCTATGCGTGGAACGATCCAGCCGGAGTATTAATCGCTGATCGCGGATTCGCACTCACCGATCGTCCCTCGACACTGTTTGGCGGACTGGGGCGACCCGCCACCACGTTCTATCACGACATCGATCGAAAACCCGGATACTACGCTGGACTCGCGTGGCGGCATCATGATCGTCTCGAGGTACGCGCTCTGCGCTATGACAACCGAGCCGATCCTGGAGCCGCAACAACGGCAGGAGGGGGTGCTTGGAGAACCCGATTTTCGAGCTTTGGCGCCAGAGTCGAGCCCTCAACCCATTGGACATATATCGCCCAATACTTGAACGGCGACACCGCGGTTGGATCGAACTTCGATGGCCCTGAGCAATTTCTCATGAACTATCACGCCGCTTTTGCGCTCGCGAGTTATGAATGGGGCCATGAGAGGCTAACAGTCCGTCGCGATGTGTTTGGAACACATCAAACGGGCGGATATCACGGGTTGTCCAGCAACCAAACGGGAAACGCCTGGACGGCGGCATGGACCCACGAACTGGGCGTGCATTGGCAACTCGCGTCTGAATGGATCCACGTCTGGAGTCGGTTTGCGCCTCGGACCGCACTTGGCGTGCCCCCAGCAAATCTTCAGTCCCAACTGCAATTGGCGTTGCGTTATCGCTTTCACTTTAGCACCTAGTCCCCCAACGCCCCTGGTACTGTATCAAAGGTCTTACATCACAATGCGTCGCCCTGAGCTGAACAGAAGCTATGCGCGCGACTAAAATCTGTGCCTAATAAGGAGTGCCGTGAAGACAATGCCACAGTTCAGAGCTTTTTTGCTCGCATGCGCGGCGCTGAGTGTCGTCAGCTGCGGAGGCGGGGGCGGTTATGGTGGTGGCCCGCCACGCACTGCAATCACGACTCAGATAATAAGTGACCCAGTCTTTGACGGCGATATCCAAAGAACTTCGGCAACCACATATACAGTCACGCAAGGGATGAGTGCCAGTGTTCAAAGCGTGTTTGCCGGGATCGATCCGGTAAATTCGACTGAATATAGAACCTTTCTTAATTTTCCTCTAACGGGTGCATCAGGCATCCCCTCCAACGCGATCATCAATTCGGCCTCTCTCGATATCTACATAAACAGTATAATTCCGGGTAACGGTAGTGTTCCCATTCTCATCGAGTTGGTGTCGTTTCAGCCACCGACGCTGATCGCTACTGATTATGACCGAACAATCCAGCCGCCATTGGCATACGTGAGGGTCACGCCGCCGTTTAACGCAGCCGATGTGGGCACCAACGTGCCAATCGATGTGACCCCACTGATGGTGCATGCACAGCTCCTCGGGCTAAACGACTTTCAGGTGCGCATCATGGAAGATTTAGGGCCGGCCATTCCTGTATTGATGGAGATCAACGACACGACAGGCGCGGATCGCGCGCGCCGCGCACCGCTGCTCACGGTCACATACTATTAACGAATAGAACCTTTGCAAGCGACCGCCCTTAAGATGGCGGCGCGTCCGCCGCTCCTTCCGGAGCTCCGCGCTTCAATGCATCGGGCAGTGGCTTGCCGCGCTCAATAAAAGACAGCGAGACCGAGTTGAGGCAATGCCGCTCGCCGGTGGGCCGTGGGCCGTCCGGAAAGACATGGCCAAGATGGCTGCCGCATCGAGCGCACACTTCCTCGACCCGGATCATTCCGTAACTTGTGTCGCTGATGCGTTTGATGTGCGACTCATCGTAAGGCTGGAAGAAGCTCGGCCAGCCCGTGCCTGAATCGAACTTGGCGCTGGATCGAAACAAGGGCAGGCCGCAAAAGCGGCACGCATACGTCCCTTCCTTCTTGTTGTCGAGAAATACGCCGCAAAAAGCCGCTTCGGTTCCATGTTGCAGCAGCACGCGACGCTCATCTGCATTTAGGCCGGCCGTAATTTCCTGCCGTTGATTTTCTGTGAGCGGGGTTAAATCAAATGCCGTCATGTGTGTTCTCCGGTTTCAGGGGGGCATCCTCGGCAGCTTCTTGGCATCCTTGGCAGGCGGGTACTGCGCGGCATTGAGCTGCATGGCCAGGAAGGAGTAGTAACCGAGTAAGCCGGTCATGTCGACCACACCCTTCGCGCCAAACCGAGCCTTGGCGCGCTCAAATGTCGTATTGGATACCTGTTTATTTTTCAACAGCTCCATGGAGTAGTCGTAGACGATCTCCTCATCTGAACTCATGGACGGGCGCCGGCCCTCGGCGATGGCATCGGCAATCTCCTGTTTAATGCCGGCTTTGAGCGCGATTGGATAATGCACGGACCACTCGAAGTCTTGTGTCCATTCGCGCGCGGTCAGCAATATTGCGAACTCGCTTAAGGTGTTGCCGATGGCCGATTTGTAGCGCAGGTAATCGCCCATAGCGCGCGCCTGCGTCATCACTTGTGGGCTATGCATTAAGGGCTCAAAGGGACCGAATACCGCGACTTTGCGTGCCGCCTCGAATTCCGCGGCAGCTTGTTTTTGCTCGGCGGTGTACTGCGCCGGCGGGATCGTCGGCAGCCTATCCTGCGCCTGAGCCGTATACGCGCACAGGGTGAGTAGTCCGGTCAGACTCAAACCGGGTAAGCCCATTACTTTCGCTCCGCGTAGTCCTTGACCAAACGGTATAAAAATTCGCGGCCCTCAAGAAGCGATTTGACCCCGACGTATTCGTTAAGCCCGTGGATGTTGCCAAGGTCGGGACCTACGAAGACCGGTTCCACACCGAAGGTGGGAATGCCCACGGCATTGGTGAACTCCCCGTCCGTTGCCCCAGCCTGCAGGATGGGCAACACCGGCACTCCCGGCCAGAATTGCGCAGCGAGTCTCTCAATGGGCATCATCACCGCCGGTGTGAGCGGGGGTGATGAGGAGGTGGGCCCCCGTGTCTCGGGCGCGCTTATCTTCACCGCCGGATCTGCCGCCAGTTCCTCGAGCTTGGCGCGGACCGTCTCGGTGCTGACGCCGGGGAAAATACGACAGTTGATATTTGCACGCGCCCGCTGCGGCAGTGCGTTCGTGGCATGGCCGGCCTCCAGCATGGTTGCGACGCACGTGGTGCGCAAGGTTGCATTCCAGCTCGGATCCTTCGCAGAGACCAGCGCCAGAGCCTGAGCATCAGCGGGATTTTTTAAAAAAGCAGTCATGGAGTTCGCGGTGGCGGTATCCCCCTTCGCCGTTAAAATCTTCGCCATCCCGGTGAAGTAGGCCCGATTTGCGTCGGTGAACTGCGCGGGAAACTCGTATGCACCGATGCGTGTCACCGCCGCAGCGAGATGATAAATTGCATTGTCTTTCATCGGCCGGGAGCTGTGTCCGCCCTTGTTGGTGACTTCGAGCCGGTAGTTCTGCGGAAATTTCTCACCTGCCTCCACATCCAGCGATACACGGTTTCCGCTCGCATCGAGTTCGCCGGCGCCGCCTTCGTTCAGCGCAAATTCGGCGTCAATGAGTTCGCGTCGGTTGCGGGTCAACCAGTCAGCCCCGTTGAAAGCACCCGCAGTCTCCTCACCGCAGGTGAGTGCCATTTTGATCGAGCGCCGCGGCTTGTAATTCTCGGCCCGATAGCGAATCAGCGTATCGACCCAAATGGCTGCCTCGGCTTTATCGTCGCTCGCGCCGCGCGCGTAAAAGGAGCCGTTCTCTTCGACCAGCGTGAAGGGATCGCGCGTCCAATCCTCGCGCTTGGCTTCGACCACGTCGATATGCGCCAGCAGCAGGATCGCCTTCAGTTTCGGATCCCGCCCGGGAAAAATGGCCACCAAGCCTCCTTCCTTGGGATGGTCGGGCGCCGCGAAGGGGTGCAAGTCGCCGTCGGGAAAACCTGCTGCCCTTAAACGCGCGGCCATGCGCTCCGCGGCAAGCGTGCAACTGCCCGCGGACAAGGTCGTGTTCGTCTCCACCAGTTCCTTGTACAACGCGCGAAATCGCTGCTCGCCCGCCGGCGTATCTTGGGGCGGCGCGGCTAGGGCCGAAAGGGAGGCGAGGGCAGCGGTTAAGGCGAAAAAACTTTTCATGAAGGAGCTCCTGAAGTTTCAGTGTACCGTCAGCGTGCCTGATGGGCTTTGACTTTCTCAACATAGCGATCGCGCAACTCGGTCTGGCGGGATTTCATCTCAATCGGGCGGCCCGCAATCCATACTTGGTCCGCCAGCGATGAGACCTCAAGCGGATCCCCGCTCCAGAGTACCAAGTCTGCGGCTTGGCCGACCGCGATACGCCCATGGCTTGCACCCAGCCCGAAAATATCCGCCGGGGTTGAGGTGATCGCCGCGAGCGCGGATTCCCACGGCACGCCGTGGGCGACCGCGTTACCTGCGAGTTGGCGCACCAGTCGTGCTTGCGTTGTGCCGCCGCTGGAAAAGGCAATACGCACACCGGCACGGTGCAGACGCGCGGCATTCTCAAGCGTCGCGCCGAGGCGATCGAAATCAGCCGGCAGATCGTTGAGCGGATTGAGAATGACAGCAACGCCGGCCCTCGCCAGCTCTTTCGCGACCAACCACGCTTCATCGCCGCCCAATATCACCGGACTCATGCCATTGCGTTTGGCAAATGCCACGACTTTTAAAATGTCGGCGGCGCGATCGACTTGAAACATAACTCGCCCACCGCTCAGATAGCGATTCAATGCCTCTCGTCCGGCCGCGTGAAGCAATGCTCGTTGAGTCGTGGGGCCTGCTGCGCGTGCTTCGTGAATGGCTTGCTCCAGCAGCATATATTCCGCCGCCCGTGTTCCGCCCGCGGCCTTGGCACCCGCTGCTCCCATCTGCACAAACAGCGAGCGCGAACCGGGCAGGACGGCCTCGTATCGCCCATCCAACGTCACCGCCGAGCCCTGACCGCCGATGATGCTATCCGCGGCGCTCGGCGCGAGCACCGTCCAGGTCACGCCCTCGATGCGGGTGATCGGCACCGTAAATGAACGCGGGTTGTACGCCAACGCGACGTCGAGTTCCGGGCGCCACTGTTGGTCCCATTCGGGTGATTTGAGATTCAAGCCTGAATCGAGGGTCTGCGGCTCTTCCGTGATGTCATCAAGGCCGATCCCGGTCAAACCGCCGAAAAGCCCCGGTGTCAGCTCTTTTCCCCTGGCCTCGATCACGGTCGTGTTCGAGGTGCCGGCTTCCGCACCGACTGCGACGATGATGCCGCCCCGTACGAGCACATCCGTGTTCTTGAGCGTTCCTCTAATCGAGGCGGTATGCACGGTCGCACCGCGAATGAGAAAGTCCTGAGCCACCGCGTGGCGGGCGGCCAAGATGCTGCCGGCTGCCAAAGCAATCAGATACAAGTTTTTCACAATGGCGCCTCCGCGCTGTGCGCGTCTAACTGAAAATCTGAGCGCGGTTTACTCGGTGGGTGCGCGCGATCAAACTTGAGTGCGCCGTCGATGAACACCAGTTCCGCCAGGGCATAAACGCTGAACGGGTTGCGGTTCCAGATGACCACATCCGCCCCCTTGCCGGCCTCGAGCGTCCCGATTCGCTCATCAAGACCCAACGATTTCGCCGGATTGGCGGTGAGCCAGCGGATGGCCCGCTCCGGAGTGACCGTGAGGCCCGCGCGCTGACCGTGCGCCATTGCCTTTGCGGCCTCCTGATTCAGACGTTGGATGCCATCGGCCGAATCCGAGTGAACAATGGCGCAACCGTGTTCCGGAAAGTCAACCAACGCCAAATTTTCCTGAACTCCGTCATAGGCTTCCATTTTGAAGCCCCACCAATCAGCCCACATCGCTGCGCATACGCCCTTGTCCGAGAGGCGATCGGCGATCTTGTAGGCTTCAACGGCATGGTGAAACGCGTCAATCTTGAATCCAAATTCGGCGGCTACATCGAGCATCGTCGCCATTTCATCCGAGCGGTAGCAGTGCATGTGCACGCGAATCTCTCCCTTCATGACCTGTGCCAGAGTCTCGAGCTTCAGGTCGCGCTTTGGGGGGCTGGGGAGTGTGAGGTCTTTCTCCACGGCCGAATCCTTATCCTTGGATTTCTTTATTGACCCTTCGGTTCGCTCGGCCTTCTTTTTGTTGAACTCCGTCAATTCTCGCTGGTACTTGTCCCATTGCTGCTGATAGTCCTGCGCATCGGCAAAGGCCTGCCGGTATCCAGCGACATTGCCCATGCGTGTGGAAGGGGCCTGGTGCTTTTCGCCATAAACGCGCTTCGGATTCTCCCCGCAGGCCATCTTAAGTCCGTACGCCGCGCCTGGAAATTTCATGGCCTGGTAGGTCACGCCCGGCACATTCTTGAGCACCACCGAGCGGCCCCCGATGAGATTCGCCGAGCCCGGCAGAATTTGCAGTGTGGTCACACCCCCTTCCAGCGCCGTCTCGAATCCCGGATCCAGCGGCCAAACCGAATGCTCGGCCCACACATTGGATGTGACGGGACTGGTAGCCTCGTTTCCGTCGTCGAGACCTTTCACGGACGGGCTGGCGTATACCCCTAAGTGGGAATGAACATCGATCAGGCCGGGGGTGACCCATTTACCTCTGGCGTCGATGACGCGCGCCTCAGGCGGCGCGGTCAGTGCCTTGCCTACCGCCTGGACGCGGCCATTCGCAATCAACACATCGGCACCATCGAGACGCTCACCGGTACCCGTCAGAACGGTCGCGCCCTGGATAAGTGTCGGCGCGGCGGCCGTGACTTGATAAGTGGTTGGGAAGGGTTCGGAGGCAAAAGCCATGGAAACGGTCAAAGCCGCTGCAGCAAGCGCCGCAGCGCGCGGTAGCATAGTCATTCGTTCGAACCATCCCGTTTTTGTTGTGACGCCGTGTCAGAGCAGCGCAGAAGCGCCGCAGCGCCGCAGCGCGATTATATTGCCTCAGACTGAAAGGTACATAACCTTCGAAGGCCGATCCTGCTATGTGATGGGCAAACTTAGGTTGTCAATCTCTCAGCCGGCCAAATGATCGAGCTGGGAGGATGCCAACAATATATCGGCGGCGGCTCGAAGGCCCTCGCGGTCTTCATCATCGAATCGTGCCAATTTCGGACTGTCGACATCCAACACGCCGAGCAGGCGCCCGCGCTGAATCAATGGCACGACGATCTCGGAACGCGAGTCCGCGTCGCAGGCAATGTGACCCGGAAAATCATGCACATCCGGCACCACCAGAATTTCCCTGCGCTCGGCCGCACTTCCACAAACACCCTGGCCCATCGCAATGCGCACGCAGGCAACCTTGCCTTGAAACGGTCCTAGTACCAGCTCTCGGCCCTGCAGGAAATAAAATCCCAGCCAATTCACGTCGGCAAGCATTTGATACAGAAGTGCCGACATATTCGCCGCGTTGGCCAGACCATTTTTTTCACCGGCAAACAGCCCAGCTAATTGAAGATTCAGTTCGCGATAGGCGGCAGATTTGGACAAAGTCGGATCCGATTTTACGACGTGCATGGCGAGACCTAAATCTTCAGCCGGTACAGGCGTTGAGCCGTGCCGCTGAACAGAGCATTCTTCTCATCGGCCGAGTAGTGCTGCGCCAATACTTTGAAGGCATTCCATAACACAGGGTACGTGCAGCTGCCCATGTCGACGGGAAAGTTACTTTCGAACATGCACCGAGCGACGCCAAAAAGTTCGATGCACGTTTCGATGTAGGGTTTCCATTCGCCGGCCAGCTGCAGCGAGGAGGCGGGAGGAGACTGCAGAAACGACGGAAAATTGCAAAAGGACATACTCAAGCCTCCAAGCTTTACCGCGACGTTGGGAAGTGCCGCAAGATTGGCCATATTGTCCCGCCAAAGGGGAAAGCGTTCTGCGCGTCTGCCCTGATAACTCGCGATTCCCAGTGGAGTTCCCACATGATCGAGAATGATTTGCGTATTGGGAAATTCCCGCGCGAGCTCGACCAAATCGGGAAGTTGCGGCTCCAGGAGCCACGCATCGAACGACAAGCCGTACTTGCCGAGTTGCGCGAAGCCCTCGCGAAAAGCATTGCCAGTGAGCAAGCCAGCCCCGCTGCGGACCAGAGGTCCCAAAACGTTGGAGTCCGGATCATAAGAGGCGCTATGGCGGATACCGCGAAAACGATCGCCACCCGCCGTGATATGGGCTTCCAGCACATCGCTGACCACCGCGCCCGCGGTGAGATCGACATGGCCCACGATGCCAGCGCAAGGCCGCATCGGCCCGTAGATGCCGCTGGCACACATCGCGGCGATGCCATTGACGAATTCAGTTTCACCGACGGGCTTGAACAGATCGGGACCGTCCGCGCGATGCATGGCGCCGCACTGCACGAATACCGTGGCTCGGATATTGTGGCCGGTATCGAGGTCCGCCAGAAGTTCAGGCAGCAGATACCTCGGTGCGCGCCGGAGTACGGTTTCAAACCCATGCAGGCCACCAGGTCGGTTGGCAATGAGCGCCGCACGCAAATCCCATAGGTGATGATGCGGATCGATGATGGGTAGATCCGGTTCCAAAATAGGCTCAGTGACTTCGCTACTCGTCATGCTCATCTTTCCGCTAATTTGATCTTCATTCTGCATGAACTGCTCGCGCACGCGCCAGTAAAGTCCTACATGGTGTGCAGTTCTCGTGCCATAGCTATCGCTTAATCAGTGACTTACGGTAGAGTACATGGCCGGGCCACACGGACCCCCGGCGTTTTTGCGCGGCGCCTTGATCAGCGTGGCGACACAGAGGTGAAAATGCTGCATCAAGCGGGCCAGCATCCGTGCTGACCGATCAAGACATCTATCTATTCCGCGAAGGGACCCACGCGCGACTCTTCGACCAGTTAGGCTCTCGCGTGAGTGCCAATGGCAGGGGAGCGAGCTTTGCGGTCTGGGCCCCCAATGCCGCCGAAATCTCGGTCATTGGAGACTGGAACGGCTGGAATGCCGGTGCCGATAGTCTAGCGCCGCGATCTGACAGTTCCGGCATTTGGGAGGGCGAGGCGCGGGGCGCCCGGCGCGGACAGGCGTACAAGTACCGGATAACCTCGCGCGTAGGGGGGTACTCGGTCGAGAAGGCCGATCCGTTCAGTTTGTATTGCGAGCGGCCGCCGGCCACGGCTTCGCGTCTATGGACGCTGGAGTACACCTGGAAGGACGGCGCGTGGATGGCGTCGCGCGCGTCGCGCAATGGCCTAGCTGCACCGATGTCGACTTACGAGGTGCATCTCGGATCTTGGCGAAGAAAGGACGGCCAGTTTCTCAGTTATCGCGAACTGGCGCATGCCTTGGGCGATTACCTTAAAGACCTTGGGTTCACGCATGTCGAACTCATGCCCATCACCGAGCATCCGTTTTACGGCTCCTGGGGATATCAAACCACGGGGTATTTTGCGCCCACTGCGCGCTATGGCGCGCCCGAAGACTTGATGTACTTCGTCGATCATTTACACCAGCTGGGTATCGGTGTGATCCTCGACTGGGTGCCATCGCATTTTCCCGCCGACCAGCATGGGTTGGCTTACTTTGACGGCACGCATCTATATGAACACGCCGACCCGCGCCAAGGATTTCATCCTGAATGGAATTCCGCGATTTTCAATTTTGGGCGCAACGAAGTGCGTAGCTTTCTCGTTTCCTCGGCGATGTTCTGGTTCGAGAAATATCACATCGATGGGCTGCGCGTGGATGCGGTCGCGTCCATGCTCTACCTCGACTATGCGCGCAAGCCGGGCGAATGGATTCCCAATCGATTCGGAGGCCGGGAAAATCTCGAAGCCATCGATTTCTTGCGTATCCTAAATCAATCGGTGTATCGGGATTACCCGGGAGTGGCCATGATCGCCGAGGAGTCGACCGCGTGGCCCATGGTGTCTAGGCCAACCGATATGGGCGGCCTCGGGTTTGGGTTGAAGTGGAACATGGGCTGGATGCACGACATGCTTTCCTACATGAAACAGGATCCTATCAATCGCAAGTATCATCACGGCGAGCTGACGTTTTCCCTGATCTATGCCTTTAACGAAAATTTCGTGCTGCCCCTGTCGCACGATGAGGTGGTTTACGGCAAAGGCTCGCTGATCGGCAAGATGCCGGGCGATGATTGGCAGATGTTCGCGAATCTGCGAGCGCTTTACGGCTATATGTGGACGCATCCGGGTAAGAAATTACTGTTCATGGGAGGCGAGTTTGCGCAGCGGCGCGAATGGACTCACGAGGGCGAACTGGAATGGTGGGTCGCGGATCTCCCTGAGCATGCAGGCGTCAAGCGTCTCATCCGCGATTTGAATCGCGTTTATCAGCGCGAGCCCGCACTTCACCAAGTGGATTTTTCGCCCGAGGGCTTTGACTGGGTGGATGTCGGCAATTCCGAGATGAGTGTCATCGCATTTTTGCGAAAGCCGGCTGCAGAGGGTGCGCCATTGCTCGTGGTGTGCAACCTTACGCCGGTACCGCGCTCGAACTTTCTGCTCGGCGTGCCGTTGCGGGGTGTTTGGCGCGAGATAATCAACACCGACGCCACCGATTACGGCGGCTCAGGCTGGGGAAACTTGGGCGGAGTCGAGTCGGTACCCGTGGGATCGCACGGCCGCATCGATTCGGTGAACCTCACTCTTCCGCCGCTTTCGACTATCGTGCTGCGCTGGGAAGCTCGTGGCTAGCTCCAAGCGCACAGTGGCGGCCAATCGAACTGCTGCCTCTCCGCCCGCCGCAGACGCCACCGCTGCGGTCGCCGAAGGCCGAGTTCGCGCCGTCATTGATGCGGTGATTCCCATGGTCGATTGCGGGCGCTTTGCTGCCAAACGCATTGCCGGTGAGGCGGTTGCCGTTGAAGCCCATTGCTTTGCGGACGGACATGACAAGCTTAGGGTGGTATTACGCTGGAAGCCGTTACCGTCCGCCGCTTCGGAAATCGAGACCGACATGGAGGCGCTTCCTAACGATGTATGGTGCGGCAAGTTCACACCGCCTCTAGCGGGGCGTTATCAGTACACGGTGATGGCGTGGGTGGATCATTTCGAATCGTGGCGGCGTGAATTTGAACGACGCGAGGACAGGAACGACATTCTCATGGCGCTGCAAGCGGGCGCCGCACTGATTGATGAGGCTGCGGCGCGGGCTGCCGGCAGCGACGCGGCTGTTCTCAAGGAGTGGTCTTCTCAGCTGAGTGAGAAAGCTGGGAACTCAGAGCCGGACGTTGCCGTGCAAAAAACCTTGGCGCTCGATCCGTCGCGCGCCGCCATTGTTGCACGTTACTCGGATCGAAGCCTGGCCGCCACCATGACATTGGAACTCATCGTTGAGCGCAAGCGCGCTGCATTCAGCAGCTGGTACGAGTTGTTTCCCCGCTCGACCGCCATGCAGCCGGGAGCTCACGGCACATTCAAAGATGTCGAAAAGCGCTTGCCTTATGTGGCGCAGATGGGATTCGATGTTCTGTATCTTCCGCCCATCCATCCCATCGGACGCGTCAACCGAAAGGGCGCGAACAACAGTTTGACCTCCAAAGCGGGAGATGTCGGTAGTCCTTGGGCCATCGGTTCGGCTGAAGGAGGGCACAAAGACATTCTTCCGCAGCTGGGCACATTCGATGACTTCGACGCGCTCATCAAGGCCGCGCGCGCCCTTGACATCGAAATTGCCCTGGACATTGCCTTTCAGTGCGCTCCGGATCACCCGTATGTAAAAGCGCATCCACAATGGTTCCGGCATCGCCCCGACGGGTCGATTCAATACGCCGAGAATCCTCCCAAAAAGTACCAGGATATCTATCCGTTCGATTTCGACACCAGCGACTGGCGAGCCTTGTGGAGCGAGCTTAAGAGCATTGTGGATTTTTGGAGCGCACGCGGAGTGAGGATATTTCGCGTCGACAACCCGCATACCAAGGCCTTCGCGTTCTGGGGTTGGCTGATCAATGCCACCAAGCGCGAGCACCCGGATATCATTTACCTGGCTGAAGCCTTTACGCGGCCGAAGGTGATGCACCGGCTGGCGAAACTCGGTTTCTCTCAGTCGTATACGTACTTCACGTGGCGCAACACGAAACATGAGCTGACCGAATATTTCACCGAACTGACTTCGGACCCAGGCCGCCAGTACTTTAATCCCAACGTATGGCCCAATACGCCCGATATCCTGCCCGAGCACTTGCAATCCGGGTTGCGCGCCACGTACGCCTCGAGATTCGTTTTAGCTGCGACGCTGTCAGGTAATTACGGCATCTACGGCCCGCCCTTTGAGCTGATGGAAAGTGCAGCGCGCGAGGCGGGAAGCGAAGAATACCGCGACTCGGAGAAGTACCAGCTGCGTCACTGGATGTTGCAGCAGCCCGATAGCCTGGCGTCCTTAATTGCGCAGGTCAACCGCATTCGGCGGGAAAACGCCGCTTTGCAATCCGCTTTCGGCCTGCGGTTTTGCAATGTCGAGAATGATCAGTTGATTGCGTATCTTAAAATTGACGCCGCTTCGGGCAATGCCGTGCTCACCGTCGTCAACCTCGATCCTCACCACGCCCAATCGGGTTGGGTCGAACTCGACCTCGGTGCGCTGCAGATCGATGCGGCGCAGCCGTTTCAAGTGCACGATTTGCTGAGCGATCAGCGCTATATCTGGCGCGGTCGGCACAATTATGTGTTGCTGGAGCCGCAGCGCGCACCCGCCCACATTTTCAGAGTGTTGCGGCGCGTCCGCAGCGAACAGGATCTTGACTGCTACCTGTGAACCTCCGATGAACGACGTTCAAGTGGCAGCGCTCGAAACCGCCCCCATCACCGGCATCAATGCCGACGATGCGCTGTGGTACAAAGATGCCGTCATCTATCAACTGAACGTCAAATCGTTCTTTGATTCCAATGACGATGGCATCGGCGATTTCAAAGGTCTGAATTCCAAACTCGAGTACATCCGCGACTTAGGCGTCAACACCATATGGCTGATGCCGTTTTATCCCTCGCCGCTCAAGGATGACGGCTACGACATTGCCGACTATCAAAACGTGCATCCTCAATTCGGCAGCCTGGATGATTTTCGCACCATGCTGCGCGAGGCGCACCGGCTCGGGCTCAAGGTCGTCACAGAACTGATCATCAATCACACCTCCGATCAACATCCGTGGTTTCAGGCTGCGCGGCACGCTCCCGCCGGTTCCCCGCAGCGCGATTTTTACGTCTGGAGTGACACCGACCAGAAATACCTGGGTACCCGGATCATATTCACCGACACCGAGACTTCCAACTGGACGTGGGATCCTGTGGCCAAGGCTTACTACTGGCATCGATTTTTCAGTCATCAGCCGGATCTGAATTTCGACAACCCGGAGGTGATGAAGGCGGTGCTGCAGATCATGCGCTTCTGGCTCGACATGGGGGTCGATGGGTTCCGCCTCGATGCCATCCCCTACCTCGTTGAACGCGAAGGCACCAATAACGAAAACCTCCGCGAGACCCACGTCGTCATCAAGGAGCTGCGCGCCGCCATCGATGCGAGCTATAAAAACCGGTTTCTCCTGGCGGAAGCGAACCAGTGGCCGGAGGATGTGCGTGAATATTTCGGCGATGGCGACGAATGCAACATGGCGTATCACTTCCCGCTGATGCCGCGCATTTACATGGCGATTGCGCAAGAGGACCGCTATCCCATCATCGAGATCATGCAGCAAACACCGGATATACCGGAGACCTGCCAATGGGCAATTTTTCTCCGCAACCACGACGAGCTGACTCTGGAGATGGTCACCAGCAAAGAACGCGACTACATGTACACGACGTATGCCGCCGATTTACAAGCGCGAATCAATCTGGGTATCCGTCGGCGCCTCGCCCCTTTGATGGAGAATGATTTGGACCGCATCAAGCTGATGAACAGCTTGCTGCTGTCGATGCCGGGCTCGCCGATTCTCTACTACGGCGATGAGATCGGCATGGGAGATAATTTCTTCATCGGCGACCGCAACGGCGTGCGCACGCCGATGCAATGGAGTCCGGACCGCAACGCCGGGTTCTCTCGCGCGGATCCGCAGCGCCTGTATCTGCCGCCGATTATGGACGCAGTGTATGGTTACCTCTCGACCAATGTCGAAGCGCAATCGCGCGATCCTAGCTCACTCTTGAGCTGGACCAAGCGCATGCTCGCGGTTCGCAAGACGAGCCAGGCCTTCGGGCGCGGCGCACGCCGTTTCTTAAAGCCAGGCAATCGGAAGATATTGGCGTATTTGCGCGAAATCGGCGATGACACGATTTTGTGCGTGGCTAATCTGTCGCGTTCGGCGCAGCCGGTCGAGCTGAATCTAGGGGCTTTCAAAGGTCGGGTGCCGGTGGAAATGCTCGGGCGCACGGCATTTCCCCCTATCGGCGAATTGCCCTACTTGTTGACCATTTCGGCTTATGGATTCTACTGGTTCAGGCTGGCCACCGACGCCGCGGGCCCTTCGTGGCACGAGCAAATCGTATCTGTTGAGGAACGACCGGTATTGGTGTTGTTTGACGGCTGGACCAGCCTATTCCGCGAGCGCGTCGTGCCCTGGCGTATCGGAATGGCAGAAAAAACCCGCACGCAATTCGAAACCGACGCTCTCCCGCGATATATCGAGACTCAGCGTTGGTATGCGTCAAAGGGCAAGTCGATCGATCGGGCTCGCATCACGGAGAGTGTTCTCTGGCAGGAAGGCAAACTCGCTTGGTTGATGGCGTTGGTCGAACTCGATAACTCGGAAGAGGGAGCCAGCTACTTCTTGCCGCTCGCTTTAGCATGGGAGGAACGCGACGAGGAACGAGTGCGCAATCTGTCGACCTCCGCGGTGGCCAAGGTGCGCCAGCAAGCCGAGGTCGGCGTGATGGGAGACGCATTTGCCGATGAGATTTTCTGCCGCAACGTCGTCGCCGCCGTGGCTGCCGGGCGGGAAGTACCCATGGCGCAGGGCAAGCTGCAGTTCAGGGCGACCGCGGCCTTTTTGGAAATCGCCGGCCGCGATTTTGCAGCGCTGCCGGTCGAACGGCCGCGCGGATCGAGTTCGAATACCGTGGTCAACATGCCCGGGCGGTTGATGCTCAAAGGCTACCGCCGATTGCGCGTCGGAATCAATCCCGAACTGGAGATGGGCCTTTATCTTACCGAAGTGGTGCACTATGCAAATTGTGCGCGCTTGGCCGGCGTGCTCGAATACATCGCAAACGACGGCCAACATCGATTGCTGGCGATGCTGCAGGCCTACGTCCCCAATCAAGGAGATGGCTGGACCTACTCGTTGGAATATGTGCGGCGTCATCTGGAGCAATATCGAACCACGCCGGCGACCGATGCGCTTCCGGCGAACGCGCACGAAGCCTATTTGACGATGATCCGCATGTTGGCCGTGCGAACTGCCGAGCTACACCGGGCGCTGGCGCGGCCAACGCCTGATGCGGCATTTTCACCGCAGCCGATCTCCGGCGCTGATATCGACGCATATCGACAGCGCGCCTTGGACGAAGCACGCAAAGCGCTGGATCTTTTGGCCTCGAGCTTGGAATCCATCTCAGCGGCAGATCGCGAGCGCGCCAACGCCGTGCTTGCGCAGCGCGACCGGATCAGCGCCCGCATCGAGGCCTGCGCCAAAGCCGGGTCGCAGGGCATGAAGATACGCATTCACGGCGACTACCACCTCGGCCAAGTGTTGGTGACCCGCAACGATTTCGTGATCATCGATTTCGAGGGTGAGCCAGGACACAGTTTGGAACAGCGTAGGGCGAAGCAATCGCCCTTGCGCGATGTCGCCGGAATGATGCGATCGTTCAGCTATGTGCAGCAGGCCGCTTTGAGAAGCGTGGCGCACAACGAGGCCGAAGCGGCGCGATTGTTGCGGTTGGCGCGCGCCTGGGAGCTCGAGGTGCGCAGCGCCTTTTTAACCGCATACGATGCGGCGGCCCGCGATGCGACAGTGTACGAACTGCTGCAACCGGGGCAGGGGTTGCTAGGAATGTTCGAGCTGGAAAAGGCGCTGTACGAATTGCGCTACGAACTCGGTAATCGGCCGGGCTGGGTCGGCATCCCGCTGCAAGGAATTCTCGACTCGGGCAGCTAATCGGAGGCTCTCATGCAAAGCATTGATATGTTGGTGGATGCGACCCGAGAGTTCTTGCATCAAATGGCGGCGTTCCTGCCGCGGCTGCTCTTGGCGCTTGTCGTGGTCGCCGGCGGGTGGCTTCTGGCCAAGGCGGTGCGCTTCGCGGTGGAGCGCGCCCTGCGGGCTGTGAATTTCAACGTCTTGACGGAGCGGGCCGGAACAGACCACTTTCTGAGGCAGGCCGGCTCGCGGGGCGATACCACATCGCTGTTCGGCGTCGTGGCCTTCTGGGTGGTAGTTCTTGCCGCGCTCATCATCGCCTTCAACGGGCTGGGGCTCACTTACATCACGGATTTGTTGGGCCGCGTGGTCCTGTTCACACCCAAATTACTCATCGCAATGCTGATCGTGGTGTTCGGGTCGTATTGCGCCCGCGTTGTGGGCAACGCCGTGCATGCTTACTGCGTCGATGCGCAAATCGCCGATGCGGACATGCTCGGCCGCATCGTCCGCTATGTGATCATGACTTTTGTCGTGATGATCGCGCTGAGCCAAGTCGAAGTCGGCGGCGACATCGTCCAAAGAACCTTTCTCATCATTTTGGCCGGTATCATGCTCGCCCTGGCATTGGCCTTTGGGCTCGGTGGGAAAAATTGGGCTGCCGCGTTGCTGCAACGCTGGTGGCCGCAAAGCAAACATGACGAGAAAATAGACCTTTAGCGCATCAAGTTCCAAGGCGCGGCGCCGGCCGGTCGCTCACTTGCACCGTATAGCCGCCCGATTTCTCGTCCGCCCGCAATGTCAACAAGCCGCGTTTTTCGGCAGCCGCAAGCATGTCGTTGAACGATCTGAAACCGTAGAAACGCTCGTTGAAGCCGGGTTGACGTCGTTTGATTGCTTGTTTGATCATCGAACCCCAAATGGCTTCGCTGCCGCCGCGCTCTTCGGTCAATGCTTCCAGAGTCTCGACGATTAGCTCGAGCGCGTCATTCAAGTCCGGCCCTTTGCGCTCAGCGATGTTCTCGGGAGGAGCCGTCGCGCTCTCCGCTGCCGGCGCGCGTGTTGCCGCCCCGCGGCGACGCATTTTCGAGGGATCCTTGCGGACCAAATCATCGTAGTAGATGAATTCATCGCAGTTGTTGATGAAAAGATCGGACGTCGAGTTCTTGACGCCAACGCCGATGACGGTCTTTGCATTTTCCCGCAGCTTGCTGACCAGAGGCGAGAAATCCGAGTCGCCGCTCAGGATGACGAAGGTATCGACGTGGCCCTTGGTGTAGCACAGATCGAGCGCGTCGACGACCATCCTGATGTCCGCGGAGTTCTTGCCTGACTGCCTGACGTGGGGAATCTCGATGAGTTCGAACGCCGCCTCGTGCAGACCGCGCTTGAAGTCCTTGTAGCGTTCGAAGTCGCAATAGGCCTTTTTCACCACGATGTGGCCCTTGAGCAGCAGGCGCTCCAGCACTTTCTCGATATCGAAACTTGGGTATTTCGCGTCGCGCGCCCCCAACGCGATGTTCTCCAAATCAAGAAATACCGCCATCGTGGAATCAGAAGCTTTGGACGACATGCACGATCCTTCAGAACCAGTTGTAATTGAAGCTTACGCTGATCCGCTCGGCACTGACGCCGTTGGCCACCACCTCGTGCCGAAGCCAACTCTCGAACAAGACCAGGTGTCCGGCCGCAGCCGGAAAGGTGATCCAAGGACGGGCATTGCGACTTGCATCGGCTTTGCGGGTCGGGGCTGCCATAAATCGATCCAGGCGTGGATCCTCGAATTTCGTGCCGGGCGACCCTCGTGGCACCTGCACATAGTAAGTCCCGCTCAACGTCGAGTGCGGGTGAAGGTGCAAACTGTGTACCGTTCGCCGCGGCATGATATTGACCCAGCAATCCGTCATCTCGAGCTCGCGGCCGCTTAGGTCCCATTCCACGGCTTGTACGAAAGCGGCAACGTGCCGCTTGAGCCGTCGGCGCAGCGACTCGAAAGTGGGTGATAGGGCCTGCAGGCGGTGCACGGAGCCGTAAGAGGTATAGCCGCCCGGGTAATTCTTCAAGGACCAGCGCCTCCCCGCCGCATCGTCCAAACGAAGTTGCCGGCACTCTTTCAATAACTGCCGATTGAGATCGCGAGCCTGGCCTCGTTGCAGGGGGGCGGCATACACCAGCGTCGGGAACAACGCGTGAATGTTACGCATCAATTGCCGGCCACTATGAGGAAAGTTTCAATTCATTGAACTGAATGAGGGGCGCAACATCGGTGTAGCGGGGTATATCCGCCTGCAGTTCAGCCGCAGCCGGCCCCCAGACATCGATGAATGCCTCGATACTGTCGAAATAAAACTGGCATCCGCCGTGGAAGGCCGGGGCTTCTCCCGGGGCAGTGCCTTGCAGGCCGGCGTCCACCTCAGTCTTGCGCAAATTCTTTTTCAGCAGGCGCATTGCCATCGGCATATGCGTAGCGACGTAGTAGTTCATGTCGAAGCGAGAACCGGGCTTATTGGGATACAAGATCGAGAGCTTGATCATAGAAGAGCCTTTTTTTACTGAAGCGACCTTAAGGAGCTGCGGCAGCGCCTGCGGGAGCTCGAGAATCGTGTGCGCCGTACAGAATGGCGGGACGGGGGAAGCCCAGTGCTTTGGCCAATTTCGCATCCGCGGGTGCGATTCCGATGGCCTCAACGGCGTTGCCGGCACCCCACGGTTCCAGTCCCACCACTGCGTATCCCATTTTTTGCAGCGAGAGGGTGGTATCCGCGGAGAGCGCAAAGGGTTCTGCTGCAATGGTGTCAGGCCACCATTGATGATGGATGCGCGGCGCGTCCACCGCTTCCTGCAGCGTCATGCCGTGATCGATGACATTGACGATGACCTCGAGCACGGTGGTGATGATTCGAGAGCCGCCCGGCGTACCCAGCACCAGCACGGGCTTGCCATCCTTGAGAACAATGGTCGGAGTCATGGAACTTAACGGGCGCTTACCGGCTGCGACGGCGTTGGCTTTGCCTTGGACCAAGCCGAACATATTCGGAACTCCGGGTTTGGCGGTGAAGTCATCCATTTCGTCGTTCAAAAAGAAACCGCTGTTGCCCGCGATCACTTTGGCGCCAAAGCTATCGTTGATCGTAAATGTGACCGACGCGGCATTGCCCCAATGATCCACGACCGAATAATGCGTGGTAGATGCGTGCTCAACCGCTGCCCCTGGACCCGCAAGCTCAGAGGAGGATGTGGCGCGGTTCGCTCGGATGTGGGCCCTGATGGCCGCTGCATTGCGCGCCGAAAGTAATCGCTCGGTGGGATTGTCGATAAAAGCCGGATCGCCGAGATACGTATTGCGGTCACGATAGGCGTAGCGCATCGCTTCAGTCATCACGTGCACCGAGCTGCTGGAATGAAATCCCATTGACTTCAGCGGGTAGCCTTGGAGCACTTGAAGCATTTCGCATAGCGTCACGCCCCCAGAACTCGGCGGCGCGGCGGAAAGGATGGTGTAGCCTCGATAAGCGCAAGTCACGGGCGCCGATTCGGTCGCTGTGTAGGCGGCGAAATCCTCGGGCGTCAACAGGCCTCCCTGTTGCAGTGACGCCGCGCTGATCGCCGCGGGAATCGCGCCCCGATAGAAAGCCTCAGTGCCGCCTCTGCTGACCGCACGCAATGTGGCAGCCAGATCTTTTTGGATCAATTGGTCGCCAGGTGCAAAGGGCTCGCCGTTTTTTAAAAAGATTGCAGCGACATTCGATTGGTCGCGAAATGCGTTGGTAGCATCCGCCAGCACATCCACGTCGCCACGCGTCAGAGCAAATCCTTGCTCCGCCAGTTTGATCGCGGGCGCGAGCAGTGCGGTTCTGGGCAATGTTCCGTATTTTTCGCGAGCCGTCTCCAAACCCATGACGGTTCCGGGGACCCCGACTGCAAGGTATCCATCGACGCTTTTTTTGCCGAGGACACCGCCCCGGGCGTCCAGAAACATGTCCGCGCGTGCGGCGAGCGGCGCTTTCTCGCGAAAGTTAATGGCTGTATTTCGGCCGTCCGCCAAGTGAATCACTATGAAACCGCCGCCGCCCAAATTGCCGCAACAAGGATGCGTCACAGCAAGGGCATAACCCACCGCGACTGCGGCGTCCACCGCGTTGCCGCCTTGGCGCAAAATGTCGGCGCCCACGTCGGAAGCGAAGTGCTGTGAACTCACCACCATGCCAGTGCTCGATTCCAATTCGAGAGGGGCGGCTGCGCGCGCAACCGGGCCGCGATTCAGCACGCAAAAGATCAATATCAGGACACTCGGCAATCGATTCGACATGGCTATAAGAGTAACGCAACGGCGGGTTCGCGGCAGCAACTTCGCGTGGATCATTGGCGCGGTGATTGCCAGCAAAGTTGCAACCATAGCCCCCGAGAATGTCCTTAAACTCACGAACAAATACACTGATTTGCTTTAGCGCCTGTAGAAGATGCGGTAGACAACATTGTTTCCATCCTCGCTCATCAGGAGCGAGCCATCGGCCAGTTCCGCAGTCGCCACCGGGCGTCCCCAGACATGGCTGTCGTCGATCACGAAGCCCGTGAGAAAATCCTCATAGTCACCCGTCGGCTCGCCATTTTTCATACGAACGCGTACCAGCTTGTACCCCGTGCGCAGGCTGCGGTTCCAAGAGCCGTGAAAGGCGACGAATGCATCACCCGCGAATGCGGTGGGAAAGGCGGATGCGCCGCTGCTGGCTTCGTAGAAGGTCATGGTGAGCGATGCTGAATGCGCTTGATAGAGGATATCGGGAATCGAGACTTTGCCCGCCAAGTCGGGGCGCTCACCTTTTAAGCGTGGGTCTTCGTTCGAGCCGAGGTAGTACCAAGGCCAGCCAAAAAAAGTGCCGCGCTCGATCCGAGTTGAATAGTCAGGGACCAGATCATCGCCGATCGCATCGCGCTCATTGGTGGTACACCAAATTGCGCCGTTCGCCGGCTGCACGGTAAGGCCAACGCAGTTGCGAATACCGGCGGCATAAAGAGTCGGCGCTGACGGGGAACCGGCATCGCTTTCCAAGACCGCCGCTCGATTAGTTTCGGCGTCCCACGCGGCGCCCAGGCCACGTTGAGCTTCCCAGGCCTGGATTTGCGCAGGTGTCTTCTTTGACATGGTTTCGGCAACGTTCGAAGCGGAGCCCACCGAGACCAATAAGCGCTTGCCGTCGGGAGATAAGACGATATCGCGCGTCGAATGTCCGCCGCCGGGCAATTGTGCCACCACCAATTGAGCCTCGCCGCGGGGTTTTAGATCGCCCGACCGATAGGCGTAGCGCGTGACGCGATTCGTCTCGGCGACATACAGCCACTGCGGATTCTGCGCATTCGGATAAAACGCCAAGCCGAATGGGTCTTTAAGCCCTTGCAGATAAACTTTCGTTTCAGCGGCCCGACGACCATCCGCCGCGGGACGAAGCACGGTTACACGCCCGCCGCTGATTTCGGTCAATAGAATATCGCCATTGGGGGCCACGAGCATTTTGCGCGGGCCCGCAAATCCCGTTGCAAAGGGCTCGATGTGAAAACCAGGGGGCAATGCCAGTGCGGCGCTCCCGGGTTTGGGCACGACCGAGGAGTTATTGCGCGAGGACGACGTGGCGTAAGGTGGCGGCAGCGACGCAATCCTGATGCGATGCAATTTCCCGGGGGCATCCAACCGCCAGTCGGCCGTTTCCTGACTGCTTGGCGGCACCACTGTCTGCGCGGCGGCGGGCGCCGCCTGATTCGAAATGCTTTGAAAGTAGGCAATCAGGTGGTCGCGACCAGTTTCTTCGGGCACCGCAATCAGCATCGTGGTGCCGGGTACCACCGTGGTCGGGGAGGCGAGAAAACGCTTCAAGGTCGCCGCATCCCATACGAGGTTCGAATCCCGCAACGCCTGCGTGTATGAAAACTGGGGCGCGCTTGCTGCCTTTCTACTCAAGATCCCGGCGAGTGAGGGTCCCTGCGCACCGCCATTGTCGCCCGCCTCGGCGTTGTGACAGATGCTGCAGCGTTCCTGGAATAGTGCCTTGCCGGCACTTGCATCGGCGCCGGCGGCCGCCGCAGGCGCAGCCGTTGCGGCGCCTATGGCGCACCAAACTCCAACCGTGATCGATCTCATACCTCATCCTTCCATTACTGTCGGCTGGATTGAAATATAGCGCGTCTCGGTACAGTCTCACGAGAAATACTCGGACACACTGGGGCACGCTGAACGGCTAAGCATTCGCAACCTGGGGCTTGAGACGTTGCTGGACCTCGTGGGTATCCTGGCCGATAGACGCCGCGCCGATCGACTAGGACGTCGCCTGCATACATCGTGTTGATGAAGGCATTAATCAAACAGGGGCGTAGGGTCCAGTATGATCGTGGGATGCGCCTTTCGAACGCGGAACTTCAGAAACAAGCGGCCACGCCGCCATCGCGCGCGGGGCGCAGCAACACTTGGGCGGCGTTCGGCGCCCTGGGGGTGGTTTTCGGGGACCTCGGTACCAGCCCGCTCTATACCTTGCAGTCCGTGGTGCAAGCGACCAATGGTCGATTTACGCCGCAGATCGCACTCGGCGTATTCTCTCTGGTGTTCTGGACCCTGATCGTCACGGTGTCGATCAAGTATTGTCTTTTTGTGATGCGCGCGGACAATCGCGGCGAGGGCGGCATACTGGCTTTGATGTCGTTGATCGGAGCGAACGGTTTCACTCCGGGCGTGCGCCTTTTGACAGGTATGGGGCTGATGGGCGCGGCTTTGATCTATGGGGACGGCGCGATCACTCCTGCCATATCGGTCTTGAGCGCGCTGGAGGGCGTGAATGTCGTGACCGACACGCTCAAGCCCTTTGTGATGCCCATGGCCGTTGTGATTCTTTTGTGTCTCTTCGCTTCGCAGCGATTTGGAACGGAAAAAATCGGGCGCGCTTTCGGACCGGTCATGCTCCTGTGGTTCGTGGTGATCGGCGTGCTCGGCCTGGCATCCGTCATCAAACACCCTGGCATGCTGGCCGCTGTTGACCCGCGCTATGCAGTGCGTTTTATGCTGGCTTCAGGATTCTCGGGATTTCTGGTACTGGGCGGTGTATTCCTTTGCATCACCGGCGGCGAAGCGCTGTATGCAGACATGGGCCATTTCGGCAAGGGACCGATTCGCCGCTCGTGGTATTTCGTCGTCCTGCCGTCGCTGCTGTTGAGCTATGCGGGTCAGACGGCGTTTTTGCTCGAGAAGGGCGTGGTGGCGGGCAATCCGTTTTTCCAGATCGCACCGGCTTGGTCGATCTATCCGTTGGTCGTGCTCGCGACTCTGGCTACCATTATCGCCAGTCAGGCCATCATCACCGGCTCCTTTTCGATGACCCGGCAGGCCATGCAACTCGGCTGGCTGCCGGGCGTTGCGATACGGCAAACCTCGGATCGCGTCTATGGACAGATCTATATCCCCTCGGTCAATTGGCTGCTCATGGCGGCGACCATTGCCGTTACCATCGGCTTCGAACGATCGGATCGCCTGGCGGGAGCCTATGGCACCGCGGTTTCGACCACGATGCTGCTCACGACATTCTTGTTGTACCGCGCGATGCGCGATCTTTGGAAATGGTCTCGGGCTGCTGCGATTCCCGTTATCGGCATCTTCATTGTGGTGGATACCAGTTTTTTCCTCGCCAATCTGATGAAGATTGCCGATGGCGGGTGGCTGCCCTTGAGTTTTGCAGCGTTGCTGTTCATGATCATGATTACCTGGCGCGCAGGTAACGAAGCGATACGCGCGACGTTCAAACAAGTTCCCGGAACTGCCGAGCGGTTTTTATCGGACCTCAAAAACGGTGTTATTCCCCGAGTTCAAGGCACGACGGTATTCTTGACGCGAAGTACCCAGAGGGTATCCCGCGTGATCATGGATCACGCGCACTTCGTGGGTGTTTTGCCGCGCAACGCAATCGCTCTCAGCGTTGTGTTCGAGACAACGCCGCGGGTGGCGAGTCCGAACTGCATCGTCGTGGATACCTTGGGGGATGGACTCTGGCATGTGGTTGCCCGTTTTGGTTTTCTGGAAATCCCGGACTTACGCCAGGCCTTGTCCCGCACCCAGGGATTCGACACGCCCATCGATTTTGACGAGGCCATTTTCATCGGCGCGCGCGATCTTGTGGTGTCGAAACAGAACAACCCCACGCTTGGCCGCTGGCGCTTGAGCTTATTCGCGTTTCTCTATCGAAACTCGGTGAAGATCGTCGACCGATTTAATCTGCAGCCCGCGAATGTGATCGAGATTGCGAGGCAGATTGAAATTTAGGACGCTGTCAGCGTATTCCATGTCCCGAACCGCGCCGCGCGGCTTGGACGCTGTTTACGGTCGCGCGGGGTCGAAGTGCTTCTGCAGACCTAACCAGTGGCTCATGTAGTCATCTTGCAGTCGCGGCGTGCCATTTAACGCGTTGACACAGGCTTTAAGCACCGATCGAGATTCGAACATGAAGGCCATCGTGTCAGCGATGTGCACAGGCATAAAAGTATCCGCGGCCGTTGCCTTATCGAAGGTGGCCGCGTCCGGTCCGTGGGCGCTCATACAGTGATGCAAAGAGGATCCACCGGGCACGAAGCCGGTGCTCTTCGCATCGTATGCGCCGCAGATGAGCCCCATGAATTCGTTGGCGACATTGCGATGAAACCAGGGCGGTCGAAACGTATGCTCCATCGCCAGCCAGCGCGGTGGAAAAACCACGAAATCAATATTGCTGGTGCCGGGCGTGTCGCTCGGCGAGTGCAGCACAAGAAAAATAGAAGGGTCGGGATGATCATAAGAGATCGATCCCAAGGCGTTGAAGCGCCTGAGATCATATTTGTAAGGAGCATGATTGCCGTGCCAGGCAACCACATCCAACGGCGAGTGGTCCATTTGCGCAGTCCATAAAGCGCCGGTGAACTTTCCAATGAGCTCGCAGGACTGTTCGATGTCTTCATACCGCGCGCGCGGCGTTAGGAAGTCTCGTGAATTCGCGAGGCCGTTGGAGCCGATCGGGCCTAAGTCCGGCAATCGGAATGGGGCACCGTGATTTTCGCAGATATATCCCCGCGCTTCAGCTTGGACAAGACTGACCCGAAAACGCAGACCGCGCGGGATCACGGCAATCTCCTGAGGGCTGAGGTGTATCCGGCCGAGTTCCGTATCCAAAATCAGCGTCCCAAGCTGCGGTACGATCAACAGCTCACCGTCCCCGTCGAAGAAAAATCGCTGCTGCATCGAGCGGTTGGCGGCAAACAAATAGACCGAGCAGCCCGTAGCCGCATCTGAAGAGCCCCCAGCCGCCATCGGTACCAGCCCGTCGACGAAATCGGTTGGAAGGACCGGTAATGCCAAGGGATCCCAACGCAATTGGTTCGGCGCCGCTCTGTTGTCACTCGAGCGCTCATCGAGAAGCCGGTGTGCATATGGCGTGAAGGGCTGATGAGTGACCGCAGGCCGAATCCGGTACAGCCAAGAGCGCCGGTTGGCGGCGCGCGGTGCGGTGAATGCAGTCCCGGAGAATTGTTCGGCGTACAGTCCGTATGCACAGCGCTGCGGGGAATTTTGACCCACTGGCAATGCGCCCGGCAGTGCTTCCGAGGCGAATTCGTTGCCGAAGCCGCTCAGATAACCATCGGATTCGGCGGCTGATGTGCTCACAGTCGCCATTCTATGACAGCACGGTGGTAAGTTTCACACCATATCCCAGATGATCACTGGGTTACCCGCGTGAACCGCCGGGCGGGCCCCGCACCGCTGCGCGGTGATGCGTGCCTGCCATCACCAAAATGCCGTGGTCACATAAAACCGGTGAGCCGCGGCTTTATTGTTCTTGCTACCGCCTGCTTCCCAGTCAGGCGAGCTGACCTTCGAGTCAGCCCGCCTGACGACTGCCCTCTGGCTTGCGCCCATTGAACAATCGCTCACCTTTAGACTAATGGATTATGTGGGTCATCCACCTCTATCTGTCTACCTCTCCTTATTGCGGTTCAGGTCATTGGATCGATCGCCGCTGCTCTGAGAGCTGCCACTGCCGCCACTACCCCCGCTTTGTTGGCCGCCGCCACTGCGTTGACCTTGGTTTTGCTGACCGGGCTGACCTGGCTTGTTGCCTTGATTTTGTTGGTCGCTCTTATTCGGACTTTTACCGGGCTGATTCTGACTCTTATCGGAATCCTGCGTGCTATTTGCCATTGGGAACTCCTGGTAGTTGAGTTGCGAGGTCACATTAAAACCGCTCACGGGCGCACAGATGTAGGTACATATCGATCTCGCTTCCGGAGGGAAACACGGCCTGGTGTAGGAACAAACCGACAGCGGGCTTTTTGTCAAGTGGCCGTATCGCGTGCCGGCCTCGCGATAGTGTGCGATCCTTCGTTGGCTAAACTGAAGGGGTTTAAAGGGGTTATTAAGGGCATGGCACGCGAACAGTTTCATTGGGACGATCCGCTGCTGCTGGATACGCAATTGACAGCAGAGGAAAAAATGATCCGGGATGCGGCCCGCGACTACGCGCAGGGCCAGTTGGCACCGCGCATTCTCGAGGCATTCCGGCTAGAACGTACCGATCCCAGCATATTCAAGGAGATGGGCGACATCGGCTTATTGGGCGCCACCATCCCGGAAACCTATGGCGGCGGCGGCTTGAACTACGTGAGCTACGGTCTGATCGCGCGCGAAGTCGAGCGCGTCGATTCGGGCTTTCGCTCGATGATGAGCGTGCAATCTTCGCTCGTAATGTTGCCGATTTTTAACTTTGGGACCGAGGCACAGAAACAAAAATACTTGCCGCGCTTGGCGCGCGGTGAATCGATCGGCTGTTTCGGCCTCACCGAGCCCGATCATGGCTCGGATCCTGGCAGCATGAGCACCCGCGCCCGCGCGGCGGCCGGGGGGTATCGTCTCTCGGGAGCCAAAACTTGGATTACCAACAGCCCCATTGCGGATGTATTCGTGGTGTGGGGCAAAACCGAAGACGACGTGATTCGCGGATTCATCCTCGAAAAAGGTTGGAAGGGTCTGACGACGCCGGTGCTTCATGGCAAAGTCGGCCTGCGGTCCTCGATCACCGGACAGATCATGATGGACGAGGTATTCGTGCCCGAAGAGAATCTGCTACCCGCTGTCACGGGACTCAAGGGCCCGTTCACGTGTCTGGATTCGGCGCGCTACGGTATCTCGTGGGGCGCGCTCGGTGCGGCGGAAAGCTGTTGGCACACCGCCCGCCAGTATGTCCTTGACCGCAAGCAATTCGGGCGGCCCCTCGCCGCCAATCAGCTCATCCAAAAAAAGCTGGTCGATATGCAGGTGGAAATCACGCTGGCGCTGCAAGGCTGCTTGCGGCTCGGGCGCATGAAGGATGATGGAACCGCTTCCGTGGAAATTACTTCCATCATGAAGCGAAATTCCTGTGGCAAGGCGCTGGAGATCGCGCGGATGGCGCGCGACATGCTTGGGGGCAACGGAATTTCGGACGAGTACGGGGTGATACGCCATGTCGTCAACTTGGAAGTCGTGAATACGTATGAAGGCACGCACGATATTCACGCCCTGATTCTCGGCAGAGCCCAGACGGGTATTCAGGCCTTCTCCTAGCTTACCGCCAACCCATCAGCCTTGCGGCGGCGCTGTGACGACCGTGTGACCTGCGGCCACCCATGCCTCGAGTCCGCCATGCAGGGGCCGAACACGCTTGAAGCCTCGCTTCATGAGAATCTTCGCGACTCGCGCCGCAGAGGCTTCGCTTGGGCAGGTGCAGTAAAGGATGATGTCCCGGTCCCGGGGCAGATCCTTAAGATGGGTATCCACGTCCGTCAGCGAGATATGCAGCGCGCCGGGAATCCAATGGGGCTCGAGGGCGCGCGCGCTCGCGGAGCGCACGTCGATGATAAGCGGCGATGCGCCGCTCTGAATCAAGTCGTAGAGTTCTGAGACGTTAATGCGCGCCATGCGCAGCATTCTGTAGAACCGAGTGCGCTCGATCCATTTGTACCCGACATACGCCGCCAGCACGACGAGCACGGCCGCGAGGGCGGTGCCACCGATGCGTGCAAAATGGACCAGCAGATCCTGGATTTGGTTCTTGAAAACAATGCCGGCGCCAACTGCAGCGCCGACCCACAGCATCGCCCCGAGGGTGCTCAAACTGAGGAAGCGTATCCACCCGATGCGCATGGCACCCGCCATGGGCGGCGCGATGGTTGCAAGCCCCGGAATGAATTTCGAGATCACCAAGGAATTGACGCCCCATCGATCGAACTGAGTCTGCGTTTGGCTGACGCAAGAATCGGGTTCGAGGGAAATCTTGCAGAGCGTTTTCAATACGCGGATGCCATATTTTTCGCCGACCCAGTACCAGCCGCCATCGGCCACAAAACAAGCTGCGACCGCGGCCACGAAAAGCCAGGCGAGCGACAATTCTCCGCCGGCGGCGAAGGCGCCCGCGAGCACCAGCGAAGGGACCGCGGGTACCGGCAGCCCGATTTGATTCAGCAAAACGTTAAGCGCCACGACGGCCACGCCGTAGTCTCTGAAATTGAAGAAGAGGTGCTGGCTCAATGCAGGTGGCTCAAGGGGTTCTGCGTTCGATGTCAGGTAAAAGTGCCGCCACAATGCCAAGCAGCGGCAAGTATGCACAAATCCGGTAGACGTATTCGATTCCGTTCTGATCAGCCAGCCCTCCGAGCACGGCTGCGCCGATGCCGCCGATCCCAAAGGCGAATCCAAAGAACAGCCCCGATACGGCTCCCACGTTTCCCGGCAGCAGCTCCTGCGCGAATACGACGATGGCGGAGAAGGCGGAGGACAGGATCAAGCCGATGATGAAGGTCAGAATGCCGACCCACATCAGATCGACATAGGGAAGCAGCAATGTGAACGGCGCGATACCCAAAATGGAGACCCAGATCACGCGCTTGCGTCCGATGCGATCACCCAAGGGCCCGCCGAATAGCGTGCCCAGCGCCATCGCCAACAGGAACACGAACAGATGCAGCTGGGCGGAGCGTACCGATACATGAAATTTCTCGATCAAATAAAAACTGAAGTAGCTCGTGATGCTGGCAACGTAGAAGTACTTCGAGAAAATCAGTACCACGAGAACGACGATGGACCAGCGTACGCGGCTTGCGGAAACCGTTCGCACTGCCGGCGCATCGGGCACGACGATTGAGCGATCGATGTGCTGATGTTTGTACCACGCGCCGACGCGAGCCAGCACCGCGATGGCAATGAGTGCGGCGATGGCGAACCAGGCGAGACTAGCTTGTCCTTGGGGAATGATCAGCCAGGCAGCGAGCAGCGGGCCCATGGCACTGCCCGCATTGCCGCCCACTTGAAAAATGGATTGCGCCAAACCGTGGCGCCCGCCCGAAGCCAGTCGTGCGATGCGTGAGGACTCGGGGTGAAAAATCGCGGAGCCCGCGCCGATCAAGGCCGCCGCCATCAGCACGCTGCTGTAACTCGGTGCAAAGGCCAAGGTCACGATGCCAATCAAGGTAAAACACATACCCAGGCTCAAGGAATAGGGCTTCGGGTGCTTGTCCGTGTAAATGCCGATGAGCGGTTGCAGCAGCGAGGCGCAGGCTTGGTAAGTCAGCGTGATCGTACCGATCTGCACGAAATTTAGATGAAACTCACCCTTTATAAGCGGGTATATCGCTACGAGCAGCGATTGCATCAGGTCGTTGAGGAAGTGCGAGAGGCTCAACGCGCCCAGCAAATTGAAGCGCGTTTGCACCGGCGATACGAGCGCCTCAGAGTCTGCGGCGAAACCTTTGGCCATACTTCGAACTCTTGAAAGTGCAGCTTTTCTGCAATCCGAATTGCCTACCCTACTAGCTACTTCGTTGCCTGTCCTGAGAGAATGCGTCGATGAAACGCTTCGCGCCGTTTGCGTTCTTGAGCGATATTGCCAGCCGTTGGGACGTGCTTGCCTTTATCGTCGTTATCGGGCTCATCGTGTTTCTGGGGGAAACCTCGCGGGGCTTGTTTGCGCCGCTGACGGCGCTCGAGGCAACACCCATATCGCTGAATCCGTCCTACTTGCCCGAATACGCCGCGCGCACCACATTCCGCATGTTCGCAGCACTCGCCCTGTCGTTGGTGTTTACGCTTACTTACGCGACCTGGGCCGCCAAAAGCGAGCGCGCCGGCAGACTGCTGGTCCCCATGCTGGACATTTTGCAATCGGTACCGATTTTGGGCTTCATTTCTATCACGGTGGTTTTCTTCATGTCGCTCGCCCCCGGACGCGTTCTCGGCGCCGAGTTCGCGGCGATCTTCGCCATATTCACCAGTCAAGCCTGGAATATGGCCTTCAGCTTCTACCAGTCGCTGCGAACCATTCCGATCGAACTCACCGAAGCGGCCGAATCGTTTCGCCTCTCGCCGTGGATGCGTTTTTGGCAGCTGGAAGTTCCCTTCGCAATGCCGGCACTCATTTGGAACATGATGATGTCCATGTCGGGCGGCTGGTTCTTCGTGGTGGCTTCAGAGTCTATCAGCGTGGGTCACACCACGGTCGCCCTGCCGGGCATCGGCTCTTACATTGCCACTGCCATCGCAGAAAAGAATCTGACTGCCATCGGCTGGGCGATCGCGACCATGTTGATCGTCATCCTGCTTTACGATCAGCTGCTGTTCAGGCCGCTGGTGGCCTGGGCAGACCGCTTTCGCGTCGAACAAGAACCGGGCGTTCGTGTTCCTGACTCCTGGGCGCTCACCATGATGCGCCGCTCGAGGCTCATTCAGACGGCGAGTCTCGCGTTCCACTCCATGGTCATGTTCACCAGCCGGGCGGTGAAGCGGCGCGATGAGCCGCTTAAAATCGAGGAAGTTAAACCCAGACGGTCACTCGATCTGTTCTGGGTGTCGCTGATCGTCGTCGCGGTGGTCGCGGGACTCTGGCACATCGTGGTCGTGCTCATTCAAAACACATCCTGGCGCGAAGCGCTGCAGGTGTGCGGTCTGGCCAGCCTGACCATGCTGCGGGTGTTCATACTGATCGCACTCGCGAGCCTTTTGTGGGTGCCGATCGGCGTCTGGGTGGGCATGCGGCCGCGCGCCGCGCAAATCGTGCAGCCCATCGCGCAATTCATGGCTGCATTTCCGGCAAACTTGCTGTTCCCGATCGCGGTGTATGGGATCGTTCGCTGGAAACTGAATCCGGACATTTACTTGAGTCCACTGATGATTTTGGGAACACAGTGGTACATTTTATTCAATGTCATCGCAGGGGCTTCCACCATCCCATCGGAGATGCGTTACGCCGCCGCCAATTTTGGCGTTACCGGCTGGTTGTGGTGGCGCAAAGTTGCGTTGCCGGCAATTCTGCCGTTCTATGTAACGGGTGCCATTACGGCATCGGGCGGATCTTGGAACGCGGCCATCGTTGCAGAGCTTGCGACGTGGGGCGATACCCAGGTGCAGGCACGCGGCCTAGGCTCGTATATAGCCGAGGCGACCACGGCGGGGGATTTTCACCGCATTGTGCTCGGCATCGGCACCATGAGTTTGTTCGTGGTGGTCATCAACCGTCTCTTTTGGCGCCCCCTGTATTACTACGCCGAGCGCAAATATCGACTTACCTAGTAGAGTTTCGCCATGAATGACTCTCCGCTACTGCAATGCACCGAAGTTCGCAAGGCGTTTCCTAAGCCGGACGGCGCGGAATTGTTGGTATTGGAGGGAATGAACCTGGTGCTGAGCGAGGGACAAATCGTTGGGCTGCTTGGGCGTTCAGGTTCCGGCAAATCCACTTTGTTGCGCTTGATTGCCGGCTTGGCAGAACCCACGGCCGGTAATCTGCGGTACATGGGGAAGCCGATCCACGGACCTGCTCCCGGGATAGCCATGGTATTCCAGAGCTTCGCTCTTTTCCCGTGGCTGACGGTATTTGAAAATGTTGCCCTGGGACTCGAAGCGCAGCGGATGCCCCGCCCGGAAATTCGCAAGCGCTCGCTGGCCGCAATCGACCTTATCGGTTTGGACGGATTCGAGTCCGCATATCCACGCGAGCTCTCGGGCGGCATGCGTCAGCGGGTCGGGTTCGCCCGTGCGCTGGTGGTCCATCCGAACATCTTGTTAATGGACGAGCCGTTTTCCGCACTGGACGTGCTCACCGCGGAGACCCTTCGAACCGACTTTCTGGATCTGTGGTCCGAGGGCCGAATGCCCATCAAGGGCGTGATTTTGGTCACCCACAACATTGAAGAAGCAGTCCTCATGTGCGATCGGGTACTGGTGTTCGGCAGCAATCCCGGGCGCATATTGAGCGAGATCAAGGTCACGCTGCCGCAACCGCGCAATCGCCTGGACCCGAGTTTCAGGGAATTGGTGGAACGCATTTACGTTGAAATGACTGCGCGGCCGGCTGGCGGGGTTGCGGGGCGCAAGGAGAACTTTCCGGGATTGGGCATCGGCAGTGTTCTACCCCACGTCTCCTCGAACTTGCTGGCCGGTTTGATGGAAGCGGTTGCCGCACCTCCCTTCAATGGCAAGGCCGACCTGCCGGAAATCGCCTCAGATCTCACCATGGAAATTGATGAGCTGTTCCCGGTGGCCGAGACGCTCCAATTGCTGCGCTTCGCCGAGCTAGAAGGGGGCGATCTGAGACTGACAGAAGACGGCCTGGCGTTTGCCCACGCGGCGGTGGATGAGCGCAAGCGCATCTTTTTGCGTCATTTACTGACCTACGTGCCGCTGGCGGCGCATATCCGCAGAGTTCTGGACGAGCGGGCCTCGCATTCTGCACGAAAGAGCCGCTTTATCGACGAATTGGAGGACTTTATGTCCGAGGAGGCCGCGGAACAGAGCTTGCGAGCGGCGGTGAGCTGGGGCAGATATGCCGAAGCGTTTGCGTATGATGACGAGAATGCCATGTTCAGCTTGGAGAATCCGACTTAAAATGAACTCATGAGCGACGCCGCGCCGTATTTGACCTTGCACGTACCACCGGACGAGATGGTGAAATACATCCAGGATCTAATGACGCTTCCGCATGGGGAGATCGCGGCAGGCTCGGCCATGACCCTGGCCCGGCGGCACTGGGGCGGGGATACGCCGCTGGCGCGGGCGGCCCTGCTGCGATGGGGTGCGCTCAATCTGGCGTTCCAGGACAAACGCCTGGAAACATGGACGGTGACTCGCGAGCATGATCGCATCCAAGTACCTGCGGCACTGGTGGCCGCCGCGGGCGTCGCGCCCCTGGTAATCGATAACGAGCGGGCGGTTTTCGACATACAGGCACTGCTCGATGCTACGTTGGAATTCCAGCCGCCTGCAGGTCAGGCGTAAGACCACATGAATGGCACCGCCGTTCCTGCGCCGAGAAAGCGCTTTGGGGTACTGCGCACCATCGCACTTTACAAGCTCATCAAGGTCGTGTTGCTGCTCGGTGTTGCTTACGGGGAAGTGCGGCTTCGGGATGCCTCGCTCGCAGCCAAGCTGCTTTCGTGGGCGCAGGCTCGACCTTACGGCCTGGAGCAACACATCGTCACTCAGCTGCTGGAGTGGTTCAGCGGGTTGAGCGCAACCCGTATCCATGCCATGCAGTTGGTGACACTGGCTTATGCAGCGGTGTTCGCGGTCGAGGGCGTGGGCTTGTGGATGCAGAAGCGCTGGGCCGAGTGGTTGACGGTGATCATCACCGCCTCGCTCATCCCGTTGGAAGCTTGGGAAATCTTCTACAGACCGACCATAGGGAAGGGTTTAATACTGCTAGTCAACGCAGCAGTCGTGGCCTACCTGGTGTGGCATGTGCGCAAGAATCGCCCGGTCGAGCAAGTACCCGCAGTCAACGTGAAATGATCTTCATCTCGGCTGAAACTCTCCAATCCGTCGTATTCTTCGCACCGCCCGAGCCTCAATCACCGTTTGGAGATCTCATGAAGAAGTCTGCGACCCTCGTTACCACCGCATTGCTGACCTTGGGCCTCGCCGCCGCGTCCATGGCTGCCAGTCCGCAATCGACCACCCCGACCACCCCGACCGCCAGCGACAGCACCAGCACTGCGCCTGCGACCAAGTCCCATAAACACTCGGCCAAGAAGCACAAGAAATCCGCCGCTGCTTCGACAACCAAGTAATATCATTGGTATAAAGCCCCGACCGCTTCACGGCGGCCGGGGCTTTTTTTTTGGGCGATATAGGCGGACATATGGATCTGATCGTTGCGATAAAGGCTTTGATATTAGGCGTGGTCGAGGGGCTGACGGAATTTCTGCCGGTGTCCAGCACCGGACACTTGATCGTGGTTGGGAGCCTGCTCAATTGGAACGATGAGAAAGGTGAACTGTTCGAGATCGTCATTCAATTTGCCGCGATCCTGGCCATTTGCTGGGTGTATCGGCAGCGGCTGTGGTCGGTGATTGCGACCCTGCCGCGTGATCGTAAATCGCAGCGCTTCACCTTGAACCTGGTGCTTGCATTTCTGCCGGCGGCCATAATCGGCGTGATTTTCATCGGCACGATCAAGAAGTACTTGTTCGCGCCGGTCCCGGTCGCGACCGCTTTCATCGTCGGGGGCATCCTCATCTTGTGGATCGAGAGCCGCAAGCGCACGCCGAATATTGAAAATGTGGATGCCGTCAAGCCGGCGGATGCGCTTTGGATCGGCATCGCGCAAACCCTCTCTATCATTCCCGGCACTTCACGCTCGGGTGCGACCATCATGGGGGGGTTGCTGCGCGGACTTTCGCGCCCCGCCGCAACTGAATTTTCGTTCTTCCTCGCTATTCCCACCATAGTCGGTGCGACGGTTTTCTCACTCTACAAAGCGCGACACCTCTTGAACGCCGATGATTTGGCGGTGATCGGAGTAGGCTCGGTAGCCTCTTTCATCAGCGCGATGATTGCGGTCCGGGCATTGCTGCGCTACGTCAGCGGCCACAATTTCAAGGTGTTTGCCTGGTACCGCATTGTGTTCGGATTCGTCATTCTGGCGACCTGGCATTTCGGACTGGTGAAGTGGTAGCGGAAGCGCGAAAATGCGACATTGAAGGTGCCCATAGTGTGAACCCGAACGCCGTCCAAGCCACCGATGTTGCGCACCTGATTCAAGTTGCGCTCACGCCGATATTTTTGATCTCGGCCATCGGCGTGACCCTCAATGTATTGACCAACCGACTGGCGCGGATTGTCGATCGGGCACGGATCATGGAGGGCATCGTGCTGCGGCCGGATTATCTGCCCGGCGGTCGAGATCTGCACGCCGCGCTAGCGGTATTGGCGCGGCGCGCCCGTTACATCAACGCCGCCATCACTCTCATCACGCTCTCGGCGCTGTTCATCGCATTGGTGGTGGTCATGCTGTTCGTCAATGCGTTTGCACATTTTGAATTCTCAGCCTTCATCGCCATTTTATTTATCTTGTCCATGCTGGCATTGGCAGCGGCGCTGACGGCCTTTCTCATCGAGGTGCGCATCGCCACGACCACGCTGCAAATTGGGATCGAGGCTACGTCGCGCAACAGCTAGCTAGGCGCGCCTAGCGGGGCGCGCCTAGCGCGCTGGACGTTCGCGCACCGCAATCGGTACGTTGCACAAGTCGATGCGTCCCGCGGGCACCTTGAAAAAATCTTCGGGTCGATTGCGGCGCGACTCGATTAATGCGGCAAAAGTCGGCGTGTCGGTACGAATCACTTCCAGATTCGAACGCTGCGCCGCCGGCACGTCGGCTGCCACACGGATTGACTGGATGGGCAGGGGTTTCTCAGTCTTGGTGTAAAAGCCCATTGGCGCGCTGCCGCGCGGCAAACTCGACAGCAACTCGATACCTTTGATCACCCGGCCAACCAAGGCCACATTGCGGTCAAGATGCCGCGGCGCGTGGCCGATCACCACATACATTTCGGCACCGCTGCCGCTTTCGGGATCCAAATCCCTTCCCACCCCCACCATCCCATAGCAGTGCGCAAGCCATACTTTGTGCAGCACGCCCGAGCGTGCCACCGGCAGGCCCTCGGAGAAACCCACCTCAGGCGCATACACATCGCCGTCCGGCAACCGGGTGAAGGGCATGTTGGGCGGCAGGGAAGAATCGAATTCCGCTTTAACCTTGCCGATGCCGGCCGGCAGCGGATGGCGATTCTCGGGATCACCCCACTGGGCGACATAGTTATCTTGTTCGCGGATGATGGAAAGCCCGTTGAAATATCCGGCCCGGGTCAGGGTCTTGATGTTGGTTACATGCAAGGGCGCGAAGAGGGGGGCCAATTCGATCACTACTCGTCCGGTCGGCAACTCGACGTATAAGGTGTTTTCAGGATCCAGGGGCCGCCAATCCGCGGCGCTGGAAGCCGCCAATAACTCAGGCATGCTTAAGGTTTTGGCGGCCAGCCCGGGTTGCGAAGATAAAATAACCAGCGCGCACGGTATTAAGAATCTAAAATCGCGGACCATGCCCGAGTATTGCATATATTGGCAACCAGCCGCTTAAGGGGCCGACATGCGCCGTTTTTTATTCTGTTGTCTCCTGTTGCTCATCGCTGACCTTCGATTAGTGCCGGCGGGTGCGCAGGGTTATCCGGCCGGAGGCAGGGGTAGCGGCGGCCGAGGAGCGTCGCAGCAGCAAGAGCACGAGATCCCATCTGCGCCGGCCGACGTCAAGCCGGAAAAAGCCGCGGCCAAGGCTTATGCCGCGGGCACCAAGACCATGCTCAAAGCGCATGAGCTTGAGGATGCCGTCGCCAAGGCCACCGATCCTGACAAGAAAGGCAAGGTCCTCGCCAAGCTGGAGGATACGTACGGGAAGGCGCTCGATCAATTCACGGAGGTGTTGCGCAACAAGGGCGACATGTACGAGGCCTGGAGCCAGATCGGCTACCTGCATCTGCGTTTTGGCGCCTATCGCGAATCAGTCGACGATTACAATCATGCCTTGCATTTGAAGCCCGATCTGCTGGAGGCAATCGAATATCGCGGCGAAGCATACTTAGGTATCGATCATCTCGAAGAAGCCAAAGCCGCGTACATGGACCTGTTCTTCCATGCGCGTCCCTTGGCCGATCATCTGATGATCGGCATGCAAGCCTGGCTGCAACAACACCGGGCGGCGGCGAACGGCATGCGTGCGCAGGATATCGATGCCTTCGACAAGTGGCTCCAGGAACGCGACGGCATTGCGAAAACGACGGCCGCCAACTAGCACGGCTCATGCGCAACACTCAGACAGGCTCCTAGCCGCGGTTGTCTAGCCGCAGTGCTTGAACCGCGGTGCGCAGCTCCTCGACCAGCGCCTCGAGTGTGCTCACGCGCTGGCTCAAGCTGGCGGTAGGCGATGCGGCGCCAGTTTCCTCGAACGCCTCTTCAGGCGCGGACTCCACGGGTCCTGAGAATAGGTGTGCATAGCGCGATTCGCGCGCTCCCGGGGCGCGGGGCAGGCGCGCGATGAAAGGACCGTCCTCGCGCGTCATCAGGGCTCTCAAAGTGGCCTCTACGCCTTCGGCATCGGCAAACTCGCACAGCCGATTAGTGCGTGAGCGCAGCTCTCCCGGTGTTTGCGGGCCGCGCAACAGCATCACGCAAATGATGCCGAGCTCCTGCTTTGAGAACTTCAAAGAGCCGAATTCGGTGTTGCAGAAGCGGTGCTTGTATTTGGTGACTCGCCCACCGTATCCCGCGGATTTATCGCTCACCATGTATTTCTTCATCAGCGAGTCGACCGACTGCTGAACCTGGGGCTCGCTGAGCTCGAGCACGGGGTCGCGATTGGTTTTCTGATTGCAGGCATTGGTGAGCGCATTGAGCGACAAGGGATATTGATCCGGAGTGGTGATCTCCTTTTCGATCAGGCAGCCGATGACGCGCGCTTCATTGGGCGAAAATTCGATATTCATGACAGCTTCCACTTAAGGGCACGATGTTTTAGGGTAACTACCTTTAGCCCACGAGAAAAACAGGACAGTGCGAAATGAAAGACCAAGCCACGTTCGCGACCGCTGCCAGCAAACCGCTCGAAATCCTCACCGTGGACTTGGACGGCCCGCGCGCCGCCGAGGTATTGGTTGAATTCAAGGCCAGCGGGGTATGTCACACCGAACAGTTTACCCGCTCCGGCGCGGCTCCAGAGAGCTTATTTCCCGTCATTCTAGGGCGCCACTGCGCAGGCAGCGTGAGGTTGTTCTCGTGAGCGCACCCGATCTCGTTGCGGAACATGCCTGCTACGGCGGCGTGCAGCGCTTTTACCGGCATGAGTCGCTGGAAACGCGCGGTCCAATGAAATTCTCTGCCTACCTTCCGCCGCAAGCGCGCTCGAGCAAGGTGCCTGTGCTGTATTTTCTTTCCGGACTCACCTGCACCGAGGAAACCTTCTGCATCAAGTCGCATGCACAGAAATACGCCGCGGAATTAGGGCTCATGCTCATATCCCCTGATACCAGTCCTCGTGAACCACGCATCCCCGGCGACGCTGATCATTGGGATTTCGGCTATGGTGCCGGATTCTACGTGGATGCCACGCAGGCGCCTTGGTCGCAACACTATCGCATGTACAGTTATGTCACGAGCGAGCTGCCGCAAATCGTTGCGGCCCACTTACCGGCACGCGCCGCCGCCACCGGCATTTTCGGCCATTCGATGGGAGGCCATGGCGCGTTGACTCTCGCCCTGCGAAACCCAAATCTCTATAGGTCAGTGTCGGCGTTTTCACCGATCGCGGCCCCGATGCAGTCGCCGTGGGGTCAAAAGGCTTTCAAGAATTATTTGGGAACCGACATCGAACTTTGGCGCGAATACGATGCCACCGAATTGGCGGCGCGTAAGCCCTATCCAGGACCCATTCTCATCGATCAGGGCACGGCCGACCAGTATCTTGCCGCGGAGCTTAAGCCGGAAAAATTTGCTGCTGCGGCGGCCAAGTCCGGTCAAGAGCTAGAGCTGCGCATGCAACGCGGTTACGATCACGGCTACTACTTCATACAAACTTTCATGGCCGACCATTTGCATCACCACGCTAAACAACTGGCGGAAGTGGATTGACCGTTACTCGATTAGCGGTATGATCGGTGCACGCGCAAGGTTCCCGCAAGGGAATAAATCGGAACGCGGTGTAGAACCGCGGCTGCCCCCGCAACTGTAACCGGATAGCGAACGTCCACGAGTCCACTGAAGCTTCAAGGCTTTGGGAAGGAGGACGCAAGCAACCACCCGGAAGCCAGGAAACCTGCCTCGCGCCGTCGTCTTGTTACCGGCCGGGGTGTGCTGATAACTGCGGGGGAAGCCGTCGCGACGACAGTGTGGAGTCGCCGCGGAGATGTAATGACACTATTCGTACGCTTTTCGCGCGCCGACTCTTGGCCCCATACCAGGAGAGTCCCGTGCGCAAGTCCTTATTTCAATCCCTGCTTCTGACCTTTGCAGTGTGCGGTTTCGACGGCGCGCGCGCCGTTCAGAGCATCGCTGGCCCCGAGGAGCTACGCGATGCGATTGTAGTGACCGCTACGCGCGTGCCGACACCGGAACTTCAGGTGGCAAGCAGCATCACCGTCATCTCGGCCGATGAGATTGCGGCCCGAGAGGCGCAATCCTTACCGGAAGTGCTCAAGCAGGTGCCGGGATTGAATGTGGTGCAGACCGGAGGTCCCGGCGGCCAAACCTCGGTGTTCATGCGCGGCACGAATTCCAACCATACGAAGGTGTTAGTGGACGGCATCGATGTGGGGGATCCGAGCAATGCCGGCGGCATCTTCGACTTTGCGCATTTCCTGACGCACGATATCGAAAAGGTGGAAATTCTACGCGGCCCGCAAAGCGGTCTTTACGGTTCGGACGCCATCGGCGGCGTCATTAATATCATTACCAAGAGCGGTTCAGGTCCGGCGCAATTCAATGCGGTGCTCGAAGCCGGCTCATTTGACACCTTCAACCAGACCGGCTCCTTGAGCGGTTCGTTGGACCGGTTTCACTACACGGCAAATCTCGAGCATTTCCATTCCGCCAAGACACCGGTGACGCCGTTGGACCTGCTGGCGCCGGGGGAGCAGCGCATCGATGACTATTACGACAATCTGACGGCATCGACGAAACTGGGATTCGATGTGACGCAGAACTTCGATGTCGGCTTGGTCGCGCGCTATACCGACAGCCACCTGCGCCTCACGGGTGAGAATTTCAACAATTTTCCCGCCGATTTCCCCGATGCATCGCAAAGTGCCAATAACACTTTGCAAAGCTATGCTCGGGCCACGGCGCACTTGCTGTCCTCTGAGGGCACGCTGGAACAGTCCCTCGGGGCGGCGTACACCAACATTCGATCCTCGGACTTCAGTCCGGCAGCTCCGCGCAGCGATGCGGTCGGCGAGCGCGTCAAATTCGACTGGCAGGGGAATATCAAGCTGGCAGCCACTGAAAAGCTGGTGCTCGGCGCCGAGCATGAACGTGACGAAATTACCTCGCCCATTTCCGCCAGTACCAAAATCGATTCGGGTTATGCCGAACTGCAATCGGGCTTCGGCGATCGATTCTTCGACACCGTGAGCGTGCGTTACGACGAGAATAGCCGGTTCGGAGGCAAAACTACTTATCGCTTTGCGCCGGCGTTCCTCATCACGGAAACCGCAACCAAACTCAAGGCGAGCGTGGGCACCGGCTTCAAGGCCCCGACATTGAATCAGCTGTTTCAAAGCTTTCCGGCATTCGGCTTCATCGCGAACCCCAATTTAATGCCCGAGAGCAGCCTGGGCTGGGACGCCGGATTCGAGCAAGCTTTCGCCGCCGATACCTTGAGATTCGGCTTCACGTACTTCCACAATCAGATCAAAAATCTGATTGCAGACAGTGCTGACTTCACCACGAACGTCAATGTAGGCCGTGCAGCCACGCAAGGCGTCGAAAGTTTCGCCGTCTATCGACCGCTTCAGATCCTCACGTTGCGGTTGGACTATACCTTCACGCAGGCGACCGATGAGATTTCACACCAGGAGCTGTTGCGAAGACCGAAGCATAAGGGCAGCTTGAATGCCGAATGGCGGCCGACGCCGCGCCTGTTGTTGAATGCGTCGCTCTTGTCGGTGGGCTCGTGGGTTGACGGCAATCGCGATTTTTCGATTCAGCGGCTGAACGCGCCTGCCTACACTACCGTGGATTTGGCAGCCGGGTACGATGTGAGCAGCCATCTCAACGTGTATGCCCGGATCAGCAACTTATTGGATAGGCGCTACCAAAATCCAGTGGGATTCTTAGCACCGAGCGTCGGGGCGTTCGCCGGAGTGAAAACCCGGTTTTAACGCACCGCAGTCTTAACGCACCTGCACCAGCGGTTCTGACGTGATTCGCCCGTCGAAATCGGTCCAAGCGTGCTGCGCGAAGTCGTAGAGCTTGCAGCGGCGCACCGTGTTCCAGTAGTAACGCCAAGTGAAGACTTCCGAGTTCAGTCTTTCGTCCAATGTAGCGGCGAGTTTCGCCTGCGCTTCTTTGAGGCGATACAGCGGGATTCCCATGTTCACATGGTGTGCGCCGTGCTCGAGGATGTAATGAATCAAACCATCGAGGGGGCGCATCAACTTAATATGCACAGTAGTGGTGGCATAACCGGCGTTCGCGGTCCATTCGTCGCGCCGCTCATACCAGGCGACCCGCGGGTGCGTGTGCTGCACATAAATCACGAACCCCATAAGACAGTTCCAAACGAAGAACGGGACCACGAAGCCGAAAATCAGCAGCGACCAGATCGACTTGCCGCTGTAAAGACCCCATACCACCAGACCGCCTACCCACAGCGTGGCGAAGCCGGCGACAAGCAAGCTGTCCCAGGTATAGCTGATGCGGCGGGTCGACACATGCTTGCGTCCAGGGAAAAATAACTTCTTCCACCACATCTCGATCATGTAGTACACGCCTTGGCCGAAGCCGCTGCGATAGACATGTTCGAGCGACCGGCGGATCCAGGGCAACTTCGCGAACTCAGCCGGCGAGTAGGGCGTCCAGACGTAATCGCGGCCCTTCAAATTGGTAAAGCCGTGATGCGCGAGGTTGTGGCCGATTTCCCAGAGACTATAAGGGGTCAAGGAGGGTAGAAATGCGATTCGGCCAATCCATTTGTTCAGAGTCTTATTTGGTGTGTAGGAGCCGTGACAGGCATCGTGGCCGATGACGAACAACCGCGCGATCCACAATGCCGCGACCAGTGAGGCGAATATTCTCACCCCCAATGATTCCACGATGAGCAGACTGCCGATGGCAACGCCCAAAACCAGCCAGTCGAGGAAAAACCAAACCACCGGCGTGGCGACGCCCGGCTTCACCGCGAAGGGCTGCAGCAGCTTCTGAAATCGGAAGCGTGACTTATCGACCGGCAGCGGCGTTGCGCTTTGGCGCGCCGGAGCGTCGGCTTTGGGAGAAGAAAGGTCTGGTTTAGCGAGCGGCGAGTTTTGCAAGCAAGGCCCCGTAGGCACGTGAACGTTGATTTCACATTATACGCCGAGAACCGCCCTAAGCACGCAATACGTTAAGCGGTTTCCGCGTCCGGCCACAGCAGAACCCCTAAATGCTCACACGCCTCAATCAGGGCCGTGGCAGCCTCGCGGGTGCTGGCGTCCAAGCGCCTATCGTGGGTTAAGAGCCATGTAAGACGGGCGCGGCGCGAACGCGCGGATGGATCGCTGTCGAACAATGCCGGGAACAGGCCCAACGCATCGACAAACTCCCGCATTGCAGCGGTGGTGGGGGCGCTTGGGGCCGGGGTAAGCAGCAATTTCAGCCACGTTACACATCGTTTCGCGAGTCCCGCCCGCGTTATGCCGACGCCGGTTCGGCGCCGCGACTCTCCATCCGCCAACGAATCGGCAAGATTGCGGTAGCGTTCGATTGCCGATTCATCCGCGGCCACCGCCGGACTCGCATCTGACAATATGGAGCGCAGCACATCGCCTAACAGCAAGGAAAGCGATTCAGCCAAAAAACGTTGGCACTGTTCTGCGTCCGGACGGGAAAGCTGATCCCAGGCGAGCGGACCTCCTATTCGTCTTGCATTCGGCGACTTAGACATGACTCCAGTGTAGCGGCTCTATTGCCTATCGCAACTATCTCGAACTGCGACAAAGATCACCGACACATGAAATCCACCGGAAAACACGCCCGCTGTGGCTAGGCATGCAAATGCCCACGAAAAATTTAATGATGGTGGATGTATCATAGGTGGTGTTGCGCGCCAGACCCGAACTCGCTCCCGGCAAATCCACCACCCTGGCTCCAGGTGTACGCCGCATCGTGGCTGGAAATGCCGGCATCATGACCGGTCCCGGAACAAACACCTATTTGCTGGGCGACGACGAGATCGCTGTGGTGGATCCAGGGCCCGACGATCCCGCCCACTTGGAATCCATTCTCAGCGCTGCCGGGGCGCCCATTCGTTGGGTCGTGGCTACCCACACGCACCGCGACCACTCGCCGCTGGCGGCGACGCTCGCGCGCCGCACCGGAGCGCAACTAATCGGATTACCGCCGCCCCGCGATGGGCGTCAGGACGATTCATTCGTACCTGACCACCAGCCGGCCGACGCGGAGACTCTGACTCTCGGCGGGAGCCGATTGGTGGCGATTCACACGCCGGGTCACGCATCGAACTGCGTGTGCTACTTCCTGGAGCGAGAGCACTTGCTGATCACCGGCGATCATGTTCTCGAAGGCGTGTCGCCCGTGATATTACCGCCCGACGGCAACATGGCGGATTATCTGCGCTCCATCGACAAATTATTTGCTTACGACTTTGAGAAAATTGCTCCGGGCCACGGCGAGCTGATGAAACAAGGAAAACAAGTTCTCGAAGCGCTGCGCGCACACCGCCTCGCGCGCGAGAACAAGGTGCTTCTCGGTCTGGTCAAACTCGGCCAAGCCGATCTCCACGATTTGACCGCCGTTGTTTATGACGATGTCTCAGCCGACCGGCATCAATGGGCGCGCCTGACGCTGGAGGCCCATTTGATTAAGCTGCTGCGCGAGGCTCGCGTCTGTGAGCTGGACGGAGTGTGGCGTGTCAAGACATGAGCGCTCGGCTGGCGGTATCGCTGCGCGCGGTGAGCGTGCGGCGCGGCGACAAATGGATATTGCGCGATATCACTTGGCAACTGCGGCCCGGTGAACGCTGGGCATTGCTCGGGGAGAATGGCGCCGGCAAGACCCAGTTGCTGAAACTGATCAGCGGCGAAGTCTGGCCGACACCAACGAGGCTCCCGGCAGCGGGCGCTAAGGATGGCCGCAGCTTCACACTGGGTCGCCGCTCGATTGACTTGCTTGATGCGAAGCAGCGCATCACGTACGTAGGGGGCGAGCGACAAGACAAATACGCACGCTATGGTTGGAATTTGAGTGTTCGTGATGTGGTGGCGACGGGTATTGAAGGCACCGATTTGCTGCTGAGACCGGTCACTGCGCCGCAAGCCAGGCGCGTCAGGTCGCAACTCAAGGTTTGCGGACTCAAATCGCTCGCCTCGCGCAAGTTCTTGTCATTGTCATATGGAGAGAAGCGGCTGGTGCTGCTTGCGCGAGCCTTGGTGCGAGATCCGGACTGGCTGCTGCTGGATGAGTTCTACAACGGTTTGGATGCCGCCTACCGGCGGCGCATCGACGCCGTGTTCCAGATCGCGCGCCGGCGAGGCCAGTCTTGGGTGGCGACCGCACACCGCGCAATGGACTTGCCGGCCGGAACGCGCTTGTTGCTCACGCTCTCGGCGGGGCGGGTGCGCAGCCTCAAGCGGTTGCAGCGCGCCGACGCCGAGCAGTTGAAGTCATGCGCGGAGGAACATGAGCCGGATTTTCACCCACAATCCGCCAAGCCCAAGACCCGCAAGAAATTCGGCGAGGTTCTGCTGCGCTTATCACATGTCGATTTATACGTCGAATACCAAGAGGTGCTGCACGATGTGAATTGGCAATTGCGTCGCGGCGAGCACTGGTCGGTGTTCGGTCCGAACGGTGCGGGCAAATCAAGCTTCCTCAAGCTGCTTTATGGCGATTTGTCGCCGGCGCTGGGTGGGCACATCGAACGGGCGGGCTTTCCGCCGGGGACTCCAATCATGCAGTGGAAGCGGCACGTTGGTTATGTGTCTCCCGACCTGCAAAGCACCTATGTACTGGGAGTCAGTATCTTGGAACTGGTCGCAAGCGGCCGCCATTCGAGCATTGGACTGGCGCACGCACCGACGCAGGGCGACTTGAAAGCGGCCTGGCACTGGCTTAGATTCTTCAAGTTACTGAGTCTGGCGCAACGCCATCCCCGCGAATTGTCATATGGACAATTGCGCCGGGCGCTCATCGCTCGCGCCATGGCGGCGGAGCCGCGAATTTTGCTGCTGGACGAACCACTGACGGGGCTTGATCCCCCGCAGCGAGCACTAATGAAGCGATTATTGGAACGATTGATGCTGCGTGGAGTCAGCGTGATTGCGGCCGTGCATCACCCGGAGGACCTGCCGTGTGGAATGACGCACACCCTGCATTTACATAAGCGGCAGGCGTCCATTGCAGGTTGCCATTTTGCGACGTGAGCGTGGGTCATGACTCGAGGCCGCGGGCGAGACTGCGAGTCCTTGAAGGATTGGGAAATCTCATTATGTTGCGTCTCAGCACTGCGCCCTGGATCTTGACTGCGGTAGTTTTGGCCGGATGCAGCGGATCCGGATATGCAGTACGCCCAGTGCCGCGAATCGCCGCGGACAATGTGGGCAAACCTGTGAGCGTGCTGCAAGAGGCTTTCGGCGAGCCGCGCAAGATCGACAAGACAGCCACCAAGATGGTGTATGTGTGGTTTCTTCCGCAAAAGCCCAAACAAGGAACCCCGTCAGGATTTCAAGGCTGCGAGATGGAAGTGACAGTCGATCCGCGTTCGCAGCGCATCTTGGGATATTCGTTATCCAACATCGGCTGGTCGGCGTGCCGCGACGTGCAGCGGCGCATTCGCGTGGCGCAGCGCTAACGAGAAAGCGGTTTCTCGCTACAATAGGCGGCCTTTAGCCCAAGAGCGCGTTCGGAGTCAGCCGCCGTTGTTTCCCATCTCTATTCTGTTGCTGCTTATCCAAGTGGCGCTCATCGTGCATGTGATCAAGACCGGCCGGAATCAGCTCTGGATCTGGGCCATCTTTCTGTTGCCCGGGGTAGGTGCGCTTGCTTATGCCGTGGCCGAGATTCTGCCGGAACTTTTAGGCGGCAGGACTGCGCGTCGTGCCAAGGCGGGCTTCGGGCGCATGATCGATCCAAATCGCGCATTGCGTCGCGCCAGCGCGGAAGTGGAGATTTCGGGCAATGTAGATGCCCGCCGCCGGCTGGGGGAGGAACTCTACGACCGCAATCAATTCGACGGCGCCGCCGATGTATATCGCGGCGGCCTAAAAGGCGTCTTCGAGTACGACCCGACCTTGCTGTTGGGTTTAGCCCGCGCGCTCTTCGGCAAGGGCGACTACGCGGCGGCGCGTACGACGCTCGAACTGTTGGCACTCCAGAACCCGGACTTCAAGTCAGCGGACGCCAAGCTGCTTTACGCCCGCACCCTGGACGCCCAGGACGCATTGGAGGAGGCCGAGCGTGAATACGCCGCCCTCGCTCCTGGATACCCAGGCGCCGAGGCACGCCTGCGCTATGGGTTATTGCTCAAACGGCGCGGCAAACTACAAGAGGCTCAGCAAGTGCTCAAGGAATTGCTCGACGGCGCCAGGTTGGGGCCTGCCCACTATCGAAAGGCGCAAGCCCAGTGGTTGGACCGCGCTCGCCGGGAATTGAGCTAGAATCGACCGCTATCAAGTTTTTGATAATGGAGTTTTTCCATGAAGGCTATGGCGCGTACCGGTCGCTTGGTGATTCTGTGCATAGCGGCCTTCGGTTTAGCGGCGTGCGCAGGCCAAAAGGAGCCCGCACGCAAGCTGCTCGCCGAAATCGATGCTAGCGTGACCGCCGCATCGGTGGAGGCGGCGAAGTACATTCCCGATCAGCTTATCGCGGTGCAAAGGCAAGCCGGAGAACTCAAGGCCGCATTCGACAAGCACGACTATCCGGCCGTCGTGCACGGTGGGCCGGCTGTGCTAGCCGCAGCGCAGACCTTGGCCACCGCCGCAGCATTTAAAAAAGACGAAGTCTTAAAGGCGATGAATGATCAATGGACGGTGTTGGCAGGCGCCGTGCCCGAGTACTTGACCGCGATCCAGAAGCAAATCGATTTCTTGAGAAAAAAAAGCAACCAGAGACTCGCCGCGGGCATTGATCTCGATGCGGCTAAATCGGGTGCGGAGGATACGGCGTTGCTCTGGTCGAAGGCCCAGGCGGCTTTCGCCAGCGGCAGCATGGAGGAAGCAGTTAGGACGGCCCAGGAGGTAAAATCAAGGGTTGAGGCGCTTGCAGCGACGCTCAAGCTGGATCTCTCCGCGCCGGTTGCCAGCTCCTAAGATCGCGACAGGCTCCTGCTCGCGGCTCTTCAGAGCGCCAATGTGCCTTCGCTGACGATGACCGCGGTTCCGGCGATATGCGCAGCGATGAAGGTGCCGTTGTCGGTCTCGAGACGCACCCTCACTTGTCCGGGCCGCTTCATCTGGTAGCCCTGCCGCCCGATGAAAGTGGTCGATTTCTTGCGGAACTGGCCTAGGTCCCACAGATACGCCGCCAACATGGCGTGCGCGTTGCCGCTGACCGGGTCTTCCGGAACTCCCAAAGCTGGACAGAACATGCGCGACTCGGTCCAGATCTCATCCGAATCGCGATTGACGGCAAACAGGAAAAAGCCGTCGGTGCCCAATTCGCTGCCAAGCGATAGCAGAGTTTCAAAATTCGGCGCTATGTTTTCAAGATGCCGGTGATCGGAGATGGGTACAAGTAGGCGGCTACTGCCTTTGCGCGCGATTCTGGCCGGCATGACATCGTGCAGGTGCGTGGCCGGCAGCTTCAACGCCTCTGCAACCCGCAGCGTTGTCTTGAAAGGCAGGGGCGTATCCAGCTGTGCAGCGGTCTGACGGAATTCGATCAGGGTCTCAGGTCCCGCCGCACGCTGTTCAATGAAGGCGCTGACTTCTACGACGCCGGTGCCGCTGTGTTGCCGGCATATTCCGACCAGGCGTCTTCCGAGCGCTAGCAGCACAGCATGCGCCGCCACCGTCGCGTGGCCCACGAAAGGTGCTTCCTTGCGCGCGTTAAAAAATCGCAGCCGCACGTCGTGGTCGGGTGCATCAGCGGCAAACACGAACGCCGTTTCGGCGTGCGAGAATTCGCGCGCCACCGCGAGCATGGTCGCCTCATTCAGGCCATCAGCATCGAGGATGACGAGGGCAGGATTGCCCGTGAAGCGCGTTGCGGTAAAGGCGTCTACTTGAAAAACACGCAATGCAGTCTCCCGAGCCGATGGCGGAGTTTTGCACGCATCGGTCCAGCAGGCTACACTTGAATCAGCCTTGGGGTGGCCTTAACGGCCTGAGACGCGAGCATCGAATCCTCGGTGATTTTTCGCGAACCCGTTGAACCTGACCCGGTTAATACCGGCGTAGGGAGCAGGTAATCGTATGCGCGTTGCAGTCGAAATCAGCATGTATCCACTGACGGGCGACTATCGGCCCCCGATCCAGGCCTTCATCGATCGGTTAAATACGCACCCCGGCTTGGTGGTGAAGACCAATGCGCTGGCAACGCAAATTTGGGGTCCGCTCGATCGGGTGATGAGCATCTTGACGCAGGAGATGACTCTTTCCGCCAGCCAAGCAACGCAGCTGGTTTTTGTCATGAAGGTGCTACCGGGCCTTGCACCGCCGGAGCCGTCGCCCACGTGATCCGCGAGCTGTCGCTCCAACTCGGGAGTGCCTGGCACGATACGAGCGGGATCGAGCTTGCCGCGGCTGTGCTGGCGGTGGCGTACCTGATTCTTGCGATCCGTCAGCGAATCAGCTGTTGGGTTGCCGCCTTCTTGAGCTCGTGTCTGTACGTGTGGGTGTTTTCTGTGGCGCACCTGTACATGGAGTCGGTGCTGAACGCGTTCTATGCGGCGATGGCAATCTATGGCTTGCGGCAGTGGCAACATGGAAAATCAGGCGCTGCGCTGACCGTGAGCCGATGGCCGCTGGCGCGGCACACGCAGGCGCTGCTCTTGATCCTCGCCCTATCAGCCATCAGTTGGTTTTTCCTGAGGCGTTTCACCAGCGCTGCCTGGCCCTATCTTGATTCGATGGTAACGTGGTCCAGTGTCTTTGCGACCTTCTTAGTGGCCCGCAAAGTGTATGAAAACTGGCACTGGTGGCTGATCATCGACTCGGTCAGCCTTTGCCTGTATTTCGCGCGCCATCTCTACATGACCATGCTGCTCTTCAGTCTTTATCTGGTGTTGATTGTGATCGGTATGCGCGAATGGCGGCGCAGTTTGCCCTCTACTGCGTATGCGGCTGGTTGATATCGAGGAGCTTTGCCGCGCCGTCCTGCCTGGTACGGGTGGCGTCGCTATTGAGCCTTTGACTCAAGGACTCCTCAGCGAGACTTACCGGATCCGGCGCCAAGGCCTCGCTTATACGCTTAAGACCGCGGCGCCAATCCGGCCGCAATTCGGCTTGAGTTTCGCGTCGCAGGTCAGGCTGCTCGAGCGCGCAACGGAATCAGGACTCGCCCCTCCCTTGGTCTATCATGACGCCGAGCGCGTGCTCATCTCGCGCTGGGTCGACGGTGAGGTCTGGTCACCGCAGGAGGCGGCGCTGCCGGATTATGTTGGAAAGATGGCCCGATTGTTGCGCAGGGTTCATGCGTTGCCCATTCCTTCACCCGCCGGTCGCATAGGTCCGCGATCGTGGATTGAGAGCTACAGCGCGATGCTGTTGCGCGACCCAAAGTGCCAGCTCGATCCGGTCTTGACAACGGCGGCCGCCGTGTATCTGCGGGAAATTGAAGAGCTGCCGCGCGCGGCAGGCGTGGTCTGTCACAGCGATCTGCACGCCTTGAATGTGCTTCGCTGCGATCAAGGGCTGATCTTGCTCGACTGGGAGTACGCGCATGTATCAGATCCCCTTTGGGATCTGGCCGGGTGGTGCGCCAACAATGATTTCGACAGCGCGACGCAGCGGGAATTGCTCGCCGAGTACTTGGGAACGCTGCCTCGCTCGCATGAGTGGGCACGTTTCAGGCTTCTCATGTGGCTCTACGACTATGTCTGCCTGCTGTGGGGTGAACTTTACGTGAGCCTGCGCCGCGACGCGTCGAAGGGTATTTCCGGGCGCATCACGAAACTCGACGCGCGCCTACACCTTCCGGCACACTACGCGGCCTGATCGAATTCTATGACGAGGCGGAGGTTTTGATGGCGCGTATGATTGTGGTGGATCGTGACGGTAAGGAACACGAGATCGAGGCAAAGAGCGGTTTGAAGATCATGGAAATTCTGCGCGAGCTTGACTACGGAGTCGCCGCGATTTGCGGAGGCCTTTGTTCTTGCGCCACGTGCCACATCTATGTCGATGAGAAATGGATTTCTCAACTGCCGAAACGGCAGAGCGACGAACTCGAGTTGCTCAACGAACTGGCGGATTTTCGCCCAGCCACCTCACGGCTATCCTGCCAGGTCGATTTCACCGAAGAGCTGTCGGGAATCAGGGTCACCGTCGCCGCGGATTCCTAATGGCGGCGGGGCGGGCGCTGCGGCCTGCCGCTATTTCTTTTCTGCCTGCCGACGCACCGCATCCTGCGCCGCGGACACGGCATTAGGATCGCCGAGAAAACGCCGCGATAGCGGCTGCAATTGCTCGTCGAGTTCGTACACTATTGGAACTCCGGTCGGGATATTGAATTCGACAATGTCGGTTTCGGACATCATGTCGAGCATCTTTACCAACGCGCGCAAGGAGTTGCCGTGGGCGACGATGAGCACGGTTTTGCCGGCGCGAAGCTCCGCAACTATCCGGGATTCCCAATAGGGAAGCACGCGGGATAGGGTGTCTTTGAGCGACTCGGCCGCCGGCAACCACGTTGGATCGACATCCGCATAGCGGGGGTCGAAACGCGGTTGGCGCGGGTCATCGGCACTCAGCGGCGGCGGCGGCACGTCGTAACTGCGTCGCCACAATTTTACCAGAGCCTCTCCGTGTTTCTCGACCGTTTGCGCTTTGTTGAGCCCTTGCAAAGCGCCATAGTGGCGCTCGTTCAGACGCCAGCTTGCTTCGATCGGTGTCCACATGCGGTCCATGGTGTCGAGCATGATCCAAAGCGTGCGGATCGCCCGTTTCAAGACCGAGGTGAAAGCAATTTGCGGCTTTAGATTTGCCGCGAGCAGGTCGCGCCCCGCCTGGGCGGCCTCGGCAGTTCCTAGGTCGCTTAAGTCGACGTCGTGCCAACCGGTAAAAAGGTTCTCGACGTTCCAAGTACTTTGGCCGTGGCGAACCAAGAGCAATTTCCCAGTCATTCTTCCTCCTAATGGCGCATGGCCGCCGCGAACAAGCCGTCAAAAATCGTAGCCAGCGTCGTGCCCTGGTGCATGTTCACGCGCAAGCGAATTCGACCCCGGTCCGCGCGCAGCAGCATTTTGCGGAATCGATCGATGTCGGCGGCGGCGGGAATTTCGATGCAAGCACGCATCTCGCCGTGCACGGGGGCCAGAAAACGCATGTTGGATTCTTGAATCACCGCGTCGGCATCGAGTGCTCGAGTTGCGAGGAAACGCGTGGCCCACGCCCAGCCGGTCAATACCGCGAGCGCGTACAAGCTGCCGCCGAACGCGGTTCCTTTGTGATTGGCATTGGGCGCGAGCGGAGCACGCAGGATCACGGCTGCTTCATCCGCCGCCTCTACGATCACTCCCATGGGCTTTGCGAGCATGATTTCCCGATCGATGCGCTGCTGCAGGTAGTCAGCGCCATAGTCGAAGGACCGCGGCAGGGGCTCAACCCTGTGCAAGGCGTCTGACCGCTTGCAGCGCGACGGAAATCGTCGCGAAATCCGGCGGCGTGCCGGTCCGCAGATCCACAACTACGCGCTTCAGCGCATCCACCGATGCCGAATGGCGCGCGATCCACTGCTCGACACGCGATTGCGGATCTCTGCCCCTGAACCGCAATACCGCCAGGGTGATCTTCGCCTGCAGTGCATATAAGTTATCGCGCAGGGTATGGCGCGCGACCCCCTGCCAGTGGCCGTCGGCGCTCAGTGCTTCGATTTGCTCCTTGATCCAGGTGAGGCCGATGCGCTCGCCAAGATCGAAATACGCCGTGGCCGCGTAGCCTATCCGCACCCGGGCCGCCATCGCAACCTCGACCAAGTCCAATGCACTGTGCAGTTCTTCGAGGGAAGCGATGCGCGCGGCGAGCGCTTCAGGCACATGTTGCTCGACGAGCTGCGAGCGCAACGCGTTCATGCGTGCTTTCGGGGTGACGCTTAGCACGCCGTGCAATTCGTGGAACAATTCACTGACCTTAGCAGCATAGCGGGAAACCGCGCGATCTATACTCAAGTCGTTGCGCCGGTTTTCCAGCAGCCAGTAACTGATGTGACGCAGCAACCGGTTGGTCTGAAACATCGCGGTGTATTGAACTGCGGCGGGTATATGATTGTCGAGCGCCTCGATCTGCGCCCAGATATTGCGCACGGCAAATACTTCGCGCGCAATGCTATAGGCGCGCGCGATGGCAGCAGGGTCCGCCCCGGTATCATCTTGAGCACGCACCGGAAAAACGGGGCCCATGCGGTTGATCAAGCTGTTGGTGATGGCCGTTGCGATAATTTCCCGCCTCAGGCGATGGCGTTTTATGCGTCTCGCAAAACGCTTTTGCACCGGCTGCGGGAAATAACGGTTCAGCTCCGCGGATAGATACGGGTCCTCCGGGACATCGGAGTGGATGAGAGCACGATAGAGCCATATCTTTCCGTAACTCAAAATAATGGCCAGTTCCGGTCGCGTGAGTCCTTCGCCAGCCTGGCGACGCTCCGCCAGGTCTTCATCGCTGGGCAGGAATTCCAACTTGCGGTTCAAATCGCCGGATCGCTCCAGCGTTCGGACGACGTAGGCGTTTTCGTTCAAACTCTGTTTCGCCTGGAACTCGCTGGTACTGATGCCCTGGCTTTGCAGGTAGTTGTTGCGCAGCACGAGGGCCGCCACCTCATCGGTCATGCGGAACAGCAGGCGATTGCGCGCCGCTTGGGTGATCTCCTTGGCGCGCACCGCGCCGTTCAAGAGAATCTTCAAATTCACTTCGACGTCGGAGCAGTTCACGCCGCCCGAATTATCGATGAAGTCAGTATTGATACGGCCGCCGCGGCGCGCGAACTCGATGCGCCCAAGCTGCGAGAGACCCAAGTTGCCGCCTTCGCCGATCACCTTGCAATTCAAGTCGCGCCCATCGATGCGCACTGCATCGTTGCTACGGTCTCCGACGTCGCTGTGGCTTTCGCTGCTTGCTTTGACATAGGTGCCGATGCCGCCGTTCCACAAAAGGTCAACATGCGTCTTTAAGATCGCCTTGATGACTTCGTTGGGCGCGACTTGCGCCGGAAGTTCCAGCAAACTCTGAGCCTCGCGCGGCAGGTTGAGGTTTTTCGCCGACCGTGAATATACGCCCCCGCCTTTGGAGATGGCAGCGCGGGAATAATCCTCCCAGGTGGAACGCTGCAGCTTGAACAGGCGCGCTCGCTCCGCAAACGAGCGCTTGGGGTCCGGCTGCGGATCGATAAAAATGTGCTGATGATTGAAGGCTGCGATCAGGCGAATGTGCCGCGACTGCAACATGCCGTTGCCGAACACGTCCCCGGCCATGTCGCCGATGCCGCAAACGGTGAAATTTTGGGTTTGGATGTCCACACCAAATTCCCGGAAGTGGCGCTTAACGCATTCCCATGCCCCGCGTGCGGTGATCGCCATTTTTTTGTGGTCGTATCCCGCCGAGCCGCCGGAGGCGAACGCGTCGCCAAGCCAGAAGCCATATTCGAGCGAAATGGCGTTGGCGATGTCCGAAAAGGTCGCCGTACCCTTGTCCGCGGCGACCACAAGATACGAATCATCTTTGTCGTGGCGAACCACCATGCGAGGTTCGACGATTTTCTCATCAACAATGTTGTCGGTAATATCCAATAGTCCGCGGATCAGCGTCTCATAGCAGGCGATGACCTCGGCTTGCTGTGCTTCACGCTCGGCTGGCATGCGTCGGACGACGAAGCCGCCCTTTGCACCCACCGGCACGATGACCGTATTCTTGACGTGCTGCGCTTTCATCAAGCCCAAAATCTCAGTTCTGAAATCCTCGCGCCTATCCGACCAGCGGATACCTCCGCGGGCCACATATCCCATCCGTAAGTGCACGCCCTCCATGCGCGGGGAGAATACGAAGACTTCGAAAAGCGGTTTTGGCAGCGGCAGCTCTCGAAGCTGCTGACTTGCGAGCTTGAACGACAGGTATTCCTTGAGCTGACCGGCCGAGTTAGGCTGATAGGCGTTGGTTCGTACCGTCGCGGACAGTGCATTCCACAGGGCGCGTAAAATCCGGTCTTCGTCGGAACGCGTGACCTCTTCAAGGGCTGACAAAATCTCCCTACCCAAGCGGGCGAGGGATTTCGAACGAGTCGCCCGCGCCAGTTGCGGATCGAATCGGCTGACGAACAGGTCGGAGAGCAGCTTGGAGATGGGCGCATTGTTTGCCAGCACCTGCGCGATGTAGCCCTGGCTGAAAGGCAAGCCGGTTTGCAGAAGGTAGCGGCAATATGCGCGCAGCACCGTGACCATGCGCCAGGGAATTCCCGCAGAAAGCGTCAATTGATTGAAACCGTCGCTGTCCATGCGGCCGGTCCACACGGCGGTGATGGCACTCTTGATTTCCCGGTCCAAGGCTTCGAGAGCGATCGCGGGAGGAGCCTGCATGACCAATTCCAGATCTTGGATCCAGCGCCGCTGTCCGGCGATGTCGAGCTCGTACGGCCGCTCCGCGATTACCTTGAGTCCCATGTTCTCCAGCATGGGCAACAAGTCGGAAATCGGAATGGCATCCTGTCCGCGGAAGATTTTCAGGAAAAATCTTTCTTTGCGCTTGGGGTCGGGCCGATAGATATCCAAATGCAGCTTGACTGGTTCCTTTTCCACGGCTTCGAGAAAGGACACATCGAGAGCGGCATTGTCCGCGGAAAAATCCTCGGTGTAGGCCGCCGGGAATGCCTGCGCATACTTTTCGAAGAGCTGCAGGGCATACGCCTCGTCGAAGCGGGCGAGCAGCGAACTCTTGAACGAGTCCAACCATGAGCGCACGGCCGCCGCCACGCGCCGTTCCAAGCTGTCGGCATCCACCGCTGGGGTCTCGCTCGGCGCCATGCGAGCCACGATGTATATTCGTGCCAGATTCGACTCCGCGATCTGCACCTGCGACTCCATGCTGAATGCAGAAAACGCATCGCGGATCACCAGCTCGATGCGCTGGCGCACTTGTGTGTTGTATTTCTCCCGGGGCACGAATACCAGGCAGGAATAAAAGCGCTGGAAAGGATCGCGGCGAAGCAGCACGCGGACCCGCGGCCGTTCCTGCAGACCGAATATGCCGGTGACGATGCGATACAGTTCCGCGACGTTCGCCTGAAACAGCTCATCGCGCGGGAACGTCTCCAGAATGTGCTGCAGCGCTTTACCGTCATGGCTGTCGGGCGCAAGCGCAAAGTGCTCCGCGACCTGCGCAACTTTCTGGCGCAAAAAAGGGATTTCGCGGGGATTGCTATTGTATGCGGAGGAGGTCCAAAGACCTAAAAAACGCCGCTCTCCCAGCAACCGGCCGTGGGCATCGAATAGCTTAATGCCGACATAGTCCAGATAGCCAGGCCTGTGCACGGTGGACAGCGAGTTTGCCTTCGTGACCAGGCTCAAACTGCGGGAGCGGCTTTGCCGCCTGATGTCGCTTGGGAGCACCCGATGGGTGCTGTCGGCCTTGCGGTGGCCGGGGCGCAGGATGCCAAGTCCACTCTCCCCTATCGGCTCCAGCGTTTCTCGACCCTTGCGGCCCCGCAAGCGATACTCGCGGTAACCCAAAAACGTAAAATGCCGATTTTCCATCCATTCGAGCAGAGCACAGGTCTCGCTGAGTTCGGCCGCGTCGAACCGGTCGGCCGTCGAAGTCAAATCCTGCGCAGCTCGCCGGGCGGCACTTCGCATGCGCCCCCAATCCGCGCATGCCACGCGCACATCCCGCATGCTGCGCTCGATTTGCGCCGCCAGCGATTTAATCGCCGCGGGGTCGACGATGCGGTCCACTTCGACATGCTGAAAGGATTCCAAGCGTTGGTTTTTGTCCTTCGTCACCCCGCGTCTCTCAATCGCCTGCAAAATACCGCCGCGCTTGCGGGTCACGGCAAATATCGGGTGCGCCAAGAAATGCAGCGTCAGAGAGCGTTCAGTGAGTGCGAGACTGATCGAGTCGACGAGGAATGGCATGTCATCGTTGACTACATCGATAACGGTATGCGGTGAGACGAAGCCGTGTTCGCGCAATGTGGGGTTGTATACTCTGACTAAAGCCGTCCTACCTCTCTGCATCGCGAAAATGAGGTGCGACAGCGCGGCTGCGGCGAGATCCTTCGGATCGCGGTCGGCAAGGTCCTTGGAATCCACATTGGCAAAGTAAGCCTGCAGAAAGCGCCGCCAATCAAAGCCGCGCAGAGATTTGGGCGGACGGATGGGACTTCTTACAATCGCCGAAATGATTTGGCGATGTTGTTCGGAAGAAACCTGGTACATAGCGCATCCTAATCGTGTCAGGCGCGAATTATGCCAGGCCCGAATGCTTTCAGGGACGGTGTTCGCCGGCGAGATACTGCTGCGTCTGCATTTCGACGAGCCGGCTCGCTGCTCGCAAAAATTCCACCCGCAGCCCTTCACCGCGATAGAGCAAGTGGGGCGGCGCCGCCGCCGACACGACGATGTTTACGTTGCGATCATAGAACTCATCGATGAGCATGATGAAACGGCGCGCGGCGTTTTCGTTGATGGTAGAGAACTGGGGAATGTTCGAAATGAACACGGTGTGATAGAGACGCGCCAGCTCGATGTAATCATTCTGGCTGCGGGGGCCTTCACAGATGTCGTTGAATTCGAGCCAGACCAGACCCGCGCCGGTTGCCTGCGCCTTGATCGGCCGATCTTCAACCAACAAAGTCACCGGGCCTGCGGACGATCCTCCGGCAAGCGCGGCGAATCGATTCCGCAATTGAGCCGCAGTCTCGGGCACGGTCGAGTCCAAGTAAGTGGGTGCCCGCTGCAATTGGCGCAATCGATAGTCGACATACCCATTCAGATGCACGATATCCAAATGTAGCTGAAGCAAATCAATTGCCGGCAGAAATCGCTGCCGTTGCAATCCATCTTGATACAATTCCCGCGGCGGAATGTTTGAAGTGGCCACCAACGTTACGCCGCGGCGGAACAAGCCTTCGAAAAGACCCGCCAGAATCATGGCATCGGCAATGTCAGACACGAAAAATTCGTCCAGGCACAACACTCGCATGCGCGCGGCCAGCCGTCCGGCCACGGTATCGAGCGGCTCGGTGCGCTGTTTGATCTCGCGCAGGTGCGCGTGCACCGCACGCATGAAACGGTAGAAGTGCATACGCTCCGCCAGCCCTTCTGGCAGCGAGTCGTAGAACATGTCCATCAACATGGTCTTGCCGCGGCCCACGCCACCCCACAAGTACAGGCCGGGCAGCGCGCTCACAAGTTGCAGTCCAGAGAGACGGCTGAGGTGCAAGCGTAGCTTATGACCCATGGATTGCGATTGGTCCACGATGCGGATGCTCAAATCATCGAGCCGCTGCGCAGCTTCTTGCTGAGAAGTGTCGAACTCAAGCCGATGGGCGCACGCCTCCTCGGTCAAGCGCGACGCGATCGACTGCCGTTCTCTAGCCAATGAATGCCATCAGAGGCTTTGATAGTTCGGGCCGGAACCACCTTCCGGCGGGACCCAGGTAATCTGCCCTGGGTAGGGTTCCTTGATGTCGCATGCTTTGCAATGCACGCAGTTTGAGGCATTGATCTGTAGTTTTTGGCCGCCCTTGCCGTCCGAGATCATTTCGTAGACGTTTGCCGGACAAAAATTGGTGCAGGGGTTGCCGAAATCATGGAGGCAACGCGTGGCGCATATCGCGGTGTCCGCCACGTGCAGGTGAACCGGTTGATTCTCATCATGGGTGGTGGCCGCAAAAAAGACGGACGCAACCCGGTCGCGCGGAGGCAGATCACGCGGGCCCCAATCTCGATCGGGCGAGGTGTAATCATCCTTGTGCATCAGCGCCTTGTCGTCGGCATGATTCGCCAGCGTCCACGGCAGCTTGCCCATCGTGATGGTTTCAAGCACCGCGTTGGCGAGACCCAGCCAAAGGCCGCGACGGAATCCGGGCCGGAAGTTGCGCACCTTGTAAAGCTCGCGGCCGCCAGGGTGTTCGCGCCAGCGTCGGTCGAACCCTGCGCTCGTGCCTTTTTCAACGTAGTGCGCCGCTGCGGTCATGCCGGAACGGATGGCCTGATGAATGCCCTTGATTTTCGGCATGTTGAGTGTGCCGCCTGCATCGCCGAGCAGCAGCGCCCCCGGCATTTCGAGCTTGGGCATGGATTGATAGCCGCCTTCGATGATGGTGCGCGCGCCACCTGAAATAATTTCCCCGCCCTGCAGCAAAAGCTTGATGTCGGGATGATTTTTAAACTGCTGGAAAGCCTCGAATGGCTTCAAGCGAGGGTCCTTGTAATCCAGCCCCACCACAAATCCGACATAGACCCGGTCGTTGTTGAGGTGATAGATGAAACTGCCGCCGTACGTGGCGCTATCCAGCGGCCAGCCAAAGGTGTGCTGGATAAAACCTGGCTGCACGCGCCCCGGCGGCAATTGCCACAACTCCTTGAAACCCAACCCGTAGGTTTGCGGGGACTTGCCCTCATCGAGCTTGTAACGGGCGATTAGCTGCTTTGAAACGCTGCCCCGGCAGCCCTCGCAAAACATGGTTATCTTGGCGTGGATTTCGGGGCCCAAGGCAAAATTGGGTCCCGGCTCGCCGTTTTTCTGCACGCCCATGTCACCGATGCGCACGCCTTTCACGGCCCCGGACTCGTCGAACAACGCTTCGGCGGCGGCGAAGCCGGGAAACACATCGACCCCGAGCCTCTCGGCTTCCTGGCCGAGTATCGGCACTAATTGGCCCAACGAGACGATAACGTTGCCATGATTCTTGAGTTGCGGCGGCACGATTGGGAATCTGATTCGCTTGCGCCGCGTCAGGATGGCAAATTCATCTCGGCCCGCGGGCACGCAGATCTCAGGAGGGTGCTCTCGCCACGAGGGCAACAATTCATCGAGTGGGCCGGGCTCCATGACCGCGCCGGAGAGGGAGTGGGCCCCCAAGCTTGCCGCCTTCTCCAGAACACAAACGCTTAACGTAGGATTGAGCTGCTTGAGTCGAATGGCACAAGCTAGGCCGGCCGGGCCACCCCCCACGATGGCAACCTCATACTCCATGACATCGCGTTGGCTATCGATCATCGCAACTGGCACCTTAAATACACATAAAAGTAGTGAAATGAGGGGCTTAGTAAATCACAAACCGCTACTGGCCGGGGAAGCGTCCGACAAGCGGATAGGGAATGACGAGATTTCCCCGCCGCTGTCGCTTTACCCTTTGGGGACTACCATGTTGACAGGCCAAGGACGCCGGCAGCCAGGATGGCCAAGGGATTTGGGCATGGCTTGGGCAGGGACGCCCGCCCCTTGTATGCAGGCGCTCGCACAGGCGAGCGCCGTTAATCGGTGCGCCAATTAGGCTTGCGTTTCTCAAAGAAGGCGCTGAATCCTTCCTGCGCCTCTCCTTGCACTCGTAAGCGAGCCAGACGAGCTGCCATTTGCAGGGCGGTTTGTGCGCGCAGATCTGCTTGGGCGTGAGCTACATCGCGTATCAGCGCCTTGGCTTCGCGCAGTGCCTCAGGGGCTCCTTTCAAGATGGCGCTCGAGATGCGAATGCACGCCATGTCGAGAGAACCAGCCTGCACTACCTCATGGGCCAACCCCACCTCTTTCAGCGTTGCCGCATTCAAGGTTTCCGCAGTGAGGAAGTAACGCCGGGCCGCACTCTCGCTGATCCTGCTGAGGACAAACGGCGAAACCACGGCGGGAATGATGCCCAGGCGCACCTCGGTGAAAGCGAAATTTGCGTGGCTAGCAACGATGGCGATGTCGCAAGCGGCGATTAATCCGAGCGCGCCGCCATAGCCGTCTCCGTTGATTCGGGCGAGGGTCGGTTTGGGAAATGCATCCAACGTTCCCAACAGGTGGGCCAGCCTTTCCGCATGCGCCAGGTTCTCGTGTTCGGGCGCATGAGCCTGTGCTTGCATCTCGCCCAGATCGGCGCCGGCGCAAAATACATTTCCAGCGCCCGAGAGGTGCAGCATCCGAACCGTCGAATCCGCTCTGCACCGTTCGAGCACGGCACTCAACGCGTCTATGGTTGCGCGATTCAGGGCATTGCGCTTATCAGGACGATTGAGCGTGAGGTGTGCGATGCCACCGGAGACCTCGACCGTGACTTCGCCGCTCACATGAGTTCAATGGCCATTGCGGTCGCCTCGCCGCCGCCGATGCAAAGGCTGGCGATGCCGCGCTTTTTGCCGCGCTTCTTCAATGCATACAGCAACGTGGTCAAAATACGCGCGCCCGTCGCCCCGATCGGGTGTCCCAGCGCGCACGCGCCGCCGTTGACGTTCAGTTTGGCGTGATCCAGCGACAAGTCTTTCATGGCCGCCATCGGGACCGCGGCAAAAGCTTCGTTGATCTCGTATAAATCGACCTCAGCGGCCTGCCAATTCAATTGCTTCAGAAGTTTCTGGATTGCTCCCACGGGAGCCAGGGTGAACCATTCCGGCTCGCGCGCGAAACTTGTGTAGCCTAAAATTCGCGCCAAAGGCTTAAGTCCCTTGGAGGCCGCATAGGATTCGCGCACCAGCACAAGCGCTGCGGCGCCATCCGAGATCCCGGAGGAACTCGCGGCTGTGACGGTGCCGTTTTTTTTGAAGGCCGGTTTCAGCGTCGGAATCTTAGCGATATCAAGCGTGAAAGGCATTTCATCGTTGTCCACGATCTGCTCGCCCTTGCGGGTCTTGGCCGTCACCGAAGCAACTTCTGCCTTGAAATCGCCGTTGTTGACCGCTGCTTGCGCGCGGCGCACCGAATCGGCGGCGAACTCATCCTGCGCCTCCCGGCTAAATTCATACTTCTCCGCAGTGCTGTCTGCAAAGCAGCCCATCATCTGACCGTCCCAAGGGCTTTGCAGGCCGTCGAAGAACATGTGATCGAGAACTTCCTGGTGCCCCATGCGAAAGCCGGCGCGCGCTTTCGGCAACAAATAGGGGGCATTCGACATGGACTCGAGTCCGCCGGCTACCACGACTCGAGCCGTGCCCGCCAGGATCTGATCGGCGCCCAGCATGACCGCACGCATCGCCGAACCGCACATCTTGTTGACCGTGGTGCTCGGAACGCTCGTCGGCAGCCCGGCGCCCATGGCGGCCTGCCGCGCGGGAGCTTGTCCGATGCCGGCGGACAGAACACAGCCCATGATGACTTCGTCGACGTCCGCTGGCGCCACCCCCGAATCGTGCAGAGCGGCCTTGATGGCAACGGCCCCGAGTTGCGGAGCAGTCATCGTGGCCAACGCGCCTTGAAAAGCGCCTACCGGCGTACGCCGCGCGGCTAAAATAACGACCGGATCTGAATTCATGGGTGCACTCCGCAGGTGTCTAGCCGCATATTATAACCGCGATGCCTTGGTTACGGTGCCAAGGGTTCGCCCACCGCGTTGGCGATCAACTCACGGCTCCTCAGGCGCGCCTCGTCCGCCGAGAGGGCAGCGATAATCTGCACTCGAATGGGCCGCCGGTACAGGGATGCACTGCCAGGCGGCATCACCTGGCGGGTGCCGTGCAGGGCAACGGCAACCACGGGCATTTGTGCACGGGCGGCGATGGTAAAGGCCCCATTCAGAAACTTGCCGACTTGGCGGGTCTCATCGAAGGTGCCTTCGGGAAAGAACATCAGGGATTGGCCCGTGGCTGCCAGCTTCAGCACGCGGCGCGCGTCGCTGGCTCCCTGATGCCGGTTGAAGCGTTCGACGAACTGCGAACCGAGACGCCGCAACAAAAGGCCCGCCAGGGGAACTCGCACCATTTCCTTCTTGATGACAAAGGCGAAGTCCGGCGGCAAGGCCGCGACGATCGCTATGGCATCAATGTAGCTCGCATGATTGGCCACGACCACACAGGGAACTTGCGGCAAACGCTCCAAGCCCTCGACCTTGAAAGGAATTCCCGATAGACGCAAGAACACCCGCGCGAACGTGCCGGCAACCACGCGCCGCTGGCGCAGGCTGGGGAGAAATAGATTAATTGCGAGTACGGTCAATCCCAGGACCGTGAAGGACACGAGACAATAGGCCACGTACGGCAAATGAAAAACGGCGCGCGAACGCTTCACTTCTGTGATCTGGTTCTCCTTATGTTAATACTTAACCGTACTGTGATTCTGGTCACGCCGACCTCTGTGGACCCCTCGCATACTGAAGGCCGATAGCGCGGACAGCACTATTTCGTGCGCAACCATTCGCGGGAAACTATGGCGACGGCTCTCAAACGGACGGGTTATACACGCACCTCGGGCGCAGCGGTACCTGCGGTTCGCGAGGCCGCGGATCCCGCCTTGCAACGCTTCCTCGATGCCGTGTGGATGGAACGCGGCCTGTCAGCGAACACCTTGGCCGCTTACCGCGCCGATCTGAGCGCACTTGCTCGATGGCTCGAAGAGCGCGACAGCGCGCTGCTCAAGGCCACACGCATCGAATTGCTTGGTTTTATCGCCGCCCGCGTCGAGGGTGGCTCACGCCCCAGATCGACCGCCCGTCAACTGTCGAGTTTCCGGCGTTTCTTTCGTTTCATGATGCGCGAAGGACTGATCACGCTGGATCCGACGGCGCAAATCGCGATGCCGAAAATCGGCCGATCGCTGCCAAAATCGCTGTCGGAAGCCGAAGTGGACTCCTTGCTGGAAGCCCCCTCGGTATCGGAGCCGTTGGGGCATCGCGATCGCACCATGCTCGAGGTCCTGTATGCGACCGGGCTGCGAGTCTCCGAACTGGTGAGCTTGAAGCACAATCAAGTTAACCTGAATCAGGGCGTGATGCGCGTGATAGGCAAGGGCAATCGCGAGCGTCTGATTCCGCTCGGAGATGAAGCGGTCAAATGGCTGCAGCAATTCATGCAGGGTCCGCGCGCCGAAATTCTGTTGGAACGCCAAACCGATTATCTGTTCCCGACTCGCCGCGGCGACCGCATGACGCGTCAGGCCTTCTGGCACATCATCAAGCGCTATTCCAAGAAGGCCGGCGTGGAAAAGGAACTCTCGCCTCACACGTTGCGCCATGCCTTTGCCACCCATCTGTTGAATCACGGCGCGGATCTGCGCGTGGTGCAGATGCTGTTGGGCCATAGCGACCTCTCGACGACTCAGATCTACACACACGTCGCTCGCGAGCGCTTGAAAGACCTCCATTCCACGCACCATCCCCGCGGCTGAACCCTCAAGCTCGGCGGGCGGTCTGCTAGAATCGCGTGAACCTCCGACGGCATGGGAGGTCGAATGCTATGGACTTCAATGGAGATGCATGTTGGTGTACGTTGCTGCCTTAACCTTGATTCTTTGTGCGGCCAACCTAAGCGTTCAGGCTGCGGTTGCCGAACAGCCTGCCGCTCCCGAGCAACCGGCCGCCGCCGATCCGCGCGCCGCGTTGCTTAAGCTTGTTCCGAAAGGCTCCAAGCTCGATGATCTGCGCCCCTCACCGATTCCCGGCATCTATGAATTCCAGCAGGGGGCCGAGATCAGCTACTTGACCGCCGACGGCAAGTATTTCATCGACGGCAATGTGTACGACATGAAATCACGCGACAATCTGACCGAGGCGCTGCGCACGCACGCGCGGGTCGCACTGATCAATGCGGTGCCCGAGTCCGAGATGATGATTTTCTCCCCGGCGAATCCGAAATATACGATTACTGTGTTTACAGACGTCGACTGCGGGTACTGCAGAAAGCTGCATAGTGACATGGCGGAACTCAATCGCCTCGGCGTGCGCGTGCGCTACATGTTTTTTCCACGCACCGGGCCGGGGACGGAAAGCTGGAGAAAGGCCGAAGTCGTCTGGTGTTCGCCGAACCGCAATGAGGCACTGACGCGCGCGAAAGCAGGCGCCGCGCTTGACATGAACAAGATCTGCGCCCCGACACCGGTGCGGCGCGAGTACGAATTGGGCCAAAGCATCGGCGTCCGCGGCACCCCCGCGATCCTTACGGAAAACGGTGATTACATCTCCGGCTATATGGAGCCGTATGAGCTGATCGCACAGCTGAAGCAATTGCAGCTCGCCAAGCGCTAGATCTCAAGCTCCTACCGCTCCAGAAGCTTGAGCTTGTCCTGCACGCCTTCCCATTGCTTGGCATCCGCCGGCGCCGCTTTCTTCTCGCTGATCACCGGCCACTTTTTGGTCAATTCTGCATTCAACTGTTTGAAATTTTCCTGGCCGGTCGGGATCTCTTCTTCGGAATAAATCGCTTCCACCGGACATTCCGGCTCGCACAGCGTGCAATCGATGCATTCATCGGGATCGATCACCAGAAAATTCGGACCCTCGTGGAAACAGTCGACGGGGCAAACCTCGACGCAGTCCATATATTTGCACTTGATGCAGCTCTCGGTGACCACGAACGCCATACTCTAGCCTTCTCTTACTCGGTTAAAACGTTAGTGCTATTCTGCCACATCTGAAAAATCAGCCGTCGGTCGCACTACAGCGTCGACCGGCTTTTAATCTCGGTGAAGTGGTGGTCGTCTCGCCCCGCGCTGCGGTCGGCGAAGTATTGCCGCAGCGCGTATTCGCCGCTGGCGAAGGCAAGTTCGGACCAGGGAATTTCCGCCTCCTCGTACAAGGCTACCTCCAAGCTTTCGGGGCCGGGCGCGAATTTCGGCGCAAGCAGCTTGGCCCGAAACATGACATGAACCTGGTTTGCGCGCGTCACATTGACCACCGCCAGCAGTGAGCCGACCTCCACCTCCGCAAGAGCCTCTTCGTGGCACTCGCGTGCCGCGGCCGCCTGCATGGTTTCGCCGTTCTCCATGAATCCGGCCGGAACGGTCCAAAACCCGCGGCGCGGCTCAATGGCACGGCGGCACAGCAAGATTTTGGATTGCCATTCGGGCACACAGCCCAATACCAGCAGCGGGTTTTTATAGTGCACCATGTTGCAACTGGTGCATACGAAACGAAGCAAATGATCCCCATCGGGGATCTTGGACTCGACGGGTGACCCGCAATTACTGCAGAAATTCAAAGAGTGGTCCATTGAAAAAAAAATCTGGTGCCCGAAGAGGGAATCGAACCCACACGGTGTCACCACCACCGGATTTTGAGTCCGGCGCGTCTACCAGTTCCGCCATTCGGGCATGCCAGGCCGCGCAGTATATGCGATTGCCGCTCTTGGTAGAATGCCCACGATAATGCTTCGCACGGATTTTCATTTCGATTTGCCCAAGGAACTGATCGCGCAGCATCCCACCCCGCAGCGTTCCGATAGCAGATTATTGACCTTGAGCGGCTGCACCGGAACATACCAGGACCGGCAGTTTCGCGAATTCCCCTTGCTTGTCGACGCGCGCGATCTCGTGGTTTTCAATGATACCCGCGTGATTCCCGCCCGCGCCTTTGGCGTTAAGGACAGCGGTGGACGAGTCGAAATACTGTTGGAGCGTGCCCTCTCGGGGAATACCGCGCTGGTCCACCTACGCGCCAGCAAAGGCCTGAAAGAGGGCGCGGTCGTAAGATTGGCCGCCGGGGAAACGGCACGCATGATGGCTCGTGACAATGCGCTCTTTGTGCTCGAATTCTCCGCCAACGTGTTGGCTTTCTTCGAGGCGCACGGCGAGATTCCCCTGCCGCCCTACATCGATCGAGCCGCGGATCTAGTGGATCGCGAGCGATATCAAACCGTCTATGCCCGCTCAGCAGGCGCCGTTGCCGCCCCTACGGCTGGGCTGCATTTCGATGAGGGGATTTTCGCGGCCCTGCGTGCGCGCGGCGTGCGCCAGGCCTTTGTGACGTTGCACGTTGGTGGCGGGACATTCTTGCCGGTGCGGGCCGAGAACATCGACGAACACGCCATGCACGCCGAGTATCTGGAGGTTCCCGAAGCCACGTGCACTGCGATCAACAGAGCGCGTGCGGCAGGCGGGCGCGTCATAGCGGTCGGAACCACCGTCGTCAGGAGCCTGGAGGCGGCCGCGGCGGCCGCGCCCGGCGCCTTGGGCTCGAGAATGGTGGCTCCCTTTCACGGCAGTACTCGGATATTCATCAAGCCCGGCTACAAATTTCGCGCGGTCGATGCCATGGTCACGAATTTTCACTTGCCCGAATCCACTCTATTGATGCTGTGCGCCGCCTTTGTGGGGCGCGAGGCCTTGCTGGCCGCATACGCCCATGCGGTGCGGGCGCGCTATCGCTTTTTCAGCTACGGGGACGCGATGTTTCTCACGCCCGCCGCGGCGGCCATCGACATGGCGGCCATGGCCGCCACATGAGCGAGTCGATGCGCTTCAACCTATTGGCGCAGGACGGCGCAGCGCGGCGCGGCCGCCTGGAATTCGCGCGCGGCGCGGTCGAGACGCCCGCCTTCATGCCGGTGGGTACCTACGGCACGGTCAAGGCGATGACCCCCGAGGACCTTGAAGGGATCGGTGCCGAGATCGTGCTGGGAAACACTTTTCACCTCTATTTGCGCCCCGGAATCGAAGTGATCGAAGCGCATCAAGGGCTGCACCGCTTCATGCATTGGCATCGGCCCATCCTCACCGATTCGGGCGGCTTTCAAGTGTGGAGTCTGGCCGAGATGCGAAAGCTCAGCGAGGAAGGCGTGCATTTTCGCTCGCCGGTGGACGGCGCTGCGGTTTTCTTATCGCCCGAGGAGTCGATGCGCATTCAGCGCGCGCTCCGTTCCGACATCGCCATGAGCTTCGATGAGTGCACGCCCTATCCGGCCAGCGAGGAGGAGGCGCGCATCTCCATGCAACTCTCGATGCGCTGGGCGCTGCGGGGGCATCGCGAATATTATCTAACCGAGCCTCCGGGAACATTGTTCGGCATTGTGCAAGGCGGCATCCACCCGGCCCTGCGGCTGGAATCGCTGGGGGTCCTGGAGCAGATCGGATTCGCCGGGCTGGCGGTGGGCGGACTTGCGGTCGGCGAGCCCGAATCGGAACGCGAACGGGTGCTCGATCACTTATTGCCCCACATGCCTGAGCGCAAGCCCCGGTATCTGATGGGTGTGGGACGACCACAGGACATTCTCGAGGCGGTGAGACGAGGAATTGATTTGTTCGATTGCGTCATGCCGACCCGGCACGCGAGAAATGCCCATCTGTTCACCCGCACGGGCGTGATCAATATCCGCAACGCCGTGCATCAGAATGCCACCGGGCCCATCGAGGAGGGTTGTGGCTGCTATACCTGCCAAAACTACAGCCGCAGCTATCTGCGACACTTGGACCGGTGTGGCGAAATTCTCGGCTCGCATCTCAACACCGTTCACAATCTGTTTTTCTATCAGCGCTTAATGATGGAAATTCGCGCCGCAATCGTGGCTGGCCGATTCGAGAGCTTTGCCAGCGAGTTCTACGCCTTGAAGGCCGCCGCTGCGGGTTAAGTTTAGGCGTGCCTGCTGTATACTACGCGGCTTTGTGTAGCGGCGTCCGTCGCAAAATAAGAGTGTAACACTATGGATTTCCTCATTAATTCGGCAAATGCACAGGCTACGGGTGCGGCCGGCGGCGGCCCCAGCATGCTGAATACCTTGCTGCTGCCGGCGCTGCTGCTGGTGGTGTTTTACTTTTTACTCATCCGGCCCCAGAGCAAGCGCGCCAAAGAGCAGCGTGAAATGTTGTCAAAGGTCGCGGTGGGCGATGAGATTGCGACCACCGGCGGCATCCTCGGCAAGGT
>JALYIT010000053.1 GCA_030775645.1 Pseudomonadota bacterium | reverse complement strand
ACCGTGCTGAGCCTCAAATTCGTTACCTAGAAGTCGATACCGGTACGCGCCGGGTACTCTTGCCGATTACTTTTGCCAAGATCGACGGTGCTCGCCGGTGCGTGAGGGTGCGCGCAATCTTGGGCTCGCAATTCGCCACCGTGCCGAGCATCGCAAGCACCGATCAGGTGACTCGTCGGGAAGAGGATCAGATCGGCGCTTACTACGCCGGCGGTAATCTCTACGCAACCGCGATGCGATCGGAGCCGCTCCTATGAGCCACGACGACTTCGCATTCGAACCCATGCGCGGCCTGCCGGCCATGCTGCCGGATGGAGAGAGGTTGTTGTGGCAAGGCAGCCCCGCCTGGAAATCCCTGGCTGTGCATGACTATCACGCGCGCAAGATAGCCTTGTATTTTGGCGTATTGGTGTTGTGGCGTATCGGCGTCGGAATCAACAACGCACACGCCCCCTCCGACATAGCGATTTCCTGCCTCTTTTTGCTTGCCTTGGGGGCGATTGCGATTGGCGTCCTCTCCCTGCTCGCTTATTTCGCGAGTCACGTCACCGTATACAGCGTCACCAGCAGGCGCGTGCTCCTGCGCCACGGCATCGCGGTGCCGATGACTTTGAACATTCCGTTCAATGCGATCGAGTCGGCCGAACTGAAACAGTTCGCGGACCGCACGGGCGACATTGCGTTCAAGGTCACCGCAGATCAGCGGGTGGGATACATGATCACCTGGCCGCACCTGCGGCCCGGATTCTTTACTCGGCCGCAGCCGAGTCTGAAAGCTCTCGCCGACCCGACCCAAGCGGCTGAAATCCTAGCTCAAGCGCTCGCCGCCGATACGGCGATCCTGGGGGTGCGTCTCGAGCCGCCCATGCCAAAGCCGGCGCAGGCACAGGCCTCCAGCGGCGCTCCGCCGCGCGTCGCCGCTACGGCTTAGGCACTTCGATGCCTCAACCTGCCATCGACAAGTCGTTGCCTCGAGGTGCTCTGATTGGGGCAGGCACGCTGGTGCTTGCATCACTGCTGATGGTCATTGCCCTACGCATTGTCGGGTATTCCCCGGCTACGCCTGCCGCGAGCGCGGTGGTCGAGAGCTACGCACTGCGCTTCGAGGACCGCCCCGACGGCGCCGTGCTGATCTACTCCGGACGAGATAATCGGCTGGTCGACACGCTTGCGCCGGGCACCAACGGATTCGTGCGTGGCGTGATGCGAGGACTGGTGCGCGGCCGGCGCGCGGATCACTTCGGACCCGAAGCCGCCTTTCGCCTGACTCGCTGGGCCGACGGCCGTTTATCGCTTGACGATCCCGCTACGGGCCGGCACGTTGATCTGGAAGTATTCGGGCCGACCAACGCGGGCGCATTTGCCGATATCCTATTGAAGAGCGCCCAACTCAAGGACCAGTCATGATCGATGAAGCCATAGGCATTAAGTCAGGATCCGAGGCGACGCGAAAGGCAGAAGCCAATACCTTACTCAGTCCACGTTTCTACAAGACAGACTATGCCGCTCTGGAACGCTTCGACGCCGCCCCGGTCCGCGGCGAGTGGGATCAGATGATCGCGGAATTCAAGCGCGACGTAAACCGTGATCATTTCGAGCGCAATGAGCAATTCGATGCGGAGGTGAAACAACTGCCGGCCGATTTACATCAAGAGTTCTTGGATTTCCTAATCAGTTCCGTCACCGCCGAATTCTCGGGCTGCGTGCTATACAGCGAGATCAAGCGCCGCGTCGCCAATCCAGATCTGCGCGAGCTGATGGGCTTCATGGCGCGGGACGAGGCGCGGCATGCGGGTTTCATTAATCAGGCACTGAAAGATTTTGGCGTGGGCGTCGACTTAGGGTTTCTGCGGCGAGATAAAAAATACACCCACTTTCGCCCCAAGTTCATTTATTACGCTACTTACCTGTCCGAGAAAATCGGCTATGCGCGCTACATAACGATCTATCGGCACTTGGAGCGGCATCCCGAAAAACGCTTCCATCCGATATTTCGCTGGTTCGAGCGATGGTGCAATGATGAGTTTCGCCACGGCGAGGCGTTTGCACTCATCATGCGCGCCAATCCCCAACTTCTGCGCGGCCATAATATCTTGTGGATTCGATTTTTCTTGCTGGCCGTATTCGCCACGATGTATGTGCGCGACCACAACCGGCCGCTCATGCATAAGGCATTCGACATGGACCCGAGCGAATACGATTTCACCGTGTTCCGCATTACTTCGGAGATATCGAAGCAAGTATTCCCCGTCACGCTGGACTTGGAGAATCCAACATTTCTACACGGGCTCGAGCGGCTGCGACGGATCGCCGCGCGGATGGACGCTGCGAAATCGCGCGGGGGTGTGCTCAGCGGCCTGAAACGCATGGCCTGGGGGGCCGCGGCGGCGCTGACTTTTGCGCGGCTATACTTGCTGCCGGTGCACCGACACGGATTGCCGGCGCTGGTCCGCATGTCGCCGGCCTGGTAGCTCGGCGGGTGGGACCGGGAGCATGAGCATAATGCCGGAATTTTGGGTGCCGGCGCTGTATGCCGCCCTTGTGTGGTGGTTCGCCACGGGCATCATCCTGCTCCTCGACGGCTTGCCGCAAAAGACGTTTCCTTGGAGCATGGCTGGCTCGACACTTATTCTGCTGGGCGCTGCCTACCTTGTGCGCACAAGTGCGGCGGATAGCACGGTTCGCGGCGCTTACGTGGCGTTTACTTCAGCCGTACTCATTTGGGGCTGGCTCGAAATGAGTTTTCTTTTGGGCTTTATCACCGGCCCACGCAGGCACGGCTGCATCGAGCGCTGCAGCGGCTGGCGTCACTTTGTGCACGCTACGCTGGCGATTCTCTACAACGAGATTGCAACGGCCTTAGGCGCGTTCGGCATCTACGCTGCAACACTGCACATGGCAAACCACGAAGCCTTTTGGACCTATGTGATCCTGTGGATCATGCGGCTCAGTGCCAAACTCAATCTTTTCCTGGGCGTACCGAATTTGGGAGAGAAATTCCTTCCGCCTCATTTGCAGTATTTGAAAACGTATTTTGCGAGGCGATCAATGAACTTTTTATTTCCGATCTCAATCAGCGCCTCTACGATCGGCACCGCATTCTTGCTGCAGAAATGCGCGGCGGCCACGTCGGCGTTCCAAAACGCCTGCTATTCTCTAATGGCAAGCCTGTTGGCCTTGGCGGTGATCGAGCATTGGTTTATGGTTTTGCCGTTACCGAGCGAGAAATTGTGGCGTTGGGCATCGAAGCAGCGGACACAACAACACGAAGAATCGCTTGAACAGCGGATCGCCATGAAGACCCCCTAGCTGCATCCCAAGGGGTTCGCGCAGAAATTGGTGCAGTGTGGCAACATAGGTCTCATGACGCCCTCTCCTTCCGGTGGCGCGAGCTCGATCCCATTGAACAACAGCACGATGTCCGCGTTACGCGCAGCGACGGCGTCCTCGCACCGGCGGCTCGAGAAGCGTCTCAGCGTGACCGAGCGCTTTGGCAAGTTGACCGGCTATCGAGAGCACCTGGAAAGGATGTGGGGTTTCTGCAGTGCGTTGGAAGCGTCGCTTGGCGCGCAATCTTTTGAGGGCGCGCTCCCGGACTACGAGGCTCGCCGCAAACTACCGTTGCTTGCCACCGATTTAGCGGCATTGGGTCTCTCTGGAAGCAGCATTTCTTCCCTGCCCCGCTGTCGTGAGATGCCGGAGCCATCCGGTCCGGCCTTCGCCTTAGGATGTGTGTATGTCCTCGAGGGTGCGACGCTCGGAGGCCGTACCTTGCTGCCGTTGGTCGAAGAACGCCTCGGATTCAACGCCGACCACGGGGCCTCGTACTTGGCGAGTTATGGCACCGACGTCGCTGCGATGTGGCGCGCCTTCAAGGCCGCTGTCGAGGCCTGTTGTTGCGATGCGGATCGGCAGGCGAGCGCCCTGCGGGCAGCAGTTCTGACCTTCGACGTGCTGGCGGATTGGTTGTGCGGGAATGAAAAATGAGTGAGGTCAGCATTAGATTTGGCGAGGCGGACCTGACCACCTGCGATCGCGAGCCGATCCATATTCCCGGTTCCATTCAACCGCATGGCGTTTTGTTGGTGATCGACCGGCAGCAACAGATCGTAGAGCAAGTTGCGGGCGACTCGCAAGCAATGATGCATCTCGATCCGGGCAATATCATTGGCGCAAGCCTCTCCTCGATTCTGGAAGCGAGCACCTGCGCGTTCGTGTGCGAGCAACTTGGCTCTCCGTCCGAAGTAATCGCGCCGCTCATGCGTTTAGGCGTGCGCTTGCGGTCGGCTGATTTGGCGGTGGACCTCACACTGCAGGCCGCGGGGCGCACAGCCATCATCGAGCTGGAACCCGCCCGTCGCACCATGGCGGGCGCGGGCGATCCCATAGAGCAGCTGAAGTCGCTACTAGCCGCAATTCAACGCACTACTGGCCTGCAGGAATGCTGTTCTGCGGCCGCCATCGCAATGCGCGCGGCGACCGGCTTCGATCGCGCTATGGTCTATAAATTCTTGCCTGACGAAAGCGGCATGGTGGCGGCAGAAGATGCAAATGCGAACTTGGAATCGTTCTTGGGTCTGCACTATCCAGCCACGGACATTCCCAAGCAGGCGCGAGAATTGTATCGGCGCAATTGGCTACGTGCCATTCCCAATGTCGATTACGCACCGGCCCCGTTGCTGCCGGAAGTCAATCCGCGCACGCGCGCTCCCATCGACATGAGCCACTGCGATCTGAGAAGCGTATCGCCGATCCATCTTGAGTATCTGCGCAACATGGGCGTTTGCGCATCATTGTCGGCGTCCATCATTTGTCAAAATCAACTTTGGGGAATGCTGGTCTTGCATCACTACTCCCCTCGTTACGTGTCGGCAGATTTGCGAGTTGCATGCGAAACTTTTGCCCAAATTCTTTCGTTGCACGTCGAGACCAAGGTGCAGACGGCAACGGCGCAACTGCGGATGAATACGCGGCGCCTGCGCGAAGCGGTGATCGCACGGCTTCCGGGAACCAATGACATTGCCGCCACTCTCGCTTCTGCTGAATTGCTGCATTATGTGGAAGCCACCGGCGCGGTAGTCTATTTGGAAGGCCAATTGCACTTAGTGGGTGAAACGCCAACTACCTCGCAAATTCTCGCGCTGGTTGAATGGCTGAACGGGATCAATCGACCGCTATTCGCGACTGAATGCCTATCCACGGCCTACAGCCCGGCTGCCGAATTTGCATTAATTGCCAGCGGCATGATCGCTGTCGGCCTATCCCGAGTGCCGAGAGATTATGTCTTGTGGTTTCGTCCCGAGTTGGGCCGCACGGTGCGCTGGGCGGGCGACCCTTCGAAGCCCACCAAGGTGGACCGTCACGGCGCACGGCTCACGCCTCGCGGCTCATTTGCCGAATGGCTCGAAGTGACAAAGATGCAAGCGACGCCCTGGTCGGACGTGGACCTCGAGGCCGCCGAGGCGCTGCGTGTCGTGCTGCTTGAAAGCGTATTAAAGAGTGTGGATTTGGCGAGGCGCGAGCGTGCCGTCGAGCAGACTCGTATTGTTGCGGAAGAACTTGAGAAGCGCGTGGCCCAACGCACGCGGCAATTGCGCGCGCTTGCGGCCGACCTCGAAGCGGTCGAGGACAGGGAAAGACGTCAGATTGCGCGCGATCTGCACGACGATCTAGGTCAGATTCTGGCCGCCGCGCGCATCCGTTTGACCAGTCTTTGCCAACACGAAGGTTCCGATGTCTCGGCCACAGCGATTCAGGTAGATGCGCTCATCAATCGCGCCAACAATGCCATCCGCTCGTTGGCGGCGCAGCTGGCGCCCGATGTGCTGCACGAACTAGGTCTATCGCCCGCTCTGGAATGGCTGTCGGAAGAGATCGAAGGCACCTTCGGCATCAAAGTGGCGGTACGAGACGACGGTCAATCGAAGCCGCTCGCTCAAGAAGCGCGCTCAATCTTGTATCGCGCTGTCAGGGAACTGCTGATCAATGTGGCGAAGCATGCGCAAACCGGCTCCGCCACCGTCGAAATCGAGCGCGAACATAGTCAGCTCATGGTCACCGTCCGTGACCCGGGCATTGGGTACGACACCGCCGCGGCGGCACCGGGACGGCCTCTGGGGCTCATCAGCTTAAGAGAGCGGCTCTCGCACATCGGCGGCACGGTTCTCATACGCTCGGCACCCGGACGCGGCACCGTGGTGGTACTGACGGCACCGCTGTCGGACGCGCAGTCCGAACGGTAAGATCGCGTGTTATGACTATACGGGTATTGCTGGTCGAGGATCACCGCATGGTGCGCGAGGCGTTGAGCGAAGTGCTTAAGCAAGAGCCCGAAATCGACGTCGTCGGCGAAGCGGGAGACGCACGCGAGGCGCTCAAACAAGCCACAGCATTGCAACCGGATGTCGTCGTGCTTGATATCCGCTTGCCCGACATCAACGGAATCGAGGTCGCTGCGCGTCTGAGGGATGCCGGTATCAACGCCAAAATCGTCGCACTGACCGCGTTCGCGGATAAGCGATTCGTCACCGCCATGCTGCTCGCAGGCGCCTCAGCCTACGTGACGAAGTCGGCTGCCGGCACCGAATTGGTCCGGGCCATTCGCGCGGTCGCCATTGGCCAAGGATATTTTTCCCCGGAAATCGCCGGTGCACTGGTTTCGGAATTGCGCGCGCGGCCGCAGCCTGGGGAGGCGATACCGTTGGCACGCCGCGAGCGCGAAGTGCTGCGCCTGATCGCCGAAGGCGTGCGCTCGCCGGCAATCGCGCAAAAGTTGAATGTCACCGTTGGCACGGTTGAGGTACATCGTCGCAATATCATGCGCAAGTTGGGATTACGAACGGTCGCCGAACTCACGAAGCATGCCATTCGCGAGGGTATCATCTCGCTGTAGCGAATACCGGTTTCCAGGTAGTCAACGCGAGGGGAAACGGGGATGGGCCTTAGGTCCGCTGGCCGCTACTCTTGACGACATGCCGCCTTTACACCCATGGCTCTCGCTCCCACCGAACGAGTCGAACGACGGGATGGCGATCGGCCACCAGACATCCCCGGAAATGAGCTGCGACTGGTTGTTCGCGGCTTCGGCTCAGGCGGTTCTCATTGTGGACGCTGACACGGGACTCATGCTGCGGGCAAATCCGGCGGCCTCGCTGTTGCTGTGCCTACCGACAACGGCGTTGGTTGGTGCAGAATTCCCGTCGATCTTTGCAGATGCAAGCAAAGGTGAACTGCAACGCGGTTTTTCTGAGGCGAAAACCTCCGGATTTGCGGCCGCGTGCATGACGCGGGATCGCAGCGGCGGACCTCCTTTGAGCGTGCAACTTTCACTGGTGCGATCAGTGCACGGAATCTATGTTCTGGCGCGCCTAGAGAGCTGCCGGGCGGCGGCGGCGTACTCGCCAAGATTGAACGCTGAGTCAGCCGTCATGGAGGCAATCGATGCAGCCCAGTTTGGGTTTCTGATTGCGGCAGCGGACTTTCACGTCGATTATGCCAACCGTGCGTTTGCGAAAATGATCGATGCGCACTCACCAGGCGACGTACGCGGCAGTTCCATTTTGCGCTGGCTGCGATTCAGTGCTGCGGATCTGTCTCGCTTGAGCGTGCGCCTTTCGCAGCGCCGGGCAGCGGACTTGTTGACCACCGTCTTGTATCCCAACCATGGCTTGCCGCAGAAAGTAGAGGTGTGCGCAGTGCCAGTGCCCGATGGACTCAACACCCAATGGGGCCTCACCGTTCGACAGTTGCCGCGCCTGAACTAACCCGGACTCCTTCCCGCCTGCGAGGCGAGCGCTATTTAGCCAAGGGCGATGGTGACCGCAATGCCGCTGTCGGCGGCGTGCTCGCCGGCGCCGCCCCGGGCTCGCCCTGGCGCACCGGGCCTTGTAACTCAGGATAGTCCTTCGCCATGCTTTCGCCATATAGAGGCTTGAACAAACCCTGGTGACAAGTCGCGCAGTTAACCTTCGCAACATCGCCCAAAACGCCCAAGCGGTGCGTCGGAAAGGTCGAGGTGAGCGGCAATAGGTATTGATTGTTTAAATCGCGCGCCAACCTGATGCCGTACCATGCGGTCGTGCGCTTCGGCGTGCTCGCATCCCAAACTGCGAACGAGCGGGAATTGTGGCAGTACGTGCAGTTCACCCCGAGCGACTCGGACATGTTGATCATCAGCGCATACGTGATATCGGTCTGCTTGATCGAAGTACGATTGCCGCTGGGCAGCGCATCATTGGAAATCACGCGGATATTCTTGTCATCCAGCAAGAATCGCGTCAACGGATCGTAGGGTAGTGCCGTCAATCCCGCAGTCGTCGAGGGCTTGTTCTTGCCGGCGTTGCCGGCGATCAAGCCACTGGTACTCGATTGCCCGGGATTGGTAAACCAAACATTTTGCGGCACGGCGTTGCCGCGGTGACAGGTATAGCACGTTACTCCCGTGCCCCCCACGTGATCTTTCCAATCCGTGTTGATGTGACGCACCATTTCGAGCATGCGGCGCGAAACAACCTTGGTGTATCGAGCGTCGCTCGACATGTCAGTGGTGTGGCAATAGCTGCAGCTTTGCTCCGGCGGTGCAACCCACTGAGTGATCGCCAGCATGACGCGCGTGAATTCCGCCACATTCAGATCTTTCAGAACTTGTATGTTCTTGTAAACCGAGCTCGCCAGCGGTCCTCCTGCCGGTGCCGCGGGAATTACGGCTGGCAAAACATTGCTCTTGGCTTTGATCGCATCGGATCTTGGGTTGATGATTTGCTCCATCCCCAATCCGCGATATCCGCCTTGAACAGTTTCTACCGGTGGCCGCTCGCAGCCGGTCAGTGGGCCCAACGCAGCGGAGCACAGGAGGATCAGCGTTGCGGACCTTGCGTGTTGCCGGATGGAGGTGTTCATTTTGGCGTCCCCGTTATCGTCGTGGGATCCACAACGGGCGGAAACACGTGCGGATACATTGGCGCGACGTGATGCTTCACTGCCCACAGATACCAATTATCGACCACGGTGCCCGTCAGCAGGATGCCGATGCCGCCCACTAACGGACATAACACCGCAAACCACCAAGCCCAACGGTGAATCGACTCCATGGTAGCGTTGAAACCCATCGTCCATCGCCAGAACAAAGCAGCGCGCTCAGCGGCAGTTCCGCGATCTACGATCTGCTCCAACTCGCGATCCCCCCCTAAGCGGCTCACCGCCAAGATCGTTCCGCCATGCATTGCAAACAGAAGTGTCGATCCATAGAGAAAGGCGATCGATAAGCAATGGAAAGGGTTATAGAACAAATTGCCGTAGCGGATAGAGAAAGCGGCGGTCCAATCCAAATGCGGGAATATTCCAAATGGCACCGCCTCACCGAAGCTGCCCATCAATACCGGGCGAATGATCCCCAATACGAGCATGAGCCAGATTGCCGAGAGAAAGGCCCACGCAACGTGCGTGCCCATGCCCAATGCCCGCGCGCGGCGATACATCCGCAACCACCACAGCAGCACCGAACTGGTGAGGAAAAATCCTGCCATTAGCCACCACCCGCCCTCCTTGAGCGTCGGAAAATGCAGCCCATTCGAGGGCGCGGGCGGCTCTAGCGCGAGCCATGGCAACTGACGGACGAATTGAATCGGATTCCAATGCACCGAGGCAAACATATTGAGGCCGATAATCTCGAAGGCGATGAAGCCGCATATCAACGACAGCAATCCTGTGGTGCCTAAATAGATCGGTCCAATTTGCGCGTCGCCGAAACGGCCCAGCAGATGGCTGAAGCCGCCTTTTCCCTCGCGTCCCCATGCTCCCCTCGGCAAGGCAACGCCCGAGTAAGCAGGCGCACGGATTTGGACGCGCGTAAATATATTTTGATATTCAGCCATGATAGTCCCCAGTCTGTTCGCTCAGTTCCAAATCGACAGGTTCAACCACCAGCCCCACCATTCCGGCCAGCCTCGCGTCCAAAACGGGCCGCTGATCAAGATGCAGATTGCGCTCCAAAAAGAGGCGCTGATCGCGAGAAACAGTCCCAAACGATGAATGCCGAGCGAGCCGATCGAATAACCGATCGTGTCTCGGAAATAGGTATTCTCATGCTCCGCTGTCTGCACCGGGCCCGCCTTCGGATTGGCGGACGATAGAATGACGGCGCCGTGCAGAGACAAGGCCAGGGTCGTGGCAAAAAAGAAACTCACAGCAAGCATATGTGCTGGATTGTAGTGAAAGTGCAGGTACTGGTAGCCCGTATTCGAGACCCAGTCCAAGTGACTGAAAATCCCATACGGGAAGCCGTGGCCCCAGGCGCCCAACAGCAGCGGCCGAAACACTTCCAATGAGACATAGGCGAATATTGCGGCCCCAAAAGCAAACGGCACGTGGTAACCGATCCCGAGCTTGCGACAGATCTCCACCTCACGCAGTGCCCAGGACACAAATGCCCCAACTGCGCAGACGGTGATGATTTGCCACAGTCCGCCTTCGCGCAACGGCGCGAGTCCCAGGCCATATTTCAGATCCGGCGGAGCGATATTGATCTGCCAGATATTCCACGTAGGCCCTATCGCCGCCCCGTAGACAATAAGCGCAGTACCCAATAGCGAGAAGAACGCCGTGGTAACGCCAAAAAATCCCACGTAGAAGGGCCCGACCCAGAAATCGAACAGGTCCCCGCCGACCAAGGTACCGCCGCGTACTCGATATTTTCTTTCAAAGCTGAGCATCGCCATGGTTGTGCTCTCTCGTCAAAGTTGCATCGCCAATGAACTCCCGATCGCGTCGCTTCCGGCAGCGGGCGGGTTCGCAAATTGCGGAAAACCCGTCCCGCCGCCGTCGGCAAACAGCTTTAAGGCTTGGCCGTGTCTGGCAGCGTCGACATATGCTGCGTCGCCGCCGAGGGCGCCGCGTGGCCGCCCAGCCAATTGAACCTGTCTGTGCTCAGCAGAATGAAATGAATCAATAATGCCAGCACGAACAGGAATGTGAACAGAGCAATCAATGCCCTGCGTGGATCGAAAAGAAGCCAAATTCGCCACATCTTTTAGTCTCCTCTGCTTAGCAGTGATTGCCTAAAGCCACGGCCGCCACTGCCACACTAAAAAGTGCGCGACAATTGCGATCACTGTGAAAATGATAAAGCTCGTCACGAATATCCCGTGAAACTCCTTAGCTTCACTTTCCGTCAGTCCCGAAAGCGAGCCTCGCTTCTCATCCGGCATCCGTCTCACATCTTCAACCATACCTCTCACCTCCCAAGGCCAGGCTTGTTAGCCGCCACACGCGCTTGAAGTCGCGCGACCCAGATTGCTTTGATGGCTTAGCGGTCCCATCTCAGCACCCTTACATCCGAAGTGCGTTCGGACGAATTTCCATAATTTCGATTCCCACAATCCATCACGCCGGCTCAAGCTGCTTCGCAGCGCGCCGCGGATTCGGCATGTGTTCGACCCCGACGCGATCGGCGGAGGCGTGGCGGGCGGCCGCCTCGGCTGCGTCCCGCAAGCGCTTCGCCGCGGAAATTCGCACCAGCACCGGTTCTTCGGATACCAGCTCATCGAGCGCCTCTCTCGCGGCACTGGTCCAGGGAATCTCGCAGTGCAGCCGCGAGGGGGTCGGATCGACCTTGTCGAGTTCAGAACCCAGAGGAAGAATGTTGAACAGCGCATCGAATAGCGCGTTGCACACTTCCTGAATCAGGTAGGTGGCGCCGCTGTAGCCCATGAAGGGGGTGCCGGTATGGCGCCGGATGATGGCGCCGGGGAACGAGGCCGGAATGTACATCGCGCGTACCGCGTTCTCCGCCATGTACATTCTCTCATTGAAGCTGCCGAACATGATGAGCGGCGGCGTGTCTTTGATCGCCTTGCGTACGGCCTCATTGTCCGGTTTGATGCCGGCGCGGCGCGCGAAGCAAAACGTGCAGGGCAGTCCCATTTCGCGCTCCAGAAAATGCCGGATACCGCGCGCGTAGGTTTCGGTGGCGACAACCGCAAAACTGGCCGTTCCAAAGAAGTCCTGAGTGACCGATCGCCACAGATCCCAGAGCGGCTTGATGGTCGTGTGCTTTTCCTGCTCGATGAATGGTTCGGGATCGAGACCCAAAAGCTCGCCTAGCTTGCGCAGAAATTTAGTGGTGCTGTGCAAGCCGATGGGCGCTTGCAAATAAGGGCGCTCCAAGGTTTCGCACAACAGCCGGCCATATTCTCGATACATGCAGATGTTCGCGTCCGCATCAATCAGCCGTGGCACCTCTTCCAAGTGACTGCCTAGGGGGAAGGTAAGATTGACCTCGGCGCCGATACCCTCGATCAGCCGGCGGATCTCCGCTAGATCGCTGGGCGTGTTGAAGGTGCCGTAGATGGGGCCGATGATATTGACGCGCGGCTTCTCGCCTGCCTGGCGGGGTTTGCGCTCGGGGATCTTTTTCTTTCCATACTCGCTCCACAGCCAGGTCATGGCGCGATTGGCGCTTTGCCATTGATCTTCATCGATGGTCCGCGGCAGAAATCTCTGAATATTTGTGCCTTCGGGCGTCACGCCGCCGCCGATCATTTCGGCGATCGAACCGGTCACGACTACCGCGGGGAGGTCGGGGTTGAGCGTCTTATGCGCGCGCTTCATGGCGCCTTCAGTGCCGTGTTGGCCGAGTTCCTCCTCGCCGAGACCGGTGACCACGATCGGTAATTCGTGCGGCGGCAGCGCATCCGTGTAATGCAGCACCGAGGTAACGGGGAGGTTTTCACAGCCAACCGGCCCGTCGATGATGACCTGCAAACCCTTGATGGCCGTGAAGACGTAGACCGCCCCCCAATAGCCGCCGGCGCGGTCATGATCGAGCACGAGCATCAGCCCATCTCCTCGGCTTTGCGCTTCGCGGCAAGCTTCGCCAACTGCGCCTTGTAGCGCTCGCGAAATTGCGGATGATCCTCGGGGGTCTGCTGCCAAACACCTGCTGCATACCCGCTGCCGACGCTGCCGAAGAAATCGCGCATTTCATCGAAGCGCGACTGATTGCCGAGCGCAGCATTCACGACTTGGGCCAAAGACCCGGCGCCGGCAGGACCCATCAGCGGCCGCGCCGAAATCAAATTGGTGAAATAAAGCGCAGGAATTGCCAGTTGTTTCGCTTTCTGCACCACCGGGGTGGTGCCGATCGCGAGGTTGGGCTTGAATTCGAGCATCGCCGCCAGATCGTTTTCCAGCGATGCCCGATATTGGATGTGCACGCCTTTGCTCGCCAACCACTCTCGATCAGGATCGGACCACGGAGTGCGCGCGCAGGCGGTACCCACATAGCGGACATCGGCGCCGCTTTCGATCAGCAGCCGCGCCACCAATAATTCGGAGCCCTCATAGCCAGAGAGCGTGATGCGCGCGCGAATGGGCGATTTCGCGAGCGCGTCTTTGATAGCCGGCAGCACACGATTTTGCGCGGCCGCCACTCGATCGGCACCGACGCCGCAGGCGTCGCCGATTGCGGCCAGCCAAGCCGCCGTACCATCATGGCCCACCGGCGCCGAACCGACGATCTGGCGGCCGGCAGCCGAAAACTCCCGCACTGCGGCCGTGTAGAAAGGATGCAGTGCCGCGACCGCCGCGCAATCCAATGCGGCATAGAGTTCGCGCCATTCGCGAGTCGGTACCACAGGCCCTGCGGCCAGCCCCATAGGTTCGAGCATCATGCCGATGCCCACCGGGTCGGCAGGAAAGATCTCTCCGAGCAGCGTTACTGTGGGTCTTGCATTGCGGCCGCCGCGCGGCGCCTGCACCGGGCCTTGAGTTGCCTCGCTGCGCGCATACCGCAGCATGGCGCCGGCCAGCACGTCCTTAGCCTCAGCGTGAGTCGGAACGCCGAAGCCGGGCACATCAATTCCGATGATGCGCACGCCATTGATTTCTTTCGGCAGCAATTGCAGCGGTACACCCGATGCGGTAGGTACGCATAAATTGATGATCACGATGGCGTCGTAGAGAGCAGGGTCGGCGAGCTTGAACACGGCTTCGCGTATATCTTCGAACAATTTGCCGGTGACCAACGTTTCGGAGTTAAACGGGACGTAGCCGACAGTTCGGCGTGCGCCGTAAAAATGCGATGTGAAAGTCAGTCCATATACACAACATGCAGACCCTGACAGTACGGTCGCCGTTCGGCGCATACGCAAACCGACCCGCAGCGATCCAAAGGCCGGACACATACTTTGGGGTTGATCGTGCGGGCCGGTGGGATAGTCCGCGGCATACTTATCGAGCGTCGCGCTCTTACCCGCCGCCGCAGCAGCGCGACGCAGTTCATCTTTGCCTGCGTGGCAGCCATGGCCATCGCCGGCGCTCAGCGCCGCGGCGTTCGACACGAGACTCTGCGCGGTACTCATAAGGTCAAACCGTGTCGTAGACAATCTCGAGACTGGTTTTGTCGACGATCGAGCTGCCGCACATATCCTCGTGCGAGGCAGGCTCGAGCACCACATTGCGGCCGACGACCTCGCCCTTGAACAAGGCGAGTAGACCGTCTTGAGTCAGCGGCTTCGGCCGCAGCGGCGGCGCCTCGGCGACATTCGCCGCTAGTTGTTCGAACAGCGGGCCCCAGGTGCTACCCGGTTTCCCTACGATGTCGTAATTTGCGCTTTTTCGCCGGATGTCGTCGTTCGCGGGGATCGCGGCCAGTACCGGAATTCCAGCGGCTTGCGCGAACGCCTGAGCTTCGCCCGAACCATCATCTTTATTAATGACCAGGCCGGCGACGCCCACATTGCCGCCCAGCTTTCGGAAGTATTCCACCGCCGAGCAGACGTTGTTAGCGACGTACAACGACTGCAGATCGTTGGAGCCGACCACGATGACCTTCTGGCACATGTCGCGCGCGATGGGCAGGCCGAAACCGCCGCAGACGACGTCGCCTAGAAAATCGAGCAATACATAGTCGAATCCCCACTCGTGAAAGCCCAGCTTCTCGAGCAATTCGAAGCCGTGGATAATGCCGCGGCCGCCGCAGCCGCGTCCGACCTCCGGACCTCCGAGCTCCATGGCAAATACGCCATCACGTTTAAAGCAAACATCGCCGATTTTCACCGCTTCACCGGCGAGCTTTTTCCTCGCCGAGGTTTCGATGATGGTCGGACAAGCGCGCCCGCCGAACAGCAAAGAAGTGGTATCGCTCTTTGGGTCGCAACCGATCAGCAGCACTTTCTTGCCCTGTTGCGCCATCATGTAGGAGAGATTGGCGAGCGCAAAACTCTTGCCGATACCGCCTTTGCCGTAGATCGCGATGACTTGCGTTTCTTTGGTCGGCTTGGTGGCAGCAACCGGATCGGGTTCTATAGCCGCTTCGGCACGCAGTGCTTCAAGCCGGCCTTGTTCGAAGCTCAGAGCCGCAGAACTTGCCAATGAGGTGCTCATAAATGGGCTCTCCAGTCCAAAATCATTTTCAAGCAAGAGTCATCGGTGAAAGCGGTGCGATAAGCATCTGGCGCGCTGGTGGCGTGTCTGCGATGCGTGATCAAACCGTCCAGTGACAGTTGACCGGACTCGACCAACAATTTGACGGCTTGCAAATCGGCTGGGCGCCACTCGGCCGCGACGCGGATGCGGGCTTCGCGAATAAAGGCGGCGGGGAATGCGAACGACAGCGGCTCCTTGTAGAAGCCTGCGAGCACCAGTTCGCCGCCCGGCGCCAATCGAGTGATCAGCGAATCAAGCAGCGTGCTGTCGCCGCTGACATCACAGATAACTTTGTAGTCGCGGCGAGCATCGGCTTCCGGTCCGATGACCGTGTAACCGGCAGCGCCGTGCGCTCGATTCGGGTTTCGCTCCCAGACTGTAGGCGGCCGGCATCCCAGCAGCGCCGTTAGTCTCGCCAGCAGCCGGCCCAAGACACCGTGCCCCACGATCAATTCAGGAAGCTCGCGGCGATCTTGAGAAATAAGTGCGTGATACGCCGTTGCCGCCAAGGCCATTAGCACTCCTTGCTCGCCGATACGCTCATCGATGGCAGTGACGCGCGAGGCGGATACCACTACTCTTGCTGCTGCGCCTCCGAATAAGCCTTTGACTTCGCCGTAGCAGCGCGCACCCGGTACGAAAACGTGCTCGCCGACTTGCCGTTCAGCCAAGCGGCCCGCGTACGTGATCCGGCCAACCGATTCGTAGCCCGGCACCAGCGGATAACCCAGGCCCGGAAACGGTGGCATATGGCCGCTCCAAAGCAGTCGCTCGGTGCCCGTGCTGATTCCCGACCAGTGGATATCAACAATCACATCCTCATCCCCCGGCGGAGTTAGAGGCAGTCGGCTGATCACCAACTGTTCTGGGCGCTCCATCACTACCGCCAGGGTGTCGAGTGCGTGCTGAGTTTCAACACTCATGCGGCGACGCTACGTTGGTGTTTTTCATCACAGGAGTGTCACGATACTCTGACTCATTTATATGTCAACATTTCAGTACACATTTAATGGCTTTTGTGCGCGACGATGAGACGGCTTTGCAGTGGCTGACGGGTGCGCATGATCCGTGCGTTCGAAAACCCTGCCGTAAGCAGCATTTTTCGCAGTTCATCAGGGCTACGTGCTCGACCCCGGCCCATTGCCAACAGATAAAACCCGAAGTACGCATCCCCCACGGGCTCCGCGCCGGGCGTTCCCGCCATGGGTTCGGCCAGCAACAACACGCCCTTCGGCGGAAGCGCGCGGTGCACGTGCTGCAGAATGGTCATGGCGGCGGCGTCGTGGTGATCGTGAATCACGCGCACGAGTGAAATGACATCGGCGCCCCGGGGCAAATCGTCGCAGAGAAAATCGCCGCCAACTGCGCAAGCGCGCGCTTCAAGACCAAGCTCTAGGAAACGTCGGGAAGCGCTTGCAGCCACCGACGGCAGATCGAACAACATCAGCTTGAGCGTCGCGCTGCGCGCAGCGGATGCGATCAGGAAACTGCCGTCGCCCCCGCCCACATCGAGCAAACAGCGGTGCTTTTGCAACGGGTAGGCATCCAAGATCTCATCCGCCAAAAGCGGCAGGGAATTGCCCATGAGCGCCGTGTATTGGGCTATTTTCGCGGCGGGTAAATCTGCGGGGGCGTCCGTAGCCGCATAAGACCAGTAGCTCGCCAATTCCGTTCGATCGAGTTCTCGGCGCAGCAATCGAACCGGGTCGTGCAAATCCGCATACAGCAGCCGATGATGTTCGACCATCGCACCGACCGCCGGGTTGCCGACCATAGCCGACCCAAGCGCGCCGAGCCCGAATCTTCCGCCGAGGCGCTTTTCAACCAGCCGCAACGATACGGCTGCTTCGAGCAGGCGAGCGGTGGAGTCGGGCGGCACCTTGAGAATTTCCGCGATTCTGTCGGCGGTCTCCGGACCTTGCGCCAACAGTTCGAACAACTTCAGACGCACGCATGCATACAGAATTTGCGAATAAACAAAACCTGCGCATACATCGAACAGCGCTCTAGCCCTCTTTCGCGCGGTTGGCCGAGTCAGCGGAAAAGTCGCCGCCCAACGCTGGAACCGCGGGCTGGACAGCCAGCGATCTCGAATGGCGAGATAGCGGTCGGTCCACGACACCAGCGTGCGCTTCAGGCCGCTGGGCGCGCCAGTTCGCGGGGCAAGAGGCGGCTTGCCTCGGACAGAATATGCGCGCGCAAGTCTTTGGCACCGGGGCAATCAGGAATGGATTTTATAGCCGCACCGACCAATTCCTCCAAGCGCTCAACCGCCGGCGCGATGCCAAGCCGATGTACCGCATTCGGCCTGTCCAGCGCCGCGTCACGCCCGGTGGGTTTGCCCAACTCGCCTTCGTTGCATATGACATCGCGAATATCGTCGGCAATTTGATATGCCTCGCCGATCCGTGCTCCTAGCGGCTGCCACTCACCCCCTTGGTAACCCGCAGCACACGCGCCTGCCGCGGTTGCGGCCGCAAACAGCGCGCCGGTCTTGGCTCTTTGGTAGGTCGCTAGAGAAACGGCCGTCTCGCATTCCCATGCCTGGCCGGCAATGATGCCGTTCGGAGCGCCGACCGCACGCGCGACGATGCCGACGAGACTACCGAGGCGCGACGGCACGTTTTCCGCGGCCCGGCCCAACGTTTGAAATGCCAAAACCAGCAGCGCGTCGCCAGTCAGTACCGCGATCCGCTCACCGAAGGCCTTGTGCACAGAGGGACGGCCCCGGCGGGTCGCTGCATCGTCGAAGCAGGGCAAGTCATCGTGGACCAATGAGGCGCAATGCATCAGTTCGATGCTAGCCGCAGCGGCAGCCGACAAATGGGGCTCATCCTCGTTGCAGGCCCGAGCCACTGCCAGACACAGCCGGGGACGGATTCGTGCACCCCCCGGAAATACCGCGTACCGCATAGCGGTGCTGAGCGTGGGGGGAGATTCGATTCCTTTCGCTAGCGCCAGTGCTTGACCAAGCGCCAGTTCAATTCGGGCCATGGCGTCCACGATCCCCCCGTCAATGTAAAGTTAAGTTGTCATTATAAACTGTAATATAATATAGACATCGCCTGCGCGTCAGTCAATGATTTTCGGGAGGGCTTGAGTGTGAGAACGGCGCGGATCGCAATCATAGGCGCCGGGATGGCCGGTCTGAGTGCGGCTGTCGATCTGGCGACTGCTGGATTCGAAGTCACGGTGCTCGAGCGCGCCAGCGCTCCGGGCGGAAAAATGCGACAAGTTCGGGTAGCTGGTCGGGACATGGATGCGGGGCCGACCGTTTTTACCCTTCCCACGGTATTCGACGCTCTCTTCGATCAGGCGGGCGACAATTTCCGGCAGCGCGTAAAGCTGGTGCCGGCCGAGAGACTCGCGCGGCACGCCTGGACGCCCAGCAGCCAACTGGATCTGTACGCCGATGTGGCCAGGTCCGCGGACGCCATCGGCGAGTTGTCCGGCAAGGCGGATGCAGCGGGCTATCTACGCTTCGCGGCTGATGCGCGCCGAATATTCGACACGCTGGATAATGCCTTCATGCGCTCCGCCCGTCCCTCGCCTCTGGCTCTCATGCGTCGCATAGGCATTCGCAACTGGTCAGATCTTGTGAATATTCAGCCCTTTGTTACCCTGTTCGAGTCCACGGCTCGCTACTTCAGTGATCCGCGGCTCAGGCAACTATTTTCGCGATACGCAACGTACTGCGGATCTTCGCCATTCGCGGCACCCGCAACGCTGATGCTAATCGCGCACGTCGAGCTATCGGGCGTTTGGTACGTTGAGGGGGGGATGTCGCAAGTCGCCACGCAGCTGGCCTCGCTCGCGCAGCGAAAAGGTGCGGTCATCCGCTACGGCGAAAGTGTGCAACAAATCGGTGTAACACGCGGGCGCGTGAGCGGTATACGAACCGCCGGCGGCGAAACAATTGCAATCGATGCGTTGATTAGCAACGCGGACAATAATGCCCTCGCCACAGGACTATTCGGCGCTGATGCCCGCCGAAGCGTTCGCGCCACGCCGCCAAACGCGCGTTCCTTATCGGCGATCACTTGGAATATGCTGGCAACGGTCCAGGGCTTCGATCTTGCACATCATTCGGTTTTCTTTGGCGCCGATTATCACAAGGAGTTTGACGAGATATTCCGCCAAAGCCGCGTGCCGTCGTGCCCCACGATCTATATATGCGCTCAAGACCGGCGCGACTCACCGGTCCGCTCAGCACCACCCCTCGAGCGGCTGCTGTGTTTGATCAACGCTCCGGCAACCGGAGACAACTACATCTACGACTCCTTGGAGATCGCTGAATGCAAGACTCGCGTGTTGGAACGACTGCAGAGCTTCGGCCTGCGACTATCGAGCCCGCCGGAGGCGATTGTTGCGACAACTCCATCGGACTTCAATCGGCTCTTCCCTGGCACTGGCGGGGCCCTCTACGGCCCAGCGTCTCACGGTTGGATGGCCTCATTCAAACGGACGGGATCACGGAGCCGGCTGCCGGGATTGTACTTGGCGGGGGGCAGCACACATCCGGGCGCCGGCGTGCCGATGGCGGCGACGTCGGGACGCCTGGCGGCGGCAGCCCTTATCGAGGACTATGCTTCGATCGTCCGGTTGAGCCGGGTGGCTATGCGTGGTGGTACATAGACGCGGTGAGCGACGATGGCGCTTATGCACTGACGCTGATTGCGTTCGTCGGCAGCGTTTTTTCTCCCTACTACGCCAATTCCAGGCGACGCGGCGATGCGAACCCCTACAATCATTGCGCCCTCAATGTTGCGCTCTACGGCAAGAACTCGAATCGTTGGAGCATGACGGAACGAGGCCGACAGCAGTTGCGTCGTGCCGCATCAGTACTGTCCATCGGCAACAGTGAAATGCGTTGGACCGGCAGTTTTCTGGAAACAAACATCGATGAGATCTGCGCGCCGCTGCCGCACCGGTTGCGCGGCAAAATCCGCCTCCTGCCAAGCACGCTGAGCGAGCTCGTCGTTCCATTGGACGGCGCCGCTCGACATCATTGGGTTCCTTACGCGCCTTGTTCGCGAGTCGAGGTCGAGCTGTCACACCCGGCGCTAAGCTGGTGCGGAAACGCCTACTTCGATGCCAATTTCGGAGTCGAACCCCTCGAGGCAGCATTTGCGAGTTGGCAATGGTCGAGAAGCAGTGGGCCGGAAAATTCGACTGTTTTTTATGAGATTAACGGCCGCGATGGCGTAAAACGCGCGTTGGCCTTACGCTTTGAACCTCATGGCGAAGCCGTCGAAATTGAGCCGCCGCCGCCGGCGCAATTGCCGAAGTCTGGTTGGGGCATCTCGCGCCGAACTCGCGCGGATCTCGGAAGCGACATTCGCGTGCTCAGAACGCTGGAGAATGCGCCGTTTTATAGCCGGACGTTGCTGGAAACTACGCTCTTCGGAGTTCGCACTCTGGCGATACATGAGAGCGTTGAACTGAATCGATTCAGCTCGCGATGGGTACAATATTTATTGCCGTTTCGAATGCCGCGATTCACGCTGTGATGCCGCGCTTCGCCGGGCGATAGCCGCACTCTAAAAAGAGTTTCATGAGGAGTAGGTCCCATTCAACCCCTCGCGTTCCAGGCGCTCTAGTCTCTCAAAAAGCGTGATCAGCCAGACGACACGCTGCCCCATTTTCGGCCAGCGAGATCCTTCGCATCCCAATTCCTTGCGATTCGAACCACCCGTCTTCTCAGTGCTTGCAAAACCGGGCCTGAGCAGGAAACTCACTTCCTGCAGCACCTCGGGCGTGTGAATCGGAGCCCGGCGCGCCGTTGCCGCAAGCATTGCTTCCGCCAAAAGCCCCACCTTGCGTGGCCACGCGACCACGGCACGCTGACTCAGGGAATCGAAATGGCGGCGCTCGACTTCGCGGCCAATCTCGGCATACAGCAGTCGCGCCGCGTACATCGCAGGCCGGCACGAGTTCGGCAGCTGCGCAAGGCCGGATTCGCTGCGCTTGTACAGTATTTCAGCGGCGGATAGCAGGCGCCTTATGACACCAGCGAGCGGCTCGCTGAATACCGGCTGTGCCAGCCAGGCTTGCGGATCGACGCCGGCTTCTCGAAGCCATTCCAGTGGCAAGTAAAGGCGACCGCAGCGTGCGTCCTCGCCCACGTCGCGAGCAATATTAGTAAGCTGCATGGCGACGCCCAAGTCGGCGGCACGTGCTAGAGACTTTAGATCGCGCACGCCCATGATCATTGCCATCATGATGCCGACAGTGCCTGCAACTCTTACGGCATAGTCGGCAAGTTGTGAGAAACTCTCGTATTGACGGCTTTCCGCATCCCAGGCGAACCCCTCCAACAATGCCAGCGGCAGGGATTTTGGGATACTAAACTCTACTACGATATCGGCAAAACCACGGTCGGACGCCTGGTTGTCTGGCGCGCCCCGATAGATCCTTTCCAGGCGGCTCTGCAAATCGCTGAGCGCAGCAGCCCGGTCCGCCCCCTGATCAATCGCATCATCTGCCATTCGGCAAAACGCATACAGAGCTGTCGCCGGCGTGCGTAACCTGTTCGGTAACACCAACGAGGCGGCAAAAAAGGTGTGTGAACCGCCGCGCAACATCGCGCAACACTCCGCCGTATCGGCAACCGAGGTGAGCACTCTAGCGGGTGAAGCTGTCGGCATGGGGCACTACTGTATCAAGAACGCGCGCAGAAGAAAGCACCCCCGGTACCCCAGCCCCTGGATGAGTGCCTGCGCCGACCAGGAAAAGATTTCGCACAGATTCACTGCGATTGTGAGGCCGGAACCAAGCGCTCTGCATCAGCGACGGTGCCATACCAAAGGCTGCGCCATGTAGCGAGGATAGACGGTCTCTAAAGTCTAACGGCGTCATGATCCGCGAGGTCACCAGGTGAGATTCAAATCCGGGCAAGACGGTTTCGTGTAGATGTTTTGCAATGGCACTTCGATAGCTTTCGCCCTCAGTGCGCCAATCTGTGGCACTTTGCAGATGCGGCACGGGCGAGAGAACGTAAAAGGCATCGCATCCGCTCGGCGCGAGCGAAGAATCAGAGGCTGTAGGACGGTGTAAGTACAAGCTGAAGTCCTTGGCAAGCACTTTTCGATCGAATATGTCCCTCAGCAACCCGCGATACCGAGGTCCTACGAGAATGGTGTGATGAGGCACGTCGTGGAATTGCTTGGAAGTGCCGAAATACCAAACGAACAGGCTCATTGAGTAGTGCGCGCGCTCAATCTTGGCGGCACTCCAGCGTTGGCCCGCGGTTTGCGGTAAAAGTTCTCGATAAGTAGTTGCCGAATCCGCATTCGAGACGACGATATCGGAGGCTAGGCTTTCGCCGTTGTCGAGAATGACGCCCGTAGCGCACCGATCCCGCGTGGTGATAGTCGTGACCCTGGAGTTGTAAATAATTTGGCCGCCCTGCCCCTCGATCAAATTCACCAATCCGTTAACGATGCTCCCGGTACCACCCATGGCAAAGTGAACACCCCAGCGTCGCTCGAGAAACGCAATGAGTCCATAGATCGATGTCGTGGAGAACGGATTACCGCCCACGAACAGGGGATGGAAGCTCAGCGCGAAGCGCATTTTCGGACTTTTTACGAATCTAGCCGCGAGCCCGTAGATACTGCGGTAGCTTTGCAGGCGCCACAACTGCGGCAGCAGTCGAGTCATGTCCTTCCAGGAATCAAAGGGAACGTGAGCCAGCTCCTCGAAGGCTATCTTAAATATGGACTCGCTCGCCGCCAAGAATCGCCGGTAGCCGGCAAAATCCCCCGGCGCGAGCCGGTTGATCTGCGCCTCCATCTGCCCCTCGTCCCCCGAACAGTCTAGCGTGCTGCCGTCGTAAAAACGTATTCTGTAGAAAGGTCGCAGCGCTCGCAGTTCAACATCGTCGGACAATCGGCGATTGCACAGGCCCCACAGATCTTCGAGCAGAAACGGCGCGGTAATAATGGTCGGGCCGGCGTCGAAGGTGAATCCATCTTGCCGGTAAACATAGGCCCTACCCCCGGGCGCGTCCAATTGTTCCAATACCGTTACCCGAAAACCACGCGCGCCTAGACGAATCGCGGCAGCCAAGCCTCCGAATCCGCTTCCGATAACTATGGCATGGGGGCGCGCCCTCATGGATGATGTGACACGCAGATCTGATTGATTTGTGCGGCAAGCATGGCGGGCGCTTCCTCATGCGCCAGGTGTCCGAGGGACGGCAGCAAAACAATGCTGGCGTTTGCCACGCGCTGCCGCACGGTCGAAGCCTGTTGCGGGGATACGGCGCGATCGTTTTCTGCCACGATGAGGACCAAGGGCGTGCGCAAGCGAGGTAATTCACGCTCGAATTGGTAAAGATTCCAGTTTGTCAGCATGCGAAGGGTACCCGTCAAATGGCGCGGTTCCCGCACCAAGCGCGTATAGAGGCCCAGACCTTCGGCGTCGATCCTGGATCCGGTACGTGCAAGCACGCGCTCAACCCTGGCTGAATCGGAGGCGCGGCGCGCTATCAGTCGCGGCACAAAGCTGTTGCTGACGAATAATTTTGCGATCAACGAAAATGCCATGCCGGAGAAACCACGCAGCGGCAGGAATGCCCCGTTGATGCTGACAATGACCCGTGGTTCGATGCGCCGCATGAGGGCCAGCTGGCAAAGAATCACTGCGCCGGCCGAATGACCAACGCAATACTCCGGGGTGAAGCGCAGCTCTTGCAGCAATGCGGTTAGCAAATCGCACATGCCGCGGATCGAACTCTGCGCACCGGTAACCGAATCGGTAAATGCGTGACCGGGCAGATCCGGCGCAACAACCGTGTAGCGTCGCGCGAGGATTGGAATCAAATCCCGCCAGGAATGCGTCGAAGCGCCCGTGCCGTGAATCAGCAGCAGTGTAGGTCCGTTGCCGGCTTGCTGCACATGCCAACGTATTCCGCCCGCCTCGACGAATCGGCTGAAGGTGTGATTCGGCCAGTTGGGTTCTTTCTCCTCCCACAATTGCCGCTCCTCAGTATTGACTTTGCGCACGCAGAAGTTCTCGGTATGACGCGAAATGAAGCCGTGCGCTCGGCCTGCAGACACCCACCCGTTTAGATCTGCTCACTGAGACCGAGCCGCCTGTTTGACAATTTCCGTGAGCGCCTGTGCGTTGACATACGGCAGCGCCACGTACTTGGCGCTCATGCTCGAGGCAATTGCTTTGGCCAATGCGCTCGGGCGCACCGACGTATCGACGAAAAGCGCCGCAACCTTCGAGCGGCACACAAAGCTCGCGGCGCTCATCGCATCCTCGTGGGCAGCTTCGCGCCCCGGGGCGCCGTCGCGCGCAACATTGGCACGGCCATCGCTCAAGATAACGATGGTCGGTGTTTCGCCGCGGCGTTGTGCTTGATTCGCGAGCGACCCGGCCGCCTCAATCGCTGCAGCGAGCGGTGTTCCGCCGCCCCCCGGTAAGCCCGCAAGGCTGCGCTTGGCGCGCACCAGCGAGCGGGTGGGAGGCAATAATATTTCAGCCTTGCGGCCCCGAAACGCGATCACCGACACCAAATCGCGGCGGATATAGCACTCGGCTAATAAGAGCTCCACGGCACCCTTCGCCTCTGCCAGGCGGTTCAGGGCGGCCGAGCCCGATGCGTCCACCGCAAAAATAGTCAGCGTGCGCGCGCGCTGTTTGTAACGCGTCACTCGAAGATCAGCCGCTGTGATCCGCACCCGCTCGTCAGGCAAACTACGCCCGCGCAGGGCTTGCCATGGGGCCGCCGTCCGCAAGGTCGCCGATAGATTCAAGCGCGCTGCACCTTGTGGTGCTCCGTTGCGCAGTCCGGCAGGACGGCCGCGCCCAATAGCCCCTCGCAACGCCCCTGCACGCCCGATACTGCGCGCTTTCACTTTGTCCCTAGCGCTCACGGACGCGATCGCGGTCAACAAGCCCTTTGGAATTGCGGCCGCCGCTGCCGACAGCACCGTGTTGGCCACGCTCCCCGCATCCGCCTCGTCCGCGCTGCCGCTACGCGATGCGTTCGTCTGGTCGCCGCGCGACCCGGCACTGGCCGCAGGCTGCGGCTCGTCGGCCGCGGAGGGGACGGCCTCATCCGTGGTTTCGGTGGTCGGCGCAAGCGTCGCGCGCGGCGCCAACACCAATCGGGCCGCTAGCGCTGCATCTTCCTCTGTCACGCTGCTGCGCCCGCCGAGCGCTGCGGCTGCGCGTGCGGCCCGAAGCGTCAGCACGGAGATACGCGGAGAACCCGCGCCCAGCGCAAGTGCCGTGCCGCAGATGGCCTCCATGATCGCCGCATCCGCGTGCACGCGCGGCAGAAGATTGCGTGCCAATCGTACTTGCGCGCGGTCATGATGCGGCGCGAGTATGGAGCGCGCATCGAGTGCGTTCAGGTCGAGCAAAAATGCCAGTCGGTCGAGCAGCGAACGCGGGATCGACTCCTCTTCGGCAACGCTCTCATCAAGCGCCACGATGCCTACTCTGGCGTCGAAACGCAGCGCGACGCCATCGCGAGACAGGATTACCTCGCCGCTGTCGAGCACTGCGCTCAAGCAAGCCGCGGTATGCTGCGTCAGCCTCTCGGCCATCGACACGACGACAACTCCGCCGTCCGCTTCGCCCAAGATGCCGCGCGCGGCGATTGCGCGTCCCGCGTTCAGCGTCGCGACCAAATCCAACCCGCCGAGCAATCGGTCATCACTGATGTTGAACGGCGAGCGACGCAACACCTGTTCTGCGGGGAGCAGTTCGCGCAGCATGCGCAGCCATTGGTCGCGAGCCGGCTGCGCCTGCGAGCGTAAACATACGCCTCCCATCGCTTCCGGATCCAGCGCGAACAGGGATGCGACGAGCGCGGCATCGTCTGCGATGCTCATGCACCGAAAACTTCCAGCACGGCGCGGTCGAGCCGAACTGATGAACCTGCCTCGTCCAAAGGATCGCGGCGCAAACGATGCCGCAGACAAGAATGCGCAATACGGCGCAGATGCGAGGTGTCGACCACCGGCGCCCGCTCGAAGGCGGCATATGCGCGTGCCGCGCGCAACAGGGTAAGTTCGGCTCGCAAACCATCGGTACCCAGGCTCATGCAAAGCTTGGCTGCTGTCTCTAACATCTCGTCCGACACCGCGATGTCGACCAAGAGCTTGCGTCCGGCAACGATGCGGCGCCGCAGTGCGGCTTCGTGTTTTCCCCATTTCTCAATGAATTTCTGCCTGTCGCGGTCGAACTCGTCGCGACGCTTGATGACTTCCACCCGCAGCGGCAGCTCAAGCGGCGTCTTCACTTCTACCGCCAAACCGAATCGATCGAGGAGTTGCGGGCGCAACTCGCCCTCCTCCGGATTGCCGCTGCCAATCAAAACGAAACGTGCGGGATGACGCACGCTCAGGCCTTCTCGCTCCACCAGGTTCTCGCCCGACGCGGCGACGTCAATCAGTAAATCGACGAGATGATCTTCGAGCAAGTTCACCTCATCGATGTAGAGGAATCCACGGTTTGCGCGCGCTAACAGTCCGGGCTCGAAGACCTTGATCCCGTGCGAGAGAGCCTTTTCGAGGTCGAGTGCGCCTACCACCCGATCCTCCGTCACCCCCAAAGGCATATCGACCACCGGAACCGGGATCGATTTGTGCTTCAGAGCGCCCTGTTTTGAGCGCTCCACGCATTCATCGCAGAGGCTGTCTGCCAAGACGGGATCGCAGGCATAACGACATCCGATGATGGCCGCCATTGGTGGCAATAGCGCCGCCAGAGCGCGAACCGCCGTGGACTTTCCCGTTCCTCGATCGCCGAAGACCAAAACCCCGCCGATGGTTGGGTCGATGGCCGAGACGATGAGCGCCAGTTTCATCTCGTCCTGCGCAACAATGGCGGTAAACGGGAATACCGGGCGGAGGTTTGGCTGCATCAGAGCATCAGATTGGCACAAGCCAGTCGCGGCGCCAAGGTTACTCGTGCAGAAGGGCGCAAGGGCAAGTCTTCGTGCACACCATACGAAAGCTACGGTACGGCGGTAGGTGCGCGGTCACCGATCGCGTACGGCTCAACAATCTGAAGAATTCGTTCGCCGACCAAGTCAGGCCGTTCTTCATGCGCCAGGTGTCCCAGATCCGGTATCGGGTACAGCGTTGCGTTTTTTACATACTCCATGACTTCGATCGCCTGCTGTAGCGGAACGGCTTTATCATCGCGCGCGACAAGCAGCGCCAAGGGCTGCGTCAACATTCGCAGCTGCGATTTGAACGACGTCAAATCCCACTGGCTCATCATCCGGAGCGCGCCCAATATATGGTCCGGCCGTTGCATGAGTTGTGCGTATAAATCGATGCCCTCCTCATCGAGATGCGACCCCGTCGCCTCCAACACGCGCGCCACATTTTCGCGATCAAAGGCACGCCGAGCAAGCATGCGTGGTAAAAATGAACGCCTGGCAAAGAGCTTCGCGAGCTGCGAAATCAGAATGCCGGCGGTGCCTAACAGGGGCAGGAATGCGCCATTAATACTGACGATGACCCGCGGGTTGATCTGGTGACCGATCGCCATATTGCAAAGAATGACGGCTCCCGCAGAGTGGCCCACCACGACGGCGGGATCAAAATGTATTTCCGCGAGCAGCGCGGCCAGCAGATTGCTCACCCCAACGATCGAGCTCTGCGAAACCGGAATCAGACCACTGAGCCCATGACCCGGTAAATCGACTGCCAGCACCGTATAGTGATGCGAGAGAATCGGCAGCACATTGCGCCAGGTGTGGGTGGACGAGGCCGCCCCGTGCACTAGCAGCAGCCGGGGCCCTTGTCCAGATTGTTGGACGTGCCAGCGCAAGCCACCCGCCTCGATGAAACGACTTAAGTTGTGATTTGGATACACATCCCTCTCACGTATCGACACGTTGTTGTCCCAAAATTTCTGCACCATAGCATCTGCTTGTATTGGCAACACTCAATGGCGCGCTCGCCCAGTTGATGTGGGCTCGCCGACCCGTATGGCCAGCTGCCGACATCGGGCGACTGTATCACGAGTTGCTCGATGAACCTGCGCCGCCCGCTAGGCGCCGGCGACCTGATTGCCGGACGCTGTAGTAGAATCGGTTCCAAGTATTGGTGCACCGGGAGAATGCCATGCTGAAATCCGTTCCTGCCGGCAGCGATGCCTCGGCGCGTTATTCCACGGAAGAATGGGCAATTCGCGTCGACTTGGCAGCTGCCTATCGCCTGGTCGCGCATTTTCACTGGGACGATTTGGTATTCACACACATAACTGCCCGCGTCCCCGGGCCCGAACATCACTTTTTGATCAATCCATACGGCATGATGTTCGATGAAATTACCGCCTCAAGCCTGGTCAAGATCGACATGCAGGGCAACAAGGTTGCCGAAAATCCATGGCCGGTCAACCCCGCAGGCTTTACGATTCATAGTGCAATCCATGGGGCGCGGCATGATGTGCAATGCGTTTTGCATACGCATACCCTAAATGGGGTGGCGGTGTCGGCTCAGAGAAGGGGAGTCATGCCTCTCTCGCAGCAGTCCATCTTTGTTCTGCAGAACCTGGCTTATCATGATTACGAGGGTGTAGCGCTGCGCGAGGATGAGAAGCCGCGCCTGGTGGCTGACATGGGCCAGAAGAGCTTTTTGATGCTGCGCAATCACGGGCTGCTGACGGTCGGGCGCAGCGTTGCTGAAGCGTTTCAATTGATGTACACATTTGAATCCACCTGCGCCATCCAAGTGCGTGCGCTGGCCGGCGGTGGTGAGCTCATCCCCATTCCGCAGAGCATTATCGAAACGGCGATGGAACAGGCGCGGATGGTGTCTAACAACCAGGGCCCGCACCTTCTGGTGTGGCCGGGTCTCTTGCGCCGCTTGGACCGAATCGATCCCTCGTTTAGAAACTAGCTTCGCTGCTTGATCCTCGAGCCGGTCTTGCGGCCATAAAAAAAGGGCCGCTCAGAATCTGAGGGCCCCTTTTGAGCATCGACGATCTGGGGTTCTTCGACCCCTTGTAAGTGACTTGCTATTTCAGCCGGTATTGCACTTGCACGCCGTAAGTGCGAGGCGGCGTTATCCGCAGCGTTTGGTCGCAATAATAAGGCGAGGGACCATTGAAGCCGCATGCTTGGGTACCGGGCGAGGGCGTCGTGATCGCAAAGGCGCCTACGTCGTCGTAACCAACCTTGTTTTGCAGATTCTTGATGTAGCCGAAGATCGTAAATCGATCCGCCGCATCATTCCATGACAACCGCATATCGACTTGCGTGTATTCCGGTGCAACGAAATACTGTTCGTTGAATATGCTGTCGTGCGTCGCACCCTTCCAAATATAACTGACCGAATAATTCAGCGAACCGGGTACGAAGCGCCAGGTGTAATTGCCGTTGAGGGCGACTTTGCTTTGCGGGGACTCAGGCACCGTATTGCCGTTGACATTCTCCGCCACGCCGCTGACGGTGTTGATCTGCGGCGGACTGTCCTTGATCCGCGCATGCAGGTACGCATAATCGACGATGAACTGAAGATTGGCGATGGGTTGCCAGATAGCCTCGAGTTCAGCGCCGTAAGAGGTGACCTTCGGCAAGTTGACGATTTCCGTCACAAACACGCCATTACCCGCCGGCTGCGTTAGCGGGATCTGCAGACCCTTGTAATTGTAATAGAAAAGGGCCGCGTTGACTTGCAACTGTCTGCTGAATTCCTCCTTGCCGCCCAACTCGAAGGCATCGATATGTTCTGCCTGCGATTCTGGATTGACCGTGATGGTGCTGGCATTGAAGCCGCCGGACTTGTAGCCACGGCTGTATTTCAGGTACGCCAACGTGTCCGGAGTGGGCGTCCATTCAATCCCTGCCGTGCCGGTGGGCGAGTGCCAACTGGCTCCCAGATTGCGGTTCCATAAGCCCGTGGCTGCATTGAGCGTCGGAACACCCTTGACGCCAGGATAGAGACATCCGGCGGGCGTGACACAATTGGCGATCGCCGGGATGGTGCTAGTGATGTCTTGAACCGGAGTGAAAGCGCCCAAGACAGCCGGACCGGGTACCGGAAGACGCAGACATGGTCCGTAGCCGTAGCACAACTCGCGGAATTGTTCGCTACCCGCGACTTCATCATAGGTATAGCGCAAGCCCGCGGTGAGTTTCCAGGTCGGTAGGAATTTCCAGTCGGTCTGAACGAATGCCGCATAGGAATTTGCGTGCATTCTCTGTTGTTGAGTGTAAACCGCCCGGTCCGGATTGGGCGCAGCTGCAGCCGTAGCGGTAGGATTGAGCGGCTGCGCGAGTTGCGCCTGGCCCGGCGCGTAGAGCGTGCCCGGGGTTTGAAAGTAGCGTTCGTTGTATTCGTAGAGTCCCACGATCCATTGCAGCGCCGAATCGCTATGTGAGGTGAGGTTGATCTCGTTGCTGTAGTATTTCTTATTCTCGACGTAGTGCGAGAAAATCGACGGGAACACGGTCAGTGGCGGGCACTGAAATCCCTTGCAAGCCTTGGTGCCGGGAATGACGGGAAACACGTACGAGCCAAGGCTCGTGTTGTCATAGTCGTTGAACAAGCTGTAATAATACGTCGTGTAGGCGCCGAGGTATTTGAAGTCCGCTCCCCAGGGCGTGCGCCAGGTCAGTTGTGGCGTCACCTGATAAGTTCGGCTCAGATGCGCGTTGTTGGGATCGCTATTGCTAAATGTATGGATGTTGTTGTTGGCCGGATTCGTGCTCTGGGAATTCCCCGGCTGGTAGCCGGGTTGCGTGTAGCCAAACGCGGCGCCTGGAAACAGCACGAAATACGCCGGGTACGGCGCATAGTCATAGGAGCCGGTTGTGTTGGTGGGCGTAAGATAGGCGTCGTTATAGCCCAGCTGGTCAAGTTTCATCCAAAATTGAACGTCGGGCGTGATGTCCCACTCGAATTGCCCTTCCCAATAAAAGTAGTTGCCGTTGCCTAAGTTGCTGCTTTCAGATTTACCGTTGAAAAGATTGCGGTAGTAGCCGTCTTGTTGAGTGTTGCGGTAGCCGCCAAATTTGAACCGCATGGTGTCGCTGATGGGACCGGAGATCGTTCCCTCGAAATTGTGAGTATGGTAGTTCGCCAGGGTGGCTCGCACCTCGGCCGTCCACTCCGGCGTTGGTCGCTTGGCAATGGAATTAATCGTCCCGGCGATGGCGTTACGTCCGTACAGAGTGCCCTGGGGGCCGCGTAGAATTTCAATCCGATCTTCAAACATCGAGTCGCCCGCGGCAGCGACAACGCTCGAGTTATAGACGCCATCGGCATAGGTCGCGACGCCGGGCTGGGTGGCGAGGTTATTGGTCTGCCGGCCCACGCCGCGGATGAACGCTCGGTCCCTAGAGGTTGAGTACGCAAGGCCAGGAGTAAAATTCGTCATGTCCTGGATGGTTTCAATACCGATAAGATCGCGCGTTTTTGAGGTGTAGGCGGATATCGCGACAGGCACGGTTTCCAGATTCTCGGTGCGCTTTTCAGCAGTGACCACGATTTCCGCGATTGAGTTGTCTTCACTCGGCGATGCCGCCGCAACGGCCGGCGCGGCAGCGGCAAGCGCTGGCATGCAACAAGCCGCAAACGAGGCGCCTGAAAGCAACAGTGCCACTGTTCTAATCGTCATTGTTTAACTCCCCCAGAAACGGTAGTAGACCGTTATCCAATTAGACTCACGCCCATCCGTCCGTGTTCGCGCCGATTCGCTTTCACCTGCTACAAACGATGCAACCCCATCGCCGTAGCAGTTTGCGGATAGTCGTCCTGCCTCATTTCCGGTGCGAAATCTTTTTGACGTCGCACCGCGGCATGCATTATTCGATTAGTTGATATCGTAATGTCAATAGCGGCTGCAGAAATGCTCCACTACGTAGCGGAAAAGCCACGAGTGGTTCCGCGCAGCAGTTTGGTCATGTTAGTTGGTTGCTCTCACCGGGACGTGTGCGAGTCTCTCGGTGCGCTGCCGATACCGTATGTGTTATTGATATATCACCCAAGAGAGAGCCCCCTACCAGTTTTGCACCGCGCGAGGCAATCAGTATTTTTCGTCCACTGGGGATTGCTCAATTCGGCTTCAGTGTGCCGCGCGATTTAAGGCTCACCTGCTCGGCGGCCGCCAGCGCGCGCAGCAGATTCTCTCCGGCAATTTTGGCGACGTCCGAGTCTTTCCAACCTCGGCGCATCAACTCCTCGAGCAGCGCGGGGTACTTATCAACCCCTTCGAGTCCGGTCGGTGTGTCGGGAATGCCGTCGAAATCCGAACCAAGCCCCACATGATCAACACCTGCAACTTGGCGAATATGCTCGATATGGTCTACGACTTGAGCGAGTGTGGTTTCAGGCTGCGGATGCTTGGCGTCCCAGTCTGCGAGCGCCGCTTTGGCCCGATCCGGCTGGCCGATGTACAGCCCGGCGTAGGGCGGGCTATTGAAGCGCGTTTGCTCGGCGGCACGGTCGGCTTGCCAGCGGTGGCGCGCCGCGGATACATAGGGTGGCGCGAAATTCACCATCACGACTCCGCCATTCAGAGCCAAGGCCCGAAGGATATCGTCCGGTACATTGCGGGGATGGTCATCGAGCTCGCGCGCGGAGGAGTGCGAAAAAATCACCGGAGATTGACTCGCCGCCAAGGCAGCTTTCATGGTATCCGGTGACACGTGACTCAAATCGATGAGCATTCCCAATCGATTCATTTCCTTCACGACTTCGATGCCGAAGGGCGTTAGGCCGTGATGGGCAGGAGTATCCGTGGCAGAATCCGCCCACGCGGTGTTGGTCGTGTGCGTTAACGTCATGTAGCGTGCGCCTGCGTCGTACATCTGACGCAGCACTGCCAGAGAACTGTTGATTTGGTGTCCGCCCTCGATGCCGATGAGCGAAGCGATTTTGCGGCTCTTATGGATGCGCCGAATATCCTCTGCGCTATAGGCCATCGCGAGATCCGCTGGATAGCGCGCAGCCATACGCTTGACCAAATCGATTTGCTCGATCGTCATTTGCACGGCCTCGAATCCCTGGACGCTCACCGGTATCCATACCGACCAGAACTGGGCGCCGACGTGCCCGGCGCGCATGCGCGGGATGTCCGTCATGAAGGCTGCTTGATCCGGCCCCACCGGCAGGTGATGCGTATCGGCCGATAGATCGATCAAGGAGAGGTCGCCCTTGTAGCTGTCTCGGATTTTCCAAGGCAAATCATTATGCCCGTCGATTAGCGGCGTCTGCAGCAGCACTCGCTCGACGCGCTGTTGATACTGATCGGCTGCCTGGCTGATGAGGGGGAGGCATAACAGCAAAGATAATACGCGCAACATATGAGCCCTATTTTCTGATTATGATTCGAATCTTATTTCAAGGGGTTCGGCCGCCGCGATGGTGCCGCGAACCGTCTGGCCCCGATGAATGGGGCCGACCCCTGCGGGGGTGCCGGTGAATATCAGATCACCTGGGGCGAGCTGAACGTAAGTAGAGAGGGCTGCGATAATTTCCGCAGGACTCCAGATCATGTCCTTAAGATCGCCGCTCTGGCGCAAACCGCCATCAATCGTCAAGGTGATATGGCCCATCTGCGGCGGAAGGCCCTTGGTGAGTGCGCCGATGGGCGCGGAGTGATCAAACCCCTTTGCCATATCCCAAGGACGCCCGGCTTTTTTCGCCTCAGCCTGCAGGTCCCGGCGCGTCAAGTCGATTCCGACTGAAAAGCCGAAGATCATCGAAGTGGCGTCGCCGACGTGAATGTTCGCGCCTCCTTTCGACAATGCCACCACCAATTCTACTTCGTGATGCAGCTCCGCCGTCTTGACCGGAAATGGCACCCGCCAGCCGCTCGGGACGACGGCATCGGCGGGCTTGCTAAAGAAAAATGGCAAGTCCCGTTTCGGGTCAGCGCCCATCTCGCGTACGTGATCGGCGTAGTTGCGCCCGACGCAATAAATTCGGCGAACCGGGAATTGAAGTGATGAACCTAGGATTGCAATGCTGGGAATCGAGATCTGAGGGAGGGCGAACATGGCGGCGCATTATGCCAAGGGACTGGGGGTAATAGCTGGCCATATTGGATTCATTTGACAAAATAGGCATTTATTGTCTATAATGCACAAAGTGACAACTCTGCCCTCCCCTCCCCTGCCCTCTCAAGCCGAGCCGAAGATTTGCGCGCTGCTTGACGCGGCGGTGGGCGTATTTGCGAGATTTGGATTTCGCAAAGCTTCCATGGACGACGTTGCCCGCGCGGCGGGCGTGTCGAGGCAGGGTCTCTATCTTTCGTTCGCCGGTAAGGAAGAGCTGTTTCGCCGCGCATTGACGCATTCACTGCGCAACCAATTGGCCGCCGCTACTGCCGCCTTGTCGCGAGCGTCCGACAGTCTAGAGACGCGCCTGATCGGCGCGTGTGTCGAGTGGTCAGGTCGGTTCGTAGGTTCGCTCGGCGCTGATGCCAGCGATCTCATGTGTGCGAGTACTTCGCTGGCGGGCGCAACGCTCATTGACTACGAATGCCAATTCGAGGCGGCGCTTGCGCGCGCTATCGGGGCCTCGCCAATGGCTCAGTCGTGTGCCGCCGCAGGATTGGCAATTGCCGACTTGGCGCGAGCGCTGCACGCCACGGCTCGAGGTCTCAAACAGAGTTGTAAAACTCAAGATGAATTTATGAAGGCTATTACAGCTGCAGTGCGCATGATCTGCCTGCCGCAAAATGAACGCAATCAAAAGGGATTCAAGCTATGAGCAAGTCCATTCAATTCGCCAGGCGCACCACAGCAGATCATGTTCTTGCGGGCATCAATTTGAGCGGCAAGCGAATCGTGGTAACCGGATGCAACACCGGCCTGGGCCTCGAAACCATGAACGCTTTTTCGGCCAATGGCGCCACGGTGATCGGGTTGGCGCGCACAATAGCAGCGGCAACCCAGGCGTGCGCTCAAGCGAGCCCGCTGTGCGTGCCCGTTGCCTGCGACCTTGCCGACCTGGAATCCGTAGCTGCCGCCGCTCGTGCTATCAGGGATACGGCCGGCCCCCTCGATGCCATCGTCACCAATGCCGGAGTGGCTAACCTGAACTCGCTACGCACTCGCTACGGCGTTGAAATGCATTTTTTGATCAATCACGTCGGACACTTTGCGCTGATCAACGGACTTACAGATCTGTTGCGCGATGAGACCGGGCGCATCGTGATCGTCAGCGGCGATGCCAGCATCCGCCACGCTCCCTCCGAGGGCATCATGTTCGATAATCTCGACGGACGCCGTTTTTATAAAGCCTCGACGTTTTATGGACAGTCAAAATTAGCCAATGCGCTACACGCGAAAGAGTTGTCGCGGCGCCTGAGCAATCGGGGCATCGTCGTGAACGCCGCCGATCCCGGTGCGGCACGCACGCGGATTACCACTGGCTTTTTCGCGCGAATGCTCGCCAAGTCGCCGGCCCGAGCCGCAGCCACCCAGGCGTGGTTGGCGGCAAGCCCGCAAGCTGCCGGAATCTCCGGGCGCTATTGGCTGGATGGCAAGATCATAGATGGCAACGCGCTGCTGGAAGATACAGTTCTCGCACGGCGTTTGTGGGATGTCTCGGAAGAAATCGCCGCCCGTCGCTACGCCCGTCAGCAGCACTCGCTGCAGCAGGCGGCCTGAGGCAATCGGATGTATGTTTTGCCAAGGTTCTCCGCAGCAAAGACGCAGCTCGCGAGTTTATCGAGCATCGCGTTGACACTGGTAGATTTACTTCTTCACGCATAATCCTACTTCGCCGCTTCGGGTCGACACGCGCACATGTGCGCCGCTATCTCCTGTTTTAAACGACAAACGTTTACCGGGTCCGTGCCGCGGTTCAGTCGGCTTCGGTCCAAAACAATTATCGATGTCGCCGCTGAGGGTTTGTATGTCGAAATCGGCCGCAGGCTCACTTGCAAAGTCCAGCTTGATATCGCCGCTGACGGATTCGCCTTCGATTTGCGCGTCCGGCGCCGCTCCCAACGACGCCGCAATATCCCCGGAGATGGTTTTGAATCGAGCTCGCGAGACGGTTCCGAGTGTCAGGTGCGCCGTGCCGCTCACCGTCGTCGCTTCGATCTCTGCGGTCTTCCCCGTGAGCACGATGTCGCCGCTGATGGTCTTGACCTCGATCAGCTTGGCACTGTGCACATCCAGATTAATATCGCCGCTCACCGAATTTGCATGCACATCGCCCGCGCCCTCGCCGCGAATATTCCCGCTCACCGTTCGCAACTGTAATCCACCCCGCGTCCCAGAAACCATCAGGTCGGAACTCACCAATGAGGCGGATATTGAGCTGTTGGTCGGCGCATGGATGAGCAAACGTGCGGAGCCGTCCTGGCTTCCCCAGTGATGCCCTTGCGGCAGCACTACTCTCACGGAAGTGCGGTTGCCCTCGCTCGTTACATCGACGCGCTCGACATCTTTGCCCACTGTCCCGGTGACCGTCACCTCGGCCTTCTCCCACCCCTGCACTTCTATCGACCCTGCGACGTTGTCGATTTCCACGAGGCCTTGAGGATTTGCCGCGCGGTGTTCGTCCACAGAAGTTGCGGCATGGGCGAACCACGGCAACACCAGGGCCGTCAATGCATAGGGGAAAGTGAACTTCTTGACTCGAGCTAGAGAGTGAGAGCGCGGCATGGGTCAGATCCTTATCATGCTGGGTTGGGTGGCCTGCACGACGCGGTCGTACAGGTCGAATTCGTCGTGCAGGGTACTTTCCCAGAGTTGTTCGAGCACCCGGCTTTGCGGGTCCGCTGCCAATGCCCTGCGGATATCTTCGTGGGCGTGTTGGATGGTGGCCAAGCTCGCCTCGATTTTGGCGCGGGTGGCAGGATCGAGCAATGCAAGATGATCACGAAAGGTTTTTTCCACCGTTTCCCGGGCTCGCAAGTATTTTGGGTCTTTCGGTTCATCAAACGGTGCCGTCGCCGCCAGGGTTTGAAATGCACGGGGCACCGAGCGGCCGTGAAGCACGGCCCACGTGAACACGCTGGTCAACAGGGCCGCGGCGATGGCGATCGAGGCCGCCAGAGCGAGCGGCGGCCCATGGCGTGGCGTGCGGGACAAGCGTGCGGCAACATTGGGCCACACATTGGCGGGCGGCGTGATGTCTCTCGGCAGATTCGCAATCAGCCGATCAAGGTGGTTTTGCAGACGATCTTTCATGAGTCCTCCAAACCCAGAGTCGAGGCCAACATCTGGCGTGCGCGATGCAATTGCGCCTTGCAAGTGCCTTCAGCGATGCCCAAAGCATGTGCCGCTTCTGCATGGCTATAACCATAAATTCCGACCAGCACCAGTACGTGCCGAGCGCCATCGGGCAGCGCCGCGATGGCGCGCTCGACATCGAGCGGCGGGGCACCGCTGCCCGGATCCGCTCGGTCCGGCATTCCAAACGACGGTGCGGCAACCTCGTACTCGGCCCGCAGACCTTTGCGCCGCGACAGCACGCAGTGAACCGCGATTCGATGTATCCACGTAGAGAAACGGCTGCGACGCTCGAAGCGCGCAAGCGAGCGCCACGCTGCGACAAACGATTCTTGGGTGCAGTCCTCCGCTGCCTCGCGCTGCCCGGTGAGGCGCAGGCACAATCCATAAACCCGGGGCGAGAACTGCCGATACAGGTGCTCAAAGGCCGCCACATCGCCGGCGGCAGCCGCGGCGATCGTATCCGTGGGCTCCGCGCTTGAATCCATGGCTAAAACTCTGTGCAGCGTGTGATTCATTCCCCTGCTTAGAGGGAAGCATAGCCACAAACGTTTAAATCGAACCTCATACGCGTTTGACCGATCAAATAAGTGCGCAATTCTGGTCACCGCGCGCTTTGCTTCGGCGTGACTGATCTCGCAACATCAAACGTGAATGCGGATTGTAAACAGGAAACACGGAACGCAGGTAAAATGCGGACCCTGAAAGATCGCCGCCTGCTAATGTGCCTTATAGGAGAAACTCCATGCTTTGGCGACACCTTGTAGCACTGGCAGCGACCACCCTGATGGCCATGGTTATGGAGGGCAACGCGCTTGCCGCCGCTCGAAATGAAAAGGTCTATCAAGCAGTAGAAGCCAACCGCAGCGTGGCGATTGACCTTCTTCAGGAGATCGTCGACATCGATTCGGGAACGGGAGATGTGGAAGGCGGGGCGAGAGTCGACGCTGCGATCGCAGCGCGCTTAAAGCAATTGGGTGCCGAGGTCAGGACCGAGCCTGCGGAGACCGCGGGATTGCCGGACAACTTGGTCGCCGTTTTCCGCGGCTCCGGCAAGGGCAGAATACTCATCATCGCGCATATCGACACGGTGTTCGGACCAGGTACCGCCGCGGCGCGCCCGTTCAGCCGAGACAAAGATCGTGCCTATGGTCCTGGCGTGGGCGATGAAAAAGCCGGGGTAGTCACTGCGGTTACGGCACTCAAGATTCTGCATGACTTGGACTTCAAGGATTTTCGGACCATTACGTTGTTGCTCGACGACAGCGAAGAACGCGGGTCGCCCGGTTCGACCAAGCTGATCAAGCGCCTGACCCGCGAACATGACGTGGAGTTCAACATGGAGCCTGGCGATCCCCCGGATGCGTTGACGGTTTGGCGCAAAGGTTCGACGAGCATTCGCATCCAAGTAAAAGGGCGAGCGGCCCATGCGGGAATAGCCCCGCAGAACGGGCGCAATGCGGCCGTAGAATTAATGCATCAACTTGCCGCACTTCAAGGCGCGTTTCCGGTTTCGGGCAGCGGCGTCACCGTCAATTTAACCGTTCTGCGCGCGGGCGAACGCCCCAACATCATTCCGGACTCTGCTGAGGCTATACTCAATGTTCGATACCGCAAGCAGGAAGAATTCGACGCGGTGCTCGCCCGGGTCGAAGCCGCAAGTCACACAACCCAAGTTCCGGATACGACCGTAGTGATTGCTCACGATCCTGCTTTTCCGCCGCTGGTCGAGAACTCGCAGATCGATGCTCTCGCAGCTCGCGCCCGGGCAATCTACGCGGAAATCGGCAAAACGATTGAACTATCCGGCAACGGCGGCGCTTCCGAGTCGGCGCTTGCCATGGCGGAAGGAACTCCGGCACTTGATGGCCTGGGTTTTGTCGGCGGCGATTTTCACACAGATCATGAGTGGATCGACCTGAACAGCATTTCGCCGCGCCTTTATCTGTTCACTCGACTTCTCATGGAGAGTGGGGCAAAGCCACGGCCCTGAGCTACAAAGCTCGGTGGTTTCTTACGTGTGATGTCGGCCTACAGGTGACGATCGCGCCTGAGCTTTCGAGTTAGCCTGCGGGCGAAAGCGAGGGTGATATGTGACGACCGAGATTGACGAGAAAACCGCGACGGCTGCTATTCAAAGATCGCCGTCCCCGCCGACCGGCCGGGTGGTTAAGCGCATCGCGGCGGGTATCGGACTGCTCTTGGTGCTCCTCATTGCCGCCGTGGCTCTTGCACCTTCTAGTTTTTGGCGCTGGCTGATCATTCGAGAAGCTTCGCACGCCACCGGCCGCGCGGCGAGCATCGCGGGCGATGTGAAGGCGCAAGTGTTCTCGCTCAACCCCTCGGTGGTGGTCGAAGGCTTTTCTCTCGCCAATGCGCCATGGGCGAAGCCCAAGGACATGCTCAGTGTCAAGCGGTTTGAAGCTACCTTGAGTCTCAAGTCATTGCTTGGCTTGCATCTGATCTTCCCGCGCGTGGCGATCGACTCACCGAGCATTGACTTCGAGCGCGACGCCTCGGGACGTTCCAACTGGGATTTTTCTGGTGCCGGCACCACCAAATCCTCGCAGGCCAGTTCCACGCCGCTGCATCTCCCCGTCATACAACAGCTTAGCCTGACGAATGGGAGCGTTGCAGCGAGTGATCGTATCCGCAAGTTGGCATTCAATGGTCAAGTATCGGTACAGGAATACCAGGCGAACAGCTCCGACAACCACGCGCTCAAGCTGCGCGGCTCCGGCACACTGAATGGCAAACCCTTTGAGCTTAAGTTGGATGGCGAGCCTTTGATCGGTGTTGAACCTACAAAGCCGTACATCTTTGAGGCGGCCGTGACCGCAGCAGACATCAAACTCACCGCTCACGCCACGATTTTGCATCCGTTCGATATGGCAGCATTGCAAGCGACCGTGCATCTCACCGGCAGCGACTTGGCCGACGTGTATTACCTCACCGGGCTCGCTCTGCCCAATACACCTTCGTATGATGTGTCCGGCACATTGATCCGTGACAACCTAAAGTTTCGGATCGATGATTTCCACGGTAAATTCGGCAGCAGCGACCTGTCGGGAAAACTAGGAGTCGATACCGGGCGCGAGCGGCCGAAATTGACTGCAACGCTTACCTCGAAGCAGCTGAACCTCGCGGATTTGGCAGCGCCACTCGGAACCCAAGCAACGCCCGAGCGCAAGTCCGATACCCTGGCGCGGGCTGGCGCTGCGCCTCCGGCGCCAGCGACCAAGCTGCTCCTTCCGGATGCCGACCTGCAAGTTCAGCGCGTGCGCGGAATGGATGCCGACGTGCAGTTCGACGCAGCCTCTGTGATGACCTCCAAGATGCCGATGAAGAAGGTGCGCTTCCACCTGAATCTTGATAACGGCAAACTCATGTTAAATCCGCTCGATTTCCAACTGGCACAAGGTGATTTCTCCGGTAGTGTCGCCGTCGATGCGCAAGGTGCGACGCCGGTCACAAGCATCGATATGAAGTTGGTGAACGTGGATCTCGCCGAGTTCAAGCCGAAATCGAGCAACATGGCGGCGCTCGAGGGGAAACTGTTGGGGCGCATCAAACTTCAAGGCTCCGGCAGTTCTGTGCACAAGACCGCAGCGACGGCTAACGGGGATGTCACGATGGTGGTTCCTGCAGGGCAAATGCGCGAGGCTTTGGCAGAGCTGACGGGCATCGATTTGGCTCGCGGACTGGGGCTCATGTTGGCGAAAAACGAGCAGAACACAGAGCTGCGCTGCGGCGTTGCCAGCTTTAAGGCAGATAGCGGTGATTTGAAGGCGATGACCTTGGTGATCGACACCACCAACGTGCTCGTCACGGGTGAAGGCGACATCAACCTAGGCACTGAGGCATTGAATCTGTCGTTGCGTGGCCAGCCCAAGCACGCACGGCTGCTGCGCTTACGCACGCCAATAACGTTGCGAGGCTCGCTCTCTGCGCCGAAATTTGGCGTGGACACCGGCAAGTTGGCAACTCAAGCTGGGGGGGCCATTGCGCTGGCTGCCCTATTGACGCCGGTTGCCGCAGTTCTGGCGTTCGTGGACGGCGGCCTGGCCAAAGACGCCAATTGTGCGGCGCTTCTTGGGCAGGCGCGGCAGGGAAAGAATCTGGCCAGCCAATAAGCTTTTGCGAAATTGCTGCGCATAGCGGAGCCCACGGCAGGGCCTCTCTTCGCCTCGCCAGAGTCGCTCTCGCGGTCGACTCTCGCGGTCGAGGAGGAGCGCGCTGAAATCCTGGCCTCCCTGATGCATCGTTTCGGCGGCTCGAACGGCGCGACCGCCAGCTAACGCCTATAGGCCGATTCCGACAGACTTCCCCGCAACACAGCGACATTCGCGACTGTGGTTTCGAGCTATCGTGCTTGATGGAAATTCAACTCGGTGATCAGGTGTGCTGCTCGGTGCGCAGCGCCTCGGGTGGGTGCACACGTGATGCCTGATGCATTTAACACCCCCGAAATGCTGCAAGTTGCGCTGGAATCGGCGGGCCTGGGCGGCTGGCAGCTATACCCCTCGACAGGCTTCGTGCATCGTACATTGCGTCACGACCAAATTTTTGGCTATTCCCAAATACAACCCTCTTGGGACTTGCAGACGACTATCGATCACGTCGTCATCGAAGATCAAGCGTCGCTCCGCGAGGCATTTTCCCGAGCGATAATAACCGGCTCGATCGATGCAGAGGCTCGTGTTCGCCGCGGCCTGGGTAAGGAGGTCCGGTGGATTCACATCAGCGGCCGCACCTTTTCCATCGATGGGGCCCCCCAGCGCATAGCAGGGGTTATCGGCGATGTGACCGAACGTCGCGCCGTGGAGGATCGGCTCCGTCAGGCGCAAAAAATACAAGCCATCGGCCAGCTTACCGGCGGCGTGGCACATGATTTCAACAACGTCTTGCAGGTTATGTCGGGCGGATTGCAAGTCATTGGCCGGCAATCTGATCCGAAGCGCCGCGAGCAGATACTCTCTTCAATGAAACACGCAGTTGAACGTGGCGCGCGCCTGTGCCGACAGCTGCTGGCATTCTCGCGGCGCCAGGCGCTAAAACCCGAAGCGGTAGATCTGCCGCGCTTGATCGGTGACATGCGGGAGTTGCTCAATCGCAGTTTGCGGGGCGATGTGCAGATTCAAACGGCCTTTGCCGATCGGCTATGGAGCGTCGAAGTCGACCCGGCGGAGTTGGAACTGGTTATATTGAATCTGGCATCTAACGCACGTGACGCCATGCCATCCGGGGGCAGCTTAGAGCTCAACGCGCGCAATTGTGCTGGGCTCAATGAACATGATTTGCACGGTGATTTTGTACGGCTGGATCTCGCGGACTCCGGGGCCGGCATGTCCCCCGAGATTCTAAGTCACGCGTTCGAGCCCTTCTTTACCACCAAGGAAGTGGGAAACGGTTCTGGATTGGGCCTTGCACAAGCCCACGGGTTTGCCCAGGCCTCGGGCGGCGCAATACGCATTGCAAGCACGGCGGGCCGAGGGACCGTCGTATCGCTATTTCTGCCGCGCACGCTAAAATTACCTGCATCTGCCTCCGAAGCGCAAACACACTCGAGCCACCACGCGAACATCGGGGAGGGGCAGGTTTTGGTGGTGGAGGATGATGACGAAGTTGCGGCATTGACGGTCGAGATGATCCATGAGCTTGGCTACGACACCACCCGTGTGGCCAGTGCCGAGGCGGCACTCGGTGCCCTTGCCGACCGCCGCGTGGTCGACATCGTGTTCTCTGACGTTATGATGCCCGGCCGCATGGACGGCGTAGAGCTAGCGCAGGAGATACGCCGGCGGCGCCCGAATCTGCCGGTGTTGCTGACCAGCGGCTATGCCGAGGCGGCCCAGCGCAAGGCTGGGGGACAGCGCCTTAAAATTATTCCCAAGCCTTATCGAATTGACGAATTACGCGACGCGCTGGCAGCCGTAAGGCAAGATGCCCAGGATTCCATTAGAGAGCACTAATGCCTGCGGTCATCGTTTGTCCCTCGTGTGACTTGGTACACTGTGTCGGCGCCGCCCCTTCAAATGAACGCACCGTCTGCGCCCGTTGCGGAGGTCTGCTGCAACGTGCGGAAAACGGCAGCATCGATACCGCAATCGCATTGGCAGTGTCGGCACTGGTGCTGTTTGCCTTCAGCAATGCGTATCCATTGGTCGCAATTCAGTCCAATGGCTCGGGACGCGCTACCACACTCATGGGTGCGGCCCGCGGCTTGTATCAGCAAGGGCACGTCCTGCTCGCGTCGTTGGTGTTCTTTACCACGATTGCCGCCCCCTTCCTGCAAATCACAAGTTTGTTGTACTTATTGGTTCCGCTCCGGGGCCGGCGCAAAGCGCCCGGCCAACGCATCATATTTCGCTTGATGACTCAGATTCGGCCTTGGATCTTCGTGGAGGTCTTCATGCTCGGTGCGCTCGTCGCACTGGTGCGCTTGGCCGCCTTTGCGCGCGTGGTTCCGGGCGTGGCGCTTTGGTCTTGCGCCCTGCTCATGTTCACCTTAACCGCCCTCACCAGTCGCACCTCACCCGGCCAGTTTTGGCGTTGGGTTGAGGAACGCCGCGCATGAGTGCCCCGCACACGGGAAAAAGCCTTGGCTTGCTCCTGTGCCTCGATTGTCGGGCAACAGTGCGAGCCCTCGATGTGCGCTATCCGCGCTGCCCGCGCTGCCATGCACACCTTCACCCGCGAAAACCGCACAGCCTGGCGCTGACTGCCGCGTTGCTCCTGTGCGCGATCGTGCTGTACGTCCCCGCCAACCTGTTGCCGGTGATGTATACGCGCACCATCTTCGAAGATGAGAAGGACACCATCATGAGCGGTGTGTTGGTTTTGCTGCAGTCCGGCTCATGGCCCATCGCAGTCTTGGTATTCATCGCCAGTATCGTCGTTCCGTTATTCAAGATCCTCGCGCTTGGCGTGGTACTCTTTTCAGCCTGGCGCCGCTCTGCACGATATCGTACTCACACAAGCCAGCTATATCGCATGGTCGAATTCATAGGACGCTGGTCGATGCTCGACGTGTACGCCATTTCGTTGCTGGTCGCACTGGTACAGATACGGTCATTGGCCTCGGTGGCCGTGGGCTGGGGGGCACTCGCCTTCGGTGCCGTCGTCGTACTGACGATGTTTGCCGCGCGCACCTTCGATGAACGATTGCTGTGGGACACCCCGCCTTGAGCGAACAGCGCCAAGACGTGGGGGAGCTGCCTGCTGCGGTGCCCGCCCGCACGCTGTGGGGTCGCTTGCCTCTGGTATGGATCCTTCCCGCGGTGGTGGTGCTGGTCGGTGGTTTCGTGGTCATTCGCGAGAAACTCAACCAAGGTACGTCGATCGAGATTCGTTTTGCCAACGCCGAAGGGCTGGAAGCGAACAAGACCCGAGTACGTTACAAAGACGTCGAGATCGGCGAGGTCACAGACACTCGCGTGAGCGACGACCGTAAGGAGGTCATTGTGACGGCGGACATACATCGCAACGCGCGGTCGTACCTGGTAGATGACACGCGATTTTGGGTGGTGCGGCCGCGAATTTCCGGGGCCGGTGTGTCGGGATTGGCGACGTTGGTGTCGGGGGCTTACATCAGCGTCGATGTGGGGCACTCCGAAGTCAGGCGCGATCACTTCGTCGGGCTTGAAATACCCCCCATCGTGACGGCGGGTTTGCCGGGCGCCGAGTTCGCTTTACATGCGGATGACCTGGGGTCTTTGGATATAGGCTCCGCGGTTTTCTACCGGCATATCACCGCGGGGCAAGTGGTCGGGTACACGCTGGACCCGGGCGGCACTGGCGTGACCATTCAAGTTTTTATCAAAGCGCCCTTTGATACCTATGTCACCAGTGCGACTCGCTTCTGGCAGGCCAGCGGCATAGACATGTCGGTCAATGCCCAAGGAGTGAAATTGCACACTGAGTCCCTTGCGTCCATTCTCGAAGGCGGCGTCGCCTTCGGAGCGCTGCCCGGCGCCCCGATCGCGCGCGTCGCCCCCAATACCGTATTTGCGCTGTACGAGGATCAGGACCGGGCCATGCGTCCGTCCGAGACTGAAATTCGAGGATTCGTCATGTACTTCGGCGGTAGCGTGCGAGGCTTGTCTGCGGGCGCGCCTGTCGAACTGCATGGCATTACAGTGGGCGAGGTCAAAAGTGTCGACGTTGAATACGATCAGGGCGCAGGATCGCTGGCATTTCCCGTGGTCGTGGAACTGTATCCTCAGAGATTGCGCGGTCGCATGCAACGTCTAGGCCGAGCCGCACCGGCGCCTGAGCCCAGCGAGTCGGCCAGCCGAGCCATGATCGATAATCTGGTGTCGCACGGGCTGCGGGCCGAGCTTAAAACGGGGAATTTACTCACCGGCCAAAAGTTCGTGGCGCTGGACATGCATCAGGACGCGTCCAAGGATCGCGTGGGCTGGATGGAGCAGCCGGCCATTTTCCCGACCATCTCGAGCGGTCTTGATGACATCCAAGACTCAGTCGGTGTTATTGCAAAGAAACTCAGCAAGGTACCGTTTGACCGGCTCTCGGCGCGACTCATGACAGCTATGGATTCGCTGGACCACACCCTGAAGAGCGCTGATCACCTGCTGCAAAATGTCGACAGCAACCTGGCTCCCCAGGTGCGAGCCACGCTGGCAGAGGCGCAAGGAGCGTTAAAGAATGCCAAGGAGCTCTTGGGTAAGGATGCACCGCTGGAGAACGACCTGGGCTCTACCTTGCTTCAGGTATCGCGCGCCGCGAAATCGATCAGCGCGTTGGTTGACTATCTTGAGCGTCACCCAGAATCGTTGCTTCGTGGCAAACCGGCAGGCGCACAATGAAATTAGTCCCGTTGGTGTGTTGTGTCTTGGGTGTGTGCGGTTGCGCGACGCGCCAGCCCGATCATTTCTATGTGCTCGATGCGCAGCCCGCCGCGGCGACGGAATCGCGTACGCAATTCGATCGGCAGATCACCTTGCGAGTTTCCGTACCCTCGCTTTTTGACCGCGCCGAGCTGGTACTGACGGCCCCAAGCGGCGTGACAGTGCTCGATCATGAGCGTTGGGCCGCACCGCTGGCAGATCTTGTGACCGCGACGTTGGGGCGAGATCTCGAGCGCCGCCACATCAATGCCGTGGTGTTGCCGAGGAGCGAAGATCAGGCCGGCATTCCGGTGGTTAGAATTGCCATCGAGATCGACGACATGAGCGCCCGGCTACACGCGCCGGTTGCCATCGAAACCCATTGGCGTGTGACAGACACGCGTACGGGCAAGGTGTCCATCGGCCGCGACTCGTTTGTCAGCACCCAGCAGCCTAAAGATTATGCGGAACTTGCCAACGCATTAAGTTCCTGCATCGCCTTACTGGCAGATCGCTTAGTCCGGGAAATTCCTCCCACTTAAAACTACGGGAACATTCAATTTTCGGTTGCCGACCGTTCGCCCCGGAGACTGCAGCGTTTCGCTTTATGCTCGGGCATGGACAACAATCGGGCGCTGTTGATCAGTGCAATGTGGGTCAGCGCCTGGGGAAAGTTGCCGAGCATGCGTTTGGCACGCGGATCGTATTCCTCCGCAAATAAGCCCACATCGTTGCCAAGCCCGAGCAAGCGCTCAAACATCGCTTCGGCCTCATTGCGACGTCCCGTGAGCATATAACAGTCTACCAACCAGAACGTGCACGGTAGAAACGCGCCCTCCCCCGCGGGCAGCGCGTCCACGGGTGTGGCCGTGGAGTACCGCAACACGAGGCCATCGACCAGCAAGTGCCGCTCGATGGCTTCAATCGTTCCGAGCACGCGTGCATCATCGGGCGGAAGAAAGCCAACCAGCGGGATGAGGAGCAAGCTGGCATCCAAGAATTTAGAATCGTACGATTGCACAAATGTGCTGTTGCTCCGATCAAAGGCCTTTTCGCACACTTGCGCATGAATGATGTCGCGCAACTCGCGCCATCGTTCAACCGGCCCTTCTAACCTGCCTGTCACCGCATCCTTGATTGCTCGATCGAATGCAACCCAAGCCATCACCTTCGAATGGGTAAAATGCCGCGGAGCGCCGCGAACTTCCCAGATACCCTCATCCGGCCGATCCCAATGCGATTCGAGAAACTCGAGCAATGCGAGCTGCAAACTCCAGGCATCGGGATGCGGCTCCATGTCGACCGCCCGTGCCAAATGCAACGAGTCCATGACCTCCCCGTAGACATCCAATTGAAATTGCTGGGATGCTGCATTACCCACCCTGACCGGTTTAGATCCTTCGTATCCCGGAAGCCAGGGCAACTCGATCTCATCGAGACGCCGTACACCGGTGACACTGTAGAGAATCTGCAAGTCAGCAGGCGAACCGGCAATTGCCCGCAACAGCCATTCGCGCCAGGCCGTCGCCTCCTCGTCATAGCCGGACAACAGCAAGGCGTTCAACATCAGCGACGCGTCTCGCAGCCAGCAGTACCGATAATCCCAGTTCCGAACGCCGCCAATTTGCTCCGGCAGGGAGCTCGTCGGCGCGGCCACCATTCCGCCGGTTGGGTAATAAGTCAACGCCTTCAAAGTAATCAGCGAACGTGACACGGACTCGCGCCAGCGACCCTTGTAGCGGCAGCGGGCAGACCACTTATGCCAGAGAGCGGCGGTCCGTTTTAAAGCTCTGTGTGGGTTAACCGGAGGCTGCGCCGCGAAATGAGACGGACGATAGTTGAGCACGAAGGATTCGCGGCCGTGCCTGCTCACCGAAAATTCCGCGATCGTTTTCATGTTTTCCCCTTCACAGGGGACCGAGGAGGAGAATTCGAGGGTGTCCGGTCCCGCCGTGATCAACAGCAGGTCCCCCGCTTTTCGCACCCAGGGAATGATGGACCCATAGTCGAATCGAACTACCAGTTCCATTCGTAGCGTCACTTTGCCACTCAGGCCTTGCACAGTGCGCACCACATCCCAGCGCTCGTCCGAAACGGGCATAAAGTCGGTCACCCGTACGCTGCCCTGCGGGGTATAGAAGTCGGTTTCCAAGACCAGCGTATCCGCCCGATAGCGGCGCGCTGTACGAGTGATCTGACCCTTCGGCGCGAGCAACCAACGTCCTTGGTCAGGGCCGCCGAGCAGCGCAGCGAAACAAGCCCTGGAGTCAAATCGGGGAAAACACAACCAATCTATCGAACCGTCATTGCCCACCAATGCAGCGGTGTGAAGATCGCCGATGAGGGCGTACTGTTCGATCAGTAGCGGCATCCCGACTGTCCCTGATAGCGCCCCTCAGGGTTCGATTTTTTTCAGGTGTCGCTCGCGCACTTCATTGGGATTGGTCGGATCATCGGGATCATTGTCAAAGCCTCCCGGCTTGGATACCGTTTCCGCCGCCGCTTCCTGCTCCGCTTGGCGCTCGTCCTTGGACTTGCCCTTGTCGGCAGAGGGCGATGACTCAGTAAGCGAGGCGCTCATGCTGGTATTCCTTGACACGTGACTTGGGGGCTGACTGTGCGCAGCCTAACCAGCTGCGCACAGTCAATCTTGTCGCAATTAGCGGTTTTTTGCGTCCTGCTGTTCCTTATCCATATCGGACTTCAGGTTGCTCTTCATGTCGCCGTACTTGGCTTGCGCGGCTCCCGCGACCTCTTTCGCCGTGCCCTTCACCTGCTGGGTGGTGCTGCCCACTGCTTTTCCGGCAACTTCCTGCACCTTACCGACCGCCTCTTTCGCTCGACCCTCGACCTGATCTTTGTTAATGCCCATGAATCTGTCTCCTTGAACTCGCCGGCATACGGCCGACACGTCTATCAGGCCTTTATGCTACGCGGCGTCATTTGTGCGGCTGTAGGAGCGCGAAGGGATGCGCTGTCGGAATATCCCCAGTATCCTAAGCTGCCCCACCACTCTAGGACCCCCATGCTGACTCGACGGACTTTCTTGCAGAGTGCCGCGGCCGCCCCCCTGATTGCGGGCACTGGATTCGCTGCCCCGACGATGAAACCGGCGGCCCATAGCGGTTCGATTACCGGGGATGCCAAGCCGATTTCGGCCGATGAGCGCCACATGCGTATAGCCAAGCTCCAGGGCTTGATGGCGCAACGAAAAATCGCCGCGACGCTCGTTGAACCGGGTTCCAGCTTGGACTACTTCACCGGCATTCGCTGGCGTCGCTCCGAGCGTACAACCTTGGCGGTGATCCCAGCCAATGGTCAGGTGGTCGTGATCACGCCGGCTTTTGAAGAACCCTCGGTACGCGAGACCCTTCAAGTCGGCGGGGAGGTCAGGCCCTGGGATGAACACGAGAATCCCTTTGATAAGGTGGTCCAGGCGCTCAAAGATCGGGGCTTCAACTCTGGGGTGGTTGCCGCGGAATCGACTATCCGGTTTTTTATCATCGCCGGCCTCCGGCAGGCATCGAGTGCCTATGAAATTATCCCTGCGGACCCGCTGGTGAGGGCATGCAGGCTGATTAAATCTCCCGCGGAATTGGCATTGCTGCAAACGGCGAATGACGTGACGATCGAAGCACTGCGTCAGGTGCATGCCAAGGTGACCCATGGCATGAGCGCGGCTGACATCATGGCATTGATGGACAACGCAACGGTAGCCTTGGGAGCCGCGCCCGAATTTTCTCTCGTGCTTCTTAACGAGGCTTCCGCTTATCCCCACGGTTCCGTGCAGCCGCAGAAAGTTCGAGAAGGTTCGGTGATCCTGATGGATTGCGGCTGCGCTGTGCATGGCTATGAATCCGATATCTCGCGCACCTGGATTGTCGGCGAAGCCACAGCGCAACAGCGCAAAGTTTGGAACACCGTCAAACGCGGCCAAGAAATCGCCTTGGAGACGGCGAAGATTGATGTTCCCGTCGGCGGCATCGACGACGCCGTGCGCAGGTTTTACGAGAGCGAAGGCTGGGGTCCCGGTTATCGATTGCCGGGACTATCACACCGAACGGGTCACGGCATCGGTATGGACGGGCATGAGCCGCCGTACCTCGTGCACGGCGATACCACACCACTTCAGCCGGGAATGTGCTTTTCGGACGAGCCCGGGATCTATATTCCTGGGCAGTTCGGCATCAGGCTGGAGGATTGCTGGTTCATGAGCCCCTCGGGCCCTAGGCTCTTCACCCCATTGGCAAAATCGCTGGAAAATCCCATCTAGATCGAGTTGTTGCGTGATCGCATCGCTGTCATTGGCTGTTTGGATCTATTTGTTCTTCGCGCATGGCAGATTTTGGCTGTCTCGCCCGCAATTGCTGCCTGCCGTTCCCCAAGAATTTCCCGACGTCGATATCATCGTGCCGGCGCGCAATGAATCCGAAACCATCGAATTGGTGGTCAACTCGCTGCTCGCGCAAGACTATGCCGGAAAATTCCAAGTGATCGTGGTCGATGACGACTCGACCGACGACACGGCCGCGCTGGCCGCAGCGGCCCCGAGCGTGCAAGTGTTGCGCTTGCAGGGCAAGTCGCCCGGCTGGTCAGGGAAACTGTGGGCGCTCAACCGAGGGGTGACTACTAGCCGCGCACCGGTGTTGCTGCTCACTGACGCGGATATCCTGCATGATGCAAGACATCTCTCCTGCCTGGTGGCGCAGCTGCTGCGACATCGCTTGGATCTCGTCAGCGAGATGGTGCGCCTGAATTGCAGCAGCCTTGCCGAGTGTGCACTGGTGCCAGCGTTTGTATATTTTTTTCAAATGCTTTATCCCTTTGCGAGAGTTAACAACCCGCGCTCTAGCGCAGCGGCGGCGGCCGGCGGTAGCGTCCTGCTCCGGCGAGAAGCGCTTGATCGCATCGGAGGACTTGAAGCGATTCACGGTGCACTCATCGATGATGTGGCGCTCGCCCAGGCCGTTAAAAAAGGCGGGCCCATTTTTCTGGGGCATTCCGGACTCGCGTCATCGTTGCGCCGCTATCCAGTCTTTGTCGACATCTGGCGAATGATTTCCCGCACCGCGTTCACGCAGCTGCGTTACTCGGCCTTGTCCCTTGCCTTGACGCTTGCCGGACTGGTCCTGGTGTGGATCGTGCCTCCGTGGGAACTTGCCTTCGGCCAGGGCTGGACACGCGTATGCGGACTGGCCGCATGCATCCTTGCCGCAGTCAGTTATTTGCCCACATTGGCCCGTTACAACCGCCCCTACCTGTGGGCCCTTGCGCTGCCGCTGATCGCGCTCTTTTACATGGCGGCAACGTTGGCCTCCGCCATCGATTATTGGAGGGGCAAAGGCGCCCATTGGAAGGATCGCGCCTATCAGCGTTAGCGCGCCGATTTCTTGCCGGCGTCGAGCGGCTTTAGCGCTTCTGTCTTGATTGTAAAATCATCGATATTGACTTGGTGCGGAGTACAGTCAGCGCGATAGCGAACATCCCGCAAGGTGAAATTTTTTAAGATCAGATCCTTCATTTCATGGATCAATTCGCAGTCCCCGCGCCCCATGAAATAAGGGTGCGTCGGGCTGACCTCCACATGCTCCCAACGGGCCTGCACCGCTTCGCGAGCATCCTCTGTGGGCGCGAGGGTGTAGAAATCAGTCGCGAGTATGGCGTTAGGGCTAGGCGCGCTGGATCCATTTGGACAACCGCGCGCGCTCACCTTGGCATCCTTACGCGCCCCGAGATGCAATAGCAGAGCTCGGACATTGCTCTCCAAACCATCGCAGCTGTACAACGCCGTGATGCCGTAGTAGTTGAATCCGACCGTGTGATGTTGCCATACCGCGCTAACCGTCGGCGAGTTGGCAGGGGCTGCAGGTTCGGCCGCCATTGCCGTCGCGCCCGAGAATGTAAAAACCGCGCCCAATGCAATGTCGACAAACCAATTGCTGCCACGCATAAAGCCCCTCAGTTCCGGATAAGTAGGCATTTAGCTTACACCCGTTCGCGTGCCATTGAGTTTTCACAGCTTTGCGCGACTGCGATACTCATGCGTCATTACTAGCGGGAGAATCCCATGGTGCGCTTCAGTTGTGGCTTAGGTTTAGCGTGGGTATTGCTGAGCGGGCTGAGCGTGGCAGCCGACGGGTTAGGGATTGATGAGAGCGCTGCGGGCCGGGCAACACCCACCAAGCACGAACTGATGAAAGACTGTATCGAAAAACAGAAATCATCGAATGTCACGATGTCGAAATCGCAAATGACGCGACTCTGTAAGGATGAACTGAAGCGTCAGAGACGTTACGGGGAAACCACTCCCCCGCCGGCCGATAGCCCGCGAAATTAGTACTCACGCGTCCGGCTGAGGCTCCTATTCGCGTCTACCACGGTAATTGCCGTCATATTGACGATCCGGCGCACCGTGGCAGCCGGCGTCAGGATATGCACCGCAGCCGCACACCCCAGCAGAATCGGGCCCACAGCAACGTTGTGACCCGCGGCAGCCTTGAGCAAATTATAAGAGATGCTCGCGCTATCCAAGTCCGGGCACACCAGTAAGTTAGCTGAGCCGGCCAGCGTGCTTGCGGCAAGCACCGCGCGCCGCGCTGACTCGTCCAATGCGCAGTCGCCGTGCATTTCTCCGTCTACTTCGAGCTCAGGGACACGTGCCCGGAGGAGCGCCAACGTATCGCGCATTTTTCGTGCCGACGGTGCGTCGCTCGACCCAAAATTCGAATGAGAGAGCAACGCAACTTTGGGCACCAGGCCGAAGGCGGATAATTGATCGGCGGCCAGTTGCGTGAGTTCGGCAAGTTGTTCCGCGGTCGGCTCGAGATTGACGTGGGTGTCGACGATGAAAACAACTCGGCCCGGAAGGATCAATCCGGTCATCGTACCGTAGACCGTCGCCCCGTTGCGGTGGCCTATCACCTGATCGATGTAACGCAGGTGCCTCGCAGTCGTGCTGATGGTCCCGCAAATCAATCCGTCCGCCTCGCCCTTTTTTAAAAGCATGGCGGCGATCAACGTGGTACGCCGGCGCATTTCCAGCCGTGCGTACTGCGCCGTGACACCATGGCGCTCAGTCAAACGCTGATAAGCCTGCCAGTACTCGCGGAATCGCTCGTCATGCTCGGGATTGACGACAGTGACATTTTCGCCGATGCGCAGCCGCAGACCGTGGCGCTTCAGTCCCCTTTCGATAACGGTCGGCCTGCCCACCAGTATCGGCGTCGCCAGCTTTTCGTCCACAACGATCTGGACCGCGCGAAGCACTCGCTCGTCCTCGCCTTCCGCATAGACGATACGGCTGCGCTCCGGTGGGGCCTTGTGAGCCGCCACGAAGATCGGCTGCATCAGGGTGCCGCTGTGATATACAAATTGCAGCAGCCGCTGACCATACGCTTCGAAGTCAAGAATCGGACGCGTAGCCACGCCGGACTCCATCGCGGCCTTCGCGACAGCGGGGGCGATTTTAACGATGAGCCGCGGATCGAACGGCTTCGGTATCAAGTATTCGGGACCAAAGGCCAGATCCGACATGCCTCCATAAGCTGCGGCCACCACGTCGCTCTGCTCTTGACGTGCGAGCTCCGCGATCGCATTGACGGTAGCTATTTCCATTTGGCGCGTAATCGTCGTGGCCCCCACATCCAATGCGCCGCGAAATATGAATGGAAAACATAAAACATTGTTGACCTGATTAGGATAGTCGCTGCGCCCGGTAGCAATCACGGCGTCCGGGCGCGCCGCCCGAGCCTCCTCCGGGAGAATTTCCGGCGTCGGATTTGCCAAGGCAAAAATCAAAGGCCTCGCAGCCATCAGCCTCACCATTTCCTGAGTGAGCACGCCGCCCGCGCTTAAGCCCAGGAATATGTCGGCGCCTTCGATGACCTCCAGCAACTTGCGCGCATCGGTCACTTGCACAAAGCGCGCTTTCTCCGGATCCATCAACTCCACCCTGCCTTGGTAGACCACCCCCGCCAGGTCGGTTAACCATACATTTTCGCGCCTCAGCCCCAAGTCGAGCAGCAAATCCACACACGCCAGAGCGGCCGCACCCGCGCCACTCACGACCATCTTGACTCGATCGATCTGCTTGCGAACTACCTGCAGGCCATTGAGGCACGCCGCAGCGACGATGATGGCAGTCCCATGCTGATCATCATGAAACACCGGAATTTTCATTCTCCGCCGCAGTTCCCGCTCGACCGCGAAACATTCCGGAGCCTTGATATCCTCCAAATTAATGGCGCCGAAAGTGGGTTCTAGCGCTGCAATCACTTCAATCAACTTTTGCGGATCTCGCTGCTCAATTTCGATGTCGAACACATCGATTCCCGCAAATTTCTTGAAGAGCACCGCTTTGCCTTCCATCACCGGCTTGGCTGCCAAAGATCCTATTGCTCCCAGACCAAGCACGGCCGTTCCGTTAGTGATGACGCCCACCAAGTTACCGCGGGCGGTGAAACGAAACACATTCAATGGGTTTTCAGCTATGGCTTCACAGGCAGCGGCGACGCCCGGCGAATATGCCAAGGCCAAATCGCTTTGGTTCAGCAATTGCTTGGTGGCTGTGATCGACAATTTGCCGGGCGTGGGAAACTCGTGATAGTCGAGCGCTTGTTTCTTGAACGCTTCCCGAATCTCGTCTCTCTTCATATACCGCGTTGCTCGACGTGGTGGCAAGTCAGCGCACAATTATAGCCGCTCGGGCTCAAGGTTGCCCGCTCGATCGGGACCCCACTACGTAAGTATATACGTGGGTAAATTCAGCGCCGAACAGAAATATCTGTGCGGAATAGTAAATCCACAGCAAAAGCACCATGATGGATCCTGCTGCACCGTACGCGGAACTTAGCGAACTGCGACCCAGATACAGACCGATTAATAGCTTGCCAACGCTAAACAGGCATGCGGTCGCCAGCCCGCCGATCCAGACGTCGCCCCAAGCGATGTCTTCACGCGGAACGTACTTAAAAATCAGGGCGAATAACAGGGTGGTCAACCCGAGACTGAACACCAGGTCTAGCGCGGGCAAAAGCACGTTCCACCGCACTATGATAGTACCCAACCAAGCTCCCAATGCAGCAAGTGCTGCACTCATGATGAGCGAGACCAGCAGTAAAAACCCGACGCCGAGGATCAGGCCTATCGACAGGATGCGCGAACGCACAATGCGCCACCAGGCCGCTGTATCTTTATGCGGCGATTTCCAGATGTAGTCTAATGTTTTCTGCAATTCACCAAACACGCTGGTGGCACCCACCAGCAGTGTAACGACGGCAACTGCCGCCGCAAAACCCTTTGATTCGCTTTGATGAGCGCTGGCCAACAGGTCTTGAAGAGCCTTGGCGCCCGCATTTCCCAGCAGACTGCGCATTTGGTCCAGTACCTGGGTCTCGGCGGCGTGCGGTCCGAATATCGAACTGGCCACTGCCATGGCAATCACCAAGATGGGCGCGATGGAGAATAACGTGTAAAACGATAGAGCGGCGCCTAGACTCGACGCATTGTGCTCGACCCATGCGTAGACCGTGTCGCGCGCGATGCTCCACATGATTCGCATCGGCCGATCGCGTGCCATCTGGTGTCGCTGATTACGCCGCAGGCCGATCGCGGCGCCGTGACAAGAGTACCCCAGCAATAAGGCCCATGGCCGCCGCCGTTCCCGCAGCTCCATAAGGGGAGCGATGCACCATGGCGTTGGTTTGCGACCGCAGCTCGGAGAGATCGCGGCGCACTTCTTCAGCTAATTCGTCAGCGACCGCTCTGACTAACGTCATTCCGGCAACGACATTTGCCGTGCGCTTAAGCAGAGTAGCCGTGTCCATTTCTAGCAGGCTTACCCGGGGTGATGGGAAAACCGGGCTCGCGCAAGTGGATGTATTTCGATGACGTTGGGGCTCTTGATGGAGACCTCGGTTGCACCGCCGATGCCACTTTGGTTGGCCGCGCGCCGCGCATCTTTGAGCTTCAAGTAGTATTCGAGTTGTCGATATGTTCGTACAAACAGGAAGAGACTACCGCTCACCGACCAGTGTTTCACCATAAATGCCATCTAGACACTTTTCCTGATGAAGATCTGTCATCCATTTGTGCAAGCCTATGTAGGATAGGCGGATGCTTGAGCCACTATGGCAGCTGCTGTTCGCCCCGCAGAAACTCGAGCACTAGAGTCTCAGCCTTGCGTGCCGAAGCGATGGCCAGCCTGCCGTCGATTTTGTCGTGGATGCTCCCGCTGCGCCAACTGTCAAACACGGCCGGATTAATGTAGGACTTTCGGCACACAGCCGGCGTATTTCGCAGTTCCACCGCAACTTGCTTAACCACTTGCGCAATACATCTTTTGATTGCCGATTCGCTCGCGACCTCGGGCAGCGGCGTGCGCGCGAGCAACGTGATTGCATGCAAGGTGGCGCCCCATGTACGAAAATCCTTAGCGGTGAAATCGTTCCCCATTGCTTCGCGCAGATAGTCATTCACTTGTCCCGAATCGATCGGACAGCGCTGCCCTTCGTCGTTGATATATTGAAACAAATGCTGTCCGGGGATTTCCTGACAGCGTCGCACGATTTTTACGATGCGCTTATCATCGATAAGAATTTCATGTTGCACACCGCCCTTACCTCGGAAATTTAGAACGGCGCGACCGTCGCGTATGAAAGTCACGTGACGGTTTCGAAGCGTCGTCAATCCAAAGCTCTTATTGTCGCGCGCATATTCGCTGTTGCCGACTCGAATCCGGGTGGCGTCTAGCAAGGTAACCACGGCGGCCAGCACTTTTTGGCGCGGTAAACCGGGCATCGCCAGGTCGCGCGTGAGGATACGCCGCAGTTTCGACAGTTTCTCGCCAAAAGAAACCATCCGCCCGAATTTCGCGCTGTCGCGCAATTCGCGCCATTTCGCGTGATAGCGATATTGCTTGCGACCGCGCGCATCCCGGCCGGTTGCCTGCAAGTGACCTTGCGGTTGGATACTGATCCACACGTCGCGATATGCGGGCGGGATGGCGAGCCTCGCGATGCGTTGCAAATCCGGTGCAGCTTCGAGACGGCGATTCTCCGGCGTCAGATATCGGAAGCCTCGGCCGGTGCGCAAGCGGCGGATTCCCGGCTGGGTATCCGACACGTACACCAGCCCGGCGTCCACTGCCATCTGCGCAGCCTCTTCCGCCGCGGTACCGGCCGGTTTGTCAAAATGCGGTGACGATCTGAGACTCATGACGCATGAGCTTTTAGCAGGTCGACTTCGGCGAAACTATGGCCGAACGCCGACGGCTCGTAGGACAACGCATTCGGCTTTGCGATCTGCGACGTGGTTCATCCGCAGAGTGTGACGCGCATCGAATCTTGCGGCCGACGCTCGGCAGTGTCACATTTACAAATCATATTTGCGTATTTACATAACCTGACGCCTCTGGACCCGTCTGTATTTCGGGCGCAGCTGAAAGCCTTTTTCACCCATGCTCATATCATCATCTCGATGCGAGTATGTGCGCTTCTTCCTACGCACTTCCGGGGTGATCGCAACTCGTGCCGTATTTTCCGATCCGCAAGAATGCGGCAGTTCATCTATCCCCGCGTGTTTAGGAGAAGAAATTTGAAAAGCACATTCCTCGCGTTCTTGCTCGTCCTGCCCGTCACTGCATTTGCAGCGTCGAACCCAGATGCTGCCTTTTACAAGAACGCAGCGGAAGGCGGAATTTTCGAGGTAGACGCCGGCCATCTGGCCCAATCGCAAGGCAGCAGTCAGCAGGTAAAGGACTTCGGATCCATGATGGTGAAAGACCACACGGCAGCGGGCGATAAGTTGCAGTCGATAGCCTCAGCGAAAAATATCACCTTGCCCACCAGCGCCAGCGCCATGCAAATGGCCACCGAAGCGAAATTGAAGGTGCTTTCCGGCAACACATTCGACAAGTCGTACGTGAAGAGCCAGGTGTTGGCACATCAGAAGACCATCGCCCTCTTTCAACGGGAGGCCAGCTCCGGCCGCGATCCCGATGCCAAAGCATTTGCCGTCGCGACCTTACCCGCGCTTCGATCACACTTGAAAGCAATCACCTCCCTCGCAGCAATTATGGGTGCGAGGATAAAGTAAGGGCCAGAGGGCCAGCCGGCGGCGCCCCGGCCCATCGGAGGCGCCGTCTGCTTATACGCAAACCAAGGGCGACCCTTCGCCAACTCCAGGATTTGCGCAGCCGGCAGCATGCGCAAGTAGGCGCAATCCCACGCTCTTCCAAGGGGCTAACTACTACACTTCGTGAATCTGCAGCCGTATCGTGCGAGCGTGGAAACGGGCGTAGGCCGTAGGTGTTTGTCAAAATTCAAAAGTCCAAAGAAGGAATTCACATGCTTCATTATGCCGTCGTATTCTTAGTCATTGCTTTGATCGCGGCTGTCTTCGGTTTTGGCGGCATTGCTGCCGGCGCCGCAGGCATTGCCAAGGTCTTGTTTGTCGTTTTTTTGATTGGTGCGGTCGTCGCGTTCTTCATGAACGGCAGGTCGCGCGTTTAGCGCGTCGCGAGAGACAGACCAAAGGCATCGCCGTGGGCGTACTGCGGCGATGCTTTCAGACTAACTTACGTCGAGCCCCCGCGGTCATCAACGCGAAGCTCATGACTTCATCGGCCATGGCTTCCAAAACCTGAGCTACCCGCGGCACCACGCACACCCCAGCCTCGTCGAAAACGTTTTCCGTCGAATTGATAGCGGCGCCCATTGGCGTGGGCCAGCCGCGCAGCGCGTGTACGATATCGCGCAGCGCGCCGAGCGTATTGACGGCACCGGGCCAGCCAGCCGCCGTGGCGATGCAGCCCACCGCGCGCCCGCTGAAGTACGGTCGCGCATCGGCGCGCAGGTCTTCGGCATAATCCAGCGCGTTCTTCACCAATCCTGAGATGCTGCCGTGATATCCCGGCGAACCGACGATTATGCCGTCGGCCCGCGCCAATTCGCTCACCAGGAAACGCGCACGCTCGCCTCGGTCAAGATTTTCAGGTTGATAGAGAGGCAATTGCAGCAATGGGCCGCTAATGAGGTTCGTGCGGGCGCCGGCGCGTTGCGCTGCCGCCAGCACATGACGCATAGCCCACTCGGTGGAGGAGTTCGAACGCAGAGTGCCGCCTAGGGCGACAATATAAGGGTGTGTCACGACGGCAATTTTACACAGTATCGGTGCATTAAGATCAGTGTGCCGCAGGGGCCGCCCGCGCTCCGAACGGAGGTCTGGCGAACCACACGAAGGGAATGAGGATCAAGTACACCACGCCCAACATGTTAAACACATCATTGACGCCCAGCGTGGAAGCCTGATTGGAAATAACCTGGTTGACATAGGCAGAAGTGCCGACGCCGGAAATTCCGTGAGCGCCGAGCTGCGCCTGGTACTGAAGCCAGGCTTGGGACGCATTTTTGATGTGCTCGGTGAGTACCGCGTGGTGGTAGTCGCTGCGTCGATTCCATATCCAGACGGTGATGGCGGTTGCGAAACTACCCGACATAGTGCGCACGAAATTGCTGACTCCCGAGGCCGATGCCAGTTCATTTGGGGCGACGCCCGACATCAGGATTTGGTTCAACGGCAGGAAGAAAAACGCAATTCCAAGGCCTTGCAGGAATCGCGGAGTGGCAAACTGAATGAAACTGGCGCTCTCATTCAATGTGGCGGTCCAAAACACCGAGAAGCCAAAAACGCAGAATGCAAAACTAGCGGCGAGACGCAAATTGAGCCGCATCATGTTGCGTCCCACGATTGGGGCTACGAAGAGCCCTAGGAGTCCGACCGGCGCCACCGCCAACCCCGCCCAAGTGGCCGTATATCCAACCGTGGTCTGCAGCCAAAGCGGAAAGATGATGTTGACGCCGGAAAGTGCGAAATAGGACAGCCCCACCGTCATGGTCCCGACTCGAAAATTACGGCGGCTGAACAGGCGCAGGTCCACGACCGGATGCTTGTCCGTAAGCTCCCAGGGAATGAAGAACGAGATTGCCACGACCGCCATGATGGCAGCCGTTAAAATCATCGGCGAGTTGAACCAATCTTTTTCATTGCCATTATCCAGCATGAATTGCAAACTTCCGACGCCGATGACGAGCAGCGCCAGACCGACCGCGTCGATGGGCAACTTGATGGTCTTCGACTCGCGGCGTCGCAGTATCGACCAACTGGCCGCAGCCGAGAAGGCGCCAACCGGCAAATTGATATAGAACAACCACGGCCACGAAAAATTATCGGTGATCCATCCGCCGAGGATCGGACCGAAAATCGGTGCGATCATAATGACCATCGACCATAGCCCAAGCGCCAAGCCGCGCTTTTCAATTGGATAGTTGCGCAGCAATATGGCCTGGGCTACGGACATCATCGGGCCGGATACAAGACCTTGGATAAGGCGTGCACCCACCAGCATGGGGAGGCTGTTGGCGAGGCCGCAAACAGCCGAGAAAACCATAAACAATAATATGGAAGTGACGAAGGTTCTGACTTCGCCGAAGCGTCGCGCGATCCAACCGGACAGCGGCTGCATGATCGCAGCTGCGAGCATGTAAGAACTGACGGCCCAAGTACCTTCCGATGGGGTTACGCCAAGACTGCCGGAAATCGAAGGCACGGAGACATTGACAATGGTCATGTCGAGTATCTCCATGAACGAGGCCGTCGCGATCGCGACGGTTAGAAGCATCAGTTTGCCGCCGTGCAGCGGTGGATATTCGCCGGCAATCGCCGACTGTTCGGGCCCTGCCATTGACGCGCCTAGGGGGAGTGTTCGGGCCGAAGATTCCGGCGCACCACTGCATCGGCCTCCTGGTTGGCCTGAGCCAAGTCCTGCACGTAAACCTGCGTGTCTCCCACCGGTTGGTCACTTGCCTCGCGCGCCAATACCGGTCCGTCGCGAAGCGTCGTATCCACCGTGACGGTGGCCGAGAGACCCACGCGCAGCGGCGATTTCTTAAGATCGCCATCCTCGATCTGGATTCGCACCGGTACGCGTTGCACTACCTTGATCCAGTTACCCGAAGCGTTTTGCGCCGGCAACAGCGAAAAAGCGGCCCCGGTACCGGCAGCCATGCCTTGGACGCGACCGTGAAAAATGAACGACCCGCCATACAAGTCGCTGCGCACTTCAGCCTTCTGCCCAATCCGCAAGTTTCGCAGCTGCACTTCCTTGAAGTTCGCATCCACCCACAGCGAGTGCAGCGGAATCACTGTCATGAGGCCTTGACCGGCCTGAATATGCTGGCCCAGCTGCACGCTTCGCTCAGCCACGTAGCCGGATACTGGGGCTACTACCGCGTTGCGGTGCGCGGCGATCCACGCATCTCGGTATGCATCCTTTGCCTGCAGCACCGCCGGATTATCCTCCACCGCCGCGCCGTCGACCAAGGCATGCGCGGAAAGCGACTGCCGCTGCGCCTGCGTTAGGGAAGCTCGCGCAATTTGCACATTGTCGCGCGCATGCCGCACTTCTTCACCGGCGATGGCATGGCCGGGCAGCAGCGGTTCGCGCTGTGCGAGATCGGTTTGCGCCCGAGCCAGTTCCACTTTGCGCGTATCTATTTCCGAGTCGTATTGACCCGCGGTCGCCTTCTGCTGACGAACCTGCCGCACCGCTTGCGCCAAAGCGCTCGCGGCACGGCTCAAGGCGGTCTGGGCATCGAGCGGATCCAGCTTCACGAGCGCTTGGCCTGCATTGACGAGCTGAGTATCGTCGGCCAGCACCGCGATGACGGTGCCGGAAACTTGCGCGGAAATTACGACCCTGTTGCCGTTTACGTAGGCGTCATCGGTCTTCTCACGCTTCGCGAGCACCAGAACCCAGTACGCGGCCCACAAGGCTCCCACGACGATGAAGATAACGGCGATCAGCAGCAGAATCCTGCGCCGCTTGCTATTCGGGGAGCCGGCAGGCGGCGATTCTATCGTTGCATTCATGGGTTTGCGGTCGTTGCTGAGGAATTGGCAAGTTTTTGCCCGCTCTCGTATCCGCCCCCAAGCGCCCTTTGCAGCGCGATGTCAGCAGACAAAGCTGCCGCGTCGAGCTGCGCCATGGCATCCCGCTGATCTATCCATGTCCCGGTTGCGCTGAGCTCGCTGCGTGAGTCATCGAGATCCTGGCGCACGCGCGCCTCTGCGCTGTTCTTCATCCGCAGCGCCGCTGCAACTCCCTGGATGCGCTGCGCTCGTTGCGCCTCGATTTGCCCTCGCGTCGTCGCTTGCGTTGCGACATCGCGAGCGGCACTGATAACGGTGTCTTGATAGCTCGACACAGCGCTATCGACAGCCGCCTGGGCTCCGCCGTAACGAGCCTTGAGGCGTCGGGCATCAAAGATCGGCAAGTGGATGGCAGCACTCCCTTGGGGAACCCGGCTGCCATACTCGAGCAGCTTTCCCACATCCAGGCTCGAGAGGCCGAGCAGCGCATTTACCGTCACATCGGGAAAAAATTCTGCCCGAGCAGACGCCAGACTCTTCTCCGCCGCTTCGATGCGCCAGCGGCTCGCCGTGATATCAGCGCGGCGCGCTATCAGATCAATCCTTACATTGTCCGGCAAATTGCCAGGAAATGATGGCAGCGGCTTAGGCACCAGCGGCGGCAGCTCGTCGATCGACCTGCCGACCAAAGCCGCCAATGCGACTACGCGTAGTCTCGAGGAGCCTTCCAATGTTGCAATCTGATCCCGAGCGGCCGCGAGCGACAGTTCTGCCCTGTTGAGCTCATCCGCCGACGTCAACTCGGCATTGACGCGCTCAGCAACTATCCGCCCTTGGGATTCGACCGCACTTTCCTTTTCCTTCGCGAGGGCTAATCGGCTCTGATCGGATTGCCAGGCAAAATACATGTCGGCAAGCGAACTGGCGAGCATCAAGGCTGCGGCGCTGCGGTCCGCTTGTGCGGCATGGGCCTGATCCATGGCAGCTTCCACCGCATCGCGTTGTTTGCCCCACCAGTCAAAGGTGTAGCTCGCTTGCAATCCGAGGTCGAACTGGTTGTACCAGTTGAAACCAAGGAGGCGCGGCGGAAACAGTCCGTTGTCACTTAGCCGTTGCCGGTCTGCATCGGCGCTCGCCTCGAGGTGAGCGCCAGACGCCGCCGCAGCCAGGCGCACGGATTGCCGGGCGGTATCATAGCGCGCGCGGGCGCTCGCCAAGCTCGGCGAGTTCGCCCCTCCGAGTTCGATCAATCGATCCAAGGTGGGATCCTGGTACCTCTTCCACCATTGCTCGGCTGGCCAATCGCCTCCCGTGACCGACTCGAGACCTCCGAGCGGTGCGGTTTCTGGCAAATTCACGGCCTTGTGCTTGGGCGGCAGTCCTGCACAGCCAGTCAGCGATAAATACACAGCCGCTGCAGCTCGCCACCGGCTCATACCGCCGACTCCACCTGGCCGGTCACCTGCTCCAGATCAACGACGAGCCGTTTGAGCTGAACTGCGATCTGACGCTGCTCGATTTCCGGAAGGCTCTTCAACATCTCGCGCAATGGCACGAACAATTTGGGCAGCAGCCGGCGTACAAACTCTTCGCCTTCTTCTGTGATCCGCAGCACCATCCTGCGCCTGTCGTGAAGGCTCGAGACGCGCGTAATAAATCTGCGGTGCACGAGCGCGTCGCTGATGCGCGAAATGTTGGCGGGGCTCTGCGAGGCGCGGGCACATAAATCGCTTGGGTGGGCAACGCCGTCGGGCTGCGAGAACAAGGTGGTCAAGACCCGAAATTCCGCCTCAGCGAGACCAAAGGGACGAATTTGATGCTCGAACATCCCCGTCATCTCGCGTCCCAGATGCATAAGCAGCCGGCACAGCAAAATGCCTGTTACCGGCAAATCGGGCAGCCGCGACCTGAGGTTCTCAAGGTTGATTTCCACGAGTTCGAATTGCGTCGATGTAATATTAGTTTGCATGCTAACTATTCGGTATTGTATATTTTATCGCGTGAATATCTACTCCGCAATTAGACTTATTGCAAAAGACTCTTGCAATATGGTGCTCGACTGGAAATCGCACTTGGATCAGGCGAGATCCAATCTTCCAGGACCCAAAGCTCCCCTCGTGATGGCCGACTGATCGGCCGGATATCGACCTATGCGGAAATCCTTCCTCGCCAGTTTCGTCTTGATGGTTGCGTGCTCTCATAAGAGCGACCCCCCGCCGCCACCGCCGCCTGAGGTCGCAGTCATGACCTTGCGGGCGCAGACGGTCACGCTGGTCACCGAACTTCCTGGCCGCACGGCGCCATTTCGGGTCGCGGAGGTACGCCCTCAGGTCAATGGAGTCATTCTGAAGCGGCTGTTCACCGAGGGCAGTCAAGTCAGAGCCGGGCAACAGCTATATCAGATCGATCCGGCACCGTTTCAAGCAGGCTATGAGAGTGCCCGGGCGTCGCTGGAACGCGCACAAGCCACCGCCACCTCGAGCCGTTTGCTGGCGCAGCGCTACAAGCCTTTGAGCGAAGCGCGCGCCGTCAGTCAACAAGAATACGACAACGCGATCGCTTCGCAAGATCAGGCCGCCGCCGATGTCGCCTCGGCCAAGGCCGCGATGGACACAGCGCGCATCAATCTGGCCTACACCAAGGTTATGGCCCCGATTTCAGGCCGAACTGGGCGTTCATCGGTCACGGAAGGCGCATTGGTCAGCGCGAATCAGGCCACAGCCCTCGTCGTCATTCAACAGCTGGATCCGATTTACGTCGATGCGACTCAAGCGAGCACGGTGTTTCTGCGATTGCAACGCGCGCTCGCGGAAGGGCAAATGAAGAGAGCCGGCGAAGCACAGGCCGAGGCGAAATTGATTCTCGAGGACAATTCACCTTATGTTCAGCTAGGCAAGCTGCAGTTTGCCGAAGTGACGGTGGACGCGGGCACCGGGTCGGTGACGCTACGATCCGTATTTCCAAATCCGCAAAATATCCTGTTGCCCGGCATGTTCGTCCGCGAGCGTCTGGAAGAAGGCGTAAAGGAGAACGGATTGCTGGTCCCGCAGCGTGCGGTCGGCCACAACGAGCGCGGCGAGGCAACAGTCACGGTAGTAGGCGACGATAACAAGGCGGCGACCCGCATCATCAAAACCGACCGTGCCATCGGCGACCAATGGCTGGTGAGCGATGGCCTGGCAACAGGCGAGCGGGTCATCGTGGTGGGCATCCAATCGGTTCGCCCAGGCAACATGGTGCATGCTCACGAAGTGACCCCTGATGAACTCAGCGGACCGGCTGCTGCTTCACAGCCGCACAAGTAATCACCGTGTCTGATTTTTTTATTGATCGGCCGATTTTTGCTTGGGTGCTGGCCATCGTCATCATGCTGGGCGGCGCACTCGCGATCAAGACGCTGCCGATAGCGCAGTACCCGAGCATCGCCCCGCCCGCCATTGCAATCAGCGTTGTCTATCCGGGTGCCTCCGCGGCCACGGTACAAAGCACGGTCGTACAATTGATCGAACAGCAGTTATCGGGTATCGACAACTTGTTGTATTTCTCTTCCGAGAGCGACAAAGACGGCAGCATGGCGATTACGCTGAGTTTCAAACAGGGCACGAATCCGGACATCGCCCAGGTTCAGGTGCAGAACAAGCTGCAGCTTGCAACGCCGCTGTTGCCGACGGAAGTGCAGCTTCAAGGCATCCGCGTCGCCAAATCGACGCGCAATTTTCTTCTTGTCATTGGGTTTTTCTCGGAAGACGGCGCCTTGTCCAGCAGCGACATCGGCGATTTCATCGCATCGAACGTGCAAGACGCGCTCAGCCGCACAGCGGGGGTCGGGGACTACCAGGTATTCGGCGCACAATACTCGATGCGGATCTGGCTCGATCCAGCCAAGCTCAACAACTTCAAATTGGTGCCGGCCGATGTAAGCAACGCGATTCAAACGCAGAACGTGCAAATCGCATCGGGCGAACTGGGCGGTCTACCGCAAATCAAGGGACAGCAGCTTAACGCCACCATCGTCGGCCCAACGCGCCTGAATACGCCTGAGCAGTTCGGCGCCATTCTGCTCAAGGTCAATCCCGACGCCTCGCAGGTGCGACTACGCGATGTCGCTCGCATCCAACTCGGCAGCGAGAACTATCAATTCAGCAATACGCAATGGAACGGGCATCCCGCCTCCGGCATCGCGGTGCGTCTGGCCACGGGTGCGAACGCGCTGGATGCCGCCGCGGCTATCCGCGCCACGATGGATAAGCTCAGACCGACTTTTCCTCCCGGCTTGCAGGTGATCTACCCCAACGACAGTACTCCTTTTATTCGAATTTCGATTGAAGACGTGGTCAAGACCTTGTTCGAAGCAATCGGCTTGGTGTTTCTCGTCATGCTTTTGTTCCTGCAAAACCTTCGCGCGACGCTGATCCCAACCATCGCGGTACCCGTGGTTCTCCTTGGAACCTTCGGCGTTCTCAAGGCATTCGGCTACTCCATCAATGTGCTCACCATGTTTGCCATGGTGTTGGCGATAGGCCTCCTGGTCGATGATGCCATCGTTGTCGTGGAAAACGTCGAGCGCGTCATGGAAGAGGAGAACCTCGCGCCCAAGGAAGCGACTCGCAATTCCATGCACCAGATTACGGGCGCGCTGGTCGGCATCGCCATGGTCTTGTCGGCGGTGTTTTTGCCCATGGCATTTTTCGGCGGCTCGACCGGTGTCATCTATCGGCAATTCTCCGTCACCATGGTCTCGGCCATGACGCTGTCGGTACTGGTGGCGCTAATTTTGACCCCAGCCCTTTGCGCCACGCTGCTCAAGCCAAAGAAACAGGCGCGCGCACGCGAAGGCTTGTTCGGTTGGTTCAACAGAAACTTTGATTCCGCCAATCATAAGTACGAAGGCGCGGTCGTGCACGCGGTGCATCGAACCGGGCGCTATCTGATGATATTTTTATTGATCGTGGTTTTGATGGCGGTTTTATTCATCCAGATTCCCCGATCGTTTCTGCCGGATGAGGACCAAGGGATCATTTTCGCGGTGGTCACCTCCCCGCCCGGCGCGACACTGGAACGCACCCAAAAATCGCTCATACAAGTCCGTGACTATTTCCTAACCCAAGAAAAGGACGCCGTCATGGGCGTTTTCACGGTACCAGGCTTCAGCTTCGCGGCTCGCGGCCAAGCGGCAGGCCAAGTGTTCGTGCGCATGAAGGACTGGCGCGACCGCCCCGGCAAGAATAATCGCGTGCAAGCGGTGGCCGCGCGGGCGAACGCGGCGCTGCGCAAAATATCGGATGCGCAAGCCTTCGCCTTCGCGCCGCCTGCTGCGCTGGAACTGGGTAATGCGACGGGCTTCGACATGCAACTCGTGGACCGCACGAATCAAGGGCACGAGAAGCTCATGGCTGCGCGCAATCAGCTCTTGGATCTCGCGCGCAAGGATCCACAACTGACACAAGTGCGACCCAACGGCTTGGACGATGAGCCGCAGTATCTCGTCAAGATCGATTGGGAGAAGGCCAGCGCCCTCGGCTTGAGCATCGCCGATATCAACAGTACGCTGTCTGCGGCCTGGGGAGCGCAGTTCGTGAACGACTTCGTCGACCGCGGCCGCGTGAAGCGCGTGTTCATCCAGGGCGATGCGAGCTCGCGCATGCTGCCGCAGGACCTGACCAACTGGTATGTACGCAATTTCAAACAGCAAATGGTGCCGTTCTCCGCTTTCGCGCAGGCAAATTGGGGCTTCGGTTCACCGAAGCTCGAGCGCTTCAACGGCATACCGTCGGTGGAAATTCTCGGAGCACCGGTCGCCGGAGTCAGCACCGGTACGGCGCTGGATACCATACAAAGGCTCGCGAGGCGCTTGCCGCCGGGGTTTGACGTCGAATGGACCGGGCTGTCCTTCGAAGAACGCCTTTCAGGCTCGCAGGCCCCCGCCCTGTATGCCATTTCGCTCATCGTGGTCTTTCTGTGCCTTGCAGCGCTCTATGAAAGCTGGTCCATTCCGGTTGCCGTTATGCTGGTGGTGCCGCTGGGGGTTTTCGGCGCAATCCTCGCCACCCTGTTGCGCGGGCTCGAGAACGATGTGTTCTTTCAGGTCGGCTTGCTGACCACGGTCGGCTTGTCGGCCAAAAACGCCATTTTGATCGTCGAATTCGCGAAGGAGAGCCACGACCGGGGCATGGAACTGGTCGAGGCGACGGTGCATGCGGCTCGCCAGCGCCTGCGGCCCATCCTTATGACATCTTTCGCCTTCATGCTCGGTGTGATGCCATTGGCCTTATCAAGCGGGGCAGGCTCGGGCGGCCAAAATGCTATCGGCACCGGCGTGATCGGCGGCATGCTGTCGGCAACCGTTTTGGCGATCTTCTTCGTGCCTGTATTTTTCGTGGCGACGATGAAATGGTTTACGGGCGCAACCCCGCACCATGCACCTGGCGCGGATTCAGACAGTCAGACACAGGTCTCGCCTTGAAGAGTCTAACCCGCATGGCCGTGTTGTCGCTGTGTATCGCGGGCTGTACGCTCGAGCCGCACTACGAGAGACCGCAACCGGCGGTACCGCAGCAGTGGCCGGCGCCGCCCCCCGCAGGTGATGAGAGATTCGCCGCGCCGACCGCGCAAGTCGCAGCGCAAGGTTCCGAACGCAGCGCCGCGCAGATCGGTTGGCGCGAATTTTTTACCGACCCCAAGATGCAGGCACTGATAGAACAGGCACTGCAGCACAATACGGATGCGCAAGTCGCGACCCTCAACATTGCTGCCGCACGCGCTCAGTACCAGATCCAGCGCGCCAACCTTTTTCCGAAGATATCCGCGAGCGCAATCGAACAAGTGCAACGATATCCGACCGGCGTCACCCCGACCGCCGGTGGAACTGGAGGGACGACGACGGCCGGTAGGTCGGGTCTGATTCGATATTACGATGTGGGAATTGGTTTTACCTCGTACGAGCTCGATCTGTTCGGCCGCATTCGCAGCCTCAACCACACGCGATTGCAGCAGTATTTAGGCTATGTAGAAACACGGCGAAGCACACAGATCAGCGTGGTTGCCGAAGTTGCGAGCGCCTATTTGACGTGGCTCGCCGACAGTGCGCTGCTGCGGATCACCGCGGATACGCTCAACAGCCAACAAGAATCGCTCAAGCTCATTAGGATGAGCTTTGAGGGCGGCGTCGCCACGGCACTCGCTTTGCACCAGGTCGAAACAACAGTCGCTACCGCGCAGGCAAGCCTCTCGCAATATCGGCGCCAGGTGGCACAAGACCGCAATGCCGTGGTGGTTCTGCTCGGCGCGCCCATGCCCAGTGAGTTAACCGCCGCAGAAGATCTTGACGAAGAAAAGCTGCTGACTGATCTTCCTGCAGGACTGCCCTCGGATATTCTCGTGCAGCGGCCGGATATCCTCGCGGCCGAGCACAATCTGATCGCGGCCAATGCCAACATCGGCGCTGCGCGTGCCGCATTCTTTCCCAGCATCCTGCTGACCGGCTCCTATGGCACGGCAAGTACTCAGCTGTCCGGCCTGTTTCAGCAGGGCTCAACTGCGTGGACCTTCTCGCCGCAGATAAGCTTGCCCATCTTTGCGGGCGGCGCCAATGTGGCTTCTCTCGACCTGGCCAAAGTGCAAAAAAACATTCTGGTGGTGCAATACGAACACGCCATTCAGAACGGGTTCCGGGAAGTAGCGGACGCCTTGGCCGGCCGTGCGACCCTCGACTCTCAAGTTGCAGCGGACACCGCACTGGTCGCGTCGAGCCGTGAGAGCTTTCGGCTATCCAATATGCGCTATATGGGGGGCGTGGATAATTATCTAGCGGTGCTGGATGCGCAACGCATCCTGTACACCGCTCAACAATCCCTGGTGAGCGTAAAACTCGCGCGCCTGCAAAATCTGGTGACGCTCTACAAGTCGCTCGGCGGCGGTTGGCGCGAACACGGCGAATGACCCCCTTAGCATAGCTCGCTCTCAATGATATCAATGCGATATGCGTAGAATCGATAAACGTGTCTAGGTTACGGTGGCGCTTGCCAGCCCAACCGAGACGGCGAACGCGGTTCAAAAGTTCACAAAATTCCCGTTACGTTTCTACGATTGTCTTGTATATTCCAGCCGCAGAGTCATGATTTAACAAGATTCGCAGGAAGGTGGCAGCCTCGAAACCACTTTAGGTTTATGTCCTTAATACCGTGGGGCTTTATGATCAGTGCCTGGGATTGTTTCCACCTTGCCACGCTCGAGTTGGTGCGCTCGACACCCATCAAGCACCGCTTGGTTTGCGCCTACCGCCGATATCTCGTTTCGCTGCCGCCGGATGAGATTCCCACCGAGCTCCGCGACTCCTTCGGGTCGGTCATGCGCAGCTTATGCAACGTTGCGCCCTTACGGGGCGAAGACGCGGTGGCCGCTTCGGTGCGCAAGATGTCTAATCAAGAAGCGGATGACTGCGCGGCTCATATTGTCGAGATCTTTGGCCTCATGAGCAAAACGCATCAAAATACGATGCGCACCGCCACCGTGGTGCAGTTGCACTCGGTCGATCGCGCCATCGAAGAATTCTCCCCGCCGGCGCTGACCGCCAGCAACTAACCGCCCTGCAACTAGTCGAGCTTGAACTCGATCGTGTCCCAGCGCGTCGTTTCTTGATGTCGCGCCTGGCGGCGCAGGGCATCGATCAAATTGCGTTCATTCCAGGCGCTCACCTCATCCGCAAGGTCTTTGATGGGTTTCGGCAGCGGCGCTGTGGAACCAAAATTTTCCATGGCGACGACGGGGCGATCCGCAGACTTGGCAAAATGCATTTGAAAGAGAACCAGTTCAGGAGCGAGTTGATAAACCGCGGGCAACACCACCATCACTTCGCAAGGAGCGATTTGCCGCCGCAGGTCTTCGCGCTGCGATTCTTTGTCGAGCGGCTGTTTCTCGTGGGGTTTGCTGGTGTTCACATAGTAAAATTTACCGGAGGCCTCCAGATACTCGAAGACTCGGGTGTAGTCGTCATTTTCAGCCCAAGCGTGGGTGACGAATAATCGAATGGGATCACCGGCCATTGTCATACGGTTAGTGTAGCTCGCCGATGGGCATGCGCGAAACACCGAGCGCCGATACAATGCCTGGTGCGACTGCTGATTTACAATATCCGGTATGCCACGGGAACGGGGCCTGCCTTCCATCTTCCTTTGCCGGGCGCCGGCTACCTGCGCTCCAGCCGCCAGGTTTTGTCGCGCATTACCGACTTCATCAAGCAGCAGGATCCTGATGTGGTGGGCCTCATCGAGGTCGACACCGGCTCGATACGAAGCGGCATGGTCAATCAAGCCGACTACATTGCGGAAAGCTTGGGCCACTATTCGACCTACGAATGTAAGTACGGCGTCTCGTCCGTGAATCAGTTGGTGCCTATCGTACGCAAACAAGCCAACGCCTTCCTCGCCGCACCGCGCGTGCGCGGCGAGCGATTCCACTACTTCGATACCGGCATCAAGCGGCTCATTATCGAATTAGAACTTGATGACATCGCCATCTTTCTGGTGCATCTGTCTCTGAAGTTCAGGCATCGCCAGTACCAGCTTCGCTACCTTTATGATCTGGTGCGCAAAACGGCTAAACCGGTCATCGTCGCCGGGGATTTCAACACGTACTGGGGCGATCACGAAATCTACCTCTTCACGCAGGCGGCCGGTTTGACCAGTGCCAACAGCCAAGGGCTTTACTCCTATCCGAGCCGCAGCCCTCGCAAGGAACTGGATTTCATCCTGCACAGTTCGCAAATCCAAGTGAATCGCTTTGCGATACCCGACGTGCAATTTTCGGATCATCTCCCATTGGTCTGTGATTTTACGATTCTGAAGGCGGCTGAGCAGGCAGCATGAGCTACAGCCATTGGTCGATGCAGATCGATGCCGACCGGATTGCCTGGCTTACTTGCGACATGCGCGACGCGTCGACCAACATTTTATCCGCCGACGTAGTTCGCGAGTTGGCATCAATACTTGCTGAGATCAGCGCATTGCGCCCGGTCGGCATGGTGGTGCAATCCGCGAAGCGCAATGGCTTCATCGCCGGTGCCGATATCAAGGAGTTCGTGAAAATTGGTACTCCGGCGCAGGGGTATGAGCTGGTGCGCGCCGCACAGGCGGTCCTCCAGGAGCTAGAGGATCTGCCCTTTCCGAGCGTTGCCGCTGTGCACGGTTTTGCCTTAGGAGGCGGCCTCGAATTGGCACTCGCGTGCACCTATCGGATCGGAGCCGATGACCCGGCTTTGTCGTTGGGCTTGCCCGAAGTCATGCTTGGGATTCATCCTGGATTCGGCGGTACGGTTCGCACTGTGCGCACGGTCGGCGTGCGGGCAGCGCTTGAACTGATGCTCAAAGGCCGGCCGTTTAAGGGCGCGCGTGCCTTGAGCGTCGGATTATTGGACCAGCTTGTGCCGCCCGCTGCGCTGCGCTCAAGCGCCAAAGCGCTGCTTAAGCGGCGTCCTGCCAAAAAAAGCGCGCCTTTAATCGACAAACTCACGAACCTCAGCGCGCTTCGTCCTTGGGTGGCCAAACGGACTTTAGCTACATTGCACCGCACCGTGCGCCGCGAGCACTATCCCGCGCCGTATGCCATCGTGGAGCTCTGGCGAGAACATGGCGCAAACGGCTCGGCCGCCTACGAAGCCGAGGCGCGCTCAATCAGCGAACTGATGTGCACCTCCACGTCGCGGAATCTGGTGCGCGTTTTCTTCCTGCAAGAACGCCTCAAGAGTTTGGGCGGCGAATCCAGCACCGAATTCAAACACGTGCATGTCGTCGGCGCCGGCGTCATGGGCGGCGACATTGCCGCCTGGGCAGCATTTCGGGGCATGACGGTGACCTTACAGGACCGCAATGAGGACTTGATCCGCCCGGCTCTGAGCCGTGCCAAATCGTTTTTCGAGAAGCGACTCAAGGACCCTGCTGCCGCGGCCGATGCGGCATCGCGCCTTATCATGGATGTCAACGGTGATGGTGCTGCGAGGGCGGATGCGGTCATCGAGGCCATCGTCGAAGACATCGGCGCGAAACAAACGCTATATGCGCAACTCGAGCCGAAGCTCAAGCCGACAGCCGTTCTCGCCACCAACACCTCGAGTATCAGAATTGAAACCCTGTGCGAGAAACTGTCCGACCCCAGCCGGCTCGTGGGCATTCATTTTTTCAATCCGGTGGCGCAGCTGCCGCTGGTGGAAGTGGTGCGAGGCGCGAGCACGGGTCAGCAGACAGTAAACGATGCATTAAAATTTACTCGGAAACTGGACAAACTTCCGCTGCCTTGCAAGAGCGGACCCGGTTTCATGGTCAATCGCGTGCTGACGCCCTACATCAACGAAGCGCTGTATGCGCTCGAAGCGGGCGTCCCTGCCGTGGTGATCGACCGCGTGGCCGTGCGGTTCGGCATGCCCATGGGGCCGATTGAGCTCACCGATGTGGTGGGATTGGATGTCTCGCTGCACGTAGGTCGAGTCTTAAGCCAGGCTTTTCACCGCGAAGTGCCGCCGATCTTGCTTCAATTGGTAGAACAGAAAAAACTCGGCCGCAAGAGCGGTGAGGGATTCTACCGCTGGAAGGAGGGGAAGGCGCTAAAGCCGGAGGTCGAACTGTCAGAGCCGCCGGATCTGGAGGATCGACTAATCTTGGCCTTGGTGAACGAAGCGGTGGCATGTCTCCGCGAAGGTATGGTGGAGGACGCGGATTTGTTGGACGCTGGTGCAGTATTTGCGACCGGATTCGCGCCTTTTCGCGGCGGACCGCTGCAATATGCAAGAGACAGGGGCATTGCGAACGTGACGCGCCGCCTGAACGAACTCGCGAAAGCGTACGGCGAGCGCTTCCTCCCGGACGCCGGCTGGGGCTTATTTCCTGCTTGACACTTGAACCGGTGTGAACCACGCGTAGTCGGGGGCATCTTCGCATATGGTAGGATTCGCAGGCAAAATCATAGGGTTGAGCCTTGAGGGCGGAAGAATTTATTGATGGACGAGCGACCAGTTGACCTTGCTGTTTTAAAGACTTTCTCGCCCCTGGACGGCCTGAAGGCAGAGAACCTGCATGCCCTCGCCCGCAAAACGGTCATCCGCGACTTAGGCGCGGGACGCGTGCTGTTCAAAGAGGGCGATACCGACAAGCGCACGTTCTATCTGGTGGCGGGCCAAGTCGAATTGAGAGCGGATGATCGCATCATGGGTGTGATCAGGGCCGGCACGCCGGAAGCCAGAGCGGCACTGGCTCCGGGGTTGCCGCGCAAATTCACCGCCCGCGCCGCGATCGATCTTGAGTACATCATGATCGACAGCGATTTACTCGATGTGCTGCTCACTTGGGATCAGACGGGTCAGTACGAAGTGGCAGAACTGCGGGGCGACGGCCTGGATGTGACGGGCGATTGGATGACTACCCTGCTTCAAACCAAGGCGTTTCACCGAATCCCTCCCGCCAATATTCAAGCGATTTTCATGCGCATGCAGCGCATCAACTATCGCGCCGGCGATATCGTCATCAAGCAGGGCACGGAAGGCGATTACTTCTATGTCGTTGTTGCCGGCAAATGCATCGTGACGCGTGAGACGCCTCTTAACAAGGAAGGCATCAAGCTCGCGGAGTTAAATCCCGGAGATAGTTTCGGCGAAGAGGCGTTGATAGCGGAGGCCAAGCGTAATGCGACCGTCACCATGTTCACGGACGGCACCCTCATGCGCCTCGGTAAGCACGACTTTCAGACATTGCTAAATGAGCCCTTATTGCAATGGGTTGATCAGCAGACGGCGCGGGAAATCGTCGCCGCCGGCGGCAAATGGCTTGATGTACGCCTACCGAGCGAATTCCAGAATTTCCGTATCGACGATGCGGTCAACATACCGCTCTACTTCATCCGATTGAAGTTGAATGCCTTGGACAAAAACACCCAGTACGTCGTTTGCTGCGATACGGGCCGGCGCAGTTCGGCCGCCGCATATATATTAAGTGAGCGGGGCTTTGAGGCTTACGTACTTAAGGGCGGCCTCGCTGCGAGCGAAGCGGCTCGCTCTCGAAGTGCGTGATCCGACCGACGGGCCCGCCGGCGGCAAGGGACCCGACAGCTTCGTTCCAAAGCCGCAGTTCGAATACAAAGCTCCCTCCATCCTGGCGGAGCACAAGTATCTCGCCATCCTTTTCATCTTCGCGATCATTGCCGCCTCCGTCTATTTGATCAGAGCGCCGCACAAGCCGATCAAAATAGATCCGCCTCCACCCCCGCCAGTTTACGTCGAACCGTTAGCGCAGCACTGAGGCTCTAGATCACATGGTGTGCGTGGGTTTGTCGCCGCCGAGTGCCCCGGCGAGGTAGTTTTCGATTTTCTTTTGGGTGTTGCCGCGATCCTGGTCGCTGAACTGCACGCCGATTCCTGCAGTCCGCTTGCCCTGTGCACCCTTCGGCGTCATCCATATCACGCGACCGGCGACGGGCAACTTCTCTTCCTCGCCCATGAGATTAAGCAGCATGAACACTTCATCGCCCAAGCGATAGTTGCTGTTCGTCGGGATAAATAAGCCGCCGTTTCTAACGAAGGGCATGTAGGCAAGATATAGCGCGCTCTTATCCTTGATGGTAAGCGTCAGCAGACCGGGTTTATTACTTGGACTTCTCAATTCCTACGTTTCCTACAATAAGGATCACTTCCCCAGCGCGGCGCGGCCACCCACCAGCAACGCCTCTAGCGCCAACTGTTGATTCATACCGGTCGATGCCAGACGCCTGACCTGGCGCGCGGCGTCCAGGAGCTCGAATAACGCCCTTATCTTGGGCTTAAGTAAAGCGCCAGGCAAGCGGACGGGTTCCGCAGTTTGATGCGAAGGCACAGTTCCCATCGATGCTTGTACTCGCTGTGTGATCCAGTTCTCAAGCCAAATGATCCGAATACCCGGACTGGAGCGGCACCAGTGCTCGGCTAGCAGCGTCACGTCCACGGCACCTTCAGCAAGTGCGGCGATGCTGTGGCGCATGTCGGCATCTATTGCAGAGATTCCATCCGCGTCCAACTGCATCGCCGAAAGGGGCGCCCCGCCGGCGAGGGCAAGCGCCGCGTGCCAGTTCTTTGAGCCGGATGAAGTGCTTTTCAGCCATGCGATGGCTTCCTCTGTCGAGGGCGGAGTTAGCTTAAGGCGCAAGCAACGGCTTGCGATCGTGGCCGGCAGCCGGTGGTTGGGTCCCGCGATAATGATAAGCACAGTATCGTCGGACGGTTCCTCGAGCGTTTTCAAGAACGCATTGGCTGCATTGCTGTTCAAGCCTTCAGCACCTTCGATGACGCCGACTTTGTAGCCGCCGCGATAGCTCTTCGTCGTCAAGGATTCGATGAGTTCACGTACCTGATCAACTTTGATTTGCTGTGCATCGTCTTGCAAACGTACGACATGGGCGTCGGGATGGGTGTCCGAGCGCAGCAGCCTGCAAGACGGACAGGCATCGCAGGGACGCGTTCCGCGTGATTCGCATAATGCCAACGCAGCGATCCAGTCGGCCAGCTGCTCCGCCCCCAACCCCGGCACACTCAGTAATAACAGCGAGTGCGGCAAGCGGCCGGCGCTCAAGGCGGCACGCAACTGCTGTTGCGCGTCCTTCAGCCACGGCAGAGAATCGGAGCTCAGGAAATCCATGATCGCGCCTTGAGTTGCTCGACAATTCGCGCACTCACCGCATCGATCGCCCGTGTCGCATCTATGACGGCGATACGTTCTGGATCTGCCGCCGCCCGCGCACGGTAGGCGCTCCTCACGCGTTCGAAAAATTGGCCTCTCTCGCGTTCGAAACGATCGTCAACGGTTCCCGCGTTGCGTTGGCGAGCGCGCGTCAGGGCATGCTCGACCGGCGCATCCAGTAAAATGGTCAGGTCCGGGCGCAGGTCTCCCTGGACCATGCATTCCAAATCATGGATATGATCGATCGGCAATCCGCGCCCTCCCCCTTGATAAGCGTAGGTCGCGTCGGTGAACCGATCGCAGATCACCCAATGGCCCGCTTCAAGGTTTGGCCGTATGTGATTGGCAAGGTGCACTGCGCGCGCGGCAAACATGAGCAGCAACTCCGCTGCCGCGGGCAGCGATTCCTGGTCCACGGTCAGCACCACTCGGCGAATGCTTTCGGCGAGGGGCGTGCCACCGGGTTCACGGGTCACGACATGCGCGATACCCTGCCCACTCAAGAATTCAGATAGGCGCGCCACTTGGGTTGTTTTACCCACGCCCTCGATTCCTTCCACGGTGATAAATCGCGCCGTGCCTCTCATCGCGAGGCACCTTGCGCAGCCTTGCGTTGGTGCGCGACGTACGCCGCGACTGCGGCATTGTGTTGTTCTAGCGTCGCGGAGAAAACGTGACTGCCGTCGTCTTTCGTCGAAGCGACAAAATAGATGGCGTCGGTTTTTTCAGGGCGGGCCGTTGCATGAACGACGGCGGCGCCCGGCAGAGCAATGGGGGTGGGCGGCAAACCAACGCGTGTGTAGGTGTTGTAAGGCCCATCGGTGCGTAAGTCCACGGTATGGAGGTCGCCATCGTAGCGCTCCCCGAGTCCGTAGATGACGGTCGGGTCCGCCTGCAGGCGCATGCCGATCGCCAGTCGATGCAGATATAGCCCGGCAATTCTGGGAAGTTCCTGCGGCAATCCGCTCTCTTTCTCGACAATCGAAGCCATGATCAGAAGCTCTTCAGCATTGCGCAATGGCAGGTCCGGGTCCCGTGCCGCCCACGCCGCATCCAACTCGCGCACCAGGGCGGCATGGGCATAACGCAGCAATTCGACGTCGGTGGTACCCGCCACAAAACGGTAGGTCTCCGGCAGAAATTGCCCCTCCGCATCCGTCCCGGGCGCTCCGAGTTTCGCCATGATAGTCGCACGCTGCTCCGACAACGGCATCTGCTGCGGCAAGGTTGAGACGATCTCAGAACTACGCCGCAGCGCCTCGAGCAAGTCTTGCACGCGCCAGCCATCCACGATGGTAAATGAATGCAGCAGCACTTGGCCGTTCACCATTTTCAACAGCAGCTCGCGAGGTGTGGTGCCCGGCGGGATCTCGTACTCGCCGGCTTTCACAGCCGGTGCGAGGCCTTTCAACCTGGCGTATAAGATCCAAATTTTTGGCTGCGTTACGATTCCCTGGGCAGCGAGTTGCTTGGCCACATGAGCGAAACTTGCTCCCGGGGGCACATTAAATCGGGTCGGGGAAGTCACCCGCAGCGGCACATCTAGACTCGCTAAAGCGCTCCACACGACGGTCGATGCGGCTCCAAGCAGTGCCACCAACAACGCCACAGCTATGAGCAGCCGACGGCTCATTGCCGGGTCTCAAATTCGGCGGAAAATGAGCGAACCGTTAGTACCACCAAAGCCAAAGGAGTTGGACAGGGTGTACTCGAGCTTCATTTGACGAGCCGTGTTTGGCACATAATCCAGGTCGCAGCCCTCGCCTGGCTGGTGGAAGTTGATAGTTGGGGGTGCCACCTGGTCGCGCAGCGCCAGCACCGAGAAAATCGCCTCGACCGCTCCCGCCGCGCCAAGCAAGTGTCCGGTCATGGATTTGGTGGAGCTCACGGCCAATTTATCCGCAGCCGTGCCGAATGCGCGGCGTATCGCCAGCGTTTCGGCGCGATCACCGAGTCCGGTGGAGGTGGCGTGCGCATTAACGTACTGGATTTGATCAGGATTGAGTTGCGCATCGGTGATCGCCTTGGCCATGGCCTTGCGGGCACCTTCGCCGTCTTCGGGTGGGGCCGTGACGTGGAACGCGTCGCCGCTCATGCCGAATCCGACAATTTCCGCATGGATTTTGGCGTCTCGCGCCTTCGCGTGCTCGTAGTCCTCGAGCATCATGGCGCCGGCGCCGTCTCCCATGACGAAACCGTCGCGGTCCTTGTCCCAAGGGCGGCTCGCGCCTTGCGGGTCGTCATTGCGCTGAGACAGCGCTTTCGCTTGCGCGAAACCGCTCATACCAGTGACGCAGGTTGCCATCTCCGAGCCGCCCGCCAGCATCGCATCCACCTCGCCATGCTGAATCAATCGCATTGCCAATCCAATCGCGTGGGTTGAGGTCGTACACGCCGTTGCCACCGCCAAATTGGGTCCCGTGATCTTGAAGATGATTGACAGGTGACCGCTCACCAGATTAATGATGCTCGCCGGTATAAAAAACGGCGAAACTCTCTTGGGGGAATTGGTCTCCAGATACTTATCGTAGGTCTCTTCGATCGATTCAAGGCCGCCCATGCCCGAGCCCATCATGATGCCGATGCGGTCTGAATTCGCTTCGGTGACTTGCAGCCCGGAATCGCGCATCGCTTGAATACCCGCGACGACGCCGTACTGCATAAAGGCATCCATGCGGCGCGCATCCTTGGCCGTCAGGTACGGTTCCAAATCCAGCGTTTTGATCTCTCCGCCGAAGTGGGTCGGAAAATTGGTGGTTTCGAATCGCTCGATTTTCGCGATCCCGCTGCGCCCGGCCAAGATAGCGGCCCATGCGCTGTCCACGGCATTGCCGACCGGCGAGACGACTCCAAGACCCGTAATGACGACGCGTCGCTTGCTCAATTCGACCTCTGGCTAGGATTTGAACAAAGGACTATGCGCGGGATCAACTTTAGCTTCAGGCCTTGGCCTTGTGCGAATTGATATAGTCGATTGCCTGCTGCACCGTGGTGATTTTTTCCGCGTCTTCGTCCGGAATTTCCGTCTCGAATTCTTCCTCGAGCGCCATCACCAGTTCCACCGTGTCCAGCGAGTCGGCGCCTAAATCGTCGACGAATGAGGCATCGTTGGTGACTTCTTCTTCTTTAACGCCCAACTGTTCGGCCACGATCTTTTTAACCTGCTGCTCAACAGTACTCATCGTTATGGTGTCCTCTCGGAATTGCTATACATATGCAGTTTTTAGAACCCCTGCGTCCTGCCAGCGGCCGGGCGCGTATTTTATGTGAACGCAGCGACGGCGGCTACTTAGATTGCAGGCCGAGCCGGCCGCGGCGCTTCTGCCTTGACAAACTCCCCCAAAGGGCTCATGGCATGTACATCCCACCGTTCACGTGCAGTGTCTCTCCTGTGATGTAGGAGCCATCGGCGGAACATAGAAATGCCACCGCCCCGGCAATATCCGCAGGCTCGCCCAGCCGCGATAGCGGGATTTGAGCGTTGAGCGCCGCATGCTGGGCTTCGCTCAGCGCACGCGTCATGTCCGTATCGATAAATCCGGGCGCAATGGTATTGGCGGTGATACCGCGGGATCCGACTTCCCGTGCGAGCGACTTGGTGAATCCAATGATACCGGCCTTGGCCGCGGCATAATTCGCTTGTCCGGGGTTGCCTGTCAGTCCGACCACGGAGGTAATACTGATAATGCGTCCTTTGCGGGCCTTCATCATGCCGCGTAGCACGGCTTTGGACAGGCGGAATACCGAGGCCAGATTCGTCTGGATGACGGCGTCCCAATCTTCCGGTTTCATCCGCAGCAGCAGCGTGTCGCGCGTTATACCGGCATTATTGCAAAGGATGGCCACCGGTCCCTCCTTGGACTCGATGTCGGCAATCAGGGCGTCGATCGAATCTTGACGGGTGACATCGAGCACCGCTCCGCGCCCGCCGCGTGCAGCGAGCAACTCGGTGATGCGGGCCGCACCCTCTGCGGTAGTGGCCGTGCCGATGACCCGTGCGCCATCGCTGCTCAAGCGATCGGCAATAGCCGCGCCGATGCCTCGCGACGCACCGGTCACCAAGGCAACTTGTTCGTCGAGCATCTTAAGCCACCGCCGCCAATGCCTCATCCAGGCATTGCGGATCTTCCAGCGCCATCATTTTGAGCTGCCGATTCTTGTCGATGCGCCGGTTCAGCGCCGTCAATACCTTACCCGGACCGCACTCGACTATTTGCGTCGCCCCCGCGGATATCATGGTTCGCACCGTCGCGGACCAGTAGACCGGCGTGGACAATTGCTTGACCAACCCGAGGCGGATATCGCTTGCATTGTTGTGCGGCGTGCAGTTGACTCCGTACACCTGCACCCCCGAGCGATCGGCCACCGCCGTTGTGTCCAACCGAATCCGCAGTTTTTCCGCCGCCGGACGCATGAGCGAACTGTGCGCCGGGACGCTCATCGGCAGCATCATCGCGCGCCTCGCGCCTTTGGCCGTCGCCGCCTGAATGGCCCGCGCAACGGCGGCGGCGTGCCCCGCGATAACAACCTGCCCCGGCGCATTGAAATTTACCGCCTCGACCGTCTCGTCATCCGAGGACTCCAGGCAAGCTGCCTCGACGTCGGCATCCTCTAGGCCCAGTATGGCTGCAATGGCGCCCTGTCCGCTCGGTACCGCCGCCTGCATGAGTTCGCCGCGGTATTTCACCAAGTCAACCGCGTCCTTGAAATCCAGATAGTCTGCGGCCACCAATGCACTGAATTCCCCGAGACTGTGGCCGGCCATCATTGTCGGGACAACGCCGCCGCGGTCGCGCCAAAGCCGAAAGGTCGCGACGTCCGCAGTCAACATGGCCGGTTGAGTGCATTCGGTTGAATTGAGCAATTCAGCAGGTCCTTCCTGGCAACGCTGCCATAAATCGTAGCCGAGCACGCCGCTTGCCTCTGCAAAAGTAGCCGTTATGAGGGGCGAAATCTTTGCCAAGGCAGCCATCATGCCGATGGACTGAGAAGCCTGGCCGGGAAACACGAAGGCAAGCGACATTAAATTTAGATCCTTTGAGGTTAACTGAGTCCGCGAATTATAACGATCCGCCATGACAGTGCGGCGGCTACTGCGAACCCACACGCTGCCCCATACAAATGCGCATCGACCACGACTAGGGGCGCCGGATGTCCACCCCATTGCTCCCAGGCCAGTTTGCCGCACAACCCCAAGGACAGTATCCAGCGGTCCCAGACACGCAGCGCGATGTGCCTCGCCGCTCCCGCCGCCATGACGGTATGCAGAACACCGGATGCGCCGACGTACCAGTTCACCTGGGGGCTCAACCACCACAACCCCGAACTGATGGCCAACGCTCCGCTCAGCACGATGACGCACCACTCAACGGCATCAAAATCCTGCGCGAACAACGACCACACCAGCACCAAGCCCAGTTCGTTGAGCAGCAGGTGGTGGGTGTCCAGGTGCACGATGTGGGCCGTCAGCAAACGCCACCAGCCACCGGCGGCGATGGCGCTGCGGTCGTAGCGCAACAATGCACTGATGTTGTCGCCAAGCCCCAACACCGCACCCAGCAGCAGCAAAATCATAAGCAACCAAATCCATCGGCCGCGATCCCACTGTAGGGACGCAGCGATCTGCGTAAAGGCGCGCGCACCATCACGAGGCATCGGGCTGGCCATATTTGCTATCATTCCGAGAATTTTCGAGGTCACTATGCGTAATCGCCACAGCGGTTTTACCCTAATTGAGATCATGGTCGTCGTGGTCATTCTGGCAGTGCTCGGCGCGCTCGTGGTGCCGAATATCTTGGGTAAGGTCGATAAAGCGAGGGTAACGGCTGCACAGACCGATATCCGGTCGATCGGAACCGCTCTGGACCTATACCGGCTGGACAACTTCAAGTACCCCACCACCGAGCAAGGCTTACAGGCACTGGTCAAGCAACCCGCCGACCCGACCATTACCAACTATCCACCCCATGGCTATTTGCCCTCGATACCGAAGGATCCGTGGGGGAACCCTTACCTCTATGCGAGTCCGGGTGCGGACGGCCGCGAATATGACATCACCTCTTACGGTCGGGACGGCAAACCGGGCGGCGAAGGGCCGGACGCTGATATCAACAGCTTTACCATCGAACAGAAATAGGCGTGAGGCCTGAAGGGCGACGGCGCCAGATGCGCAGCAAAGGCTTTACCCTAATCGAAATCTTGGTCGTGCTGGTGATCATCGCGGTGATCATTTCCCTTACCGTACTGACGGTAAGCGCGACCGGGCGCGATGCTGGGCTCGATGAGGAAAGCCGCCGCATTGAGGGACTGGTCGGCCTGTTGCATGAGCGCGCTCTCCTGGAAGGCCGCGACTTTGGCTTGCGGATAGAACCCGCGGCCTATGAGTTCGTCGTGTACGATCCGCGCCGCGATCGCTGGATGATGCTCGACCAAGAGCGCGAATTCAGGCATCGAGAATTGCCCAAGGGAATTACTTTCCAGCTGCAGCTCGACTCGCAGACTGTGGTCATAAAACCCATTGATAGGAAACTCTCGAGCGGTGAACCGCCGCGGCCGCAACTCGCCATCGCGGCCAGCGGTGAAGGGACTCCCTTTCGGCTGACCTTGCAGCGGGATGCGACCCGAGCCAAAGCTTCTGTTGACGGCGATGCGCTTGGCAAAATTTCCCGGGAAAGTTCCAACAAGGTGGATAAGCGCACTTGAAAACTGCACAACGACCCCGCGGTTTCACCTTGGTCGAAGTGCTGGTCGCGTTGGTGATCGTGGCGCTGGGGCTCACGGCGCTTATGGTCGCCGTCAACGGAACGGCGCGCACCAGTGGGTTTTTGCGGGATAAGACCCTAAGCCAATGGATTGCGCTCAACCGACTCTCCGAAGTGCGGCTCAACCTGGTCAAATTCGGACAAAACACCGATACCGGCGAGCTGGAGTTCGGTAACCGCAAGTGGCACTACGATACCCGCTACTTCGATACCAGTATCGCCAGCATGAAACGCGTCGTGGTGCGCGTATACCTCGGCGATGCGAAGACCAAGGGGAATCCTATCGCCCAGGCGGTGGGTTTTCTGAGTACTTCACTCGCAGCGCCCGGCTCCCAGGTGAAGGATTGGACGGCAGGAATCGTCACGGCGACGGTGGGGGGCACACCCGGTCCCGGTGAGGGCGGCAGGACGGGCAATCCGATTACTCCGACGCCGGTGCAGCCGATACCGGCTCCTCCAGTCATCCGGTGAAAAATCCCATTGTAAAAATGCGCGCGAATGCGGGATTCACCCTGGTCGAGATCCTGGTGGCCATGCTGATCCTCGCCATCATGGCGGCGTTGGGATATTCCACCTACCGTTCTGCGCGCATCTCGGCGGAGCGCACCGAAGAGTCATTGAAACGCTCGCGGGAAATCGAATTCGGTATGCGGATGATTGCAGCGGACATCGCCCAAATAGTACCGCGTCCCGTACGCGAGATCTTAGGCTCTAACCGTCGGGCCGCGGTTATCGGCACCCCGGGAGCCGGCAGCGTTACGGTCAGCCCTGCAAGCTTGGGCGCGACCGCCGGCGCTGCAGGTTCTGCTAATTCGAGTCCCGGTCCCGGCATGAGCTTTGGTTCGGGTTCAGGCTCTAACTCCGGTTCAAGCTTTGGATCAACCCCGGACTCGAAGGCTTTGCCCATGATTGAACTGACGCGCGCCGGCTGGTCAAACACCGCCGGTCAGCAGCGCGGCACGTTGCAGCGCGTGTCATATGCCTTGGTGGGGGATGTGCTGAAACGAAGTTATCAAATCAATCTCGACACCGTGCAGGGGAACCAACCCGTGGTACAAGACTTGCTCACCGGGGTCCAGGGTGTTCAGCTGCGCTATCTCGACATGAACCAAGCCTGGCAAAATCAATGGCCCGAAACGACGGCCATCCAGAATGATGCGAACTCAGTTTTGCAAACTCGCCCCGTTGCGGTGGAAATCATCGTTCAATTCAAGGATTGGGGCCCGATTCGGCGCGTCATTGAGGTGGCCGGATGAGACGCGGCGGCGCCAAACCTAAGCAACGCGGCGTTGCGCTGATCATCGCGCTGGTGCTCGTCGCCCTCGCCACCATTCTGGCCACAAAACTGAGTTTCGACGGGTTTCTCGAGTTGCGGCGCACAACGGGCGTGATGGCGGCCGAGCAGGCGCTGCACTTCGGCCTGGGCGCCGAAGCGCTGGCGGCGGACGTGCTCGTCCAGGATGCGCAAATCAGCGGTGGGACCACCACCTTAGCCGGCCCTTGGGCGCAACCGACTCAACCGTTGCCGATTACCCCGGATAACAATCCGGAAGGCGAACCTATCGGCACCCTGCAAGGTGCATTGGAAGACATGCAGGGACGTTTCAACTTGAACAGTCTCGCGCGAATGGGAGCAGATGGCGTCACGCAGGACCCCTTACCGCTGCAGCAGTTCCAGCGCTTGTTGGCATCAGTCGGCGTGGAAGAAAGATGGGCAGGCTTGGTGCGCGATTGGATCGACCAAGACGATGTCGTGAGCACCCCCGAAGGAGCAGAAGATGCGGTCTACACATCGCAATCCCCACCCTACCGCACCGGCAACTGGCCCATGATGTCGCCGAGCGAGCTGATGAATCTGCCGGGTTTCGGTGCAGATCGATATCGCAAGATCGCTCCCTACGTCACCGCGTTGCCCGAGGCGAATCTTCCTATCAATGTGTGCACCGCTCCCGCTCTTGTCCTCGAGAGTCTGGTGCAAGGTTTGAGTGGAGAATGGTCAAACAGCCCTGCGGTGCTGACGAATGCACGCAAAACCGGCTGTTTCCCCGATGTGACCACGTTCACACATGTCGCCAACAGTTCCAACCCCCGGGCCATGGCCAGCATCGGCACCAAGATCGCTAGTACCAGTAGTTACTTTCAGCTCACCACACGTGTCAGGCTTGGCACTACCGAATTCACCTTGTACAGTCTTTTGTTCCGCGTAGGCTCGGGGAAAGTCAGTCCTCTGCTGCGCTCATTTGGGACACCGTAAAATACATGCCGCAATCATTGTTACTACGCCTTCCGCCAGCGGGCGAGGAAGAGACCGAATGGCTGACGCTCGATGAGAGCGGCGCACCAACGCCGACCCGGCAACGCGGATCCTTAAGCCTCGCCGCAGCCGTGTGGCGCAGCGGCCGAGTGGTGGTATTGGCTCCGGCTGCGCAAATTCTGTTGGCCGAGCCGCAACTGCCTCCCGGCAGCGGCGCCAGACTTGCCCGAGCGGTGCCCTTCGCGCTCGAAGAACAGCTGACGCAGGATGTCGAGCAACTCACTTTCGCCGTCGGCCGGCGCCGCGAGAGCGGCGGCACACCGGTTGCCGTGGTGTCGCGCTCGGTGTTGCAAGCCTGGCTCGCCGACTTGAGCGCCGCGGGGTTCGAACCGCAGGCGATCTATCCGGACATATCGCTCATGCCCGAAAATCCGAGCCAGACCGTGTTATGGCTCGAGAAAGAGCGTCTCGCTGTACGACGGCCAGGCGCGCTGCCCTTCGCCGTGGAACTCTCACCCGTCAAGGAAGCGCTGATCGTTGCCAGCGTCATCGCCGATACATTGGATTCAGCCGCAGAGCCTAAGCCTAAAGAAAATGCCATCCTCTACGTCACGCGCGAGGACTGGGTCAGAGTCCAAGCAGAATTCGAAGATTTGCTGGAGGAATTCGCATCGCTGAAAGTTCAGCTGCTGCCGGATGGGCCGCTGCCATGGCTGGCGCGCGGCATCCAGGCCCATGACGCTGTTAATTTGTTGCAAGGCGAATTCTCGCGGACGACTGATTATGGCGCACGCTGGCGTCAATGGCGCATGCCCGCTGCGCTCGCCGCAGCGCTGCTGCTGATTCATCTGAGTGCTCAAGCTTTGCAGCTTCGCCACGTCAAGCGTGAATCTGCCGCACTCGATGGCGAGATTGCGCAAATTTTCTCTTCGTCCATGCCGGGCGATGCGCTCACCAATCCGCGCCGTCAGATGCAAGCTCGGCTGGAAAGAATCCGCAAGAGCGGTGGCGGGCCGCAATATTTTCTTCGCGCGCTGCAGACCTTAAGCGGTGCTCTTGCGGTAACTCCAAAAACCACGATCAATGCCGTGAGCTTTCGGGATAATGCGCTGGACATGACTGTAAATGCACCCAGTCTTGGGGCGCTATCGCAGCTGACCCAGTTCGCGGGCAAGGAAGGTATGACCGCCGAGATTCAGTCTTCGAACCCTGTGGCCTCCGGCGTTGAGGCGCATTTGCATATTCGCGGCGACTCAGCCAAGGCAAAGCGATGAACAAGCTTCGAGCTTGGTACGCAAGCCTCGAGCCGCGCGAGCAAACAGTGGTCGGTATCGGCGCAGTTGTCTTAGGGCTCCTGATTCTCGTCGGCGCAATTCTTCTGCCGCTCGAATCCGCTGTTTCACGCTCGGTCAAGGGCCTCGAAACAAGGCGCGAGGATTTGGCTTGGATGCGCATGAATGCGCCGGAGGTTCAAGCACTGGGCAATCAACTTCCCGCCGACAGCGGCGAGGCTCCGGTCGTGCTGGTGGACCGAGTAGCCCGCGAAGCGGGGCTCGCGAGCGCACTACGCGGAACGCAGCCTAGCTCGACCGGCGGCGTGCGCGTGCAAGTCGAAGGCGCATCCTTCGATGCCATGGTGATGTGGCTCGACACACTGGACCGTCGCTACGGTCTTGCGATCGATTCGATCACGGTGGATCGCACGCCGGCGCCCGGAATGGTCAATGCCAGTATCTCCTTCACCGCGCCCCGGCACTAAGCATAAACCTCAGGCCGGGCCGCGACAGGCCGGGCCGCGACAGGCCGGGCCGCGTAAGGCCGGACCGCTTAACACAGAACCACGCAAAGCACGGTGGTGGCCGATGCTGCTTCTAGTGGTCTTAATCCTGGCAGTGGCGATTGTTTTTGTACTACCGGCCTCGATGGTCAGCCACTTCCTTCCCGCGCAACTGCATGCCGAAGATTTCTCCGGGAGGCTCGTGCATGGCGCTGCGGGAAAGCTCAGCGTCAATGCACGCGATGCGGGAGCTGTGGAATGGCGGCTGCACCCGCTGTCGCTGCTGCGATTGGCAATCGCTGCGGACATTCACTGGGTCAAGGTGGGATTTCTCGTCGACGGCACAGTGAATTTAGATCGGGATGGCATTGCGGTCCACGCACTCACGGGCGGAGGTCCCATCGACAATCTCCGCGACTTAGGCCTCGCGGCAGGCTGGCGAGGGACAGCCAGTGTTCGCTTTGACGAAATAAAGAGCGACTTCAAGAAACTTAATACCGCGATCGGTAAGATCGATGTAACCAACCTCTCGGCAGCGGAAATTGCGGATAGTTCGGACCTCGGCGGCTTCGTACTGCAACTGGCCAGCGGCGCCGTTGCCGCCGACGGCACGATCACGGCTCAATTGAACGATACAGGCGGACCGGTGGAGGCCCAAGCGCAAATACGATTGTCGCCGGCTGCGCGCACCGGCACTTTCACGGGTACGCTGAAAGAACGCCCTCAGGCGTCCCCGGCCCTGCGAAATCAGTTAGGCAACTTGGCGCAATTGCATGCGCGTGATGCTGCGGGCCGATTTCCCGTCGAATTCGAATTCACCTATTAGAAGCTGCGATCCTCAGGCAGGCTCCTGGGGTTCTGCTCCCGACTCTGGCGCTGCGCTATGGGCGTGTCGGATCAACGAAATCGCGCCACTCGCCAGGACAATCAACAATCGCCTCGTACTAACTGCGGGGCGTTTGAGCCGATTTCGCAATTTGCGCCTTCCGGGCCGCGCGACTGCTGACGGCCAAAAATGTGCTTGTAATAATATACGGGGGTAGGGTATCTTATAGCGACATGCAGCAGATTGGCCGCTGTGTTTCACGTTACCGGAGATTTTACGCGCCCATGGACCCCGATTTGGCACTGCGATCCGCGCTCGCAACACGCGGCATTCCAACGCCGCAGCTCAGCGGGTCGATCCGGGTTCGCGGGAGTACCGGTAACGGCTAGAGCGTGCTGATGCACTGAACAGCCGCTGACTCTCTCGAGCTCAAAGACCACTTTTTGAACCCAGCGAGGGAGTTTTGATGATTGCTTTTTTGACTTTCCGCCCAATGGGTCATGGCGCGCCACCTCGAGCGTGGCGCCCTACCGCACTCGCATGCGCCGAATACGTCGTGGCCATACTGTCAGCATTAACTCTGGCTGCGGGCGTGCGTGCGCAGGACTCGGGGGCTGAAGAGTCTGCCTCAGCAGTGCAAGAAAGGTTCGCCGTTCATGCGCAGTTCACCTATACCGAACAAGCGGTGTCTGCATTCAGGGCGCCCTACGGTGGCACCAACAGCCTCACGCCCCGGCGCGCCAAAGAAACCGCCGATGCCACGCTGTATGTCGGCGTCGGTCTATGGTCGGGCGCCGAGGCCTGGATCAATCCGGAAATCGATCAAGGCTTTGGCCTCAATAACACGTTGGGCGTCGCGGGATTCCCCAGCGGCGAAGCTTACAAAGTGGGGAAGAATCAGCCCTACTTCCGGCTGCAGCGCGCTTTTGTTCGCGATACGTTCGATCTTCCCGGCGAACGCGAAGCCATCGACGCGGGTGCCAATTGGCTCGGCGGCGATCGCAGCCGCAATCGATGGGTGTTCACTGTGGGCAAGTTCAGCGTCACTGACCTCTTTGACATCAATCAATACGCGCATGATCCGCGCGCGGATTTCCTCAATTGGGCCGCTGTTGATTCAGGTTCATTCGACTATGCCGCCGATGCCTGGGGCTACACGGTGGGAGCCGCCGCGGAGTGGTATCAGAACGCGTGGACGTTACGATTAGGGGCCTTCGATCTTTCCGATGTGCCAAATAGCCTACATCTGGAGCCCGGATTTCACGAATTTCAAGTCGTTGGCGAGATCGAGCGTCGACACGAACTAGCCGGCCATCCAGGTAAGCTCATGGTCACCGCGTTTGACAGCCGCGGCCGGATGGGTCTGCTCGATCAAGCCGTGGAAATCGCTCGGGCGACCAACACGCCAGTCGATATCACCGCCGTACGAAAGTATCGCAGCCGACTGGGGATCGACCTCAACATCGAGCAGGAAATCCGCAAGGACCTTGGCGCTTTTGTGCGTATCGGCAAAGCCGCGGGCAATGTAGAGACCTATGAATTCACAGACATCGACCGCGCCGTCGAGGTGGGGCTATCTTTGAAAAGCACGGCCTGGGGCCGCGCCCATGACACCGTTGGTGTCGCGCTCATTGACAGCGGCATCTCGGCCAAGCGACAGGTGTTTTTTAACGCTGGCGGGTTAGGCATTCTAGTTGGCGATGGTCAACTGCCGCACCCGGGGCCTGAGGAGATACTGGAGACCTACTACAACGCGGCTCTGTTCCCGCATGCACAGCTGACTCTGGACTATCAGTGGATTAATCACCCGGGTTACAACTTAGACCGCGGACCCGCATCGATTTTCGCGCTGCGCTTCCACGCGCAGTTCTGATGCGGCCGTATAGCCCATCCGCGATACGTAGTCGGGTGCGGCATGTCCAGCTAAATTGACTTAGCGACGTCGGTAGGCCTCAAACCGAAGGCGGGTTAACCCGTTACCTCAAGCCTCGCCTGTAACTACAGCAAGCAAAGTTATCAAGAAGACTTACCGTCTCCTGTAAGAGGAATCAACAAAAATTAGGATGGCCGCGGCCGGCGGTGCATTCGCCCTTTTGGAAGGCCAGAAGACGCTTTTGGCGAATACGCAACTATTTTGAATGCTCTTACGTGCAGCTGCATCCAATTCAATCACCAAAGCGAACAAGTAAGCGTATTCTACAAATGTTCTTACATGGGCCTAAGGTTTTCCGGGCCTTGCGATCGGGATGGTCAATGCTTAAGACACTATCTGCTACCCAACCGGCCCGGTCGACGCGAACGATCCTATTCGGTGCTCTAGCCCTCACGGCCTTAAGTGTCAGAGTTTTCGCAGGCGGCAAGCAAGTTCTTGAGGAAATTGTCGTCACTGCCCAACAACACATAACCGAGATCGAGGTTGCGGATGCGGCAAACGTCGGTACGGTGACGCAAGATCAGCTGGCTGCCCGCACCGTCTATCGGCCCGGGGAACTGCTGGAAACGACCCCCGGCTTGATCGTCAGTCAACACAGCGGCGAAGGCAAGGCTAATCAGTACTACTTGCGTGGCTTTAATCTGGACCATGGCACTGACTTGCGCACGAGTGTCGATGGCATGTTGGTGAACGAGCGCAGTCACTCGCATGGTCAGGGGTGGACGGATTTGAATTTTCTGATTCCGGAGCTGGCGAGGGGTCTCGAATACAAGAAGGGCCCCTATTATGCTTCCGAGGGAGATTTTGCCTCCGCCGGCGCCGTGAGCGTGCTTTACGCCGATACCCTGGCCCGAGGCGTTGCCAGCATCGGTATAGGTCAAAACGGCTTCAAGCGCGTGCTGGTGGCCGATTCCCCCGCGATCGCGAGCGGCCACTTGCTGTACGCTCTGGAACTCGAGCACAACGATGGCCCTTTCGTGCACCCCGACGACTATCGCAAGATAAATGGCGTCTTGCGCTTCTCGCAAGGCGATCTGGCCAACGGCTTCAATGTGACCGCCATGGGTTATAAAGCCAAATGGAACTCGACCGATCAGATAGCGCAGCGAGCCATCGACTCAGGGTTTATTTCCGGCCGCTTCGATGCGATCGATCCGACCGATGGCGGGGAATCCCATCGGTATAGCTTGTCCGGCGCTTGGCACCACGCGACCGATCTGAGCGTGGCCAAGCTCAATGTCTACGTCATCGACTATCGACTGAATTTGTTTTCTAATTTCACCTATTTCTTGGATAACCCGATCAACGGCGACCAATTCAATCAACCCGATCGTCGGGTCACCACCGCGCTAAATGCCAGGTATACGCGGGTGTTGCCGTTTGCCGGTTTGGAATCGGATACGACGGTCGGCCTGCAAATTCAAAATGACAACATTCATAATGGTTTGTATAGCACCGAGGCCAGGCAGCGCCTCTCGACCACGCGCCAGGACCACATCGTTGAGACCAGTCTCGGTGTGTACCTTGAAAACACGACCCATTGGCTCAAGAAATTTCGCACCGTTGCGGGCGTGCGGGGCGACCATTACCGCTTCGACGTGGCGAGCAATATCGAGGTTAATTCGGGTAACACTTCGCAGCAGCGAGTCAGCCCCAAGCTTAATTTGATTTTTGGACCCTGGGCCAAGACCGAATATTACCTAAACGTAGGCGAAGGCTTTCACAGCAATGATGCCCGGGGTACCACGATCAGCGTTGACCCTAAATCGGGCGCTCCGGCGGATCGGGTCACCCCGTTGGTGCGCTCCAAGGGGGCCGAAGTCGGTGCGCGCACCACGATCGCTCCGGATCTGCAAAGCTCTTTGACCTTTTACGTTCTCGACTTTGACTCCGAGCTCATTTTCCAGGGTGATGCGGGAACGACCTCGGCTGGACGACCCAGCAGGCGCACTGGGTTTGAATTCGCCAATTATTACAAACTCAATGAGTGGCTGACCATTGATGCGGATCTTGCCTATGCACGGGCTCGATTTCGTGACTACGACCCGGTCGGTGAGCGGATTCCCGGCGCCGTTGAGGGCGTTGCGACGCTTGCGTTGGCCATAGACAATTTAGGTCCTATCTACGGGGAAATCGGCTATCGATACTTCGGACCGCGACCGCTCATTGAAGATAACTCGGTACGTTCTAAGAGCACCGCGACGATCAACGCACATGTCGGATATAAGATCAATGCGCGCAATCGCGTCGAGGTCGAGGGGTTCAATCTTGCCAACCGCCAGGCCTCAGCGATCGATTACTACTATACGTCGCGTCTGCAGGGCGAACCCGCCGCGGGCGTGAATGACATCCATTTCCACCCGATCGAATCTCGGTCCTTTCGCTTTAACTACGTAGCGAATTTCTAAAAACCAGAGCGCGCAGCTTGTCGCCTTCGCGAGAGCGGACGCAGCTATAAGAGAAATGTTTCTGTTTTCATATCAGGTATGAGATATTTGCCAACCCCCTTACTGAAGAAGTACTCTCTAGGGCTAGCGGCTAGTGGTGCGGCTTTAGATGGCGGTGGGTCGTACCGCCATGGCTGTGAGGCTTGCCTAGCTCCACGCTAACTAAATTCAGTTGGCCGTGACGGACGCCAGTCTCGGCCATGATTTGCTCAGCAAAGGCGCGTACGCGGTTGATAGGACCCTTTAACACGACCGTCTCGATACATTGATCGTGGTCCAAGTGAGCGTGCATGGTCGAGACGGTCAAATCGTGGTGATCATGCTGAATACTGGTCAGCCGTTCCGCCAACTCGCGCTCATGATGATTGTAAACATAAGACAGGTTTGCTACGCAGGACCCCTTGCTGTTTTTACTCTCATCGCGAGCTTGCAAGTGCGAGCGCAGGATGTCGCGAACCGCTTCGCTGCGAGTGGCATAACCGCGTTCTTTGATGAGCTGGTCGAAGGCGGCGGCCAAATTCTCATCGAGCGATATCGTGAAACGATCCATAAATCTCCTACGGCTGGTAATAGCTTGCTAAAGGAAAGTCGCGACTATTCCGCTTATTTGGCTTTCCGATCCGGCGCTGTCCCGTGCGCGTGGTCGTGCTCTCCATGTTCATGATCCGGATGCACGTGCTGGTGCGGACCGTGCTCGCCGCCATGATCATGACTGTGCCCCGCGGCCCCTCCTCCGTGCTCATGATCATGAGTGTGCTCGTGTCCATGGTCATGGCTATGTTCATGCGCATGAGGATGCGCGTGAGATTCATCGCCGTGATTATGCAAATGCTCATGCTCATGCACGTGCGAATGCTCATGCGTGTGGCCATGAGAATGCGCGTGCTTGTCGACTTTCTTAAATTCCATGGTGAAATCCCCCGAGGCTGGAAAGAGAAGCAAGGATCAATAGCGATACAGTCGGATCATGGCTAAGGACACTTAACGCATGCACCACGCCGTTCCTCCTCCCAGACCGAGAGTTGTCTCGCTATGATGAATCCCACGCCTCAAAAAAAGCAAGGAACCGCGGGTGTGGCGCAGGCTTCGCGAGATTTCGTTTTCTCCACTGCCGAGTGGTTGCGAATTGCCGGCCTTTATGGCTTTGTTGCAGTGCTGCATTTACTCGGGTGGGGGCTGTATCTGCATTATGTATCCCGCTACCCCTCACTGGTTGGCTTAGGGTTTGTGGCCTACATGTTCGGGCTGCGCCACGCCTTCGATGCGGATCACATTGCAGCGGTGGATGATACCGTGAGGTACCTGCTCCAAAAAGGTAAGAAGCCCCTCGGGGTCGGCTTCTTCTTCTCGTTGGGACATTCTACGGTTGTACTGGCTTTGGCGATTGGGATTGCTTTTGCGGCTACGGCGGTAAAAACGCAGTTGCCGCAACTCAAGAACTTGGGGGGCATCATCGGAGCGAGTGTCTCCGGTGTTTTCCTGTGGATCATCGGTATATTGAATCTGCTGGTGCTCCTCGACATATTGAAAGTTTGGCAACAAGCGAAAACGGGCACCCACTCTCACGCGCATCTGGAAGAACTCCTACAACAGCGGGGATTACTCAATCGACTTTTTGGCGGCCGGTTGCAGAAGTTTATGAACCACAGCTGGCAGATGTATCCCTTGGGGTTACTGTTTGGTTTGGGATTTGACACCGCATCGGAAGTCGGGCTCCTCGCCATGACGGCAGGCGCCTCTGCCGGCAATCTACCGATTCCGGCGATCCTATCGTTACCGATCTTATTCGCCGCCGGCATGACCATTATGGATACCACCGACGGCATTCTGATGTCGAAAGCCTACAACTGGGCGTTTGTGAACCCGCTTCGTAAGATTTTTTACAACATCACCACCACCGGCTTATCGATTGCCGTGGCCTTGCTGATCGGCTCGATCGAATTAAGCCAGGTGCTCATCAGCATGCTCGGTGTGCGCGGACCGATCTCTGACTTTATAGCGGGCCTGGACTTTGGCGTCTTGGGCTATGCAATTGTCGGGATGTTTCTGGCCGCGTGGGGACTATCAGTGGCGTATTGGAGATTCGGTCGAATCGAAAAGCGCTACGCAACCCAGTTTACCCCTCACAGTCACGTCCACCAGCACGGCAGCGGTGCACCTCACTCTCATCCGCATCTGCACAAGTAAGCGCTGGCTGCCCGCTCACCCATCTTTCAGGTGCGCGTGGCACCGACTTTGCCTGCGGCTCCGAACACGATCACATGAGCACGGTCGGAGACGACAACTCCGCCCGGTTTCTCCACGGTCACTGCGAAGGCGTTCGCCAACCGAATGGGAACCGCAGCTCGAATCGGGATGATGACCTCCGAGGCGTTCGGGGGAACATCGAATACCGCGCAATCAACCGGATAACGCTTATCTCGCGCGCCGTCGAAAATCCACGCTTGATACTGGTGGTCGCGCGCAGCGTTGGCCTTGAGGCCCACAAGGTGCAGAAAGCCTGTCTGTGTCGCCGCGTCCCACACCACATCAGCGCTAACCCCCGCTGCGGCTGGATCCTTGGTTGAATTCAACGTCAATTTCAAGGTGTCCGCGCACGATGAATTCATCACGCTCCTGCGCGAGTGTACGCGGCGCGGGTGCGAGCACCGTTTCCTTAAGCAGTTCGGGCGGCACTGTATCCTGCACGGCCGCAATGGGTAGTCTGACTGGCTGAAGCGGGCGTATCCAACCGATGAGCGCCAGCAGGAAACAGGCGGCGGCAGCAAGCCATGCTCCAATTCGAGCGTTTCTGAACCGGTGCAGCGCGTCCATCGAATTCGCGCTCGGCGCTGCTTTTCTGAAATCCGCTTCACTCTCCGTGCGCGTGCCCAGTTCAGCCGCAAAATGCGTGACGGCCTGCTGCGCAATTCTCGCGCGCAATGCCGGCGGCAGCGGTTGACTGTCGCCCAGGATAACCAGAGTGATCGCGGCCACGATCCGTTCCAAATCGTGCTGCTCCGAGTGCACGATCGAATCGTCCCATGCATCACGCGCACTGCGCTCAGTCGAAGACAGGCCTTCGATGACTTGCTTAATGAGCAGATCCGTCAAAGCCTCGTCGGGCTGACCGGGTATCCGTGTGCTAGACATCAAATCCTCGTAAAAACGCATTCAACGGAAATATTCATCAACTCTCGCCCGAAAAGCCGGCATCGCATGAGCGTCTTCACGGTGCCCGATGGCAAACACTCGCACGGTAATCATTGCTTCACTCACGCGCCGCAGCTAAGTGGCCGCTGGCGCGTTGAAGTACGGATGGATTGATTACGCGCCTTGTAAGCTCATTCGAGTCAGCGGCCCGGGTGGATGCGCGGCAGCACGATCTGCAATCAACGATAGCGGCAAGCCGTTCTACATCCCTCTAAATGAACGCGCTAAAGCAGAAACCGCCGGCTCGCAGGTCAAATATCAAGGACAAGTCGGGAAGAGCGCAGGGAAGTCGCGTCGAGTATTAACGAAGACCCAGGTCCGAGGAATGGAGCAATCCGCGCACGACCCTCATTCGATGAGCGTTCTCGGCGCAAACACACATTATATTTTTGCTCAATTCATCAAGCTTTCGCCGGCAAAGCTTGCCGAGCTTGTCTGAAGAAAAGCCCCGCTTGCGCGGGGCGTCTTCATGAAGAGCGTTACGATTACACGCAGTTCGGGGCTATAGCGGATACATCGCGCGGAGCGGCCGTGTCCTGATCGGCAGCAAACGAGAACTCGATGTTGCTGGTTTCTACAGGCGCCGTGTTTTCACAGGTCGAACCCTGAATCACCTGAGCAGCATAGGTCTCGAACGCCGTCGCCGAAGGTGCGGCCGGCGAACTGGGCGGCACTTTGCTAGTCCCATCGTTGCCACAGGCGACCAGAAATCCGCAAACTGCTGTAACTGCAATCACAACTGAATAGTTACGCATGCATCACCTCAAGGGCCGGCCGTGCTGCCGGGCACGGGCGTATTGAGATACGGGAAGACAGTCAAGTAGCTGGCAGGGTTCGGCAGGGCCCCGTCATTGACGACTGCCCCGGCATTCTTGATTACGGGGACCGGGCCACTGGGATCGCAGGTTTGCAGACCGTTCGTACCGGTCAACGCTCCTTCCACCACCGTGAGCTCGATATCGACGACATCGTCGATCGGGCGGCGCCCGTTGGGAAATCCCGCCAGATCACAGGCAAGAAACCCCAGATCCTTCTGTTGCGCAATAGGCTCCCCGGGGATCGCCGTGTTGAGCCTCAGCATTTCGCCGCCCACTGTCTGCATCGCGGGTGCGGTGTATTTAAATGGTGCGCCATTGACGGTCGCCGTGATGCCGGTGATGAACGCGGCGAGAATGTCATTCCGAGGCGTCGCCGGCGGCGGCACATTGAATAACACATTCACTAAAACCGGCAGTGTGGGGTAGAGCACGTAGGTACCAAAGTTCGCCACGTCATCCTTCGGCAGGCTTGTATTGAATTTGTCTTTGTCCGTGATGCCAATGACGACCTCGTTCACTAATGGGGAACCTAATCGGGAGACCTGCGCCCAGGGGCCACCGGTGACTTTCGGACCCTTGGTTGGCGAGGCCCCGGTCGTGGTCGTTGGACCCGTAGGAGAGGGGTTTAAAAGGCGGCTCTGCCGCAAGCTTGCAGTGGTCCAGCCACCGATCACCGGGTCGGCACCTGAAGTGAGACAGCTCGCCGGAACTTCCAGCGCCATAGACGTGATGTTTTTATCACCAATCACGTTGGAGGCCGAGTTTCGAGCGCCCAGGGGGTTGAGATTAATTTGATCAAATACCTGGCCAAGATTGACCACAAAGCCTTCGTGTCTCTGGCCGACAAATACCCGACCCGTGGCGGGCGCGCCATTGACCATACAACCCGGAATATTGACGTTGTAGATGTATTGATTGGCGTAGGTCGCATAGTCCGGAATGGACTTGGTACCGATGTTATCGACAGGCTTTGTGAAATTCTTGGTCTTGCCATCCGTGCTCGTGACCGGAGTGGCGATCCCCGTGCGCCGATTGCCTCGCACGAGTGTCAGGGTGTAGGACTCCGTTACGTTCAATGCACCGGGCGAGGCGCCCGTACCGGCGCCAAGATTGACCAGCGGGATTTCCACACCGCCGGCGGGTCCACCCGTTACGGGTACCTTGCCGTTGGTTACATTCAGCGCTGGGATATTGGCTTGGCCATACAGGTTCGTGAACCTGAATTGGAACGTCAGTTCTTCTTGCGAGTCCCCGTTGTTGTCGATATGAATCTCGTACAAGGCATCAGGGTCGAGCGAAAAATAGTTGGGTCCGCCGTAGGCTTCTTGCAGAGGATCGTAGTTGGCGATAAGGGTCACATAGCCCGCTCGGTTGGCTTCGTAAGACATGAACATGTAGAAATCCGTGCCATCGACCTTAGGATGTTCGGCGATGAAGGGCGCCTCTCGATGCGATGAGGACAATGCCGGCATGGCCGCCGCTGCGAGTAGCGCTCCGACTAACGATAATTGTAACTTCTTCACTTAATAACCCCCTGCCGATGAATTTGGTACCTCACTGCGATTCGAAAGAAACGGGATATCGGATGCAGGAGACATGAAAAAGATGAATTGCTACGGTTTGAGGGGCAACTGAATGTGCTGCTTATCGGGTGCGAATAACGCCGTGGAAACAAGTGGCCCATTGTGAAGAACGAAAATTCCTCGATGCGTGGGATCTATGTCAAAAAACAACGAGTAATCCAGGCTTATGCCGGTGGGAAGCTTGTTACCGCAGCGGAAGTCAAAGAAAAGCACGACGTACGCCCCATCCGCATGATCATCTACCTGCATCGAGCGCGGTTCTATGCCGCAAGCCTTGCCCTCTTCCCTTAAGTCAAGATGCGAATAGACATAATGCGAGACAGCCGACTTGCGATTGAGCAATTCGCCCCAGGTGAGTTTGCCGTCGCCTTTTGCATTGAGTCCCAGAACAAACTCCAGGTCCCGCAGTGCTACGTCCCATTGGGCGTGAAGTAAAGAATCGTGAGAGTCGACGCTGATCGTGAGGTATGCATTACTGGCCGAATGCGCATGCGCCGCGGAGTTGAAAAGCGAAACGCAAGCAAGCGCCGCGGCGCAATGTTTTGTAGATGTGACCATTTTCATCGCGACGCCCCGGCAGGCAACTGCGCACGCACCTTCGCTGCCAACTGCTCGATCGTCGGATCCTGTAAGTGCGTCCGATCAATAAAGGCCAGCACCTCGGCTGCAGCCTGTGGCTTATTGGCAGCGAGCGCCGCTTCAAGAGAAACTCGCACATCCCACGGCGCACGCTGCTGTTTCCAATCCCCTTGGGCGAGATCAAGCGCCGTTTGCGGATCGTGGAGCATGTGTAATACGAAGCGTGACTGCTCACGATCGTAGAGCGAGCTACCGCGCAGGGTAAGTGCTTCGAAGCGCGCCGCCATGATCCACGTGTATTTGGGCAATTCGGCACTCTTGAGCGCCTGCTGGGCAAGGGCGATTCTTAAAAAAGCCGAATCCGACTGAGTCTGATTGGCAAGCAAACCCAAGACTTCTTTCGGTCGATTCTGGTCGAGTAGAAAGTCGGCGTAGGCAACTAACAGAAAGTCGTCCTCGGGGGCAAAGCTTAGCGCGTCGCGATAAAAGCGATTCTCCTGATCCGATTCTCCTAAGCGACCGGCAACCTCAGCGCGCAACCCCAAAATCCAGGCTGCCAGCGGAGCATTAGCCCCTTTCATGGTCCCTCCGATCGAGGTGAGTATCTGCTTAGCGCTCTGAGCTTCGCCAGTTAACGATTTCACGGTTGCGAGACAGACAATTTCGGTCGATAGTGCGTCGCGGCCGCCCAGGTGTCTGCAGCTATTTCGAGCTTCCTCATAGTGGCCTTGAGTCATCTCGATAAAGCTCATCGTGAGCCAGGCTTGTTGGTTATTGGGATCGCGTGCCACAGCGCGTTGCAATTCAGCCAGCGCGGGTTCGAATTGATGTTCATACTGTAAAATAACGGCATGGACGACGAGCGCCGAAACGGGCGGCATTGCCTCTTTCAGCCATGGAGATATCACTGCCTCGGCATAGCCCGCATAATGCGCATCCCCGATTTGTCGGCCGTAATCCACATAGGCGCTACTTAACTGCACCGCGTTTTGCAGATCGTGAGGATGCGCGACTAAAGATTCTTTCAATTCTCGCATCCGAAGCACTTGAGGATTCGAAGCGCTAGGCACCTCCTGCAGGACCTCACGCGGTGACTTAGGGACATAAGGGGCCCGAAACGGCATAGCTGGGCCGTTGGACGCCTCGTTCTCAGCCGCCTGAAGACCATAGGCAATCGGCGCCTGTAGGATAGTGAATGCGACGATCGCGATCCGGGTGGCCCGCATGCCGATGTAGAGAGACCGGGTTGGAAGCTGCATGAAGTTTTGCAGCGTACACGAGCGATGGCGGAGAATCACGGTGGTAATCAAATCTCATCTAAGGTTGCACGTTCTTGACCTATAGCAAATATTCAATGCAGCCTTGGAGCACGGTATGAAAAAAGTCCGATGTCCAGCGCTCGCTGGTCTCGCAGCAGCGTTATCGCTGGCTTGTGTCGCATGCCCCCCTCCAGCACGGGCGGACACCGTGGCAAGTTTGTTGGGCAATTTCACGATAAATCAGTTTTGTGAAATCGCCACGTATCCAGACCAAATGAAGATCCACTTCGTGGTCGTGTTCGGGCAATTGCCGGCACTGCGGGAATTGCATCTGGCGGATTCGAATGCGGATGGAGTCACGACGCCCGAGGAGCGCGATGCTTACCTTGCGCAACGGGTTGTGGAATATGCGCGCAATCTGCATTTAAGTGTTGACGGCGCCAATATCCCGCTGACAGTCGAAAGTCTCTCCAGTTCTTTGCCCAGCGAGCAGGCTGGATTTTCCCTGCGATTTGATGCCGAGTTTGTCGGACCGGTCCCGGCGGCAACAAATAAACGTCGCGTTGAATTCGTAAATTCAAACTACGAAGGAAGAATTGGTTGGCATGAGCTTCAGGTGACCGGCCAGAAGGGAACCAGCGTCTTTGACGGCGATGCGTACGTGGATTCCTTAACGGGGGGCCTTTCCGTCAATCCCAAAGCGCTGCCGCCCGATGGTCCCCTCGATGAGCGAGAAGCCCACTTCTCTTTTGTCAATGGACCCATACCCCCCGGCACATTCGCCCTGAAAGAGCGTTCGGAGCCTTTTGTTGCCGATGCCGCGACGCCGCCGCGGAGCAGCGAGGCGGTCGCAAGCCCGTCAGGCAGCAATTGGCTGCCGGCTCAGACCAAGCGTCTTCTATCGCTGGTATCAGCTCCTACCGTGTCGCTGCAAGTCAAGATCCTAGCGTTGCTCGGGGCCTTCGTGCTTGGCGCCTTGCATGCATTTTCTCCAGGCCATGGTAAGACCGTGGTCGGTGCTTACCTGATTGGTTCCCGTGGCACGCCCCGCCATGCGGTGTTTTTGGGACTGATCGTCACCATCACGCACACCCTGGGCGTCTTCTTCTTGGGCTTCGCGACTCTGTTTGCTGCGCACTACGTGGTGCCGGAGAAACTATTTCCGATCATCAGCTTAATCTCTGGGATCCTGGTGGTGGGCATCGGGGGCAGTCTGTTGGTGCAACGTATCAATGAGCAGCGGCGCAATCGGTCGATGCAGTTCGTGCAAATCAAAGCGCCGGCGCGTGGATGGGCATTGGCGCCTGTATCGATCGCCTCGATTCACGCTCACCCTCACCTGCATGAACATGACGGACACACTCATGTTCACGATCACGCTTTACAGGATGGCACATTGGTTCATTCGCATGGCGGTACCACACATTCGCATTTGCCGGCGCAGCCTGGAGAACGAATCAGCTGGCGCGGTCTGCTGGCTTTGGGCGTCTCCGGCGGTCTGATCCCGTGTCCCTCGGCGATGGTGTTACTCCTGGCGGCAGTGGCGCTCAACAAAACCGCACTCGGACTCTTGCTGGTTGTCGCCTTCAGTGTGGGGCTAGCCGCAACGCTTACATTGGTGGGACTTGCTTTCCTTTACGCCCGCCGGCTGTTTCCTCGCCTAGGTAACGGGGGGCGCTGGTCGCGCGCGCTACCGATAGCGAGCGCTGCACTGATCACGGTTGTTGGAATCGTCATTTCTTATAATGCGCTATTCGGCAAAATCGACGCCCCCTAGACACCTTAAACACCGCGAACTCGAATTCAGCTATTAGCAGTGCAATCCTTGAGGATCCTAGCCCCCAACGAACACATTTAGCTTATTGCCGTCCAAATCTCGAAAATATCCAGCGTAAAAGTTTTCCGAACGCTTGCCGGGCGCGCCTTCGTCTTTGGCGCCAAGTTGCAGCGCTTTGCGATGCAGTGCTTGGACTTTCGCCTCGCTATCCACGACCAGTGCCACCATGACGCCGTTGCCGACGGTGGCGGGTTTCTTGTCGAAGGGCTTGGTCACGCCGAGTCCCGGTAACTCAGGTTTCACCGACCAGGCGACAAAATCATCGCTTTCCATCATGCGTTTGGCGCCAATTTCTAACAGTAACGCATCGTAAAACGCTGCTGCGCGCTTCAAATCATTGGTCCCGAGAGTTACGTATCCGATCATTGCCGTTCTCCTCTTAGCATGCGGGATGCTGTTTATATATCCAGTAATCGGATTAGTCAAATCCAGGCCCCCACTCGCGCCAAGCGCGCATCAATGGGAAATACAGACCGACCCGTACAGGCTCCGGTCCTAAAAGCCGCGCGAGGCGCGCGTAGCGCTCGAGTTGCGGGCCATAGCGTTGCACCTCACGGTCCAGGAACTGCTCCAGGCCACCACCTTGATGCTGGCTGGTCTTGTAATCGATCACCCAACGAATACCGGCATCGATAAAGCTGCGATCGAAAACGACTCGCGCAAGCTCGCCCTGTGCGCGTCCCGAAAGAGCATGCTCGCGCAGGTCATCGCGATATCCGGACCTCAGTATCCATCGTCCGCGCGGATCCGCGTGCACGCCGAGCAGGGCATCTACGACCCGTGCCGTTGCCTGCGCCAATCGATCTTGCGGCACCCCATGCAGCACTAGCCACCGCTTAAAATGAGCCTCCCGCGCCCGAATGGCCGATTCGTCGGTACTCATCAAGTCCAAAGCATGAAGTTCGGCGTGCACCAAGTTGCCGACGCGGCGCGCGGTCTCGCCCGCCCAATCGAACACGGGTGTTTCGTCCCAAGACTCAAGTTCTGGAGCGGCCTCGCTCAAGACTATCGATGAGGATGAGCGATTAAGACTCGGGTGGGGTATGCGCTGCATCGGTCCGCCGCGGGGCGCGCCATCTGTCTGCGGGGATTTTGCCGGCGCCGACTCGACGGGCTGCAGTACGAAATCGGCGCGCGACACAGGCCACAGGACGCTGAGTAAGCTGCCGGCGCGCGGGCGCCACTCTTTATTGGGTGCAGGATCGGCCGCCTCGCCATCCTCGAGATTGCGCAGCGTGGCAGTCAACCGTAGCTGCCATTTTGCCCTTGTGCAGGCAACGTAAAGCAGTCGCTGCGCCTCGAGGATGGCTGCATCGCGGCGCTGACAGCGTAGAAATTCGAACAGCAGATCGCTTAGCATACCCACGGGCGGCCTCGCCGCCATCACCATGCCGTCGCGATCCGTCCGCGCGAACTGATGGGACAACAACAGTTGATTGCGATTGGGCGGCACCGGGCGATCGAGCGCGGGCAGCACGACCATGTCGAACTCCAATCCCTTCGCCTTATGAATGGTCATGATTTCGACGCCGCTCGCACCGCCTTCGTCGGCGAATAAATCGGCAAAGCTATTCGGCAAGTCCGCCGCATCTGGCATGCCGCTATCCTCTAGGTTTCTCAGACGCGAGAATGCGGCAGCGGCAAGTTCGAATTCTTGCGCCAACGAGGCGCAGCCGGGCCCTCCTAGCCCAAGCCAGGTTCTCTCAACCCATCTTGCCACCGAGCTCTCGTTGCGCACGCGAAATGCGGCATTCATTACGACGCGTACGCGTTCACAACGAGCGCGCCCATCTTCGCTAAGCGCGAGCATAGTGGCCTCGTCGCGTAAGGCGTCCCACACCACGGGCCGCGCGCGTCCAATCAATAAAAGATCAGCCAAGCAGAGGCCCGCCCACGGCGCACGCAGCAGCGCGAGCCAGGCGATGCGGTCGCCGAAATGCAGCAAGGCGCGCGTTAGCATGATGATGTCGCGCACGATGCCTCGGTCCTGCAGCGGTTCGATGTCCACCGCACGGAAAGCAATGCTTTGCGTCCGCAACGCGGCGGCAATTTCCCGAGCGTGAATCTTTGCGCGTACCAGCACGGCAATCCGCCAATCAGGATGCAGCGCGATCTGGCGCGCAATCATATCGGCGATTGCCTTCGATTCTGCAGGCCGGCTGGCATACCCCGAACACTTGACCGCGTTCTCGTCTCCCTCCGAATCCGCCACGGCCGGCTCGCTGGCACGGAAAGCAATGGCGCCGCGGTTGCGATCGTCGAATCGCGGCATGAGATCGGCAAAGCAGCGATTGATCCAGCCCACCAACGAGGGTGCCGAGCGGAAATTGCTGCGCAGCCGTTGTACATCGAAACGGACGTGGCCAACTCCCTCCTCCGCCAGGTCGAGGAAGGCACGCACTTCGGCCTGGCGAAATCCGTAAATAGACTGCATCGGATCGCCCACGCAAAAGATGCTCCGGCCATCCCCTTCCTGCCACCCGGCGCTGAGGAGCCGCAGCAATTCCAGCTGCGCGCTCGAAGTGTCCTGGAATTCATCCACCAGAATATGCTGCAAGCGGTAATCCAGCCGCAGGCTCAAATCCGTCGGCGCCTCGGCTGTGCCGAGTGCGCGCAGCGCAGCCAAAGACACCGCCGAGAAATCGACCGCTCCCTGCTCGCGAAACACGCCGTCCAATTCAGCTGCGGCCAACACCAGGACCTGTGCGATCTCACCCACCCGGGCCCACGCCTCGTCGTTGTATGCAGGATCGGGCAGCTTGCGCAATTCCACCAGCATTTCGAGCACGGCCGGCTCGCGCTCGAATTCCTCGACTAGCAGCATCATCACCGCCTTGTCGGGACAGCCCTGCGGAAACCCCTCAGTGATGGTCAGGCGCTTTCGCAGCGCCCCTTCGGCCGTGAGCAGCAGCGTCGCCATGCACCGCCAGCGCTCGGCATCGATAGGGTCAGCACTCAAACCCCCGCCTGGGTCTGCCCAGGCCGCCAGGCGCGAGGGCTCGCTGATGCGCCGCGCTGCGCGGTGCATCAGCGGCGATAATGCGGCCGTCCGTTCCCGGCCCAGTACTTCTTGCGCTCGAAGCAAAACGCGCGTGACAAGAAGGCGTAAATCTTCGTCAAAATGCCGACGCACGCTGCGCAGTTGTTCCTGATCGAGCGCGCTCGCGGCCTGCAAGCGGCCGGCCAGCAGCGGCAGCCATCGGTCGCGGTTGGGCAGCATTTCGGCAATGAGCTTGACCAGCTTTCGCCAGCGTTGATCATCGAGCTCGAGCACGCGATCGACCGCCACTGCGAATCGATCGCTCCCTTCATGAGCCAAGGCGCGCCGCGCCGCCTCTTGGTAAGCGGTGCGGGGATCATCGAGGATACGAAGCGCCGAACCCGCTCCCGCGCTGACTGACAGTTGATTGGCAAGCCAGGAATTGAACGCATCGATCGTTTCGATGCGCAGCCGCGAGGGTTGCAGCTCCATATTGCACTTCAGCGAATCCATCCGCCGCTTGGCCTCCACCGCAAGGCTCCAAGTGCGCTGATTCATGTCTTGCGGACAGGCTGCGAACGATGCCGCGATCAGCGCGCTCAGCACACGCTGCCGCATTTCTTGCGCCGCCCGCCGCGTGAAGGTCAGGGCCAAGATTCGCTCAGGTCCGTCGACTAGGGAGAGCAGACGTAAGTAGCGCTGCACAAGCAGGGTGGTTTTGCCGGAGCCGGCCGGTGCCTGCACCAGCACTGAACGTTGCGAGTCGATGGCGCGCGCGCGCGCCATGGCGTCGACTGCATCGGGCCGCAGATCACTCACGGACATCTTCAGATTCTTCGAGCGAGGCGGGCACGCGGCATAGCCCTTGAAGGTCACAGGACTTGCAGGCATGAAGCGTGGGCGCCACCTCGGCCCGTCCCGCAACGAATTCTTTCGCTATGCGGTGCATCCGCCGCGACCATAGGTCCACCAGGGCGGCGAAGTTCGGCATGCCCTCCAGCTCCGAGACGCGCGAGCGGGGGCTGAAAATCTCCCGACGCTCGGATTCGGACACGAAGCCGGGCTCAGCGGCATTGACTTTCGCATACGCGACGGCAACGAGGTCTTGAGGATGGAGCAACGCATAAATCGGCAGCTGTGGATTATCCGGCCGCTCGCCGCGCCAGTCCGGGCCGGCGGCCCCAGTTTTGTAATCAATCAATATTCGTGCACCATCCGCCAGGAGGTCCATGCGGTCGATGCGCACCCGGAAATCGCGCCCGCCAAAGCGCGCCAACTGCACATTACCCTCGAGGGCTTCCACGACAAACGGCGCTCTCGCACGCTCCACATCCAGCCATTTGCCGAGCAGGTTTTGCAGCCGGACGCGTTCTCGGGCGCGCCAGCGCGGACCGGGATCACGCAATTTGCACACGATGGCGAGCGCACGGCTCGCGGCTTCATCCAGCAAGCGTTGCTGCGCATCGGCAGCCAGCGCCTGCAAGCGGCTTGAATCGCACAGCTGCGACCAGATGTGCTCGAGCGCATGATGCACCAGTTCTCCGCGCTCGCGCTCGTTAAAACCCGGCACCGGTTGTTCGAGACTTTCAGTACCCAAACGGGTTTCCGCAAAACCTCGAAAAGCGCAGCGCGATTGTGCCCTAAGGGTAGCGACCCCGCGGGTACGTTCGCTGTCCAACACAGGCGGAGCCAGCTCATCCCACAAGGACTCCAGGTGCGGCGCGCTGGCAAACTGTGCATGCCAGTGCGGCCTCTGCGATCGAGCCGCCGTCAACTGAAGGGGGCCGCACTTCGGCAGCAGCGGGCTCGGGGCACTGCGGCCGCCGTCGCCGGGATCTGCGTAGCTGAAAATGCACAGATGTGCGCGCATCTGCCAGCGATTCTGCAAGTCCGCAGCATGCGCCAATTGCGTTTCCGCGCCGGCTGAAATGACCCCATAGCGGCGTTGCAACGTGACTGGAATTAACGGCACGGGCGCGATTGGCGGGGGCCATTGTTCGTCGCTGCACCCGCTAATCCAAAGTCCATCGTAATTGAGCCAAGGGTCCATCAGCTGACCGCTGACCCAAACGGCAGGAACCCCGGTTTGAACTTGGAAAGGCGTTTCCTGCACCGCGCGGCGCAAAATGCGCTGCGCAGATTCAGCGGAGTGGGTACCGATCACCGCATCGGCAAGACTTAAGCTGGCGAGCAATTCCCGAAATCGCTCGGCAGCCTGATATTCCATGCTAGACCACCGGCTGCGCAACGCCCACGGCCCCGCCTCCAATGCTGCAATCCAAACGGACACCCACTCGCTCATGAGGCGCGCACTTAAGCCCGCTAGTGCGCGATGGGAAGCGCGCAGCCGCTGCACGGCGCCCTCGGCCGCGTGCCCCTCGGCGCGCAATGCTCGATCCGCAAAATCGAGCCACGAGGCGAGATCCGCTTCGCTGCCGGCGCGCCGGCGCAACACCACATCCGCGAGCGCTGCCGCGCTCGCCTCGCCGTCGGTGGCCTGCAATTCGGGTGCCCGTAGCAGCGCGCTGAACTGCGTGAATGAGAGCAAGCCGACTCCGGCGGCCAAGGTGTTCAACGCGGCACGCACAGAGGCATAGTCGCCGAGAGGCGTACCGCCCGCCATCGCGTAACGCGCGCCGGCAGAATCGCTGCGCAACCCGAATCGTTGCGGCGCCAATATCGCATCGAGCGCATCGGCAACTTCAGCTCGACGTCGATTCAAATCCGGAACGCAGATCCATGCGCGAAACTCTTCATCGGCGCGAGCAGCCCCAGCCCAGTGTGCCATGGCGGACAGTTCCGCGTCCGCCGAGGGCGCCGCCATCGTCGCAAGGGAGTTAGCGTCTTGGGCCTGCGGCAGCAGCATCTCGCCGTGACGCTGCAGCCAGCAGCGCACCACGGGCCGCCAGTTAGGACTTTCAATCCACGTGATGGCATCTTGCGGCGCCTGCATACCGGTGATCAACGTATCGGCGCTGATACATCGCAGCTCGCGGCATCTTTGCTCGAAGCCCTGGTTCCAGGCCAGCAGCGCGCGTACTTCATCTGACTCATCATCGATGAGCGCTTGCAGAGGAATATCGTATTCACGCAGGGTGTGCCGTGCGCGGCGGGCGGCGCGAGCGGCGCCAGCAGGATCGAGCATATCCGACCCAAGTTCTGTCGTATCAATGACGGCGCGCCACAGTTCCCGCTCTTCCACCTCGCTCAAGACGCGCGGCGTATTCGAGTCTACAAGCTGCCGCTGTATGTATAGCTCGCGCAGCCAGCCTGCAAAGTCGCGCACGCGGGGAGTCGGCCAAATCTCATCGCCGGCGGCTTGGTGCGCGCGCTCGATCGCATCAAATAACGCGGCGGCCAGTTCGGCATTCGGCGCAAGCACAGTGCGTCCGGCCGCCGCAGCGGCCAGCAGGCCCGGAGAGACTTTTGGTCCGTTCAGGGGCGCCGGACCTTAAGCCGTGGAGCTGACGAGTCTGAGGTCGGGCCCTGCGGCAGCGTGAGTCTCGAGAAGTTCCTCAATGCGCGTAAATACCGTTGCCAGGAGTTCGGGCTCCGGGAGATTGGTAATACGAAAAGCATTCCGATAAGGAACGTTGAAGCTCACCCCGGGAGCCACCAGCACATGCTTTTTCTCAAGTAGCTCAAGAGCGAACGCCTGGTCATCGAAATTGGGAAGCGCATCGGGCCGCACTTCGACAAAGGCGTACAGGGCACCCATGGGACGCGACAGCTTAAGAAACTTGCTGCGTGCGACCCCCTCGATAATGGCCTGGCGCGATTCGTAGAGTCTGCCGCCCGGACGGGTGAGCTCCTTAATACTTTGATAACCGCCGAGCGCGGTCTGCACCGCCCATTGACCGGGAACGTTGCTGCAAAGTCGCAGGGATGAAAGTAGTTCCAGGCCGCTCAAGTATTCGCTAGCGCCCTCGACGTCGCCGGAAAATGAAGCCCAGCCCACTCGATAGCCACACGCGCGATAGACCTTTGACAAACCACTCATGGTGCAGCACAGAGTGTTGTGTACCAATGTCGCCATGGGTACGAATAGCGCATCATCGTAGAGGATGTGATCGTAAATCTCATCGCTTAATACCAATAGACGATGCTTTTCCGCCAGCTGCGCAATCGCCGACAGCGTCTCCTTCGGATAAACAGCGCCCGTGGGGTTATTCGGATTGACGATGACGATCGCGCGTGTACGTCTCGTGATCAGGGCCTCGACCTCCTCCGGGTCGGGTATGAAGGAGCGCTCTGGGCGGCAAGGATAATGAACGGCATGCCCGGTGTTTAGATTCACGGCGGCGGTCCACAGAGGATAATCAGGGCTCGGGACCAGTACTTCGTCTCCCGGATTCAGCAACGCGCGCAGTGCAAGATCGATCAGCTCGCTCACGCCATTGCCGATGAATACCTCCTCGGCGGTGACATTTCGTACACCGCGCTCTTGCTGCTGCATGACCACCGCTTCGCGCGCCGGAAAGATCCCTTTTTGATGCACATAGCCTTCGCTGTTGCGCAAATTCTCGATCATTGCCAAGCGCATGGTCTCGGGCGTGCGAAATCCGAAGGCATAGGGATTACCGATGTTGAGCGAAACGATGTCGTAACCCAGACGTTCAAGCGCCAAAGCACGGCGCGCCAATTTGCCGCGGATCTCGTAACGCACATTGGCGAGGCCGTCGCTCGCGCGAAAAGGTTTTCGTGATGTCATAACTCGAAGAATAACGGATGCAAAAGGCCACTGCGCGCCGGCTCCGATGCGCGTTCTTCACGAATATAGCCGAGTCTTGTCTGGCTGTATATAATCACAGCCATCTCGCAGCCGCCTTTGGCGGCCATTCGTTTGCACGATGGCAGGCGGCCCAATGACCTGGTGCGATCTGCTTGAGCGGCGGAACGGTGCTCGTACACACTGCAACGGCGAACGGGCACCGATGGCGAAATGCACAGCCGATCTGCGCCTCGCGCGCGATATCCTGTGGCCAGGCACCCGCAGCCGCCGGCGCCGCTGGTCGGGGGGATTGCGCGCTCTCGGATCCGGGAAGTGCGGGAATGGCTGTCAACAGCGCTTGGGTGTAAGGATGCAGGGGGCAGTTGAACAGCGTGTCGCTGACGGCCACCTCAACGATTCGGCCACCGTAGATCACGAGCACGCGATGGCTCAGGTGTCTTACCACAGCGAGGTTATGGCTGATGAAAAGCATCGCCATACCGGCATCGCGCTGCAGATCGAGCAGCAAATTGACGATTTGTCCCTGGATTGAAACGTCCAAGCCACTCACCGGCTCATCGCATATCAAAAGCTTCGGATTCAAGATCATGGCGCGCGCTATGCCGATGCGTTGGCATTGACCGCCGCTGAATTCATGGGGATAGCGATCCGCCATGACTGCCGCCAACCCGACTCGCTCAAGCATGGCACCGACGCGCTGCCTGCGCGCAACTGCATCGAGAGCCGGCTCAAATATGATCAGCGGCTCCGCGATGGCATTGCCCACCGACATGCGCGGATTCAAACTCGCCAGCGGGTCCTGAAAGACGATTTGCAAATCGCGACGAATGTTGCGCATTTGCGCCGGCGTGCAGGCGAGCAGGTCCTGCTCCAGGAATTCCACCCGGCCATGAGCGGGGCGCAGCAGTCGCAGGATGGCGCGCGCCAAGGTGGATTTTCCGGAGCCCGACTCGCCCACGAGTCCCAGTGTTTCGCTGGTGAAAAGTTCGAAATTAATATCGCGCAGCGCCTGGCGCGCGCCGAAAACGACCGTCAATTCGCGCACCCGCAGCAGCGCAGCACTCATATGCTTTCGGGAAAGTGGCAGGCAACCTCGCCCGCCGCCGCCACCTTGAGTTGCGGGCGTTCCATCCGGCAGCGCTCGGCGGCGCGCGGGCAGCGCGGCGCGAACGCACAGGCCTCGAGCTTCTCGCCCGTGCGCGGGGGTTGCCCGGCAAGAGTTGGCAGGCGCGTGCGACGCGGGCCGGACACGCTGGGGATGCATTTCAGCAACGCGGCTGTGTAGGGATGGCGCGGGTGCCGGAATAATTCCCCTGCCGGTGCGCTCTCGACAATGCGGCCTGCGTACATCACGATGATCCGCTGCGCCAGGCCCGCGACTACGGCCAGATCGTGACTGATGAGCACTAAGGCCATGCCGAATTCCTCGCGCGCTGCCCGCAGCAATTCAATTATCTGAGCCTGCACAGTCACGTCGAGTGCCGTTGTCGGCTCGTCTGCGATCACGAGTGAAGGGCGGCATAACAGGCTCATCGCAATCATGACCCTCTGGCGCATGCCTCCCGACAACTCATGCGGATATTCTTGCAAACGGCGTTTCGGCTGCGGGATCAGCACGCGATCCAGCATGCGGCCCGCCATGGTGCGCGCCTCGCTCCACGAGACGCCATTGTGCTGCACCAACACCTCAGCCAGCTGCATGCCGATCTTAAGATGCGGCGTCAGCGCGGTCATTGGATCTTGAAAAATCATGGTGAGTTTTGAGCCTCGGACTTGCTTCAGGGCCAAATTCTCCGCCAATATTTCCTGGCCCTCGAATCGCACGCTACCGCGCGCCACTGCGTTATTCGCAAGCAACCCCATTGCGGCCATGAACATCTGGGTCTTGCCGGAGCCGGACTCGCCGACAATGCCGACGCATTCGCCCGGAGCAATTCCCATCGACACCTGATCCACCGCGTCGATCATGGCGCCGTCATGTAAAAAGCCGACACTCAAGGCTTCGATTTGCAATGTCGGGATCATTCAGGCTTCTTTCACATCAAGCGCATCACGCAAGCCGTCGCCGAATATATTCAAGCAAAGCAGGAGCGCGGCTAGGAACCCGCCCGGGATTACCAAGATCCACGGAGCGGTTTCCATCTCCCCCACACCTTCGGCGACCAGTGTGCCCAAACTTGCACCGGGCTCTTGAATCCCCAGCCCCAAAAAACTCAAGAAACTCTCGAACAGAATGATCTGGGGCACCATCAGCGTCGCATACACCACGACCGGTCCGACGACATTGGGTATCACATGCTTGGCGATGATGCGCGACGTGCCTGCGCCCGAGGCGACGGCAGCCTCGATGAATTCGCGCCGGCGAATGCTCAAGGTCTGTCCGCGTACGATTCGCGCCATGGTCAGCCAACCCACCGCGCCGATCGACACGAACAGCAGGTATTCGCTGCGTCCGAATAGGACGGTCAAAAATATCACGAAGAAAATGAGCGGCAGTCCGCTCAAAATCTCGACGATGCGCATCATCACCTGATCTGCCCGACCGCCAAGATAGCCGGCAATCGCACCGTAGCTCACGCCCACACCTAAGCTGATGAGACTCGCCACCAAACCGATTGCGATGCTCATACGCGTACCCGCAAGGGTTCTCACGAATAAATCACGGCCCAAACGATCGGTACCGAACCAATGCGCGCTCTGCATTGCGGGCCGCGCGGCCGCGTGCGCCCAGTCGAGGCTCGCGGCACCATTCGGGTTGATCCAAGGAGCGAGCAACGCCAGGGCGATGATCGCGGACATCAAATAAAGCGCAACCACGGCCGCGGAATTTGCTTTCAGACGGCGGACCGCCGCCTCGACAAACCCGCGCACTCTCAATGGCTCACTCGCGGATCCAGCCATGCATAGAGGAGGTCGACCAGCAATCCCAAGCCAATCAGGAGGGTTGAATAAATGATCACCATGCCCAGCACCAGGGTGTAGTCGCGATTCAGCGCGCCTTGCACCAGGTAGCGTCCGATTCCCGGAAGTCCGGCAATCGATTCCACCACCAATGAGCCCGTCATGATTGAGGCCACGGCGGGCACCAGGTAGCTCGCCACGGGTATGAGCGCAGGACGCAACGCGTGCCGCAAAATCACCGTGGAGGCTGGCAGGCCCTTGGCGAACGCCGTGCGAATAAAATGCGCGCGCATGATCTCCAGCATGCTGCCGCGCGTTAAGCGTGCGATATAAGCCAATGGCGGCAGCGCAAGTGCAATCACGGGCAGCGCTAGATGTCTGATTGATCTTGCTTCCCAGCCGGACACGGGCAGCCAATGCAGATAGACACCGAACAGCAGACCCAGAAAGGGCAACACCACGAAGGTCGGGATGGCAATACCCATGACCGCGAGGAACATCGTGGCGTGATCAACCGCAGTATTGTGATGGAGCGCGGCAAAGATTCCTAACGGAATGCCCAAGCTCAAGGCGAGCGTGATCGCGATTGCGCCCAAGGTAAAGGTGACGGGAAAACCCTGTGCGATCAATTCGGTGACCGTAAAGTCCTTATACTTGAACGAGGGTCCAAAATCGCCGTGCAGCAGCGAATTAAGATAGCGCCCGTATTGGGTCCAGATCGGCTGATCCAATCCATACGAGCGTTGCAGGTTGGCTTCGATTTCAGGAGCCAACGATTGTTCTTGATCGAAAGGCCCACCCGGTGCAGCTCGCATCAAAAAAAAAGTAGCCGTAACAATGATCAGCAGCGTGGGAACGGCAGCAGCCAGCCTCAAAAAAAAGTAGCGGGTCACTTGATGAGTCTATCGGCTGACCGCGAGGTGGACAAGGGAACTGTGGCTCCTTAGACTAGTCGCTCGACACAGCTGAGGTTCCATGGAGTCTACTCGTCCCATCCGCGCACTCATGCGCGGGCTTGATGCCTTGACCATTTTGAATTCACGCGACGGCGCGACCGTTTCGGAGATAGCTCATGAAAGTCGGCTGCCGCGCACCACGGTATATCGAATCTTGGAAACACTGTGCGTCGCCGGTTTCGTATATCGAGACGGCGCCGATGAACGCTATCGGCTGACGATATTAGTGCGGGGCTTAAGCGCAGGATTCCATGATGAGGCTTGGGTCAATCAAATTGCCAGACCTCTACTCCATGGCTTAAGTAGTGAGGTCGCGTGGCCCGTCAGTATCGCCACGCTGTCCGGAACGAAAATGACGCTTCGCGAAGCCGCCGACCATAGCACGCCGCTGGCCTTGGAGCGCTATTCAGCCGGTGTTCAATTGCCGCTGCTGGCGAGCTCAAGCGGGCGCGTGTATCTCGCACATTGCACAATAGCGCAACGCGATACGCTGATTGAGATTCTGGCTCGCTCCAACAAGGAGGAAGACCGGTCGGCGCGAGATCGCGGCGATCTGCTGCGCGCGCTTTCGGACATCAAAGCGCTCGGCTACGCGACTGCGATGCGTACGCGGCGCCTCATAGACGAATACACTGTCAGCGTGCCGGTGCCGATGGGTGACCGCTTGGCGGCGCTAACGGTACGGTTTGCCGCGTCCGCGCTGCCGCTGAAGGCTGGGGTCGAGCGTTTTTTACCGAAGTTGCGCCAGTGCGCGGCTAAAATCAGCACACAATTTTTTGAACAACAGGCCTTTGCGCGCGCTCGAGATGCGCGGCAGGCAACCGCTTAAGGAGCTTTACGTGCAGAAAATCATGGTCTGTATCAAACGCGTCGTTGATTACAACGTGCGTGTACGAGTGAAGCCCGACGGAAGCGGCATCATGCTGGATGGGGTAAAAATGAGCGTGAACCCTTTCGACGAAATTGCGCTCGAAGAGGCGCTTCGCATCAAGGAGCGCGGTGCGAATATCGAGGTCGTTGCGGTGAGCATCGGGGTAACCGATACCCAGCAGCAATTACGCACCGCCTTGGCCATGGGCGCCGATCGGGCCATCCTGGTGCAGACAGATGCGGCCGTCGAACCACTTACCGCCGCCCACGCTTTTCTTGCGCTGGCGAAAAAAGAAGCTCCTGATCTGATCCTCCTCGGCAAACAAGCGATTGACGACGACGCCAATCAGACCGGCCAGATGTTGGCGGCGATTTGGGATCGACCGCAGGCCACGTATGCCTCCAAGATCGAGATATCGGCGGATAAGGCCAGCGTTACTCGCGAAGTCGACGCGGGCTTGGAGACCATCGAGGTCGATCTGCCCGCTGTGATCACCGTGGATTTGCGGCTGAACGAACCGCGCTATGTAAAGCTGCCTGACATCATGAAAGCGAAGAAAAAGCCATTGGACGTGACTTCGCTCGCCGCGCTCGGGGTCAGCACCGGCGTACACCTGAAGGTTTTGAAGACCGAACCCCCGGCGCAGCGGCAAAAAGGTGTGATTGTCAAGGACGTGCCGGAACTGGTGGCGTTTCTCAAGCAAAAAGGTTTGATCTAATGCACAAGATACTTATCGTCGGGGAACACGACGGAAAAACACTCAACCCTGCCACCGCCAAATGCGTCACATGCGCAACCGGCATAGCGGAAGCGCACATCAGCATCGCCCTGTTCGGCGAGGATACCGCCGCGGTCGCCTCCCAGGCTGCCGCATTAAGCGGCGTACATTCGGTTTTGCGCGTGGATCGGCCTGAAAACGCACACCCCCTCGCCGCCGTTCTCGCCCCTCAACTGGCTGCCCTCGCGCCGGATTACACCCACTTGTTCGGACCTTCGACGAGCTTCGGCAAGGACTTGATGCCCCGAGTCGCGGGACTGCTCGGCGTAGCGCAAGTCAGCGATCTGATGGCGGTGGACGGTCCGTATCGATATCGTCGTCCCATTTATGCGGGCAATGCCATCGTCACGGTGGAGTCAGACCCTTCCCGCAAGCTGCTCGCCACGGTGCGTGTCGCCTCTTTTCAGGCAGCAGCCACGGGCGGAAATGCCAGCATCGAATCGAAGACCTTGAACGTCACCCTGCCCACCCACAGCCGTTACGTCGGCGCCAAGTCCGGTTCCACGGACCGGCCCGATTTGCAAACCGCCTCACGCGTGGTGTCGGGCGGCCGCGCGCTCGGCAGCGCCGAGAATTTTAAACTGCTGTTTAGCCTGGCCGACAAATTGGGCGCCGCGGTGGGCGCATCGCGTGCCGCGGTCGATGCCGGTTATGCACCCAACGAAATGCAGGTCGGCCAGACAGGCAAGATCATTTCCCCGGAAGTGTACATTGCCATTGGGATCTCGGGTGCGATCCAGCATCTGACGGGAATCAAGGACGCACGCACCATTGTCGCAATCAATAAGGATGGCGAGGCGCCGATATTCGAGGTGGCCGATGTGGGTTTGGTGGGCGATCTATTCCAAATCATGCCCGAGCTTGAGCGGCTCATCGGCACTTGAGCGCGACGGCGCGGCCGCGGCGGCCGCGCCGTTCGATCCTACAGCTGTTTTAATACCGCGTCGGCAGCGGAGACCTTAAATTCACCGGGCGCCTCGACATCGACCTGCGTGGCAACACCATTCTTGACGATGAGGGCAAAGCGCTGCCCGCGCGTTCCCATGCCGAATTTTGAGCCGTCCATCTCCAATCCCAACGCTTTGACGTAGGCGCCATTGCCGTCTGCCAGCATCAGAATCTTCTCGCCCACGCCGCCGTGTTTACCCCAGGCGTTCATCACGAACACATCGTTCACCGCGGTGCAAGCAATCGTATCGACGCCTTTGGCTTTGATTTGATCCGCGAGCTCGACAAAACCCGGCAAATGTTTGGCATCGCACGTAGGGGTAAAGGCGCCAGGCACTGAAAACAGCACCACCGTCTTGCCGGTGAACAACTGGTCCGTGGTTATTTTTTGAGGGCCGTCCTTGGTCATGCGCGTGAACGCACCCTCCGGCATCTTATCCCCAGCTTTGATCGTCATATAGGCTTCCTTTTCCTGGATTTATCCGGGGAGTTTGTCCGCGTACAATTCCCACAGCTTGAGCACGCGAGGACTGATATTCGGCACCGATTTAAGGGCGACAAAGGCTTTCTTTGCCTCGGCGTTGTTCTTCAATTGCACCTGCGATCTGCCGAGGTACACGTAAGCTTCGTCCTGCTGCTTGATCTGTCCTTTCTGCACGGCGCGGCTAACGGCATCGGCCGCATTCTTATAATCGCCTGCGCCGTAATACACTTCGCTGAGCTTCATATCGAGTTGCCCTGCCGTACCCTTCTTGGCTTCCGCATCCAGTTGGGGCAAGCCTTTCTTGTCCGCATCGGCGCGCGTCTTCATCGCATTGAGCAACCGTGTGGTGCGCTCCTTGTGGTCGTCTTTCACGATACCGCTGCCCATCGCCTTTTCCAGCACTGCCTGGGCCTCGCCCGGCAAGCCGGCATCGCCGAGCAATTGCGCCATTTCGATGTAGTCGGTATCCGCCTGCATGGAGTTGGTGTCGTACATCACGCGGTAGATCATCAAGAGATTGTGATCATTCCGCTCATCTTGGCGCTCTAGGCGTATCAGGTTATTCCAATACGAGGGCTTGTTGGTGAGGCGCACCAGATCGTACAGCGATGCAATCATCGCAGCCGTTTCGTTATTATCACTGGCGCATTGCAATTTGAGCTGATACAGCACTTCCTTCGGCGGTTCGCCGGCCTTTTTGAAGGCGGCGATGGCCTTGTCGCCCCACACGCCTGAGTTCTTGCAATCCTTCTGCTGATAATAAAGCTGACTCATGATCAGCAGGTCATTGTCGTTCGCGGAACCTGCTTCGGCTGCCTGCTTGCCGTATTCGATAGCCTTCGCGTTCTGCTGGTTGGTGGCAGCCAACTGGAATAATAAGCGGTAGGTTTTCGGCAGTTCATCCCCGGCTATACCGCCGGTGCTCAGTGCGGCTTCGTAGGCCTTCTCTGCCTCCTTCAAATTATTCAAACGGACATAGGAAATGCCTTTGAATTCATAGATCGTCTTCTTGTCATACGTGGTGAGCGGCGATTTGGTTTCGGCCGCTTCCAGATTCTTGAGCGCCTCGGACCACTGCTGGGCCGCCATGGCCTTCTGCGCCGCCGTGATCTCCTTGGCGATGACGCGGCTGATTTCCTGGCCCTTTGCCTTTTCCGCCGAGAATGCCGCCGGCGATAGCGCCGCGCAGCCAAGCAGAAGGCTTAAGCAAAAAACGCCAGAGGGGCGACGAAATTTAAGTATCGAATGACTCATTAGAGACCTCGCTGTGTATCGAATGATTGCGCGCGGCGTTTTGGCCGCGCGGCATATAAGTTGCTTAAAACGAACGGCGCGCACCCTATTAATGGGTTGACGCGCCGTAACACCAGTTAGAGAACCCGTGCTTAGAAGAAATCGTTATTAACGAATCCTATCTTCTTCAAACCGCGATGCTGCAAATCAGCCAGCGTCTGCGCCACGATCTCATACTTGGCAAACTTGTCGACCTGGATATGCACTTCAGGTTGCGGCTGTTTCGTAGACTCGGACTCGATGTAGCCCTGCAAGGTCTTTCGGTCGACCGGGCTTCCATTCCACAACAACGTGCCGTCGAAATCGATGGTGAGATTGATGACTTCCGGCGGCGGCGGCGGGACCTGATTGGGCGGCGGCGGCAACGGATTGTCGATCTTCACAGCATGGGTCTGGTTGGGGAGCGTGATGATGAAAATGATGAGCAACACCAACATGACGTCGATCAAGGGCGTCATATTAATCTCGGAGTAGGATTGGCCTTCCTTCCCCCCGCCTACACTCATGGCCATGGCTTATCTCCTATTTTTCGAACGTGGGGCGATCGGGCTCAGTGATAAACGCTACTTTGCGTATACCAATTCTCTGAGTCGCTACGAGCACCTGGCCAACGAATTGATATCGAACATTCGAATCGCCGCGAATGTGAACTTCCGGCTGCGGCTCTTGGCGGGCAATGCCGCGCAGCTGCGACAGCAATTCATCCTGGCCTGCCAATAGTTTTGTGTTCCAGTAAATGGCACCTTGCTTATCGACCGCAATGGTGACGTTTTCCGGGCGCGTTTGAGTGACCAAGTTGGTCGCCTTGGGGAGCGTCAAGGGCACCTGCTGCAAGATCACCCGGATCGTGATGATGAAAATAATGAGCAGCACCAACATCACGTCCACGAGGGGGGTGACGTTGATGTCCGACATCGCCACGCCCTCTTCTTCTTCGCCTACATGTAGCGCCATTTAGCTCAATTCCTAGCGGGCGAGTGCGGCAGCGGGCGGCTTGCCCATGGCGGCCGGCGGCTTGTCCATGCCCAGACCCATTTTAACGCCCGAGATCAGATAGGCATGCAGCTCATGCGTGAAGTGGCTGACTCGTTCTTGCACATTCTTGTTGCGCCGCAAGAGGACGTTGTAGCCCAACACGGCGGGAACGGCGACCACCAAACCGATGGCCGTCATGATCAAGGCCTCGCCTACCGGGCCGGCGACCTTTTCAATCGAGCCCTGACCCGACACGCCGATGGCGATGAGTGCGTTATAAATACCGATCACGGTACCGAGCAAGCCCACGAAGGGCGCGGTCGCGCCGACCGATGCCAGAACCGGCAGGCCGGTTTGCATTCTGCTGATGATGGCATCCGCAGTTCGCTGTAAGGACTCAGTGATCCATTCACTGGTGCCTATGGCGCCCGAGAGCCGCGTTTTGTTGGTTTCGTGATATTCGTAGGCCTGCTTGCCGGTTTCAGCCAGGGCGCGAAACGGATTGGAACCGCCTTTTAACTTGCCGATGGCGTCGGTGAGGCTCGTCGCGCTCCAGAACTCCTTCTCCGCCTCGATCGCTTGCAGGCGCAGGCGTCGCTGATCAAAAAACTTGGTGATCATGATGAACCATGTCATTAAAGACATGATCAGCAGCACGGCAAGGATCGATCTGCTAACAATATTGCCATTGGCAATCAGTGCGCCAAGGCCATACGGATTTTCAACAACTGTCTCTTGCATAGACCGATTCCCTCTACTTATAAAAGCTTAATAATAATGAATGGGCTAAAACCTAAGTCGTCTATGAGCAGCGGCTACTTGCCCGTTAACTTCCACACGATCGCAAATGCGAATTGACCATCTACCGGCTTGCCGTCTTCCATGCCGGGCAGCGCCCGCTGTCCCTTGACGCCTTTCAAACAGGCCTCATCCAACCGAGGGAAGCCGGAGCTTGTTTGAATCTGCGCATCCAAAATATCGCCTTTTGCGTTCACATGCGCGAGTACGATGCAGCGTCCTTCTTCGTTGGCTCGTTTGGAGGCGTCCGGATAGTATTCCTCGCCGATCTTGAACGGATGCTTCGGATCCATCTTGGCGCCGATGATCGTATGCTGCACAGGCGCCGCCACGGGTGCCGTCGGCGGCGGTGGCTGTTCCCGAGTCACAACCGAGATCGCCGTGGTTTCGGGCGGTGCGGCCTGGATGTCGACGAATTCCGGCGGTGGCACGTACGGCCTGATCTCTTCGAGCTTGGGCGGCGGCGGCGGCGGTTTGTCGATATCCTTCGGCTTCTCGATCTGCGCAATTTCCACCGGGGGAATGATTTTCTGCACCAGCTTACCCGCGAGACCGCTGTAAAAGCCCCAGACGATCACCACGTGAAGCAGGATGACGGCAATGAAGGCCGCGCCCCGCTTGCCGGAGAATATCGATGGATTTTCATATCTATACATAAGTCTTTGCGACCCTACCCCTGTCTTGAACTTGCGCAATGCGCACGCCGCAAACTCCGCTGCTTAAGCACGAGCAACGTCCCCTCAAGTTCCCCTCGGCAAGTAAATTAAGACTGACACATATCCCGCCCGAACTGCAAGCGGGATGTAAGTGCAGAAACTCCCCATGTCAACGTCAGACATCAAGAGGTCTTGGCAGTATTTGTTCCGGCTCGTTCTAGATCCGTCACCGCTCCCAAGGATGCGCTGCTGACCTCGCGAGAATATTTAGCCAAGGCACCGCGGCGTGCATAGGGTTTGGGAGCAATCCACCCCTTGCGGCGCTTCTTCAGCTCCTGCGGGGCGACGTGCAAGGTCATTTCCCGTCGCTGAGCATCAATGGTGATGCCATCTCCCGTCTCTACCAGGGCCAAAGGGCCGCCGAGTACCGCCTCCGGGGACACATGCCCAACCACAAAGCCGTGGCTGCCGCCGGAAAACCGCCCGTCGGTAATCAATGCGACGTCCCGGCCTAGTCCTAAGCCCATGATGGCGCTGGTGGGGCTTAGCATCTCACGCATTCCGGGCCCACCTTTGGGTCCCTCGTAACGGATGACCACCACATCGCCCGCCTTCACTTTGCCGCTGAGTATCCCCTGGGTGGCGCCCTCTTCTGAATCAAACACCCGCGCCTTGCCGCGAAAGGTCAAACCCTCCTTACCGGTAATTTTCGCAACGGCGCCCTCCGGGGCAAGATTCCCATACAAGATGACCAGGTGGCTGTCTTTCTTGATTGGATCATTCATCGCTCGCACAATCTGCTGGCCTGCAGGGTATGCGGCAACGCTGCGCAGGTTCTCGGCCAGCGTCGTACCAGTCACAGTCAGGCAATCGCCGTGCAGCAAGCCTTCGTCCAGGAGCGTTCTCATCAGCGGTTGAATACCCCCGATCGCCACCAGCTCCGACATCGAATGACGACCGCTGGGGCGCAAGTCCGCCAACACCGGAACGCGCCTGCCAATGCGGGTAAAGTCATCGAGCTTAAGCCGAATATCTGCGGACGAAGCAATGGCCAACAGGTGCAATACCGCATTGGTTGAGCCACCGAGGGCGACCACCATCGTAATCGCGTTTTCGAGGGATTTACGCGTCATAATCTGGCGCGGCGTGATGCCTCGATTGATGAGGTTGACCACCGCGGCACCCGCTCGCTCGCAATCGCCGCGCTTCTGCTCGGAAATCGCATCTTGTGCGGAGCTGTTGGGCAGGCTCATTCCCATCGCTTCGATGGCAGAGGCCATGGTGTTGGCCGTATACATTCCCGCGCAGGAGCCCGGTCCCGGGATCGCGGTACGCTCCACGAATTTAAGCTGCTGCTCCGACACCCCTCCTTTCGCGTATTCGCCGACGGCTTCGAAAACCGACACGATGTCGCGCTGGTCTGTTCCTGGGCGGATCGTTCCGCCATAGACAAAAATTGCGGGCCGATTGAGTCGTGCGAGGGCTATCATGCACCCCGGCAAGTTCTTGTCGCACCCGCCGATCGCAACCACACCGTCGAATCCCTGCGCCCCGACCACGGTCTCGATCGAATCGGCAATGACTTCGCGAGACACCAGTGAGTAGCGCATTCCGGGGGTACCCATGGAGATGCCGTCCGAAACCGTAATCGTATTGAAGGTGATGGCTTTAGCGCCGGCCCCGTCTGCCCCCTTGGCTACCAAACGTGCCAATTCGTCGATGTGCACGTTGCAAGGCGTCAAGTTGCTCCAAGTCGAGGCAACCCCGACCTGGGGCTTATCGAAGTCGGCATCGGAAAATCCGACGGCACGCAGCATCGATCGGTTGGGTGTTTGCTTGACGCCGTCGACCACCACACGAGAATATCGCCGAGAATCGACCTGCAAGGATTTTTTCCGCATCGCCCCAGTTTACGCAATACCGAAGCGTTCGACCAAGTAGCGGTAGCAGCCGCGCAAGGCTTGCGCCTCTCCACCAACGCTCCGGCCGGGGCGATCCTTTGGATTCCACGCATACAGGTCGATATGCATCCAAGGCGATTCCGTAACGAAGCGCTTCAAGAACAGAGCGCCAAATATCGCACCGGCAAACGTCGAGGACGCGACGTTATTCAAATCCGCGATTTTGCTGGCGAGTTCGTCTTCGTAGCCGGCCCACAGAGGCATTGGCCACAGCGGATCATGCTCGGACGCCGCCGTGCGTGCCAGATCCTGCACCAGGCGCTCATCATTACCGAAGAGCGCGGGAAGCTCCGGTCCCAGCGCAACCCGCGCAGCTCCGGTGAGCGTTGCGAAGTCCAAGATCAGCGCAGGCTTCTGGGCGTCCGCATAAGCCAAGGCATCGCACAACACCAGCCGGCCCTCGGCATCCGTGTTGCCCACTTCGACCGTGAGACCTTTGCGCGTAGACAGCACATCGCCGGGCCGGTACGCATTGCCGCTGATGGCATTCTCAACCGCCGGCAAGAGCACGCGCAGTTGGCAGCGAATGTTCGCGCTCATGGCTAAGTGTGCGAGGGACAAAGCAATGGCCGCTCCGCCCATGTCTTTTTTCATGAGCGCCATGCCGGCGGCAGCCTTGATGTCCAGACCGCCGCTGTCGAAACACACTCCCTTTCCGACTAGAATCACGGTCGGCACGGCATCTGTGCCGGACGGCGCCCAGCAAAGCTCGACGAGGCGCGGTGCGGCGCTGCTCGCCCGCCCCACCGCATGAATGGCCGGAAAATTTTCGGACAGCAACTCCTCTCCAACCCATTCCTTAAAAGTGGCACCGTGACGCTCGGCGACCTGACGCGCCGCAGCAGCCAATTGCGCTGGGCCAAAATCACCCGCCGGCGTATTGATCCAGTCGCGCGCCATCCGAAGCGATTCAGCGGCATGGGTTACGAAGGCCAGATCCGCATTCGACGGCGAATCCAGGCTCGCAGTTTCACATTTGGCGGTGCGGTAGCGCTCGAAGCGATACACCCCATATAAAAACCCCAGCGCCAAGTGAGTCGCCTCTGATGGGCTGAAATTTTGCATCAGCCGGTAACGGCGCGGCGGCAACCGCTCGGCGAAGGCTGCCGCATGCCAAAGCGACAATTGGGCGCGCTTGCCCAAGCCGCCGACGGCGGCCATGAGACTCCCCGCGGCGTTTGGCAGCAGCACCACGCGATGCTTCTCTGCCTTGAAGTTCTGCTCAAAGAGCCATTGCCGCACCGGCTGCGGTTGCGCAGCGCGCCAGCCTTCTAGCTCGTCTTCGTAGAGCAACCACAACGGCACGGAAACATTGGCACCGACATTCATGAAACCTTCTCGCTACGCTGCAAGCCTTTGGAATTCCTTGCATCATAGGAGATTCTGTGGCGCCATTTTGTGCTAGTTTAACAAAGCGTTTAAGCGCAATTTTCAACACCCCGCTTAAGGCCGCGAACGTCTTTAAGCGGGGTTTCGCGTTTCATGGGTTTGTTCGGATCAGGAGATTTCAGAATGCGGTTGTATTCGCAAAAAGACGTCGACAAGAAAGCGCTTCGAGGAGCGCGCATCGCTGTGCTTGGCTATGGCAGCCAGGGACGTGCGCATGCGCTTAACCTGCGCGATAGCGGATATGACGTGGTGGTCGGCGTGCGCAAAGGCGACAGTTGGACCAAGGCGAAAAAGGACGGATTGCGGGTGTCGGAGCCGCGCGCCGCCGTGGCAGGGGCGCATCTGGTGGCAATGCTGGTCCCGGATCTGACGCAAAAGCCCCTTTATGAGGAATTGAAAACCGCCATTGAGAAAGGCGCGACGTTGCTTTTCGCTCACGGTTTCAACATCCACTTCAAGCAGATCAAACCGCGCAAGGATTTGGATGTGGTGCTGATCGCGCCCAAGGGACCCGGGGATTTGGTGCGGCGCCAGTACCAGCAAGGCCGGGGTGTGCCCTGCCTGATTGCGGTCGCGCAAGACCCCTCCAAACGGGCAAAGGCGAAGGCATTGGCGTACGCCGATGGGATCGGCGGCACGCGCGGCGGCGTGCTCGAGACGACATTCGGAGAGGAAACCGAAACTGATTTGTTCGGCGAACAGGCGGTGCTATGCGGCGGGGCCACGGAACTCGTGGTCAAAGGCTACGAGACCTTGGTGGAAGCAGGTTACCAACCTGCGGTGGCGTACTACGAGTGTCTGCATGAACTCAAGCTGATCGTGGACCTTTTGCACGAGGGCGGCATCACCAAAATGCACCGCTTTATCAGCGAAACCGCCAAGTACGGGGATTTGACCCGCGGGCCGCGCGTCGTCAATAAGGCGACCAAAAAGGAGATGAAGAAGATCCTGACCGAAATTCAGCAGGGCAAATTCGCCCGCCAGTGGATCGCGGAGAACAAGAGTGGGCGGCGCAAGTACTCGAAACTGTTGAAGGCGGATTTGACCCACTCCATCGAAAAGGTCGGCGCTCGGCTGCGCGCACGTATGCCTTGGTTGGAAGCGGATAAGAGCTGAGAAACCATGCCGGCGCGCACGTTGTTCGACAAGGTCTGGAGTGCGCATGAGGTCGTGGCCGAAACGCGCGATACCCCCGCGGTGCTGTACGTTGACCTGCACCTCGCGCACGAAGTGACCAGCCCCCAGGCATTTAGCATGTTACGGGCGCGGGGCCTCAAGGTGCGCAGGCCGGATCGCACGCTGGCGACCATGGATCATTCAACGCCCACTATGAGTGAGCAGGTGTTCGGCCGCGTGCCCATCAAGATCGATGCCGCTGCCCGCCAAGTGCGGCAGCTCGAACAAAATGCGGCGGAGTTCGGCATCGAGCTTTTCGGGATGAAGGATGCGCGGCGCGGCATCGTACATATCATCAGTCCCGAGCTTGGCTGCACCCAGCCTGGAATGACCATCGTCTGCGGGGACAGCCACACCAGCACCCATGGCGCCTTTGGCGCCCTCGCCTTCGGCATCGGGACCAGCGAAGTCGGCTATGTGTTTGCGACGCAGGCGTTGCTGCAACGTAAGCCCAAAACTTTCGCTATCAATATCGAGGGCAAGTTGCATCCAGGCGTGAGCGCCAAGGACTTGATCTTGCGCATCATCGGCAAGATCGGCGTTTCCGGTGGAACAGGTCACGTCTTGGAGTATCGAGGTTCGACGGTGCGCGGCATGTCCATGCAGGAGCGCATGACGGTGTGCAACATGTCGATAGAAGCCGGCGCACGTGCCGGAATGATCGGCCCGGATGAAGTGACCTTCGACTACCTGGCCGGTAGGCCGCGCGCACCTCAGGGCCAGGATTGGGAGGCCGCATTGCGCCGCTGGCGCACTTTCGCGACCGATACTGGCGCGCAATTCGACGCCTGCGTGGACATCGACGCCGCAGCAATCGAACCAATGATCACGTATGGCACCAATCCCGGCATGGTGCTTGCGATCGGGTCGGCAATCCCGGACCGGCAAGGCGATGCGGTTTTTGACAAAGCCATGAGCTACATGGGTTTTCGCGGCGGAGAGGGCATGCTCGGGAAACCTGTCAATGTGGTCTTCATCGGCAGTTGTACCAACGGAAGGTTCGATGATCTTCAGGCAGCGGCGCAGATACTCAAGGGCCGCAAGGTCGCGCCCGGGGTGCACTTGCTTATCGTGCCCGGATCGCAGCAAATCAAAAAACAGGCCGAGGCAGCGGGACTGGCCGAGATTTTCAAGGCCGCTGGCGCTGATTGGCGCGAGTCAGGCTGTTCAATGTGTTTGGGCATGAATGGCGACACGGTCGCCGCCGGGCATTATTCCGTCAGCACCAGCAACCGCAATTTCGAGGGCCGCCAGGGTAAGGGAGCGCGAACTTTGCTGGCCAGTCCGCTCACCGCCGCCGCCTGTGCTGTCACAGGCCGCATCACAGACCCGCGGGATCTGCTGTGATGCAACCGATACGGCGCATCACATCGAGAACCGTCGTCATCGACTCGAGCGATATCGACACTGATCAAATTATTCCGGCGCGCTTTTTGACCACGACCACCAAGGAGGGCTTGGGCCGGCAGCTGTTTGCGGATTGGCGCTATCAGTCAGACGGCTCTCCGAACGAGCAGTTCGTTCTCAATCATCCGCAAGCCCGGGGCGCCGAAATCCTGGTGGCGGGCCGCAATTTCGGATGCGGGTCGTCGCGCGAACACGCCCCATGGGCGCTGCTCGACTACGGTTTCCGGGCTGTCATCAGCACTGAAATAGCCGACATCTTTCGCGGCAATTCCCTGATCAATGGGTTGCTTCCGGTAGTCGTGGATGAGCCGACTTCGCAATGGTTGCTGACTCATCCCGGCGCACAGGTGGACATCGACCTCGAATCCCTTCGGCTGACATTGCCGACAGGCGCCTCGGTGGCGTTCCCGATCGAGCCGTTTGCGCGCCACTGTCTCTTGAACGGCGTGGATGAACTCGGCTATCTGCTCAGCAAGCTGAGTGACATCGCACGCTTCGAAGCTGCAAGCGCTTAAATGGAAGCGCTGATTGCAGTGCTGGCCGGCGATGGCATCGGCGCGGAAGTCACCGCAGAGGCGGTGCGCGCGCTTGAGAAAATAGGGTTGCGGTTCGCGCATCGCTTCGTATTCGAATCAGCACTGCTGGGCGGCGCAGCCATCGATGCCAGCGGGGATCCGCTGCCGCCGACCACGCTCTCCCTGGCGATGCGCGCCGATGCGGTCTTGTTGGGTGCCGTCGGCGGACCCAAGTGGTCGGACCCGAATGCCTCGGTTCGGCCCGAACAAGGCTTGTTGAGGCTGCGCAAGGAACTGGGGCTGTTCGCCAATCTGCGACCGGTAGCACCTCACCCCGCGCTGCTCGATGCCTCGCCCCTCAAGGCTGAGTTGCTGCGCGACGTGGATATGATGGTGGTGCGCGAACTTACCGGCGGCATTTATTTCGGAGAGAAAACCCGCACCGCCACCGAAGCATCCGATCTTTGCCGCTACAGCGTCGCGGAGATAGAACGGGTGGTGCGGCTTGCCGCCGCGCTGGCCCGCAAGCGCCGCAAAAAATTGACCTCGGTTGATAAAGCCAATGTGCTGGAGACCTCTCGCCTGTGGCGCGTGACGGTGAACCGTATTCTGCCCAACGACTTTCCCGATGTGGCATTCGAACATATGCTGGTGGACTCCGCCGCCATGCACCTGTTGCAGAGGCCGCGCGATTTCGATGTAATTGTGACTGAAAACATGTTCGGCGACATCCTCACCGATGAAGCATCAATGCTCGCCGGATCCTTGGGACTGTTGCCCTCCGCCTCGCTGGGTAACGGTGCATGCGGCGGAGTATTCGAGCCGATTCACGGCTCGGCGCCGGACATCGCGGGCCGCGGAATCGCAAATCCCTACGCCGCCATCTTGAGCGCCGCGATGCTGCTGCGCTATGCGCTGCGGTTGGAAACTGAAGCGAAGGCAGTCGAAGACGCAGTACACCAAGCGATCGCCTCCGGTGCCCGCACGGCCGATATATCCGCTGGCGCCAAACCGTTTACGACACGCGCCGCCGCAGATGCGGTTTTGGCTGCGCTTTAGCTGCGCGTGACAGACCCGCTTCCAGATCCGCCAGCAGATCGACAGGATCCTCGATACCCACCGAGACGCGCAGCAGCGCATCGCTGATTCCCGCGCGGCTGCGTGCGGATTCTTCCATTCCCGCATGCGTCATACTGGCCGGATGCGCAACCAGGCTTTCGACGCCGCCAAGCGATTCGGCCAGCGTGAAGCATTGCAGACCCGAAAGAAATGCCCCAATCGCAGGCTCTCCGCCGGCGAGTTCGAAACTCAACATCGCACCGAAGCTGGTTTGTTGGCGGCAAGCAATCTCGTGCCCGGGATTATCGGCGAGCCCCGGATAGTAAACGCGCCGCACTTGCGGATGCTGAGTTAGAAACTGCACGACATGTGCGGCGTTTTCAGCGTGAACCCTCATTCTCGCGTGCAGACTGCGGATACCCCGCAGGGTGAGAAAGCTGTCGAATGGCGCCCCGGTGACGCCGATGGCATTGGCCCACCACGCCAAGCTTTGATGCAATTCCTTCGTCGCTGCGATAACGGCACCACCCACCACATCGCTATGACCGTTAAGATACTTGGTGGTCGAATGCAATACAAAATCCGCCCCTAGCATCAGGGGCTGCTGCCAGAGCGGCGACAAGAAGGTATTGTCCACCGCCGTCAGTGCACCGGCCGCGTGGGCTGCATCGCAGATTGCGCGAATATCCACCACCCGCAGCAGCGGATTACTGGGTGTTTCGATCCACACCAATTTGGGTTTGGCCTCGAGAGCCGCCTTGAGCGCGGGCAGATCGCCTTGCTCGATGAAATCAACGACTAGGCTGCCCTTCGCATGCAGCGCGGTCAGCAATCGATACGTGCCGCCGTAGCAATCGTGCGGGGCCAGCACGCGCGCCCCAACCGGCAATTCCGCCAAGATCAATGACACGGCCGCCAAGCCGCTGCAAGTCACGACCGCCCCGGCACCGCCTTCGAGGTCGCTGAGCGCGCCGGCAAGCTGATCTCGGGTCGGATTGCCGGATCGGGTGTAATCGTATTTACGAGGCTGACGGAAGCTCTCGAAAGCAAAATTCGTCGACAAGTAAATCGGCGGCACGACGGAACCGTGATGGGGATCCGACTCGATGCCGGCTCGAACCGAGCGGGTTGCAAGTTGTTTGGATGGCGCTTTGCTGCTCATGGATGTTGCTCCGCTAGGGCGTGCTTGATGATAGGGATCAGGGCTGCTCCTTCCTTCAAGAAGGCATCGTGCCCGAAAATGGAATTGATCTCGATGAGTTGGCGGGGTCCGTTCAGGCGCGCCGACAATGATTGCATGTCGTTGAACGGCACCAGCTGATCTTCGCGCACGGCAATGAGCGTTGCAGGCGTATGGACTTGTGTTGCATCCATCGCATGCAGGTCGATCGATTCGCTCAAGGTTAGAAAGGATTCGGCACGATACTTCTGCACGTAGTCGTCGCCGCGTGCAAATAGGTAGTCCTCTATGGGGAATCGAAAGCGGCCCTCGATGCGCGTGGCTACACCTCCGAATCTGAGCGCAAATTCGATGGAGCTGCGATAAGTAGCCATGGCCAGTGCACGAGCAAGCTTGAGTCCGGCAGCGCCATCGCCCCGCGCGATGGCTTCGCGCACGATTTGACGCTGCACGCAACGCCAGGCCGTCGCGAGCGCTTGGCTCCGGTCAGCGGCGCTCAGCACCACAATGTGTTGCACCCATGTCGGATGCTTCTCAGCGAAGCACAGCGCAATCATGCCCCCATACGAGGCGCCGACGATTGCATGCAGGGACTTGATCCCAAGGTGCTGAACGATCAGGCGCAAGCCATTGGCTTGATCGTAGGAACTGATGGGCGGAAATTGGCCGCCGGCGCTCGGTGTGGAACTCGCGCCGTGCCCGCCGATATAGTCGATGCCGAGGACACGATACTCGCGCGTATCCACCCCAAGTCCGGGGCCGACCATTTCAGGCCACCAACCCTCGCCCGGCCGACCGACGACGATGCGGTGCGCGGAGATGCCGCCAAGGACCGCCACGACAGGACCGGCGGGGTTGCCGGCCAAACGAAAACACATCTTGGGACCGGGCAGCGGGTCCCCGTGATGCAAGCGAAAATCACCGAGACTCAACGTCTCGTCAATCGCATTTGAAATATTTTCGACCACGCTTGGCGAGCTCCTTGAAGGCGACATAACCCCTGGAGCATCGCTCGTAGCCCATTGATGTCGCGGAACCGCCGGGGAACCGCGCAATAGGCCGCCCATCTACCGGGTTCGCGCGAAAAGCCGCGTTCCCGCAGGAGTTGGCACCGTTCCGACAGTCGGTGGTTGCCCCGGCTTCTAAGGGCCTTTCCCTCAGCCGGTCTAGATGAGCCGCTGAATTTTAGCAGGGGCCGCAGGTACGTCAAGCAATAACCTTTCGCTTGCCTTCCATACATCAATGTATTAACGTAACAGCGCGTTAATGCATGAGAGAGAACCAGGGCTGTACTCGAGGCTATGAAAACCAACCGGCTGGTAACCCTGCGGCAAGAGCAGCAGCATGAGCGTGCGCTGTGCACCGCCATCTTGGCGCTGCGCTCGATCGATGAGTGCCGCAGTTTCTTCCGTGATTTGTGCACGCCGGCCGAATTGCAGGCTATGGCCGATCGGTGGGCGGTGGTGGAACTGCTGGAACGCGGATTGCCGTATCGCGAAATCCACAAACAAACCGGCGTCAGTGTCACGACGATCGGGCGCGTCGCCCGCTACTTGATGTCCGGCAATGGCGGGTATCGGGTGGTTACCGAACGGTTGAAGCTCAATGCGTAGCGCCGAGGTCTGCGCCGACACCATGCGCCTGAAAATCGCGGTGCAAAAGAACGGCCGACTCACCGACAGTTCCCTCGATTTGCTTTCCCGCTGCGGGCTCAAATATAGCCGCGGCAAGGACCAGCTGATGTGCTACGGCGAGAACATGCCGTTGGATGTGCTGTTCGTGCGCGACGATGATATTCCCGACCTGGTACAGGAAGACGTCTGCGACTTAGGGCTGGTGGGCTTGAATGTCGTCGAAGAGAAGCGCCTGGCGTTCGAGGCTCGCGAGGTCGGACCGTTATTCGACACCGTGCAGTTGCTGGATTTCGGCCGCTGCCGGCTGTGTATCGCGGTGCCCGAAGGATTTCGCTATGAAGATGCGCAATCGCTTCAGGGCAAGCGCATCGCCACGACGTATCCTCACATCTTATCCCGCTTCCTGAAGCAGAACGGCATCTCGGCGGAGGTCGTGGTTCTGTCGGGTTCGGTAGAGATAGCGCCTCGCTTGGGAAGAGCGGATTTGATCTGCGACTTGGTCTCGACCGGCTCCACGCTGGCGGCCAATCACCTTCGCAACGTGCACACCGTACTCGAGAGCCAGGCGGCCCTGATTCGCACGCCCATGCCGATTCCTGCGGAGAAACAAGAATGGACGCGCCGCTTGCTCATGCGAATCGACGGCGTGGAGCAGGTAAAGGGCAGCAAGTACATCATGCTGCATGCGCCGCGCTCGGCTCTGGCGGCTATCGCGAAATTGCTCCCCGGCAGCGAAGCGCCCACCGTCATTCCTCTGGAAGGCTTGGGAGATAGAGTGGCAGTACATGCGGTGTGCCCCGAGAATGTATTTTGGGAAACGCTCGAAGACTTGAAAGACGCTGGGGCGACCTCGGTGTTGGTCTTGCCGGTCGAGAAAATGCTGGCATAGCGGCGCTCCTCATGAGAATGCTCGACTGGAAATCCCTCTCTCAAGAGCAGCGCTGCGCAGCCCTCCTGCGTCCCGCGCAACGTGATGCCGCCGGCGTCATGGCGAGCGCCCGGGGGATTATCGAGCGCGTGCGCCGCGAAGGAGATGCCGCGCTCCATGCTCTGACCCAACAGTTGGATGGGGTTCGCCTGGAAGCACTCCAAGTCACGCCGCAAGAATTTTCCACTGCCGAGTCCGAGCTGAGTACCTTGCAGCATGCCGCCATTGAGCGGGCGATTTCGACGGTTCATCGATTTCACGAGGCTCAAGTACCGCCACCGCTTCGCGTCGAAACGGCGCCGGGCGTGCTTTGCGAGCGCATCAGTGTGCCGATCCGCGCAGTGGGTCTTTACGTTCCGGCCGGTTCTGCCCCGCTCCCCTCAACCGCCATCATGCTCGCAGTGCCTGCGGCCATCGCCGGATGCCCGGTGCGTATTCTATGCACGCCGCCCATGCGAAGCGGCTCGGCCGATCCTGCGGTTCTAGTTGCGGCTCGAAAGGCCGGCATTACGCAGGTATTCAAGGTCGGGGGCGCCCAGGCGATCGGCGCCATGGCCTACGGCACCGATACGATTCCAAAGTGCGACAAGCTGTTCGGACCGGGCAATGCCTGGGTTACCGCCGCGAAGATGCTGGTGGCGCAGCACGCCGAGGGGGCCGCGGCGGATCTGCCAGCCGGCGTCAGCGAAGTCATGGTGATCGCCGATGCCAGCGCGCGCGCCGACTTTGTGGCCGCCGATCTCCTGGCCCAGGCAGAACATAGTCCCGAGGCACAAGCCATACTGTTGACCCCGGAGCCGGCCTTGGCTGCGGCGGTCATGCATGAGCTTCAACGTCAAAGCGCCCGGCTGTCTCGGTCGCAGATCCTCGATGCATCGATGAAATCCATGCGGCTGATTGTCGTTGAAACGCTGCAGACGGCGTTCGACATCGCGAATGATTACGCCCCCGAACACTTATTGCTGCAAATCAACGACCCGCGCCTATGGTTGCCCCGGGTTGTTGCCGCAGGGGCGGTGTTTCTGGGCAATTGGTCGCCGGAATCGATGGGCGATTATTGCAGCGGACCGAATCACACCTTGCCGACGTATGGCTACGCTCGATCATATAGCGGTTTATCCCTTGAGGACTTCCAGAAGCGCATCACCGTTCAAGAATTGACGCCAGCGGGGCTGCAGGGACTCGGTCCGACCGCGCAAGTATTGGCAGACCTGGAAGGACTCGATGCGCATGCAGCCGCGGTCACCATCCGCCTCGAGGCCTTGCAATGAGCAGCCTGATTTCCCTGGCGCGCCCGGAAATCGTCACGCTGAAACCTTATGCGCACGCGGCGTGGTTGCCCTCCCACACGCGCTTGCATGCTAACGAAGCACCCTGGCGGCTGAAGGGGGACAATACCCGCGCGGGGCTCAATCGCTATCCTGAGCCGCAACCGCAGGCGCTGATCGAGCGTTTGGCGTCCCTATACGGCGTTTCCAGCACCCAGGTGCTTGCTACCCGCGGTGCGGATGAAGCGATTGATTTGTTATCGCGTATTTATTTGCGCGCCGGCGTCGATGCGATTCTGCAGTGCAGCCCTACTTTCGGGATGTATCAAGTCGCCGCGCGCATTCAAGGTGCTGAAGTCATCGACGTGCCTTTGGCGCAAGCCAGCGGTTGGGGCGTGGACGCGGAAGCCTTGCTGGCGGCCTGGCGGCCTGGCGTCAAGCTGGTGTATCTGTGTTCGCCCAATAATCCGACTGGGAATCTTTTGGACTGCGCCGCACTCGAGCAAATTTGCACGGTCCTTGACGGAAAAGCCATCGTGGTGATCGATGAGGCTTATATCGAATGGTCAGGCGCCGCCAGCGTGGCCCGTTGGTTTGACCGTTTCCAAACTCTCGCGATTTTGCGGACTCTCTCGAAAGCGCACGCCCTGGCAGGGGCGCGTCTCGGCGCATTGCTGGCGGCGCCTGAGTTAATTCAATTGGCCAAACGAGTCATCCCACCGTATGCACTTGCGCAGCCGACCATAGAAGCGGCGCTCGGCGCTCTGGAACCGGACGAGCTGACGATGTCCCAGGCCCGGCTGCAGGCGTTGCTGGTGGAAAAAGAATACCTACGACGAGGTCTCGCCTCATCACCCTTGGTTGAAAAAATTTGGCCAAGCGATACGAATTTCCTTTTAATCGATTGCAGCGACGCGGAGCGATTTATGAACTACAGCATGGCCGGCGGCTTGATAGTCCGCGATCTGCGCGCTAATGCCGCCCTGCCCCGCTCGCTGCGGGTATCGGTCGGCACGCGCGCCGAAAACGATGCGCTCATCGCTTGCGTGGCACGCTGGTGAGGGGCCGGCGCATACTGTTTCTGGATCGCGACGGCACCTTGAATGAGGAGGTGGCGGATGAGCAAGTCGACAGTCTGGAAAAGATTCGGCTCATGCCCGGCGTGGTGCCCGCTTTGCTGGAATTGCAACTCGCCGGCTTTGCCTTCGTAATGGTGACCAATCAGGACGGCCTGGGAACGAGCAGCTTCCCGCGCGAAGCCTTCGAGCGGGCGCACCGTTTCATCATTGAGCTATTCAATTCGCAAGGAATCGAGTTCGACGCAGTGTGCATCTGCCCTCACTTCAAACATGAAGAGTGTGCCTGCCGCAAGCCGAAGCTCGGAATGCTCGAGGACTTCTTGGCCGCCAACGAGATTGATAAGCAGCACAGCTTCATGGTTGGAGACAGGGACACCGACCTGGAATTCGCCGCCAATTTGGGAATTGAAGGCATGCGCATCCTCCTAAACGGCAAGGCCAGCGAGACATGGCCGGCGATCGCCGCACGCATTCTTGGACGAGCGCGGCGGGCGCGCGTTCAGCGCAAGACCAAAGAGACCGATATTTCGGTGGAGGTCGATTTGTCGCGCGAAGGTCCCAGCAGCATCGTTACCGGGTTGGGATTCTTCGATCACATGCTGGAGCAAATCGCCAAGCACGGCGGCTTCGCGCTAGACCTCAAGTGCAAGGGCGACTTGCAGATTGACGAACATCATACCGTCGAGGATTGCGCCCTGGCGCTGGGCGCTGCATTGCGCGAGGCATTGGGCGACAAACACGGGATTGCACGATACGGTTTCCTTCTGGCCATGGATGAGGCCGAGGCGCAGGTGGCCCTCGATCTTAGCGGCAGACCCTTCTTCGTCTGGGAAGGAAAATTCAATCGCGAACGGGTTGGTGAACTGCCGACCGAGCTTGTACCCCACTTTTTCAGATCGCTGGCTGAATCCTTGGGCGCTGCGCTGCACTTGAGCGTGCGCGGAGAGAACTCTCATCACATGATCGAGTCCTGCTTCAAAGGCGTCGGGCGCAGCCTGCGCCAGGCGATACGCCCCGAGGGAACGGAGTTGCCCAGCACCAAGGGAGCGCTATGAGCGCCGCGGAGGTCGCGATCATCGCGAACGTCGGCGCCAACATCGCATCGCTGCGCTTTGCGCTGGAGCGATTGGGCGCGAACTCGCAGGTGTCGGCCGATCCCGGTCACATCCGCAGCGCCACCCATGTCATTCTCCCCGGCGTTGGCGCCGCGGCCGATGCGATGCGCCGTCTGCGCCAGATGAATTTGCACACTCTGATTCCATCGCTAACCCAGCCGGTGCTCGGCATCTGCCTTGGCATGCAACTGATGTTCGAGGCCTCCGAGGAAGGCCAGACCGAATGCCTCGGCATCATCCCGGGACGCGCCGATCGTTTCGAGGCAGATGTTGGCCGCCCCGTCCCGCACATGGGCTGGAATACTCTGACGATCGAGCGCTCCAGCGCAGTTCTTCAGGGTCTGGCCCAGAACGACTATGCCTATTTCGTGCACAGTTACGCGCTTAAGCCAAGCGATGCGACGGTCGCCAGCAGTGATTATGGCAAGCCTTTTAGCGCCTGCGTGCAGTGGCGCAACTTCTACGGCGTGCAGTTCCATCCAGAGCGCTCCGCCAAAGTCGGGGCGCGCCTGCTGCAGAATTTCTTGGGCTTATAGCTCTCCCATGCGCCTAATTCCCGCAATTGATCTCAGAGCCGGCCGCTGCGTACGGCTGTTACACGGGGACTTCGACATGGAAACCCGCTATCCAACCGACCCGGAAACACTACTGGCCCAATATCGCGGCTTGGGCGCAGATTGGCTGCACATCGTCGATTTGGATGGTGCTCGGGACGGGACACTGCAAAATCGACCGCTCATCGTACAGTTGGCAACACACAAGGCGGTAAAGCTGCAAGTGGGGGGGGGCTTAAGAAATACCGCGGCGATCGCGCAGATGCTGGATGCCGGCATTGCTCGAGTGGTGGTCGGCAGCGCAGCGCTTGATCAAGTAGAGCAAGTGCAAGCGTGGCTCATTCACTTTGGCCCGGAGCGGCTCACGTTGGCGTTCGACGTAAGCAGCGCTGATAACGGGCTACCGCGAGTCATGACCCACGGCTGGCAACGTCAATCCGAACATTCGCTCTGGAGCGCGCTCGACACTTACGCACACTCGGGCCTCAAACATGTGCTGTGCACTGATGTGGGCCGCGACGGGGCATTGACCGGCCCGAACATCGATTTGTATGCCGAGGGGGCGCGCCGTTACCCGGGCATCGAGTGGCAAGCCTCCGGAGGCATCCGCAATGCTCACGATCTGCATGCTTTGAACGCAATCGGCACCGCGGCCGCCATCAGCGGCAAGGCATTGCTGGAAAATCTGATTCCACTTGAGGAATTGCAGCCATTCTTGCCAAACGCATAATTCCTTGTCTCGACGTCAGCGATGGCCAGGTCGTCAAAGGCGTGCGGTTTCGCGATCACCGCATTGTCGGCGATATCCTTGAACTCGCCGCCCGATATCGAGATGAGGGAGCGGATGAATTGGTCTTCTACGACATTTCGGCGAGTCCCGAAGGACGCTCGGTCGACCGCGCTTGGGTTTCCCGGGTGGCACGCACCTTGGACATTCCTTTTTGCGTCGCAGGCGGAATCCGCTCGATGGCTGAGGCTGATGAGGTGTTGGCGGCCGGGGCAGAAAAGATATCCATCAATTCTCCCGCGCTTGAAGATCCTGAGCTCATTGACGCCTTGAGCGAACGCTTTGGTGCGCAATGCGTCGTTGTGGGCATCGACAGCGAGACGGTCGGCGGCGAGTATCGCGTCCAGCAATACACAGGAGACAGCCGGCGGGTCCGCGATAGCGGAAGAAAGACCCTCGAGTGGGCCGACGAAGTGCAGCGGCGGGGAGCCGGTGAGATTGTGCTCAATTGCATGGCGAGCGACGGTGTGCGTCAAGGCTATGACATCGCCCAACTGTGCGCTTTGCGCGAGCTATGCCACGTGCCCTTGGTTGCATCGGGGGGCGCCGGGTCGGCTGCACACTTCGCAGAAGTTTTCCGCTCGGCCAACGTGGATGCGGCCCTGGCTGCCAGTGTATTTCATTCGGGAGAACTGACGATTCCGGACCTCCGGCGCGAACTGCGCTTACAAGGCATCGAGGTACGACCATGACTCTGCCAGCTCTTGATTGGGAAAAAATGCATGGGCTCATCCCGGCCATCGTTCAGGACGCGGCATCGGGCGCGGTTCTCATGATGGGGTACATGACACGCGAGGCGTTGGCAGCCACCGAAAATACCGGACGGGTGACCTTCTGGAGCCGCAGCAAGAGCCGTCTGTGGACCAAAGGTGAGACCTCAGGTCATTTCCTCAAGGTAAGCAGCATTTCAGCCGATTGCGATCGCGATGCACTGTTGATCCTTGCGCAGCCTGCGGGACCTGCATGTCACTTGGGAAACGCGACGTGTTGGGGCGAGGACGCGCCGCAGTCCCTTGCACAGAGTGAGGGCTTCTTGGGCGAGTTGGAGCAGATCGTGGGCGAGCGCCTTACCGCGAGTCCCGAAGGCAGCTACACGGCGAAACTTGCTGCGCAAGGCATCAATCGTGTTGCACAGAAGGTCGGCGAAGAGGGACTGGAACTGGCGCTCGCCGCGGTGGTGCAGTCCGACGAAAACATTATTGGCGAAGCGGCCGACCTGTTATATCACATGCTGGTTTTGCTCAAAGTTAAGGGCCTTTCGCTCGCGCAGGTCACGGCTGAACTGGCGGCTCGCCACGGGCAGCGGCAGAATTCCGCCGCAACGCGTACAACCCAATTCCCATCCAAACAACATTGAGCGCCACCGAGGGCCAAGCGCTGTTATAGGCACAATTGACGATGAAACCAGCAGCCCCGGTAATGTTCATCAGCTGATAAATGCGCGAGCTGGCCTGAATCTTGCCGAACGAAAGCAGGATATAGCCGCCGAGAATCAGCACTGCCGCGGCCCAACCGGCAATCGAAATGACAGTGCGAAATGTCATGCTGAACTGGGTACCGATTGCGCAACCGGCGCTAAGCGCCGCCTGAATTCGCGACGCACGAGCCAAAGGCTCAAGACCGCCTGCAGCGCGACGCTGGCGACCGACGCGTACCAGACTTGGATCAATGCGAAATGCGGCTGTCTGGACATCCAGAGCACCGGCAATACAAAACTGGCGAGGCGGCTCGCCGAACTGATCACTGCCGGTACGGTGTTGCCCAAGCCTTGGAAAATCGCCGAGCAGGTGAAGACGAAGCCCGATGCCAGGAAGTTCCAGGAAATCACCTGCAGATACTCGCTGCCTACGGCCAGCGCGGTGGCATCTTTGGTAAATGCACCAATGACCCAAGCCGAGCCCCACTGACAAAATAGCGTCAGAAACACCATGATGCAGCTGCCGATCAGGGTCGCCAGCGCAAAGGTTTCGCGAACCCGCAGGGACTTACCCGCCGCAAAGTTTTGCCCGACGATGGGAGCCGCGGCAAAAGCCACCGCCATCGCCGGCAGGAACATGCTTTGCATGATGCGCATGCCGACACCGAACCCAGCCTGCGCATCCGGACCAAAACGGCTCAAGATCCAATATAGAAATGCCATCAGCACGAACATCAGCAAGAATTCACCGCCCGCGGGCAAACCAATGCGCAGCAGCCGACGCCACGCCGCAAGCTGGGGGCGCCAAAGCGCAGGAACAAATCCGACATACTTTTCCAAGCGGTGAAAATACAGCCCGAGCATGACGACACCGACGCCGACCGAGATCGAACTCGCAAGCCCGGCGCCGGCTACACCCATCGGATGGCCGGTACCCCAACCGGCGATGAGCACTGGAGCCAAGATTGCGTTCAATATGACCGTCAGCACCTGCACGACCATGGTGGGTTGAACGATTCCTGTGCCGCGCAGCGCTGAGCCCATCACCACCAGCGCAAACTGAAGTGCAAGGCTCGGCAGGAACCAGTGCAAGTATTCGATGCCGGCCACCACGGTAGCGGCACTCGCCCCCAATGTCCCGACATAGTAGGGCCCAAGAAAATATCCCAGCAATACCGTAACGACGGCACAGCTCGCGGAAAGTGCCAGACTTTGGTTGAATACCAAGGTCGCGTCTGTTTGATCTTTGCGCCCCGCCGCGTGCGAGATGAGGGTCACGGTGCCGACGCCCACAACCTGCGTTGCCGCGAACACCATGAACATGACATTACCGGCCGCGCCCACGCCGGCCAGCGCAGCGTCGCCTAATCCGGCAACAAAATACAGATCGATGAGAAAGTACAAGGTCTGAAAAAACATGCCGGCCGCGATGGGCAGGGCCATCTGCAGTATGTTCTTGACGATCGAACCGGCGGTGAGGTCCCTCATCGTGTGCTTGCCTCAAGATTTCCCTGGAGTGTCATTGTGCCATAGCGTCAAGATTTACCAGGAACCCGCACGCTAATGCTACGCTGCGTCGATGACCATACTTCCAACTTTTGATATGTTGCTTTTTGGCGGCACGGGCGATTTGGTCACGCGAAAGTTGCTGCCGGCTCTGTATCGGCGCTTTGCCGCGGGACAGGTTTCCGCGGAATCGCGCATTTTCGGCGCCGCTCGATCGAGCTTGACCCGTGCCGCCTATACGGCTCAAGCAGAGACTGCGTGCAGCCAATTCCTGGGGAAGGAATTCGACGCGAAGCAGTGGGACGGCTTCAGCCGCTTGCTGGACTATGTCAGGCTCGATGCGGGCGCCGAAAAGGACTATGCCGCCCTCGCCGGCTTGTTGGCTGACCGGAACGGCGTGGTGCGCGTGTTCTTCTTTTCCACCGCATCCAATCTTTTCGCTGTGATCTGCCAAAATCTCGCCAAGGCGAAGATTGTTACGCCGCTGTCGCGGGTGGTTCTCGAAAAGCCCTTGGGTCATGACACGGCGTCGGCAAATCTCATCAACGAACAAGTTGCAGCGGTGTTCGCCGAGAAACAGATTTACCGGATTGATCACTACCTGGGCAAGGAGACAGTTCAAAATCTCATGGCATTGCGTTTCGGCAACGCATTGTTCGAGCCGCTGTGGCGGCGTGGCCTGATCAAGCACGTGCAAATCACCGTTGCGGAAGAGCTGGGAGTGGAACGCCGCGGCCATTTCTACGACAAGACCGGCGCCATGCGCGATATGGTTCAAAACCACTTGCTTCAGCTGCTGTGCATCATGGCCATGGAGCCGCCGGCGAGCAGCGATCCGGATGCCGTGCGCGACGAGAAGCTCAAAGTCTTGAGAGCGTTGCGACCGTTGCGCGATCGTGATGTGCTCACCAAATCGGTGCGCGGTCAGTACAAAGCCGGTGCGGTGCGCGGCGTGCCGGTGCCCGGATACCTGCAGGAGTCCGATATCGCTTCCGACAGCAGCACCGAAACCTTTGTCGCGCTGAAAGTGGACATCGATACGTGGCGCTGGGCGGGTGTCCCCTTCTACTTGCGCACCGGCAAGCGGCTGCAAGATCGCGTCACGGAACTCGTGGTGACCTTCGAGGAAGTGCCGCACCCCATCTTCGATATGCCGAACACCACGCACACCGCCAATGAGTTGGTGATCCGCCTGCAGCCCGACGAAAGCATTACAATGACAATTTTGGCGAAGAATCCCGGCGAAGGCATGCGCTTGAAGCCGGTCAGCCTCGCGCTGGACTTGGGTGAAACGTTCAAGACCCGCAGTCTCGACGCTTATGAGCGTTTATTGATGGACACCGTGAAAGGCAACCTGACTCTATTTATGCGAAGAGATGAGCTGGACGCCGCGTGGGCGTGGATCGACCCGATCCGCGCAGGCTGGGAGCAATACGACGAAGGGCCCAAGGTTTACATTGCCGGCACGTGGGGACCCGCCTCCTCCAGTGCCATGCTCAGTCGGGATGGATTTGCCTGGCATAATGAACTCTGAACCGCGCGTCACCAAATTTGCCGACATCGAGGCGCTATCGCGGTCGCTCGCCAATGAAATCGCCGCAACCCTGGCGGCAGCGATTGCAGCACGGGGCCTCGCGAGTCTCGTGGTTTCGGGAGGCAAGTCCCCGATAAGGCTTTTTGAACTGCTGCGGAAGCAAGAACTCGACTGGCGCCGGGTCTGCGTGGCACTTGCAGATGAGCGTTGGGTCGAGCCTACAAATGCTGCGAGCAACGAGAAATTGGTACGCGAGGTATTGTTGCAAGAATCCGCGGCGGCGGCACGATTCCACGGCCTGAAGAACGGCGCTCCAACCCCGGACATGGGAGCGGTCTCGGCGTGGGAAACCTTTGCGCGTGTGCCGCGTCCGTTCGACACCGTGCAGCTGGGCATGGGCGATGATGGTCACACGGCCTCGCTATTTCCTGGCTCGCCCAATCTTTCCAGCGCCCTTGAACCCAGGGCGGCGGCCGGCTGCGTCGGCATGCGATCACCGACACCTGTGCTTGCGCGCTTGAGCTTGAACTTGAGCGCGCTGCTCGATTCTCGGCGCATTGTTGTGCTCATTTCAGGTCAGCAGAAATGGCGTACCTACCTTGCCGCCAGTGAGCCGGGCCCGATTGAAGAAATGCCGATACGGGCGGTGCTGCGCCAAACCCGCACTCCCGTTGAGGTCATGTGGTCGCCGTGAAATCCGAACTGAAGGTGGAGGACGACCGCACCGCCCTAACCAAGGAAGCTCTGAAAAGCGCCTTTTTGGACAACCTGTTCTATGTGCAAGGGAAATTTCGGGCTCTTGCGACCCGCAATGATTACTACATGGCGCTAGCCTATGCGATTCGCGATCGCATGCTGCAGCACTGGATCAGCACCGCTGCCGCTTATACCAAGCAAGCCTCGCGAACCGTCGCGTATCTCTCGGCCGAATTCTTGATGGGGCCGCACCTGGGCAATAATCTGATCAATCTTGGCATCCTCGGCCGGGTGCGCGAGTGCATGGCAGAACTCGGACTCAATCTCGACGACCTCATGCAGCAGGAAGAGGAACCGGGCTTGGGCAATGGCGGCTTGGGACGTTTGGCGGCCTGCTTCATCGACTCGCTGGCCACGCTCGAGATACCGACGGTTGGCTACGGGATACGCTATGAATTCGGCATCTTTCACCAAGAGATCGTCGACGGCTGGCAGGTCGAGAAAACTGATAAGTGGCTGCGTTTCGGCAATCCCTGGGAGCTGAAGCGTCCCGAATGGGCGGTTGAAGTTAAATTCGGCGGCAGCGCCGAGCCGTACGTCGATGAACAGAATCGTCTGAGAGTGCGCTGGTTTCCGCACAAGACGGTCCTCGGCGTGCCCTACGATACGCCCATCTTGGGCTATAAGACCAACACTGCAAACACGCTGCGGTTGTGGCGCTCGGAGGCGCCGGAATCTTTCGACTTCGCCATTTTCAACAGCGGCGATTACTATGGCGCGGTAAATCAAAAAGTGGAGTCGGAAAACCTCAGCAAGGTGCTCTACCCCAACGATGAGCAAGCCCGCGGCAAAGAACTGCGCCTCGAGCAGCAATATTTCTTCGTCTCCTGCTCACTGCAAGACATGATGCGGATCCTACGCACCCAAAAAATACCCGTCGATCAGTTCCACGCGAAGTTCGCGGTGCAGTTGAATGACACGCACCCCGCGGTCGCGATCGCAGAGCTGATGCGCTTGCTGCTCGATGAATCGCTGCTGACGTGGTCACAAGCATGGGAAGTGACTTGCAAGACCTTTGCCTATACCAATCATACGCTGATGCCTGAGGCGCTCGAGCGCTGGCCCATCGAGGTTTTCGGCCGGGTGCTGCCGCGCATTTTGCAGATTATTTATGAAATCAATACGCATTTTCTCGAAGAGGTGCGGATTCGCTTTTTGGGGGATGACGAACGCATCAAGCGCATGTCAATCATCGACGAGACCGGCGGTCGCTATGTGCGCATGGCGCATCTTGCCTGCATCGGCAGTCATACCATCAACGGTGTCGCTGCCCTGCATTCGGAATTGCTGAAGAGCGATGTGCTGAAGGATTTCTATGAAATGTGGCCGCAGAAATTCACCAACAAAACCAATGGCGTGACGCCCCGGCGCTGGATGGTGTTGAGCAACCCGAAGCTCTCAGAGCTCATCAGCGAGCATATCGGCGATGAATGGGTCAAGGATTTGAGCCTTCTCACGGCGCTCGAGCCTTTGGCTGAGGATCCGGAGTTCCGCGCCCGCTGGCGCGAAATCAAGCATTTCAACAAGCAGAACCTGGCCGCGCGCGCATTGCAGCGCGTCGGCGTCGCCGTCGATCCGCATTCAATGTTCGATGTCTTGGTAAAACGCATCCACGAGTACAAGCGCCAGCATTTGAAGGTATTGCACATTGTGTGGCTGTATCACGGCATAAAATGCAATCCTTCAATCGCGGTGCAGCCGCGCACCTTTATATTCGCCGGCAAGGCTGCGCCTGGCTACCACTTCGCGAAGCTCATGATCAAGCTGATCACATCGGTGGGCGATGTAGTAAACCGTGATCCTGATGTGCGCGGCCGGCTGAAAGTCGTGTTTCTGCCAAATTTTAATGTCAAGAACGGGCAGCGTGTGTATCCGGCAGCAGATCTGTCTGAACAGATTTCGACGGCGGGCAAGGAGGCTTCGGGCACGGGAAATATGAAATTTTCCATGAACGGCGCGCTGACCATCGGGACCATGGACGGGGCAAACATTGAAATACGCGAGGAAGTGGGTGCCGACAACTTCTTCCTGTTCGGCTTGAGCGCTCCCGAAGTTTATGCACTCAAAGCGCGAGGTTATCAGCCGCTGGATTATTACAATGGCAATCAGAGCCTGCGCGATGTGATCGATCTTATACGCAGCGGCTTCTTCTCTCGAGGCGACCAGGAATTATTCAGACCGCTGATCGACAACCTGCTCTATCAGGATCCATACCTGCTGATGGCGGACTTTCAGTCGTATATCGATTGTCAAAACGGGGTTTCGGAGGCCTTCGCAGACACTGAGCGCTGGACGAAAATGTCGATATTAAACACCGCCCGCAGCGGCAAGTTTTCATCCGATCGCACGATCAAAGAGTATTGCGAAGAAGTGTGGCACGCGAAACCCGTGCCGATTCATTTACTCACACATGCGGAAGCAGAAAACGCATAGTGCGGCGCAGCGGCTCGGCTGCACCCCAAAGCAATTGATCGCCCACCGTGAAGGCGGATAGGAATTCTGCTCCCATGGAGAGCTTGCGCAGCCGTCCTATGGGAATGTCCAATTTGCCGCTCACGGCGGCAGGCGATAGCGCGCGAATGGTGGCATCCTTGTTGTTGGGCACAATCCGTACCCACGGATTGCCGCCGGCGATCAAGCTCTGCACTTCGCCCAAGGGCACATCCCTCGTCAGCTTGATGGTCAGGGCCTGAGAATGACAGCGCATGGCACCCACCCTGACGCAAATGCCTTCCATGGGAACCGGACGCTGTTCCATTCCTAGAATTTTATTGGCCTCGGCACCGGCCTTCCATTCCTCTTTACTCTGGCCGTTACCCAGGTCTTTGTCGATCCATGGAATAAGGCTGCCGGCGAGGGGCACGCCGAAGTGCTCGGTAGGTAAGGTGTGATTCGACAACGCCGCGCTCACGGCCTTGTCGATCTCAAGGATGCTCGAGGCTGGATTCTGAAGCAGCGCAGCGGCCGCTCCATGCAGCGCACCCATCTGCGCGAGCAGCTCGCGCATGTTTTGCGCTCCGGCGCCGGAGGCTGACTGATACGTCATGGCCGTGATCCACTCGACGATCCCCGCGCGCAGCAGACCGGCCACCGCCATGAGCATGAGCGAGACGGTGCAATTGCCGCCGATGAAGTCCTTGATTCCGCGCTGCTGTGCCGCCTGCATCACGGCCAGATTCACCGGATCGAGCACGATCACGGCATCTTTTTCCATGCGCAAGGTCGATGCGGCATCGATCCAATAGCCCTGCCAGCCCGCAGCTCGCAAGCGGCCATGAACGGCCTGGGTGTAATCGCCGCCCTGAGTGCTGATCAGCATGGGCAATCTGCATAGCGCCGCAATGTCGTGGGCGTCCTGCACGCTCGTGACGGAGCCGCCCACGGCGGGCCCGGGCGCACCGGCTTGGGAGGTGCTGAAGAAAGTGGGATTGATGAGTTCGAAGTCCTTTTCCTCCCGCATTCGATCGAGAAGTACCGAACCCACCATGCCGCGCCAACCAATGATACCGACGTCTTTCATGATCAAATCATAAACTCGCGCGCCGCAGGACGCCGGTTATAATTCGACGACATGGCGTATCCATAGGCGCCGCAGTTGGCAATGAGGATCACGTCACCTTCCTGCGTGCCGGGAAGCCAACGATCCGATCCGAGCTGATCCGCACTCTCGCAAATCGGACCAACGACGTTCACTCGATGGCTCATCGGCTCTTCAAGACGGGTGAGATTGCGGATTTCGTGATGTGCACCGTAAAGAGCCGGGCGAATTAATGAATTCATGCCTGTCGCGATCCCGACATAGTGCACGTCGCCTTTGCCCTTGAGCTGAGTGACGACAGCGACCAACACACCCGCCTTGGCCACCAGGAATCGGCCTGGCTCCATCCAGAATTCAAGGTGCGGATAACCCTTCGCGAGCCCCGCGACGCCGGCATCGAGTGCGTCCAGATCGATTTCCCTGTGCCCCGACTGATCGGGAACGCCCATGCCGCCGCCCAAATCAATGACGGTCACGTCCTTAAATCGCTTGCTGAGCTCGGCGAGCAGCACGCCTGTTTCCGTCCAATTGGCCACATCGAAAATGCCGCTGCCGCTGTGCGCATGCAGGCCCGATACCCGCACGCCAGCAGACTTGGTGAGCGCAATCAGCTCGTCGATTTCAGCGATGGGAATGCCGAACTTCGTATGCACGCCTGCGGTACGCACGTGGCTATGGTGGCCCCGGCCAAATCCAGGATCGATGCGCAGGAATATTTCTCTGCCGCGAAAAACTTCAGGCCACATCTTCAAAGGGTAAAGATTGTCCAGCGTTACAAGCACGCCCTTAGCCAAACCAAATTCATATTCGGCTCGCGGCGCAAAATTGGGTGTGAACAGCACCCGCTCGGGCGCCAACCCCGGCACAGAAGCGAAGGCATGCTCGAGCTCGCCGCGCGATACGCACTCCAGTGACAACCCGGCGCCGTACACCTTGCGCAAGATCTGCGCGTGCCAGTTCGCCTTCATCGCGTAGGCCCACCGCTTGACCGACTTGATGCGCAGCACCGCCGCTAAGGTGGCATCCAAAGTATTGGAATCGTAGACGAAGGCGGCAGATTCACGCGCAGCGATGTCAAGCAGCGCGCTGCGCTTATCAGGTTGTTCCCACCAATTGCTTAAGGGCGCACCCGTGTCCTTTTCTGAGAACAGTTGCGCCCAGGTAGGCCCCAGCACCCGATCCGAACCGATGCTCTGGATGAGCCGCTCGTGCAGCTGCTGCACCAAACGATCGCCTTGGGATTCATCGATGACGAAGGTAAAATTCAAATCGTTCGCGGCCTGGGAGACCAAATAAATCTTGTGATCCTGAAACAGTTCGAATGCGGAGCCCATCTCATGCAATATGCCGCGGATATTCTGGCCCAGCAGACTCAACGAGGCGCAGGGGCCCAATATTTCGACCCGGCACAGGGCGCCCAAAGCGGCCGTCAGAGAGCTCAGCGCGGCACCGTCCAAGGTGTTGGCAGTTGGGTCCAACGATACCGTGACGTTGGTTTCCGAGGTCGACACAAGATCGACCGACAATCCGTGCTGCTTGAAGATCTGGAAGGCGTCGGCGAGAAAGCCGACCTGGTGCCACATCCCAGGGCTCTCCATCGAGACCAGGGTGATGCCTTTCTTGACGGCAATTGCTTTGACTTGCGCAGCGCTGTCTGCGACGTTGGCCGATATCACGGTGCCTTCGAGGCCCGGTGCTTGCGTCGCGTACACATGCAACGGGATTTGGTACTGACGTACCGGGAGGATGCAGCGGGGATGCAGAACCTTCGCGCCATTACTGGCGATTTCCTGCGCTTCATCGTAGTGCAGCTGGCGCAATAAGCGCGCCGTGGGCACGGCACGCGGGTTGGCACTGAACAGTCCCGGAACATCGGTCCAGATCTCCAGGCGCGCCGCATTGAGTTTGACCGCAAAGTACGCTGCTGAGGTATCGGATCCACCCCGGCCCAGCAACACGGTGTCGCCTGCGGCGTTCGCGGCGATGAATCCTTGCGTCAGCACGACTCGATCGAGCGACGCCCAGGCCGACTGCAGGGCAAGGTCGGGAGCGAAATCGCAGGTCGCGGAGAGCATGTTGGCCGTGCGCGTTGCATTTTGCCGATCATCCGCATGCAATGCCTGCCGAGCGTCTACCCACGAGGTGGCAATGCCTTGCGCGTTAAGGAACTCCACGCCCAAGGTCGTGGCCAGCAATTCGCCCATGGCCATGATGCGCGCCCGCAGCGCATCCTCGATGGAGCCGTGCTCGGCTGCGTGCGCGGCCAGTGCTCGCAACTCGTGCATGAAACTTTCAAATTGGGCGTTGGGCGCTACTCCCAACTCAGCCGCGAGGCGCCGATGCGCCGCCTCGATGTGTTGCAGAACCGGATCGTGACCTCCGGTCATCGCGGCCGACAATAGCGACTCGAGCCGGTCGGTCATTCCGGTCAGTGCGGAATGGACTACGAGCGGTCGAAAGCCTTCGCTCATGCGCGTGCGAAGCACCTGCGCAATGTTGTGCCAGTTGGCCGCGGTGGACACACTGGTGCCGCCGAATTTGAGCACAACCCAAGCGTGAGCTGGGTTTAGCTGAGGAGGGGAAGACATGTGATTTGAAGTCCCGCGAGACTCGACACTCAAGTCGCAGTAAAACGATTATCTAAATGGTGGACCTAATCGTCTTCGAATATATCGCGCAGTTCTTTTTCCAACTGACGCTCGGCCAGCACGTCCTCTACCCGGCTCCATGCAGCCTTGCCACGCTTGCCGGCGGCAACCGCTTTCGGGCGGCGCTCGGTGCGCTCGATGAGGGGATCGAAGTCGTGCGCTTCTTCGGCTTCGCCGAGAAACTCATCGTCGATATCGAAATGTTCGTCTTCGCGTTCGCTCATTTTTTGAGAAAAGCCCCTGAAATCAATGGGATCGATCAGCTTGAGTTTGTGAAGGTGCGCACTATAGCCGATTCTGCCCGGCATTCAACTAGGGAGGATAAATTGACCCCTACTTCTAAGATGCCGCATCGGATCGCTTTGTTCCGTCGGGATTGGCGGAGTTAACCTCATATTAATCTGATGATTACGAGCAGCACCTTAAGTACCTGTCCGAATACGCTGCGACCGCACAGGTAGGGCGCCCTGCGCGATACTGCGATTGATGGCAGACAAAACAGCCAGTAAAGACGCCGTAATGATATTGGGGTGCATCCCGGCACCAAACAAGGTTCGGCGCGAACGCGTGGTGATCTCGATATAAGACACCGCTTTGGCGGCGCTGCCTTTGCCGCGGGAATGTTCCTCATAGGACAATACATCGAAGGGTAGCTCGGCGGCTTTCACCATGGCGTCGATCGGCCCGGACCCTTGGCCGAACCATGTTTCGAGTTGGCCCGCATTCTCGACTTGCACGCTCAAGCGTTCGGTATCGGCGCCATCCGTCGAAGCAGCCAGCTGGTGAGAGCGGTATATGTAGGGGGCGCACGGGGTCAAATATTCGCGACTGAAAAGCTCCCATAATTCCTGCGAAGTCAGCTCTTTACCCGTTATATCTGCAGCAGCCTGTACGACTTGGCTGAATTCGATTTGCAGCCTGCGTGGCATGAGCAACTGATAATCGCGCTCCAACAGATATGCAATCCCGCCCTTTCCCGACTGGCTGTTGACGCGAATGATCGAGTCATACGAGCGGCCCAAGTCCGATGGATCAATGGGTAGGTAGGGGACGTCCCAAATATCGGCATGGCCACGCGCGGCAAGCCCTTTCTTGATTGCGTCTTGGTGAGAACCTGAGAACGCCGTGAAAACGAGGTCGCCGACGTAAGGGTGCCGCGGGTGTATGGGCAGCTGGTTGCAGGCTTCGGCACAGCGCGCCGCCTCATTTATATTGGAGAAATCTAGTTTTGGATCAATACCTTGCGAGTAAAGATTAAGAGCTAACGTTACTATATCCACGTTGCCCGTGCGCTCGCCATTGCCGAACAGCGTACCCTCCACACGATCAGCTCCTGCCATCATCGCCAATTCCGCCGCAGCAACGGCGGTGCCGCGGTCGTTATGCGGGTGAACGCTGATGATGATGGCGTTCCGTCGCGCAACATGCCTCGAGAACCACTCGATTTGATCGGCATAGACATTCGGCGTGGCCATCTCCACGGTCGCCGGCAAATTCAAGATCGACTTATGTTGAGCAGTCGGCTCCCAAACCGCCGTGACCGCGTCGCAAACTTCAACGGCGAAATCCAATTCAGTGCCGGTAAAGCTTTCCGGGCTGTATTCGAAGGACCACTCGGTATCCGCTTGACGAAGCGCCAGTTCACGTACCACGGTCGCGCCTCGCACGGCGATATCCAGTACCCCTGAGCGATCGGTGCGAAATACCACGCGGCGCTGAGCGACCGAGGTTGAGTTGTAGACGTGCATGATCGCGCGCCGCGCGCCCTGCAAGGCTTCATAGGAGCGCGCAATGAGCTCGGGCCGTGCCTGGGTGAGCACTTGAATGACGACGTCATCGGGAATCAATCGCTGCTCGATAAGCTCACGCACGAAATCGAAATCGGTTTGCGAGGCGGCCGGAAATCCAACTTCAATCTCTTTGAAGCCAATTTTTACCAACATATCGAACAGGCGGCGTTTGCGCGCCGCGTCCATCGGCTCAATCAGCGCTTGATTCCCATCGCGCAAGTCCACGCTGCACCAGGCCGGCGGAGCCGTGATGACACGATTCGGCCAAGTCCGATCCGCAAGTGGGATGGGGGCGAAGGAACGGTATTTAGAAGAGGGAATTCGCAACATGGGCTTTGTCTCACTGAACCATACAGACCGGCGTCAGTTGCACTGGCGCGTTTGAGGTTTTTTCCGGTCTTGTGTGCGCCGACCGATGGCGCGTGAGTGGATGGCGCCTAGCGGCGCAGCAGCAGATCAAGCGAGACGAGGCCCCGGATGACGCCTGCCGTACTGGGCAAAGGGCTGCGGAAGGAATGCATTTGCGGAATCTAGCACTGCTCGCGTACCGGGTGCAAGATTGTGTACATGGAAAACGCATCCGCTGCCCATTCTGTCTTCAATCAAACCCCGCCGCTGACCGATTACAATCTATTTGCGAGCGACATAGCGCTACAAGCAGCCGTGCAACGCGAAGGGGCCGGCTGGGCGAGGCCGCAGCTCTCGGACGCCGGCGGCGCGCTGGGTTCGTGCACTAATTACGAGCATGCCCGTCTGGCCAACCGCTTCACCCCAGAGTTGCACCGCTTTAACGCCCAGGGAGAGCGTATGGATGCGGTTGAATTCCATCCGTCCTGGCATGCCCTGATGCAGGGGATTGCCGCTCAGGGTTACCACAGCAGCCCATGGGCCGAGGCGCCGGGCACAGGTGCGCACGTGGCGCGAGCCGCCGGCTATTTCATGCAAGCTCAGATCGAGAGCGGCACGCTGTGTCCTACCACAATGACGTATGGCGCCATCGCGGCCATGCGCCGCGACGTGTCGCTCGCTCGCGACTGGGTGACGCGGCTGCTCGCTCGCGAATACGATCCGCGCGACATCGCCTTCGCTGGCAAGCGCGGCGGTTTCATCGGCATGGGCATGACGGAGAAACAGGGTGGTTCGGATGTGCGCACCAACACCTCGCGTGCGGTTCGATCCGGCGACGGTTCCTATCGCATTACCGGGCACAAATGGTTTTTCTCGGCACCGCAGTGCGATGCGCACTTGGTTCTGGCCCAGACCGATGCGGGGCTGTCGTGTTTTTTCATGCCGCGCCGGCTCTCCGATGGAACCCTCAACGGCATCTATATTCAGCGACTGAAAGACAAACTGGGCAATCGCTCCAACGCTTCTGCCGAAGTGGAGTTCATCGATGCATGGGCGTCTCTCTTGGGCGAGGAAGGCCGCGGTATTCCCACCATATTAGAAATGGGAACCTTTACTCGCCTGGATTGCTGCACGGGAAGCGCCGGCATGATGCGCCAGGCCGTGGTCCAGGCGCTGCATCACGCTCAGCACCGCAAAGCTTTCGGATCCTTGCTGATCGCAAAGCCGTTGATGCAGACCGTGCTTGCCGATCTTGCGCTTGAATCGGAGGGCGCGACCGCCTTGAGCATGCGCCTGGCGCGTGCTTTCGACAGCGAGCAACCGAGCGAGGCGGCGCTGCGCCGTGCGCTGACATCCGCCGCGAAATTCTGGGTCTGCAAGCGCGGCTGCGAATTGGCCGCGGAAGCGATGGAGATTTTGGGAGGCAACGGCTACACGGAAGAGTTGCCGCTGGCGCGGATCGTGCGCGAGATGCCGGTCAATTCCATCTGGGAAGGGTCGGGCAACATCATGTGTCTCGATGTCGTGCGCGCTTTCGGCAGATCAACTGCCACCCGCGAGGCGGTGCTCGATGAACTCATCATCGCTCGAGGCGGACATCCACTCTACGACGCCGCCCTTAAACGGTTCGCAGCCAGAATCGATGACTTGGCCAAAGATGAAGCTCAGGCGCGCCGCTTCTCGCAGTGCTTCGTCACGTTGATGCAGGCAAAGGTACTGCTTGCAGGGGCGGCGGACGCGGCGTCGCGTGCCGTTGCCGAGGGCTTCTGTGCGACGCGCTTAGCCGAAAGCGGATGGGGAGCCGTATTCGGTGCAAGCGAAGCGCAAGTCGACCGCAAGGCCATTCTGGCACGCGCCTGGGATCAACATTAACGAAAGCTCAACAAGCGCTTCTTGATGATGGCGGCGAGTGCGGCTGCATGTTCGTCGCCGTCATTCAATCCCGGCACCAGCGTCAATCGCTCGCCGCCCAATTCCAGAAACTTGTCTCGGTATTCGATGGCCACTTCTTCGAGGGTCTCCAGACAATCCACTGCAAAGGATGGCGATGCCACGGTGACCTTGCGTACTCCCCGATCGGCGAGTTCCTTGAGCTTGTCGAGCGTGTAAGGTTGCAGCCACGTTACCCTGCCGAATCGCGACTGATAGCAGTGAGACCACTCGGTTTCATTGAGTCCTAATCGTCCGACCACCAAGCGGCTGGTTTCCTCGGTCTGGCGTTGGTAGGGATCGCCTTTGGATACATAAGAGGCGGGTATTCCATGATAGGAAAATAGCAAATGCGAACGCTCGCCGACAGCGTTCCAGTGTCGTTGAATTTGACCGGCCAATGCATCGATATATCCCGGGTCATCATGATAGTCATTGATGAAGCGAATCTCCGGTAAGGACCGCCACCGCATGAGCGCACGGTTGGTTCCATCCACGACCGATCCGGTGGTCGAGGAGCAATATTGCGGATACAAAGGAAGCACCAGCAGCTTTTCAACGCCCTGCTCCGCAAAGGACTGGATCACCCGCTCAATGGCCGGATTGCCGTAAGTCATGGCAAGCTCGACCTGAACTCCGTCGTCAAAATCCACGCGAAGCAGTGAAGCTATTTTTTCCACGAGACGCTTTGAATACACCGCTAAGGGCGAGCCCTCGCTCATCCAGATCCGCCGATAGTTGCGCGCCGTTTTCAACGGGCGCAATGGCAGCACCACCCCGTAAAGCAGCGGCAGCCAGATCAGCCGCGCTGTGTCGATAACGCGCCGATCTCCCAGGAATTCCCGCAAGTACCGCTGCACGGCGAAATACGAGGGCGCATCCGGCGTGCCCAAGTTAACGATGAGCACGCCGGTGCGAGGCGCCACAATCGATTCGTTGAACGCAGTGGCCGATGCCGCGGCGTGAAAATAGGCCATTGTCAGATTCCTCGAGGTGAGTCGCCCGCACAGTATACTGCTTGATGAATGAGAGCCTCAGCGGGCACAATCATCAACGGCACCGTTCCCGGCATCGGTCCCTCGAGCTCATGGTTGCAAGCTGCTATTTGACCTTCGTCCCAAGGTGCAGGATGGCCACGATGTGGTCATCCGCCGCCAGGCCCACCGCCGCTTTAACCCGGGAACTGTAGGCGGGAGCGCCCGTTTTCCACATGACGCCGTATCCCAAATCGGTGGCGGTCAGCAACAGGTTCTCGACGGCGGCGCCAACCGCAATGACCTGCTCAATTTCAGGGACCTTTGGAATATCCTTCTTCACGGCGCAAGCGGCGATTACAATGCTCGGGGAGCGCCTTATTTTTTCCCGTTCAAGCTCCATTTGTTCGTCGGTAAACGTCGGTATCTGGTCTCGACGCGCCTCTGCGACGACGTTGGCGAAGGACTCGCGAGCCGTACCGTTCACGACGATGAATCGCCAAGGCTTCAAGCGGCCGTGATCAGGCGCGCGTGCGGCGGCCTGTAAAAGCCGATCCAGTTCTGCCGCGGTCGGCCCTGGCTCAGCCACGCCTTTGGCTGTTGAACGCGAGGCAATCGCATCGAATAGTTCCACTTAGAACACCTCTGAATACCCACATAAGGAGATAAGCCGAAGCTAGCTTAAGCTTTCAGCTATGATTTGCGCCCGAGATGCCGAATGCGGCGTCTCGCGATTATACCCGTTCGTTTGTAAGGAGCCCCAATGAACCGTATTGTTTTGGCGTCGATGGCCGCGCTGCTGGGCGCTAGCGCGTTCGCAGCGCCGGTCACTTATGTTATTGATCCGAACCACACTTATCCTAGCTTCGAAGCCGACCATTTTGGCGGTCTGTCGGTTTGGCGCGGCAAATTCGACGCGACATCCGGGAAAGTCGTGTATGACAAGGACGCGAAGTCCGGGTCCCTCGATGTGACCGTGGATATGAATTCGATCGACTTTGGCAATTCGAAATTGAACGAACACGCGAAGTCGGCTGAGCTCTTCGATGCAGCAAAGTTCCCTACGGCAACCTTCAGCGGCAAGTTCACCAAGTTCAATGGCGCAACGCCGACCGAAGCCCAAGGCACCTTGACCATGCACGGTGTGACGAAGCCCGTTACACTTCAGATCAATTCATTCAAGTGCATGCAGAATCCGATGAGCAAGAAAGAGGTTTGCGGCGCGGACGCCTCGGCCAACATCAATCGCGCCGACTTCGGAGTGAATTTCGGCGACAAGTACGGATTCAAGCAAGAGGTGAAACTGCTGATCCAAGTGGAAGGCAGCCCTGCCGCCTGATTCCGGTTGCCTCATAAATTCGGTCCGCCCTAACGGGGCGGACCATTTCAGCCGCTGAGCTTTTTCGCCAAGTGCGCCCGTAGCTCGCTAACCTGCTGCGCCGACAAATTGCCGAGTATGCCGTACCGCTCGCTTGGAAGGTGATGTATTGATTCGCTGTTCGCGCCGAACACGTAGTGCGCGAAGAAGGCACCCCAGGCACGCCGGGTTTCTGGCGGCAGACCGCGAATACTGAGGATGGTATGCAGCAGCGCATCGAAGGCAGAGTCGGCCCGCGCCGCATCGCCCAGCGGGTCGTGCCACCAGTAATTCACCAGCACATTGAACGGCTCGAGCGATTCGACATGGTGCCACCAAAGCGGCGGAATGAATATGCCATCTCCCGGTTGCAGTTCTGCGGTTTGCGCCGCCGTCAAGGCCTCTCGAAACTTTGGATACCGTTGCAAATCGGGATTGCTTAACGACACCATGCTCATGGCCGCTCCGGTCGGCGCAAAGTCCAAGGGACCGATATAAAGATTGCCGATTTGCTCCGGCGGAAACAACGTGAAGCGGCGGCGGCCCGCAATTACGCAACCGACATTGTTCCACTCATCGACATGAGTGGGCGTAGTGATTCGATTGCCCAGCCAAATGCGCGGCAATACTGTGTCGTCGAATAAGGCCAATCGGTTTTCTGACGCGAACGCAGGCAGGCAATCGCGGATCAGCGCGCTCTGTGCCGCGACCGCGGGCGGTTTTGGAAACCGGGCGTACCGCAAGACTTGCGCCGCGATTTGCCAGAGCGGCAATCGATTGCGATAGAAATTGAAACCGCTCATGTCATCGTTGTAAAAGATCTGGCCCCCCGCTTCAGGTTCGGTCATGAGTGCATCAACCGGGGTGCCGCTGTCGTGCCCGTGCAGGTAGCGCACCAGCGCCTCCGGCGAGTCTAGGTACGCCGCAACCGCCGGCCAGCCGCGCACCAGGCCTCTCAAGATCGCCGGACATTTGTCAGGCAGCACATCGCGCCGAATCTGCTCCGCCGAAAGATCCCAGTATTCTTTCACCAGAAATAGACTTGCAGCGATTGATCATTGCGGCGCGGCGGAATGTTACCCAAGACCTCGCGATGATCCCGGTAGTTGGCTGCGCTGCGCTCGAGCAGGTTGTCGATCTCCGCAATCCCAAAAGTGCCTTCAGCGGCGGTCGGCGCATGCAAGTCACTCGCGTCCGGAAAGATGCCCATCCCAGCCATGATCGAGTACCAGGAAAATACCGGATAGCCGCGCCCAAGCGACTGCTTGCGCACCATGGGCGCGATACTGTTGCCCGACATCCAGAGATTCAGGAGTTGCTTCAACGGCTCAGACAGATTTAGATTCGCCGCATTTGCACGCCAATACTCCGTATCGGTTCGGCTATTGGTCTTGTAATGCGTCACGATGTAGTCACGTGTGTCTTCGAAGTGCTGGTTGACCCGAGCGTTAAAGCGCGCCTGCGCCGCCTCGCTTAAGTCCCCTTGTTCGAGGCACTCGACAAAGGCCGTCGCCGTTTGTTGGATGAACAGCAATGCCGTCGCCTCCAAGGGTTCGATGAACCCTTGCGACAGGCCGATCGCCACGCAGTTCTTATTCCAGTGTTTGGTCACCCGCCCGATTTTCATCTTCAAGTGCCGCGCGGGCGTGTCGGAATCCAGCAACCCCAAGCGCTTGCGAAGTTCGGTTTCCGCTGCGGTAGCGGAGCAAAATTGTGAGCTATAAACATAGCCGTTGCCGAAGCGCTGCGTGAGGGGAATCTTCCACGCCCACCCATATTTCATCGCCGTGGAGACCGTTTCGGAAGGCACCGTGTCGCCGATCGGGGTCGGCATCGCCACCGCCGCATCGTTGAACAAATTCTCGGAGAAACTGACGTAGGGTGTTTTCAAGGCCCGATCGATAAGCAGTCCTGCGAAGCCGCTGCAGTCGACGAACAGGTCCCCGCCGATGGTAATGCCCTCCTCGGTACTGAGCGATGCAATGGCGCCACGCTCATCGAGGTTAGCCTGCGTCACATGCGCGGTCTGATAACGCACGCCCCGCTGCACTGCCTTCTTGTGCAGGAACTGTCCCAGGAGCACCGCGTCGAAGTGATATCCGTGCCAGATGTCGAAGGGAAAATGCTCGGCCGGCTTCGGCGCCAAATTTTTGCGTGCCAATCGAGTCGCAATGAAAAATCGATCCGGATCTGCAAATGCATCGGCCCCTTTCACCCTGGCGTCGGCGTTGTGGACGAATTGAGTCATGGTGAGGTTGTCGAGCATCGAGGCGAACGGGTGAAAGTAGCTCTCGTGTCCGGGTTTGGTCGACCAGCCATCAAACGTGATGCCGCACTTATAGGTGGCATGGCACTGCGGCATCCACTCTGCTTCTTCTATGTTCAAGCTATCGAAGAAACCTCGCAACCACGGCGTGGAGCCCTCGCCGACCCCGATGATGCCCACCGCGGGCGATTCCACCAACGTTATTTGGACGCCTTGTTCAGTCAACGAGCGCGCCAGAATCAATGCCGTCATCCAGCCAGCCGTGCCGCCGCCCACCACCACGATTCGCCGCACAGTGGGCGGAAGAGCCGATCGCCGCGCCTGGGGGCGCAGGGACTCCTCGGCCGATCGGTTATAGAGAGTGGCCGTGTCGCTCATTTTTCCTCCGGATCAGCTTTAGGCAAGCAATCCTCGCAGCAGTTGCGCCCAATCTTCGGCGCTGCCTGGAGTCAGCAATTGAACTGACCCTGCACTGACGTAAGCAACGCCGTGGACACCAAGAGTTTTCAGAGCCTGCTCATCGATGAGCTTGGAGTTGATGATCCGCAAGCTTACGCGACCCGCGAAACTCTCTACGCCGCCCACATTTTTGCGCCCGCCGAGGGCGGCCAGCATGGCGGTAGCATCTTGAGGTCCGGAACCGGTGCCGGCTGCGGTTCTCACGGCATCCCGGATCTCGCCGGCCACCTGATCGGCGATGGGCCCGAGAACCACCTGCAACCCGGTCGACCCGGAGCGCAGCAATCCACGTGAGCCTAGGCGTGTCAGTGCGGATCCGTCAATCGCGCGGTTATCGACGACGCTCAGCCGCAATCGTGTGGTGCAGGCTGTCACTTCGGTGAGATTGCCGGCGCCGCCCAGCGCAACCACGAAGGACACGCCACGGGTGCCGGCGCCCACGGGGGCAATGGACTGTGCCGCGTCATCGTCGAGCTCGCGGCCGGGCGTCGAAAGATTCAATCGCACGATGCAGACGCGAAACACTGTGTAGTACAGCAAGAAATAGGCAGCACCGATTGGAATCAACAGCAGCGGACGCTGGGCGTGGGTGAAATTCAGAATGTAGTCGAAAAGACCCGCGGAAAAACTGAAGCCAAGATGTACGCCGAACAGATGCATCAACACCATGGCGAGACCCGTCGCTATCGCATGCAGCGCGTACAGCACCGGGGCGAGAAACATGAAAGTGAATTCCACCGGCTCCGTGACGCCGGTGAGAAACGAGGTCAGACCCAAGGAAAGCAGCAATCCTGCCACGCCGGCGCGGCGTTCTGGCCGCGCCGTGTGATACATGGCGAGGCATGCGCCGGGCAAGCCGAACATCATGACCGGGAAGAATCCCGACATGAATGCGCCGGCGGTAGGATCGCCGGCAAAGAAGCGGTTCAAATCGCCGGTCGCACCGTGATAGTCGCCGACAATGAACCAAGCGAAATTGTTCAGAATGTGGTGCAGCCCGGTGACGATCAAGATGCGATTCACGAGTCCGTACGCGAAAAGGCCGAAAGAGCCGGCGCCTAAGATGGCCTGACTGGTTGCATCCATACCGTGCTCTAGAAACGGCCACGAAAATCCGACGATCACACCCAACACCAATCCCATGAGTCCGCTGATGATGGGCACGAAGCGCCGCCCGCCAAAAAAGCTCAAGTAACTGGGCAGTTCGATGTTGCTGAATCGGTTGTAGCCGACGCCGGCGATGACGCCGGACAGCAATCCGACCGGAATGCTGAACTTCGACAGTGAACCGGAAGCCGCGTGCAGCACGGTCTCCGCCGCTTTCATCGTTACCACGAAGCCGACGAGAGCCGCGAGCCCGGCGGCCCCATGATTCTCGCGTGCGAGTCCCACTCCGACACCCACCGCAAACAACAGACCGAGATTGGAGAATATGGCAGTGCCGGCCGCGGCCATCGCCGTCCAGTTTAAAAGGTCCGGCTGACCCAAACGCAGCAGCAAACCGGCGATGGGCAGCACCGCGATGGGCAACATCAATGCGCGGCCGAGCTGCTGGAATCCCGAAAAGCGAACTTTCATCCGGCATCTCCCATGTTTCCGACTGCCTGTTCGACCAGGCTGCGTACCTCCGTCGCGGAACCCAACTTGAGACAGCGCTGAGCGAGTTCTCGGCAGTCCGCGATGCGCAATGCGCTAATCTGACGCTTAAGCGCAGGGATTGCGGCCGGCACGACCGAGAGTTCGCGAATGCCAAGGCCCAACAGCAACGGCACCGCCGTGCGATCGGCCGCCACACCGCCGCAGACCGCCACCGGCTTGCCGGCCTCCTCGGCGGCGGTCCCGGCGGACGCTATCAGCTGCAGCACCGCCGGATGCAGGGCATCGGTGCGACGCGCCAGCTCCGAGTGACCGCGGTCCATGGCGAGCGTATATTGAGTCAGGTCGTTGGTGCCGATCGACAGAAAATCGACCGCGCGGATAAGCGTCGCGGCCGTCAATGCCGCGCTCGGAGTTTCGATCATGGCACCGAGAGCAACGCGCTCCGCGAGCTTCAGCGCGCGCGCAATCTCATCGATCACGCGCCGCACCGCGACTATTTCCGCCAGGTCGGTCACCATCGGAATGAGCAGGCGCACAATGCCGAACGGCTTAACACGCAGCGCGGCTCGCAGCTGCGAGCGCATCAAGTCAGGATATAGCATAGCGGTTCGTACACCGCGCATTCCCAGGGCCGGATTTGCCTCCGGCGGCAGCGGCAAGTAGCGCAGCGGTTTATCGCCGCCAACATCCATCATCCGCAGTATCAGCGGCCGGCCGGCCAGCGCATTGGCGATGGTTTGGTACGCCTGCGCTTGCTCATCCTCGGATGGGGCCGCCTCCCGGTCTATAAAAAGGAATTCCGTCCGCAGCAGCCCGCAACCTTCCGCGCCATTCGCAACCGCAGCGATTGCGTCTGTAATATTCCCCAAGTTCGCGAATACCTCGATGCGTGTGCCATCAAGTGAATGGCATTCTCGGCTCGCTGCCATTCGAAGAGCCGCACTTCGCGCGAGCCGCGCCTCCACCATCGATCGTGCGGCGGCCAGAGCCTGCGCACTGGGGGCGCTGTACAAGGTACTCCGATCGGCGTTCACAATGAGCATTTGCCCGTCCGGAACTTTGCGAAGGTCGGCGCCAATACCGATCAGCATGGGTATCTCCATCGCGGCTGCCAGAATGGCGACATGCGAGGTCGCACCGCCGCCGCTCAAGGCTATGGCGACCAATCGCCGCCGGTCGAGTGCAGTCAGTTCGGAGGGCAGCAAGTCGTCGGCGAGAAGAATGGCTTGTTCCGGCAGCGGCAGGTGCATGGGCCGCGCCTCGCCCGCTAAGGCGAGCAGCACATGCGCCTCCATATCCAATAGATCGTCGGCGCGTTCCCGCAAGCGCGAGTCATCTAGTGCTTCGAGCGCGCCGATCGCTCGCCTGATGGCATCGCGCCAGGCGAAGCCGGCGCTCTTGCCCATGGCAATGAGTTGGTGCGCACTTTCATTCAGTGTCGGATCGTCCAGAAACTCAAGATGCGCACCAATGATCTCCTGCCGTGCGGTGCCTCCGGCATGGCGGATGCGCTCCAACCTGAGCCGCACATTTGCTCTGGCTCGATCAAGTTCCTCTCTTTCGCGCGCGGTGCCCGATCCTTGCTCTGGGACTTTGATCTCGCGGCGTTCAATTCGCACAGCCCGGCCGACTGCAAAGCCAGGCACCGCGCAAATGCCGGCCAGCTCGCCATCTCGCAGCGCACGCTCGGCAACCGGAGGTGCGCGCTCGTCTCTACGCGGCGCTAGCGCCGGCGCCGCGTCATGCGTCGACTCCAACTGCATGGCTTCTTCGAGGCCCGCGACGATGGCGGCCACGGCCTGTGCGGCCTCACTGCCCCGGGCCCGCAGAGTGAGTTCATCGCCGTGGCGTACTCCCAGGGCCATGATGGCAACGACACTGCGAGCGTCGGCGACACGGCCGTGCGCGGCCAGGGAGATTTGGCCGCCAAAGGCTTTGGCGCGCCGCGCCAGCAATGCTGCCGGCCGGGCATGCAACCCCTGGCGCAATGAGACGATGAGCACGCGATGACCTTCGAAGGCAGCGGCTGCTTCGGTTGACTGCTGCGAGGTTGGTTGCGACGTTTCGCTGCTGACCTCGAACAGCAAGTCGCCCGACTTCACGAGCCCCGGGGCGCGACGATTCTGCAACTTGATGCCATCGGAGGTCACGACGATGGGCGTCATCAAGCTCTTCGCACCACGGGCCACGCCGTCGAGATCGAAGCGGATGAGTTCATCGCCCACGCAAACTTTGCCCCCCGGTTTGACTCGTGCTTCAAATCCGCGGCCGCCGAGTTGAACGGTGTCGATGCCGATATGAATCAGCACATCGATACCTTGCGGGCTGCGAATTGATACCGCGTGGCCGGTGTGCGGCAGAGTCACGACTTCCCCGTCACAGGGAGCCACAAGAACCCCGCTGGTCGGATCAATGGCGAGGCCGTCGCCGAGCATGCGACCGGCAAACACGGGATCGGGCACCTCCTCGAGAGGCGCGCACCAGCCGTCGAAAGGCGCCAAGATCGTTAGGGTCGACATTGTGCCGTCTACTCCCCGAGCTCGAACCAGTCGAGCGCCCACAAAGGATCGAGCCGCGGCCGCGCGAAACGCAGGCACAGATCATGCCTCCCTGAAAGGCGCGGTAGTTGCAGTGCCGGCAAAATCGCCACGCCCCTGGCAGATGCGGCCGGCGCCAGCGGCAGCACTCCGCGTACCGGCGTGTCACAGCCATCGACATGAATCTCGAGTTCGCCCTCCGGCGTGCGCGCGTCGCCGACCCGGATCTTGGCGGCATCCCCGCCGATTTCATAATTGAAGGGCAATCGAGCGACAGCGGCAACAATGCGAGGGCCGGCCGACAAGTCGGCGCCGCGATCGATCCAGCAAGGATTCATAATATCGACGGCCACCGAGTGAGTGGTCCCGGCCGGTTCCAGCAACAGGCCGATCGCGTTACTGCACAATTCCAGATCGCGATTGTCGCGGCGTCGTGCCGCTTGGGCATCGAGGCGAATTACCCGGGTGCGCGATACCTGTTCGGAGCCGGCGAAGGCGGCAGCTCGAACTTCGCTGCCGACCGGTATGTTCAACGGTTCTCGGTAGCGCGCGGATCGACCTGAAGGCTCGGCGCCATCCAGCGTATAGCGAATATCGCCGAAGCTGGTATCCCCATTCCCTGCCTGATTCGACAGCACCAGGGAGAAAGAATCGGCTTCGCGTGAGATCTGTACGGCCGGCGCGAAGACGCTGTCGGCGTAATCCAAGCCGAAAGCCCGATAGCGGGCGAACATGGATACGAGCCGCTCGAGGAAATCCGGCCAGCGGCGACGTGATGCGGCCGACCAGCCGACTTCGGAGAGCGCCGCCGCGCGCGGCAGCGCCATCCACAACACGCGCTCTTCGGTCTGCATGTGCTCGCTCCATAGGGCAGCCTCGAGGCCTAGCACGTGATGTCGCTGGCTGTCGCTCAAGCTCGCATCGCGCGGCTCGAAGCGGTACACGTCCTCCAGCGAGATCAGCTGCAGCCGTCCAGTCGGTTCGGTGGGGAGTGTGCTCTGCCGATTGTCGAGGTACAGCGTCGGCCACGGCGCCAGTATGGCATCGTTGCCGGCTACCGCCGCAGCGTGGGCTCCGGCCACACCATGCCAGGACATGACGATGGCGTCGCGCGCGAGACCCGCCTGCAGTATCTCGTCCCATCCAATGATCCGCCGTCCGTGCGCCGCCACGTAGCGGCCGATGCTCTGCGTGAAATAGGATTGCAGTGCCTCGGGATCGCTGATCTTAAGCTGCCGGCTGCGCGCTTGGACTTCGGGTGAGTTTCGCCACTCGTCCTTGACCGTTTCATCGCCGCCGATGTGAATCGCGCTGCTGGGAAAAAGATCCATGACTTCAGCGAGGACGTCCTCGAGAAAGCGAAAGGTGTCGGGTTCCACGTTGAGCAGGTGGTTATGCACTCCCCAACTGGCGGAAACGGCGGCCGCCGGCGCGCTGGGCGCCGCATTCGCCGACCCGAGCGAAGGATACGCGGCGATTACCGCCGATGCATGGCCCGGCATTTCGATTTCCGGGACGATTTGCACATGACGGGTCGCGGCGAAGCGGACGATGTCTCGCACCTCGTCCTGTGTGTAAAAGCCGCCGTATCGCGAGCCGTCCGGCTCGACGCGCCAGGCACCTATGGTAGTGAGGCGCGGATATTTTAGGATTTGCAGCCGCCACCCCTGATCGTCCGTCAAGTGCCAGTGCAGTACGTTGAGCTTGTGCCACGACATCCAATCGATCATGGAGCGAATGAAAGCAGGCGACTGATAGTGCCTCGAGGAGTCGAGCATCAGACCGCGCCAGGCGAAGCTCGGTGCGTCGCGGATGGTCTGGGCTGGGATCCGGGCGGTGCTGCCCGGGGGCAGAAGCTGCCAGAGAGTGACTGCGCCGTAGTACAGACCCGCCGAGGAACTCGCGGTTACAGTGATCCGCCGCGGCGTGACCTCGATCCCATAGGCTTCCGGATCGAAGCCGTTGCGGCGTCGGAACTCGATCGTTGCGATAGCGGTTCGCACGGCGCGGCTGCGGACCGGCAAAGTGAGCCCATTGGTTCGGCTCCACAGTTCAGCCAGGTACTGTGCCGCCGCTTCTGCGTCGCGATCGCCCGGCGGCACGAGCATAACCACCCTGGAATCGACTCTGAACCAGCCGCTGCCGAGGTTGACCTCCGCCGGAAGCGGGATCACGCCGCCGTGCGCCGCCAGAGGCCACGAGAAGGAAATAATGAGGACGGCGGTTTGCACCGCCGCCCGAGGTCGTCTGAAACTCAGGCCATTCCGCACGATCCACACTCTACCCGAATGCCTCGTGCCAGCGGGCTGATCTACAGCTTGAAACGGAAGTTCAAATAGTACTGCGAGCCGTTCTTGTAAAAGGCCCGTGGCTGAGTCGTGTTCAAGGCGTAGTACTTGAGCGTCGGGTTGTTCAAGTTCATGGCATCGAACGTGATCGAGAAATGTTCGTTCATGGTGTAACCCAGCGCTGCAGACAGGGTGCCAATGGCATCCTGCGAGAATGCCGTGCTGCGGTCCAAGCCGCTGTAGAACGCCGAACGATAGGTGTACGCCACCCGAGCATTGAACATCGAGTTTTCGAAGTAGCCAATCACGTTGTAGGTATTCTTCGAAGTGCCGACGAGACGTTTGTCGCCGCCCGGCGGCACCAGCGATATTTGCTTGCCGTCCGCATACGTGTAGTTACCAATAAAGCCCAAGTTGTCGGTAAACGCTTGCTGATAGGCAAATTCCAGGCCATCGACTCGGCCTTTGGCGTTGACCGGAACCGTCAAGTTGTAAGGCACTTGAGCACCGTTCGGGAATTGCGAGCTGAACGTGGTGTAAGTCTTGATTTCCGAGCCGTACCCTATGTAGTTACGCAGGTCCATGTAGAAGGCCGTCGCCGACAGCAGCGAGCGCTTTGCGAAATACCACTCGAGGCCTGCATCGAAGTTGCTCGAGCGAATCGGTTTCAAGTCAGGGTTGCCGCCCGACCCGCTGCCGACACCACCGACCGCTCCCGGCGGCGTGAGGTTCGTAAAACCCGCGAGCGCGGAATAATCCGCGCGTGTCATGGTCTCGGAGGCAGCGAACCGTGCCACTAAATCGTGAGTCACATCGAGTTTCAAATTGGCGCTCGGCAAAACGTCGTTGTAGTTGTGCTCTCTTTCGATGCCCGCAAACGGACCGAACGCCGAGGTCAATACTGCGCCGGGCGTGGTCGGATCCACCTGCGTGTAGCTGATGGCGTCTTCTTGCGTATGGACATAGCGTACACCCACGTTCGCGGCCCAGCCGTCGCCCTTGAAATCGGCCTGGAGGTAGGCAGCGGAATTCTTTTCATGCACCGCAAACAGATACTGATAATACGCTCGCTTGACCGGATCGCGATTGACGTTGGTGGAACTGTTGTATGCCGCGAGCTGCTCCGGGGTCCAATACCAGATCCCGGTCGGGATATTGCCGCCGAAGGTATTGAAGTTCGACGGATAATTCGAGAACCCTTGCGGATAATTCGCGGGGTTCATCCCGGGGGCGAGCGGGCCTTGCGCCACTCCCGTGGGGGATGTCCGGTCATGCGCCTCATAGCGCACACCAAATTTCAAATCCTTCCAGGCGTTGTTGTCGATCTCGTACTTGCTGTCGAGCTTCGCCCACTTTTCCGTGTCTTTGATGTCGATGTCGGCGGCACCGAAAATCCAGCCGAAGCTCACCGGCACGCCGCCCGGCGTCGGCGTCGTGTTGTTGGTGGTGCCGAGATTGAAGTTCGGAGCCGACCCAAGGCCGTTCAATTGATAGGCGGCGCCGCTGCCCAACCCAGGCAAAGTCTCGGATACATCTTGATGCGGCGTCTTGCCGTCACCCCAGGAATATCCGACCTGTCCGAAGAAGCTCAGCGCACTGCTGACATTCCAAGTCGCATCGAGATTCACGAAGTTCGCCGTGGCGCTTTCATCCGGCCGCGATATTTGATCGTAGACTCCGTAGAACGTGCCCGCGACGGGGGCGAAAGTCGCGCTGGTCAATGTGTTATTGCGGACCACGTAGCCAGGGTCCGGAGCCTGGCCGGCCCCGGAGTTGACGAAGTGAGTCGACCACAGCAAGTAATTACGGTTGTAGTTGGTGGCGGTCAGCTTCGATGAAAACCCCGTCAGATCCAAAATAAGATCGTCCGTCGGTTTGAACTCGACGTCGACCATACCGCCGTTGCGCTGACGCTTTTGCGTGAAAAACGCAGCGCCAATCAAGCTTGGGTACTGCACTCCGGATAGATCCGGATGCGCGGTCGCAATTGCGCTGCCCGGCGTAATCGTGTCGTACCCCAAGATTTCGACGCCGTCACGGCGCAGATGACGTGATTCGGAAAATAGCTGAAGCATGACGCCAAAATTGCCGGCATTGTTCTTGAAGTTCGCGAGCGCGTTGTATTGCCCGTCGACCTTGGAGGGAAGATCCGCGTAAACGGCGCCAAGCGACGCTTCGAGAGTGAACTCCTTGGAAAAATTCAGCGGCTTGCGCGTGATGATGTCGATCGAGCCCGCCACACCGCCTTCGACGAGGGAAGCGCTGGAACTCTTTTCAACCACTACCTTGCTGACGATCTCCGAGGGCAGCAAAGTGTAGCTCACGCTGCGCCCGACAGTTTGGACCTGATCCAGCACGAACCAGTCGCCGGCCGCCACGCTGTGACCGTTGATCAATGTCTGCGTCAAGCTGGGATTCGTGCCGCGCATGCTGACGCGGTCGTTTTCATCAAAACCACCCTCATTGGCGCCGGCAGCACTGGTAGTGACGCCCGGCAAGCGGGCCAACGAGTCGGCTACGTTCTTATCCGGCATCTTGCCGATGTCTTCCGCGGTAATGACCTCGGTCAGTTCGGTCGAATCGCGCTTGGCCTCCAGCGATAGTTCGACTGATTTGCGGATGCCTGTGACGACGATCTCCTGGAGCGAGTTATCATCAGGCGCCGCAGCGAACACCAGCGCCGGCGGCACAAGCAGTGCAATGCCGAGTGCAGACTTGACCGCCAGTGCGATCCGATTCATATGGAAATCCCCAATTCGATTCATATCGATGCTCCCTGTCCTGTCAGCAGTTTCATTCAGAGTCCGCCGCATCCCCCGTGGTGAGGCTTTTCATGCCACACCAATTAGAACCCAATATAATACCAATTTTGATAATCCGCTAGTGCCGTGTAATAAAGACACCAATTGATAATAATTTAAACGTAAAATCAACATGTTATTACGATTTAAAGCCGTCTGTTGTTCTCATAGTGGTATTTGTTTGGTATTATAAAAATGACTAAGCACACAACAGATAAGCCATCCGCACCTATGTCATCGCTCGCGAAAGCAATCGGTCCCCTGGACGGTCAAGGCAATTTGCCGCTGTATCAGGAATTGCAGCGGGTGCTGCGAAAGGCCATCGATAGCCGCATTTTGGGGCCTGACGATGCCCTACCCTCGGAACGAGATTTGGCCGCGGATTTCGCAGTGTCACGTATCACGGTGCGCAAGGCGCTGGATGGGCTCGTTGCTGACGGACTGCTGGTGAGGCGGCAAGGTGCCGGCAACTTCGTGTCGGCGCGCGTCGACAAAAACTTCGCGATGCTTACCTCCTTCTCCGAAGATATGCGCGCGCGCGGGCGCACGCCGCGAAGTGTGTGGCTGAAAAGGGCGGCCGGTACCGTCACACCCGAAGAGGCTCTGGCTTTGCGGCTAAGTCCCGGCACGCCGGTCTTTCGCTTCAACCGCATACGCTACGCCGACGATGCGCCGATGGCGCTTGAATACGCCACCATCGTTGCGACGGCATTGCCTTCGCTGGATGCAGTCGATGCCTCGCTGTACGAAGCATTGGAGCGCGCCGGTCATCGTCCGGTGCGTGCTCTGCAACGTTTGCGCGCCGTGCTCATCACATCCGATCAGGCCGATCTGTTGAAGGCGAAAACTGGAGACGCCGGGCTTTTGGTCGAGCGTCTGGGATCCTTGCCTGACGGCCGGGCAATCGAATTCTCGCAGTCCTACTACCGCGGCGACACCTACGACTTCGTCGCCGAGCTCAGTACATGAGCCTCGACCGATCGCTGGCTGCGGAGCGCACCCGTATGTTCGAAGAGGCCGCGGGAGCATCGAACGCCGTGCGCGCGCAATTGCAAGATGAGAAATCGATTGCTGGTGTTGGCGCAGCGTTGCGCCGCCTGAAACCCCGCGCCGTCATTACGTGCGCACGGGGCAGTTCGGATCATGCAGCGACCTATGCTAAGTACTTGATAGAGACCCACGCCCAAGTATTGACCGCCTCAGCCGCACCCTCCATCAGCTCAGTTTATGGCATCACCCAAGATGTGCGCGGATGCCTCTTCGTTGCGATTTCCCAATCGGGCCGCAGTCCTGACCTGCTCGCAGCCGTCAAATCGGCCAAGGCCTCGGGCGCCACCATCCTGGCACTTTGCAATAGCGCCGACTCTCCATTGGTTGCAGCAGCGGATTTGGCAGTCGATTTGCACGCGGGTCCCGAAATCAGTGTCGCGGCGACCAAATCCTACCTTGCATCGCTGGCTGCGATTGCCCTCGTCATCGCCTCTTGGACCCAGCAGGCAACGCTCAACGCAGTACTCAAGGAACTCCCGGAACTGATGGACAGAAGTTGGGCACTGGATTGGTCTGCGGCGCTGCCGCCACTGCTATCCGCTGGCAATCTTTACGTAGTTGGCCGCGGGATGGGGCTCGGGGCTGCTCAGGAAATTGCTCTCAAATTCAAGGAAACCTGCGGCATGCATGCCGAGGCGTTCAGCAGTGCGGAGCTGCGACATGGTCCGTACACGCTGCTTGGCAAGGCTTTCCCCGCGCTTTTAATCGCGCAACGCGACGCCACCCAGGCGGGAATCGAAGTTCTGGCGCGGGAGCTGGCGCGGCGCGGTGTGCCAATCCTGCTTGCCGGTGCCGGAGCGCCGGGCGCCTTTGCGTCCGGAATGAGTCTGCCGGGAGTGACGTTGCTGCCGAGCATCGACGCCGCTGCCGAAATCGCACCGATTTTGCTGGTTCAAAGCGCCTATCGCATGATCGCGACGCTGGCAGTGCGCAGAGGTCTCGATCCTGACAATCCGCCCCATCTGTGTAAGATCACGGAGACCGTCTAGTGCGAACCGCCCTGGTAAACGGCCGGATCCTGGCCGGCGATCGAATCGTGAGCGGCCCAACAGTGCTGCTCGCGGATGGATTCATCGAGGGCGTGGTGGCACCCACAGATCCCCGATGCCGTGACGCCATGCGCGAAGATCTCGAGCAGCAGATTCTGTTGCCCGGCTTTATTGATGTGCAAGTGAATGGCGGCGGCGGGGTACTTTTCAACGATAATCCCAGCCTAGAATCGATTCAGGCGATCGGCACGGCTCACCGGCGATTCGGCACCACAGGCTTTTTGCCGACATTGATCAGCGATGACCTCGATACCATCTCGCAGGCAATCGCTGCGGTGCAAGGTGCGCTCGATACGCACATGAGCGGCGTACTTGGCATTCATATCGAAGGCCCATTCCTCAACTGGGCGCGCCGTGGGGTGCACGATCCGAAGCATCTGCGGCGATTGGACAACGGCGCTGTATCATTGTTGTGCGGTTTGCGTGACGGTCGGACCGTTTTGACTCTGGCGCCCGAGATGACCACGACCGTTATGATCGCGCAACTTGCCGCCAGCGGTATATTGATTTCTGCCGGTCACAGCGACGCTAATTTCGCTCAGACAACGGCGGCGATCGCGCATGGCGTTCGCGGCTTCACGCATTTGTTCAATGCCATGGCGCCGCTGGCGCCGCGCGAACCTGGGATCGTCGGCGCGGCGCTCTACGACCCAAATACATGGTGCGGCATCATCGTCGATGGACACCACGTCGACCCGGTCATGCTAAAACTTGCCCTGCGCTGCAAGCGTCATGACAGATTCATGCTGGTCACCGATGCAATGCCCCCCGTCGGCTCGCCCGAGCCGAGCTTCGTGCTGCAGGGACGCACGATTCACGTCAAGGACGGGGTCTGCCGCGATGAGAACGGGACTTTGGCCGGAACGGGATTGGATATGGCCACCGCCGTACGCAACGCGGTTGCGCTGCTGAGCTTGGATCTTGCTGAAGCCGCGCGAATGGCGAGCGAGTATCCGGCGGCATTCCTCGGGCTCGATCGCGAGCTTGGTCGAATCGCGCCGGGCTACCGTGCAAATCTTGCCCTTATGGACGATGATTTGCAGGTAACCCGCACGTGGATCGAGGGCAACGCCTCCTAGGCCGGGGGCGGCTCGATACGTTCTTCCAGCTGTGGGAAAATGTCCCTCCACCGACTTATGGAACCGCCACTCATGAATCAGCCGCTGACGCCTTTTCACATCGCCGTACAAGTTCGCGATATTGAGGAGGCGCGGCGTTTCTATACGGGCGTCCTGGGTTGCACGGAAGGCCGCAGCTCGGATCACTGGGTGGATTTTAATCTTTATGGCCATCAATTCGTATGCCACCTCAACCCCCAACTTGGGCCCTCTGGAAAACTGACGAGCCACTACAACCCGGTGGATGGGCAAGGAGTGCCGGTGCCTCATTGTGGCGTGGTCCTGCGTCCAGCACTGTGGGCTGATCTCGCAGCTCGGGTAAAGAGCCACGCCATTGCATTTATCGTCGAGCCCTACACCCGATTCAAAGGCCAGACGGGCGAGCAATCGACGATGTTTTTTCTTGACCCCAGCGGCAACGCACTGGAATTCAAAGCGTTCCAGGACATTGAGAAAGAGTTATTCGCCGTGGATGCCTCGGCCGGATAGCCACGAAACTCTCTCAGCTCAGGGCCAGGGCGCCAGGACGTCGCGGGTGGCATCCAGGTCCACCATCAACGGCAATGTCGCGGGCGCTGCGGAAACGGTGATCTCTCTGGGCGGCAATGGCGCTACCAGGCTTGGATGCCACACGCGAACGCGGTAGCGCCCCGGCGGCAGATCCAAAATCGAGGTACCCGTGGACGACATCTTCGCGAAATAGGGCGAATCGACGATCCCGACGAAGGCCACCATGGTGTCGTGGATATTGCAGCCCAGTATCACAAGCCCAGGCTTGTCGAACACTACGTCGGCTTTTGGCGAGCCCGCATAAAGTTTCAGCGTAAATGGCTTGGGATCTGAAAATGAATACACCTGATGGCGGATGTGATCGCTGTTCGGGAACGCAACAGATGTACCCGTTCGAACCACGCTGACTCGAGGCGCGAAACGCTTGTTGATTTGGTCGATTATCGCTGATTCATGGCTCGGTGCCGCAGTCGTATCGAGTGGGTCTAAAATAATCAGGGTGTCCTCGGCACTCGAACCCGATTTGGTCTTCACTTCGACGGTCACCACACCCGCCATGCTCAGCGAAGCAGCCAGCGCTGCAAGCAAAATCAAAGCAAACGGCGAGCGCGGTGGCTTTAATTTCATGGACCGGGTGTTCTCGTTTGACCGGTGATTTGCGCATGCTCCACAATGTCGCGCTTCATGGGAGCAAGCAGACGCAACAACTGGTTTCGACTGCGCAAGTCAACATGCCGTTCTTTTAACACGGCCTGCAGGCTCTCAACCATCCGATTGAACTCAGCTTCCGAAATGCGATGTCCGCCGTGAACTTGTTTCATCGGGTCGCCCGAATAATGACAAGGCCCGCCGCTCAAATCGCATAGCTGCTCTGCAAGCAGTGTTTTTATGCGATTCAAATTCGATCCCGCGAAGCTGCGCCCTGCTACCGGGTCATTCGCTGCACGGTCGATCAGCGTATCCGCGATCGCGGCTACCCCGCTCTGCCCTCCCAGCCGAGCGTAAAGAGTCGTACCCGCGGCAGAAGAAAGCGCTGCGCAGCAAAGCAAGCTTGTCAACAGCAATCGGGGTGGGCGCACACTCATATTTGCAGCCTTGCACAGCTGGTTCAACGAACGCTGTGCGCTCGGACACAATAATCGCTAGCCAGCGCGGCTAACCTGTTGGGTCTTCTTCTCAGGCGGGAATCGTGGCAGAACTGGGTCGATCGGCAATCGCGCTCGCATCGCTTGTTCTAGTGATTGCGGCAACGCCCGCCTTGGCTGGAGACCGATTAGCGTGGACTGGTGCAATCGCGCAAGTGGAGGGGAGCGCCGGCGGGGGTTTGGTACCCTGGGCGCTGATCAGCGGGCTCGGAACGGACGAGCAATTCGGTGCGAGCGGCTATCTGAGCTATGCCTCAACGCAGGATTTTTCGCTGCGCACCGCCGGGGTCAGCTTCGGTATTGACAACAGAGCCGAAGTTTCTTTCGCGCGCCAACGACTCGATGCGGGTTCGGTCATGCATGGCATGACGCTGGGACAAGACATAGCCGCCATCAAAGTTCGATTGCTGGGTGACGCAATTTTTTCGCCGGATCAGGCTCTGCCGCAGATCGCGGTCGGTGCGCAGTGGAAGCGAACGCTGAATTTCGGACAGGTTCCGCGTGCAGTCGGCGCGGCGCGCGGCGAGGACGTGGACTTGTACATTGCTGCAACCAAAATGTACTTCGCCCTGCTGGACGGGAGAAATGTCATTCTCGATGCCACTTTAAGGCGCACGCGCGCCAATCAATTTGGGCTGTTGGGCTTTGGCGCGGATGGTCGCGGTTTCCGTTTTGTACCGGAATTCTCAGCGGCGGTATTCCTGAACGACGGGCTACTACTGGGCGCTGAATATCGCGACAAGCCCAGGAATCTGACCGCCTTCCGCGAAGGCAGCGCGGAGGATATCTTTTTGGCGTGGGCGCCGTCTAAAAATGTGACGCTTATCGGTGCTTGGGCTGATCTCGGTAGCATTGCCGGAAAACCACCGCAGCGCGGCCTCTATGTTTCGCTCTGGCTGGGATTTTGAACCAGCGAGTCCGCCGTGCGCGCTTTGGAAATGATAACAGCGTCATCCTTATGGCTTGTTTTTATCGGCACACTGGCCCCGGCGGTAATCGGGAAGTGAGCGTGCCGCCGTCACAGAGTAAGAGCCCCATGGCAGCCCAGATTCCAAGTGAGGAAGATCCGCGTCGCATCAAAAATGCGCTGAAAGCGAGACCTCCACGCTCGGTCGCGAGCCGGCATTTCGCAATGGCGCTTCTGGTGCTGCTTGCAACCGTCTGCGGGCCGGCCCGGGCATTGGACCCGACGCTGCAGCTGAGCCAGTACGTACTGGACAACTGGCAGAATTCGCAGGGGCTGCCGCAGAACTCCGCCCAATCGATAGCTCGAACGCCGGATGGCTATTTGTGGGCAGGCACTCAGGAAGGACTCGCACGCTTCGATGGTGTGCGGTTCGCCGTATTCACCAATGAAAACGAAGCTTCCGTACCGAACAAGCACATTTCCGTGCTTTTTGTCGACCATAACGGGCGTATGTGGATAGGAACGAAAGACGGAGTGGCCTTCTATGAGGGGGGACACTTTGCGGCTCTGGCCGGGGGCGAGGGTCTGGCGCACGCAACCGTACAGGCCATGGCGGAAGGTCTTAAAGGGCGCCTTTGGGTGGGCACCGATAGGGGCCTTTTCGAAATCGACGGCGCACGTACCTTGTCCTTCGGCGCAGCGAACGGGCTGCAGGATAACCACATTCAGGCGCTGCTGGAGGATCGCGATGGAGTGCTTTGGGTTGGAACGATCGGTGCACTGCAGCGCTTCGATGGCCGTCGCTTTGAAGCCGTACCGCTGGATACCGAAAGCGCGGAATCAGTCACCGCCATGCACCAGGACATCGACGGCACCTTGTGGATGGGAACTGCAAACGGGGGATTGTATCGGCGCTCGGGCGATCACTTCGACCTAGTCGCCCGACCCGGACGCATGGGCACCATCGTTCGCGCGATAGCGCGAGACCGGGACGGCAACCTGTGGATTGCAACCCAGGGCGAGGGGCTGCTGCGGTGGCGCGATGGACAACTCGCGGCACTCACGAACAGTGAATTAGCGGCGAGCGATTTGCGCTCTCTACTCGAGGACGATGAGGGAAGTCTTTGGGTAGGCAGCTATTCCGCTGGGCTACTGAGATTGCGCGATGCCCGGTTCGTGACCGCTGGCGTGCCCGAAGGCTTACAGGGCAACCTGACCTGGACCGTGACGCCGCGCAGGAGCGGCGGTATATGGGTGGGTTCGAACGGCGGGCTCAGCAGTTATGTCAACGGGCGCTTTCATCACATCGCGGGTCCGCGCGGGTATGAAAACGTTCAAGTACGCGCCATAGCGGAAGACCGGGACGACGCGCTATGGGTGGGCACGGAAAGCGCAGGCGTCTACCGAATCAATAAAGACGGTATGAAAGTCTTCAACCGCCAAAATGGTCTATCAGGGAACACCGTGAAAGCCCTCGTTGAAGATCGGCGGGGCCGCATTTGGGTCGGCACCAACGAGGGCCTCGACCTCATCGATCATGAAAAGGTGAGTCCAATGCAGACACTGCTGCTCGGGTCAGTGCGAACCGCAGTGCGCCTCATCCATGAGGACAGCGCCGGCAGACTGTGGGTGGCGACCGAAACCGAGGGGCTCTACGTAATCGACGCGCACGGGACGACGCACTTGCGCATGGGCGATGGTTTGCCAAGCGAATATGTCATCGCAATCCACGAGGATGAGCGCGGCGTGGTCTGGCTCGGCACAGCCGATGGCCTGGCATTGTGGCGCGACGGTAAACTGATCTCGTTGGCGCGCTTCGGCGGTGCGCTCCGCGAGACCATTCTGCAAGTGCTCGAGGATGATACGCATTGGCTCTGGCTGACAACGAATAAGGGATTGATGTCGGTATCGCGCGCCGCGCTCGAAGCGTTGGCGAGCCATGGCGAGCCGGCGCCGGAATTTCATGTTTATGGCTTAGCGGACGGCTTGCGCACCGCTGAGTTCGATGGCGGCAACACCTCCGCCGGCTGCCGCACACCGGACGGATTCCTGTGGTTCCCCAGCGAACGCGGCCTCGTCAGAGTGGATCCCCGCCGCCTTCGATTGAACACCCAACCGCCGCGTGTTCTCATCGAACAGGTCTCGGTCGACGGCGCACCATTGCCTTCAATTGAAAATGCCGAGGTAAGCCCGGGACCCGAACACTGGGAGTTTCAATACACCGCGCTCAGTATGCTGGTGCCGCAACGCATCCATTTCAAATATCAGCTTGAAGGCTTCGACAAGGATTGGATCGATGCGGGCAATCGCCGCACGGCCTATTACACAAGGCTGCCGCCCGGCACGTATTCCTTCCACGTCATTGCGGCGAATAGCGACGGCACCTGGAACACCGTAGGCGCGCGCCTTCAATTCAAGCTAAAACCATACTTCCATCAAACGTGGTGGTTTTTCTTGCTCTGCGCAGTCGCTATCTTGGCCGCTGCGAGCGCCCTGTACCGATTACGTGTCGGGCGGCTGCGCCGACATGCAGCCATCCTCGGCGAACAGGTTGCTCTTCGCACAAAAGATCTTGAGTTGGCGAACAGCGAGTTGCTCAAGGCCAAGGATCGGGCCGAATCCGCAGCACAAGCCAAGTCTCAATTTCTTGCCAATATGAGTCACGAGATTCGCACGCCGATGAACGGCGTCATCGGCATGACCGAGCTGCTTCTGGATACGCGTCTCGACCCAGGACAGCGCGACTTCACTGAAACGATCCGCGACAGCGCCGGCGCGCTACTCAATATCATCAACGACATTCTGGATTTCTCAAAAATAGAAGCAGGCAAGCTGGACCTTGAGTGCATCGACATGGACTTGCGCGGCACCGTCGACGATGTCGCACACCTGCTGGCGATCCAGGCGCATGGCAAGGGTCTTGAATTGATCACCCACATCGATCCGCTGCTTCCGGACTACGTTATGGGCGATCCCGGCCGCGTGCGGCAGATCCTCCTGAATCTCGGCAGCAACGCCGTCAAATTTACGCACCGCGGCGAGGTGTCGATCAATCTCCGCCTTATAACCGCGGATGAGAAAGGTTGCTCGATCCGCTGCGAAGTGTGCGACACGGGAATCGGCATCCCAAGCGAACGAAAAGATTCTCTATTTCAGCCGTTTTCGCAAATAGACGCATCGACCACCCGGCATTACGGCGGTACAGGTCTAGGACTATCGATCGTGCGTCGTCTGGCCGAACTCATGCAAGGCGAAGTCGGCGTCGACAGCACCGAAGGCTCAGGGTCGCTTTTCTGGTTTACCGCACGATTTGGCACATCCAGCCGCAAACTTGCACACGCGGTTTTCGATGCACAAACCCTCACCAACCGCCGGGCACTGATCGTCGATGACAATGCCACGAACCGCAAGGTGCTGACCCTTCAGCTGATGCAGCTCGGCATGAGGGTCGAATGCGTCAATGATGCCGATGCCGCCATGCACGCGCTGCAAGAGTCCTTGAATCAAGAGCGGCCATTTGAGGTGGCCATACTCGACTACATGATGCCTTCGTGCGATGGATTTGAGCTGGGTCGGCGGATCACGGCCGACGACCGATTCAAGGCGACGCGTCTCGTATTGTTGACATCTGCAGAAGGAATGCGCGGGGCCACGGAATTTGCCACGCTGGGTTTTGCTGCTTACGTTCTCAAACCGGTATCACACCGTGAGCTGCGGGATTGCTTGAATCGCGTAATGTCGGTAGAGGCCGAGCGCTGGCACAGCCGCACACAACCGATCGTGACGGCGCAGCGCGTCAGTCATTCCGGCACTGAGCGGCTGCTGCTCGCGGAGGACAATCTCGTCAATCAGAAGGTCGCTCGCGCCGTACTGAAGAGAATCGGATTTGAGGTAGATGTGGTTAACAATGGTGTGGAAGCCATCGAGGCTTGGGAGCGCGGGCGTTATCATCTCATTTTGATGGACTGCCAGATGCCGGTCATGGACGGCTATCAGGCTGCGCGCGAGATTCGCCGGCGCGAACAGGGCAAAGGCCGTATTCCAATCATCGCGCTGACGGCAGATGCGATGAAAGGAACGGAGCAGCAATGCCGCGACGCCGGTATGGATGATTACCTGACTAAACCAATTGATCGAGCGCGGCTTGACGGAGTCATCCTGCGGCACCTGGCGCGGCCCGCACCCGAGGGGTCTGCAGCGGACCCGTCTTTGCGATCCCGGCACACTGCTTTGCAGTCGGAGGATCCTGTCGATTGGGAACAACTGATGGTGGTCGCAGACGGCGATAAGGACTTCGCGCAGCAACTGGTGCAAGTGTTTATCGATTCCGGCGACGCGACTCTGCGCGATATTCAGGTTGCACTGGGACGGGGCGATTTTGCGGCTGTTAAACGAGCGGCGCATACACTGAAGGGTTCGAGCGCCAATATGCGCGCGCGCATGACCAGCGAGGCCGCCGAGCGCCTCGAGGCTGCGGCAGGCGCCGGCAGCGCCGCTGAACTATCCGAGCTCGAACGGCAACTGCGCCAGGAAGTGGAGAAAGCAACGAATTATCTGCGCGCCCGACGAGCCTGACCAGTCTGAGCACTTCAGCACGGCGAGTTCGAAGCTATCGCCACGTTTCATCGACGCAAGGTGTCGGCAGCTCGCCGCGATCCTGAGCGAGGCTCGGATAGTCGGTGTAGCCTTTCGCGCCACCGCCGTAAAAAGCGGCCGGATCGTCCCGGTTGAGGGGCGCGCGCAGCCGTAAGCGTTCCGGCAGATCGGGATTGGCAATAAACTTGCGACCGAAGGCGATCAGATCTGCCCTGCCCTGCTTCAGCCATTGCTCGGCCGTGTCGTGATCGAACCCGCCGGCGATAATCAGCGTGCCGCGATATTTCTCGCGCATCAGATTGACCATCGCCAAGCAACGACTGTCGGGCTCGATACCTTTCTCCAGCGCCGCCGTCGCGGGATTGACCATGTGCAAGTATGCGAGGTGGGAGGAACTCAGCGTGGCGGCGATCTGACCAAACGTGGTCATGGGATCGTCGTCACCCATGTCATTGAATGTACCGAGCGGCGAGAGGCGCACGCCGACCCGGTCCCGACCCCAGACTTCGCTGACCGCCTCGACCACTTCGACCAACAGCCGGGCTCGATTCTCGACCGTACCGCCATAGCGATCTTTGCGGTGATTGGTGTGCGAATTGATGAACTGATCCAGGAGATAGCCATTGGCGGCATGGACCTCGACACCATCGAAGCCTGCGCGCAGAGCGTTCCTCGCCCCGCGAACATACTGCTGGACGAGATAAGGCAGCTCCTCGGTTTGAAGTGCTCGCGGCGTAACGAACGGCACGAGCTCGCCCTGACCGTTCTCACTCTCGATAAAGGCCTGGCCGGCAGGTTTGATCGCCGATGGCGCAACCGGAAGCATATTGTCCGGCTGCAATGCAGGATGGGATATGCGCCCGACGTGCCAAAGCTGCATGTAGATCCTGCCGCCGGCCTGGTGCACGGCATCGGTGACCAGCCGCCAGCCCTCGACCTGCTCGCGGCTGTGAATGCCCGGCGTCCAAGCGTAGCCCTGGCCCTGCATGGAGACCTGCGTAGCCTCACTGACGATGAAGGCGGCCGCAGCGCGCTGCGCGTAGTAGCACGCGTTGAGCGGGGTAGGCACATTGCCTGGCTGACGTGCCCGCGAGCGCGTCAGTGGCGCCATGACGATCCGGTGCGGCAACGTGTAAGGGCCCAGCTTAAACGGCTGGAACAGCAATTCGTCAGATGTGTCGGAAGCGGGCATAGAGAGCCTGGGTGCGGGTAAGTAACTGTTTTTATTGGTGGGACGGCTGGGACTCGAACCCAGGACCAAAGCCTTAAAAGGGCCTTGCTCTACCAACTGAGCTACCGTCCCATTTGCAGGCGCGCATCATAGCCGAACTTGAGCCGTAGATCATGACCAAACAGTTAGCGATACGGCGTCGGATCCGGGACATTGGCCATGGCAAAACCGGCCGACCGCAGCCTGCAAGAATCGCATACACCGCACGCCTTACCCTCGGCGTCCGCTTGATAGCAAGACACCGTTGCTCCAAAATCCACGCCGAGCTCGGCGCCCGCTCGGATAATGTCCGCCTTCGACATGTGGATCAACGGGGCATGAATGTTGAACCGCGCACCCTCCACGCCCGCTTTTGTAGCCACCATCGCCAACTTTTCGAATGCTTCGATGAAGATGGGGCGGCAATCGGGGTAGCCCGAATAGTCGACAGCATTGACGCCAACGAAGATATCAGCGGCGCCGAGCACTTCGGCCCAGCCCAGCGCCAATGATAGAAACAACGTGTTGCGTGCCGGTACATAGGTCACCGGAATTCCCGGCGTGAGCGCTTCGGGTAGCGCCACGCTGGCATCCGTGAGGGCAGATCCGCCTATGCCGGCAAGATCGACGCGCATGGTGCGATGGTCTTGAGCGCCCAGTAACTTGGCGATCTTCAGAGCTGCGTTAAGTTCTGCGTGATGCCGCTGACCGTACGCGACGCTAAGGGCATAGCACTCGTAATTCTGCGAGCGCGCGATGGCCAGCACAGTGGCCGAGTCGAGGCCGCCCGAAAGCAAGACGATGGCACGCTTGCCGCCGCGCATCACTTGCCGGGGACGTCGCCCCACAGAATCTTGTGAAGCTGAAGCTGAAAACGTACCGGCAGGCGGTCCTCCAATATCCACTCGGCCAATGCCGTGGACGACTGCTCACCATAACTAGGCGAGAAAAGGAGACGGCAGCGGGCGCTCAAGTCATGTTGCTGCAAAAATGCCTTGCTCCAGACGTAGTCGTCGCGAGAACAGATGACGAACTTCAGTTGGTCAAGCGGCGTCAGATGCTGAAAATTCTCGATGCGGTTGCGCGACGCTTCGTTGGACCCCGGAGTTTTCACGTCTATAACGCGCGATACGCGCGTATCCACCGCGGAGACGTCGAGAGCGCCGCTGGTCTCCAGCGACACGCGAAAGCCCACATCGCACAATCGCGTCAGCAGTTTCAGGCAATTCGGTTGCGCCAACGGTTCCCCGCCCGTCACGCATACGTACGGCGCGCCGATCTTTCCTACTTTCTCTAAGATGTCGTCTACATCGAACCATTCGCCGGCGTGAAAGGCATATTCCGTATCGCAGTACTGGCAACGCAGAGGGCATCCGGTGAGCCGCACGAACACCGTCGGAAAGCCGACACTATCGGCCTCGCCCTGCAGCGAGTGAAAGATCTCGTTGACGCGCAACCGCTCTGCCTTGCCGGCGCTCACTCAATGTTTCTCCGCCGCCATCTTCTCCAGACGTTGTTGGGCAAGGCGGCCGGCCGGCGTGTCCGCGTAGCGCGAAGCCACTTGCGTGAGCACCTCCCGGGCGGAGTCCAATTGTTTCATCTCGTAGCGGCAATAGCCGATCTTCAGCATCGCATCGGGAAGTTTGCGCGACTGAGGATATTTATCCGTCACGCGCTGAAATGCAGACAACGCCTCGGGGTATGCCTTGTTCACATAGAATGCTTCGCCCAGCCAATACTGCGCGTTGTCCGCCAGAGAGCTGTCTGGATGAGCGGCGAGAAATTTCTGGAACGCGGCGATGGCCCGGTCGTATTGGCCGTCCTTGAGCAGATTAAAAGCTGCCTGGTAGCTTGCCTTGTCGTCGCCGCTCGGGCTTGCCGCGTCCTGCGCGCTCGAAAGCTGCGGCCCTGCAACCGTGGCGCCGGCCGCTGCGGCTCCCGCCGCGCCCCCGCCCCGTGATTCAAGCGTCCTCAATCGCAGCTCCAAATCTGTGTATAAGTCGCGATGTTGCTTGCGCGAAGCTTCCAACGCGTTGCTCATTTGATCGACATCATTGTGTAAGGCGCGAACGTCGGTACGCAGCGATTCAAGCTGATTCGAGAATTCGAGCAAACTCTGATTCGCCATGACTCGTTCGATGCGCGCAAGGCGGGTGTCCAGATCCTTCAACTTGATCTGCACCGGGTCCTCTTCCGGCGGCGTCGATGCACACCCGCTCAAGCTCAGCGCCGAAAGGCATAGCGCGCTCAAAGTAAACGCGACGTGCCTCTTCACGGCAGATAGACCACTTCCACTCGCCGGTTCTTGGCCCAGGCCGCCTCCTCGTCACCCTCGGCCGCCGGCCGCTCAGAGCCGAAACTCACCGTGCTTACCTGCGACTCCGCGACCCCCTGCAGCAGCAGCGCGCGCCGTACGGCTTGAGCGCGCCGCTCTCCAAGACCGATGTTGTACTCACGTGTACCCCGCTGATCGGTATTGCCTTCGAGCTTCATTTTCATCTTCGGATTGGAGGTCAGATTTTTCGCCGCGACCGTGATGATGTCGGCGTACTCCGGCTTGATTTCCGACTTGTCGAAATCGAAATAAATAACCTTTCTAGCCAGCGCGCCGGTCCCCTCGCCGAGCCCCCGCGCTCTGCTGTCCGCATCCCCGCCCAAAGGGCTGGTCGAGGTCGAGGCATTTTCCCCGGCCGTCGAGCTCGAAGAATCGCTGATTTGGGAGCCTGCAACCGGCGGCTCCTTCACGTTATGCTTCTTGCAACCTCCCAGCAGGGCAACGCCGGCAATCAGCAAGGCGATCGAGACTATTCGCTTCATTTATTTCTCCGTCCAAAGTGTATTCCGATGATCCGCAAGGGTACCGACCATGCGGCTGTTTGTGTAATAGTTTGTCAGAACGGAGCCCACGCAGGTTCTTGAAGCTCCCCTTCGCTCGACACTAAGCGCTGCTGGACTCGGCCATCAGCACTGACCAAGGCCAGCACGCCTCGACCTCGATCGCGACTCGCATAAATCAACACCGCGCCATTGGGGGCATAACTCGGCGATACGTCGAAATGTCCCCTGGTCAGCACTTGGACATCGCCACGGCCGCGAAGATCCATCGTCGCGATGCGGTAAGCGCCCTCTTCTTGCGTCACGAACGCCAATTGCGACTCGTCCGGCGAGATGCGCGGACGTGCGTTATAGCTGCCTTGGAAAGTAAGACGGCGCGGCTTGTCTCCGGGCTTGATGCCGATTTTGTATATTTGCGGTCCCCCTGCACGATCGGAGGTGAAGTACAGACTTTGGCCATCCTTGGACCATTGGGGTTCTGTGTCGATACCCGGATCATCCGTGATTCGCGTCAGCTGTTGGCTGGCCAAATCCATGACATAAACGTCCAGATTGCCGTCGCGCGTCGAGAGTACCAGCGCCAGCTTTTTTCCATCGGGCGAGAATGCCGGTGCTTGGTTCACACCGGCGTGCGCCGAAATCCGCCGCCGCTCGCCCGATTTCAACGTCTGCACATAAACCGACGGCAGCCGGTCTTCGAAAGATACATAGGCAAGGCTCTGCCCGTCGGGCGACCACGATGGCGACATGAGAGGCTCGCGCGATTGCATGACTACCCGCGGATTTTCGCCATCGGCATCCGCCACGATGAGTTGATAATTCCTGTTGGGCAAGTGTCCCAGCACCGATATGTAGGCGATGCGTGTGGAGAATGCACCGCGGATACCTAAGATTTTCTCAAATACGGCATCGGCGATTTGATGCGCGGCGGATCGCAGACCGGGGCGATTGGAACTGATCTGAAAGCCCAGCAAGCGCTGCTTCGTCAGCACATTGTAGAGTTCGTAAGTGATATTGAAGTGGTCCGTGGCGTCCGGCTGCATGGTCCCTACTACAAGATAGTCGTTGTTAAGGCGGCGCCAATCATCGAAGCCAATGTTCGCGCCATTGTGCGGCTGTTCGATCATGTCCTTCCGATTCATGGTCTTGAACCGACCGCTGCGCGCCAGATCATCGCTTACCAACTGCGCCACATCGAATGAAGCGGCGGAAAGTTCCGCGGCTGCGAAGGGCACCACGGCGATCGGGATGGCTTCGGTCTGGCCCTTGGTCACCTCGACCACGAACTCCGCCCGCGCCAGCCACGGAAAACCTAAGGCAAGGGCAAGAAGGACCTGACATACGTGCTTATTCATTGGCTGCTATTCTTCGGGATGAAAGTGAATCACAAGGTTTCGTTCGAACAACGCCGGGTCTGGCGGTGCCGGTAATGGCGATGCACGATACACCGCATTCTCGATTGATTGGCGGGCCGCTGCGTCCCCATTGCACTGAGTTACCTTCGCGCTGGTGACTTCACCGCCGGCGACTTGTGTAATGTTTACAATGCAATCGAGGCCGGTGCGCGCTGAAGGCGGCTTAATCCAGGCATTTTGGATTCGGCTGGCGAGCCTCGCAATATACTGCGCGCGCGCCGGGCTGGCCTCCACCGCGCTGACGTGTTCCTCCTCGGCGAGCTGTCTGCGAAGCTCGGCCTCACGTTGTGCTTTGGCCTTAAGATCGGCGGCGCGCTTCGCATCCTCGGCGAGTTTCGCATCCGCCGCACGCTTGGCATCTTCCGCACGCTTGACCTCCTCGGCCCGCCGGGTATCTTCCGCACGCTTGGTGTCCTCAATGCGCCTCGCATCCTCGGCGTGTTTCGCAATCGCCTTCTGCGCCTCGCTTGCCCGCATCGCTTCGGCCTGCCTCGCGCGCTCCGCCTCGGCAGCGGCGGCCTTCGACTCATCGGCCTTTTGCTGTTCCACCTCGGCTTGGCTCTCATTCGCCGCTTTAGCCGCGGCCGCCTCGGCAGCGGCCTTCGCCTCGGCAGCCGCACGCAAGCGCGCTGCTTCCTGCTCGGCGCGGTCTGCCAAAGTGCGCTGTGCGGCATGCAATACCTGAGAGTCGATCACAATGGCATCAACGGGTATGGGCTGCATGCTGGGCGGAGTGTGATGGATGGATATCAACGCGGCAGCCGCCAGTGCCGCGGCTAATAACCCATGCAGCACCACGGAAAATGCAATCGGCCACGAGTGTTCGCGAAGGAATGCCGACATCAGCGCGCGCCGTTAGGAGCCACCGTACGAACGGGGTCGGTTAGGAACCCCACTTTGGACGCACCCGCCCGTTGCAGCAGGACCATGGCCCGAACAACGGTTCCATAGGGCACAGAGGTGTCGGCCTTGACCAGCACGGGGGTTTGCGGATCACGTCGCAAAAGGGCAGCCGTGCGCGAACTTACCGTCGAGTCGAGCACCGGCTGATCTTGGTTCTGGCCGAAATTGATGAACAAGCGGCCTCGCGAGTCAATCGTCAAGATGAGCGGCTCATGCTTCGCCAAGAAATCGGCATCGATGGGTTTGGCACCCGCGTCCGGCAAATCAACCTTGACCCCTTCCTTCAACAACGGCGCCGTGATCATGAATATGATCAACAGAACCAACATGACATCGATATAGGGCACGACATTGATCTCGGCCATCAATCTTCTACGGCGTTGCGGTGCAGGCATGCTATGCCTGCGGCCGCGGCGAACCGTGGCGCTGCAAGATCGTGGAAAACTCTTCGATGAACGTATCGAATCTCAGTTCCAAACGGCTGACCTGGTCGGCAAGCCTGTTATAAGCCACCACCGCCGGAATCGCCGCAAATAAACCGACGGCTGTGGTCACCAGGGCCTCCGCAATCCCCGGAGCCACGGCGGCTAACGTCGCCTGTTGGACGTTGCCGAGGTTGTGAAATGCACTCATGATGCCCCACACGGTGCCGAACAATCCCACATAGGGGCTGGTCGAGCCGACCGTCGCCAACATGGCCAGGTGTTGCTCCAAACGATCGAGTTCGCGCAACTGCGCCACGCGCATCGCGCGCCGCGCGCCCTCCAACAATTGCTCCGACGGTACGCCCTGCTGACGCAGCCGGCTGAACTCGCCGAACCCAGATTCGAAAATGCTCTGCAGCCCCGTGCCGGCGCGCCCTTTGGTTTCGATGTTCCGATACAGCGTGGCCAGATCGCCGCCCGACCAGAATGCGGTCTCGAATTTTTCAGCCTGGCGGCGCGAACGCCCGATCACCTGGCCCTTGCGAAAGATAACGGCCCAAGAGGCGACCGAGGCTGCGAGCAGCAGTGCCACGACCGCCTGCACGATGGGGCTTGCATCGAGCACCAGGGTCCAAACCGACAAATCATTGGGCATCGCGCCACTCCGTGAAAAGATCTTTGGGGATGGCACGCGGCTTCAGCGTGGCCGAATCGAGGCAGGCGACACGCACAGTGGCATCGATCAATTGCTCATTGCCCCGCATAATCGTTTGCTCGAAATGTATTGTGGCACCGGCGAGCCGCTTAAGTGCAGCAGTAACAAGAATTTCATCATGCAGCACCGCGGGGCGCAAAAAATCTACCTGCACATTTACCACGGCAAACTGCACCTGCCGCTCCGCGCGCAATCGCTGCTGGTCTACCGCTAAAGCGCGCAGCCAATCGGTTCGGCAGCGTTCCATGAATTTCAGATAGTTCGCGTAGTAGACGACACCGCCGGCATCGGTGTCTTCCCAGTATACGGAATAGGCGTGCGCAAAACTCAAGCTCGAGGACACTATTGGGCGTCTCTGAACAATGGCAAATTCAGGTCCCGCTCGATGCTAGGCGCAGCCAAGCCGAAATGCGCATACGCCGCACGAGTCGCCACACGCCCGCGCGCAGTGCGCATCAAAAATCCCTGCTGTATGAGAAACGGCTCGATGACGTCCTCGATGGTGCCGCGTTCCTCGCTCATGGCGGCCGCGAGACTGTCCACCCCCACCGGTCCACCCTCGAATTTCTCGATCACCGTCAGCAGCAATTTTCTGTCCAGCATGTCGAATCCTTGCGGATCGACCTCCAGCATATCGAGCGCGGCCAGAGCGACCTCGCCGCTAATCAGGCCGGATGCCTTGACCTCGGCGAAATCGCGCACCCTGCGCAGCAGCCGATTGGCAATGCGCGGTGTTCCGCGAGACCTTTCTGCAATTCGATCCGCGCCGTCAGGCTGCAGGTTCAGCTTTAAAATCGACGCGCTGCGGATCACGATCTTGGTCAAATCCTCGGTGGAGTAAAACTCCAGGCGCTGCACGATGCCAAATCGGTCGCGCAGCGGCGATGTCAGCAGGCCGGCGCGGGTTGTCGCGCCCACCAAGGTAAAGGGCGGAAGATCGAGCTTGATCGATCGGGCGCCGGGCCCCTCGCCGATCATCAGGTCCAGTTGCGAGTCCTCCATCGCCGGATACAGCACTTCTTCAACCACGGGACTCAAACGGTGTATTTCATCGACGAACAATACGTCGCGGGGCTCAAGATTGGTCAGCAGAGCCGCCAAATCGCCAGCTCTTTCGAGCACCGGTCCGGATGTTTGACGCAGATTCACTTGCAACTCATTGGCGATGATGTGCGCAAGGGTGGTTTTACCCAGACCTGGAGGGCCGAAGATCAGGACATGATCTAGGGCCTCGCCGCGCTGCCGAGCGGCCTGGATAAAAATATCCATCTGTGTTTTGACGTTGGGTTGCCCAACATAGTCGGCGAGGGATTTCGGCCTCACGGCCCGATCAACCATCTCGTCGTCGCGGCCGCCGGTACCTGCGATGATGCGGTCCTGTTCTATGCCCATGTTAAGAGGCTTTCACAGCTGATCTGAGCGCACGTCGAATCATCTCTGTGGTCGACAGACCGGGTTCTTCGGTGGACTTGAGCAGCCGGCTTACTTCAGCCGGCTTGTAGCCCAGCGCGATGAGCGCGCTGTAGGCCTCGCTTTGGGGCGACTGGGCTGGCCCTGGACTCAAGGGGTTGCCCGCCAGCGCGGGAGTGGATAGCTTCTGCACACTGTCGCGCATTTCAATAATGATCCGCTCCGCGGTCTTGCGTCCGATGCCCGGAATTCTCGTCAGCATTGCCACATCTTCAGCCTCGATGGTACGCAAAAAATCCTCAACGCTCGCTCCGGATAGTATTCCAAGTGCGATCTTCGGTCCGACCCCTGAGACCTTGAGCAGCCCACGGAATAAACGCCGCTCACTCTCGGTGCCGAAGCCGAACAGGATGTGCGCATCCTCGCGAACCACTAGATGCGTGAACAATGCGACAGGCTCACCGGTAGCAGGCAACCCATAAAAAGTCGACATGGGCGCTTCCAACTCGTAGCCCACGCCGTTGACGTCCAGCAACAGCAGCGGCGGCTGCTTCATTGCCAGCCGGCCTTTGAGAAAACCGATCATCCGCTTGAGGCCGCCTGTAACAGCAGCGCTCGGCCGCGAAGGGCATGACAGACGGCTGCGGCCAGCGCATCCGCCGCGTCGGGCGGCACCGGCCCGTCGAGCTTCAGCAGGCTTCTCATCATGAGCTGGACCTGGGCTTTCTCCGCGTTTCCGGTTCCGACCACGGCCTGCTTAATCTGGCGGGTTGCATACTCAAAGACCCCAGCATTGGAATCCGCCGTACCGCAGATTGCAGCGCCGCGCGCCTGACCCAGTTTCAGGGCACTGTCGGGATTGCGATTTACGAACACTCGTTCGATGGCGATTTCCTGCGGCTGATACTGCGCCACAATGGTCTGCATGCAGCGGAAAATTTCGCAAAGCCGGGCCGCGAATTCCACTTGGCTGGTGCGAATCACGCCGCTGGCGATGTAGGTCAAGCGCGACCCGGCGGCATCCAAAACGCCGAAGCCGGTGCGCTGCGATCCAGGATCGATCCCAAGCACGCGAATAGTCGCTACTTTAAGTCCGCTCAATTTGATTCGTCGTGGGCGCTGGCATGGCGCCTAGTATGATACCGGCAATAGGCCCCTTATCCCACCCGCAGTCATCGCCTCACCATGGAAACCACCGCTAACGCTCGGAATGCCAGCGGCCGATTGCTAGCCGGCATGGAACTGTTGCGCGCCCTGGAACTGGCGCCCGAGGGCGAACAGTTGCGCAGCGCCGCGTTGGATGTCGCCGAGATCGTACATGCGCTGGACGCCGATGACGATGTCGTCATCGCGGCCATGATTCAACCGCTCCTGGGTGGCGGCTACCTCGATCGCGAAAGCGCCGTGAAACTCTTCGGCGAAGAAGCCAGTCGACTCGCCCACGCCTTGAGTCAGCTGGGCCGTTTCGGGCTGCCCGCCGATTGGACCCCCGAGCGGGGGCTGGAAGCGGCCCAAGCGGAAGCTTTACGCAAGATGTTGCTCGCGGTCGTGGGCGATGTGCGCCTGGTCGTGGTAAGGCTGGCCGAGCAGCTGCAAAAAATGCGCAGCGCCAAGGGCCTCGGGACCACTCAGCAGCGCAAACTCGCGGTTGAAACTCGCGAAGTGTATGCCCCGCTCGCCAATCGCTTAGGGGTCTGGCAGGTCAAATGGGAACTGGAAGACCTCGCGTTTCGATATCTCGAGCCGCTGCAATACAAACATATTGCCGCGGCGCTGAAAACCCGGCGCTCCGAGCGCGAGCGCTACATCGACGAGTTGAAATCACTGCTGCAGAACGCAATGAGCAGTGCCGGGGTGGATGCCCGGATCGACGGGCGTCCCAAACATATATTCAGCATCTGGCGCAAAATGCAGGTAAAGCATCTGGCCTTCGATGAACTGATGGATATCCGGGCTGCCCGAGTGCTGGTCTCGACGATAGCAGAATGCTACGCAGCGCTTGGGGTCGTGCACTCGCTGTGGAAGTTCATACCCGGCGAATTCGATGATTACATCGCCACGCCCAAGGACAATCTGTATCGTTCGATTCACACGGCAGTCATTGGACCCGGCGACGAACCGGTGGAGATCCAAATTCGCACCTTTGAAATGCACGCAGATTCCGAGCGGGGCATGGCTGCGCACTGGCGCTACAAGGAAACGGGGCGCGGCAATCAGGCCTACGAGCGCAAAATCAACGAATTGCGCTCACTATTGGCCGCGCCGGCCGAGGGTTTGGAGGGCGGCCGGGATTTCCTCGATCGCGTGCGTGTCGATCTTTTTCAGGATCGCATTTATGTAATTTCCCCCAAGGGCGCAATAGTCGATGTGCCTGTGGGCGGCACACCGCTCGACTTTGCCTACCAAGTACATACCGATCTTGGGCATCGCACGCGCGGCGCCAAAGTCAATGGCCGCATGGTGCCGCTCGACTATCGGCTGAAGAACAGCGAGACGGTCGAGATCATCACCGCCAAGGCGCCGCAACCGTCCCGGGATTGGCTTTCTGCGCAATCGGGATTTCTCGCAAGCCCACGCCATCGCAACAAGGTACGCGCCTGGTTTCGCAAACAGAACGAGGCGCAAAACAAAACCGAAGGCCGCGCCATGCTGGACCGCGAGCTGCAGCGGCTCGGTGTCAAGAGCCCGCCTATGGCGGAACTGCTGCGCGAGCTGGAATTGGACAGCGCCGAGTTGCTGCACGAAGCGTTGGGCCTGGGCGAAATCAGTGGCGCGCAAGTCGCGGGAGCCATTCAGCGGCTCCTGCATGCACGTGAAGTGCAACCCGAGCTTAAGCGGGCGCGGCCCGGCGCCCGCGCGCCCGAAGTCAAAGTGCAGGGGCTCGGTGATTTGCTGTCGAGCTATGCGCGTTGCTGCAAACCGGTTCCTCCCGAACCGATCGTCGGCTATATCACCGTCGGCCGCGGCGTCAGCATCCACGCGCAAAACTGCGCGAATCTAGCCCGCCTCAGCATCAGGATGCCGGCGCGGGTGATGGCCGTTGAGTGGGGCGCAATGGAGCGCGGCGAATTTCCGGTGGAGGTCGAGGTACAGGCCTTTGATCGCCGCGGATTGGTGCGCGACGTAAGCGCCGCGCTGGCGGACGAAAAAATCAGCATTCAGGGCATGACCACAGTCATTGACAAGCGAGAGAATATTGCGCGCATGCGTATCGACATCTCGATCACCGGCCTGCCGCAGCTGTCCAAAGTGCTGACGCGCATCGCGCAATTGCCGAACATCGTCAGCGCACGGCGCAAGAAATGAGTTCAGGCGAGGAACCTACGGCGATGCGGTGTACGGGATCGAAACAGTTCCTGATTTCGTCGTTCCCGCACTGTTCACATAGTTGAACCCGAACGACAAGGTTCCGGCGGCGGCCGCCGTCGGCGCGTAAGTCAGCGAAGCTTGGCAGGCTGTGCCGACGCTGACGCTGGCGCAGCTAAGGGACATCGGTGTCGAGCTCCAGCCGAGCGGAAGCATCGAGAGGTCGGCGGTGAGTCCGCTGGCGAAGTTGCTGTCGTCGGTGGTAAACGTGACGGTCACTGGATTGCTGGTGCCTGTCACTGCCGCAACCGTGGTCGGATTGGCGGTGCCGACGACGTTGTCGTTTGTTGTGGTCTGGTACGGAATGCCGACCGATCCACTCTTCAATTCGCCTGCGTTATTCAGGTACGCATAGCTCAAGGTCAATGTGCCGTTGTCCATTCCGGTCGGGGCGTAAGTCAGCACCAGCTGGCATGAGGTTCCGGTGCTGAATGCGCTGCAGCCAAATGCATTCGCGCTGCTGCTCCAGCCCGCGGGTAGCGAGGTGAGGCTGCTCGTCAGCTGAAAGGCCGTGCCGAAGCGGCTATCGTCGGTCGTAAAGGTCACCGCAACCGGTTGCCCGGGCGATCCCAGCATGGCGCTGATCTTCCCCGAAGGAGACGCCGTGCCTACCGCGTTGTCGCTGGTGGTTGCAGCGTAGGGAATTTCCAAGACACCGAAATTAGGTATGCCGTTCGCATCGTTGTAGGAGTAACGCAGCGTAAGCGTACCCGCGGTTAGCGTCTTTGGTGTGAAACTGAGCTGTAGCTGACAGCCGTTGCCCGTGCTGACGCTGTTGCAGCTGAACGATGTGGCAGCACTGCTCCAGCCGACCGGCAACTTGGTCAAATTCGTGCTCAAGCTCAAAGCCGAAGCGCTCTTACCATCGAGGGTGGTAAAGGTGACGGCCACCGTTTGCTGCCCGCCTTTTTCAACCGCAGTGACCTGTCCGGTTGGAGAAAAGCTGGCCACCACCACCTCGTTGGACGTTGTCGCATAAGGCACGTTGAGCGTTCCGGTTCTGGCCGCACCTGAGCTATCGACATAGGTGTAGTTCAAACTGAGCGTGCCGTTGGCCGCGGCTGTCGGCGAGAAGAGCAGCGGCAACTGACAGCCGCTTCCCGTGCTGACTGCCGCGCAAGATAGCCCGGTCGCGGAGCTGCTCCAGCCGGAGGGCAGCGTACCGAGACTCGTGGTTAACGTGAGAGCCGTCGCGGCCGCGCCGTCATCGGTCGTGAAGTTGACGATAAGCGGTTGTTTACCGCCAATACTTGCGTCGATTTCGCCGACGGGTGAAAAGGATGCGACCACATTATTGGCCGTGGTGGCCGAATACGTGAAGCTCATGCAAGGACCAGGGGTCCGCGGCAATCCCGCATTGTCCACATAGACACAGTAAAGAGTGAGGGTGTGGTTTTCGACAGCGACGGGCGCGTAGTTTAAAACGAGGACACAACCCCGGCCCGGCGCCACCGTCGCGCACGTAAGGCTGGGCGCGCTCCAACCCTTGGGCAGCGTGCCGGAACTGTCGTACGCCGAGAAAGCCGTGATCGGCATGCCGTCATTGGAGGTGAAGGTCACGACCACGTTTTGGCTTGTACCGACCGCGACGCTGATCGAGTCCACTGAGGCCGTTGCGGAAACCTTGTTGTCATTGCCGGGAGCGACCGGTCCGGTGGGACCTACTTTTGGGGGCGTGACCGGGGGAGTCGCGTTGCCGCCGCCAATCGACACGGTGGCGACGGTGCCGCTTTCGCTGCCCCGCGAGCTTGAACCGCAACCATGCAGAATCGGTAGCGCCAAGACAACAAGCGGCAGTAAACGATGGCCTGGTAGCATTTTCACCTAATCCCTTGTCGTGCGGATCAAACGTCGCAAACCAGCGACGAAGATCGAAGGACTGGAAGGTAAGCCGAGGCCAATAGGTCTGACGTGAGCTGCGTCACGCAGATGGGTGCGGTTCAGACATCGTCAAATTAGAAATTGATCAGCCCAACATAAGGCCGGCAGATGTGTGACAGAAACAACGCTGGGTTAGCGATTCAACCCATCGATGGCTTTTTTATCCACGGCAAGGGCGGCTTCATGAATCGCTTCGGACAACGTCGGATGCGCATGGATGGTGCGTTGGATGTCTTCGGTGCTCGCGGAATATTCCATCGCCAGCACCGCCTCGCCGATCAACTCGCCGGCCATCGGCCCGATCACGTGAACGCCGAGTACCTCATCGTCGTCTTTGGCGGACACGATTTTTGCCATGCCCGCTGCTTGCTCCATCGCTCGTGCACGGCCGCTGGCGGCAAACGGGAATGCGCCGACTTTATAGGGGCGGCCGCTTGCCTTGACTTGCTCTTCGGTTTGTCCCACCCACGCGATTTCAGGCGCTGTGTAGATCACGGACGGGATGACCTTGTAATTCACCTCACCATAGTGTCCCGCGATCAAGTCGGCGACCATGACGCCCTCTTCCTTGCCCTTGTGGGCCAGCATGGGACCGCGCACCACATCACCTACCGCCCAGACGTTGGTCGCACCGGTGCGGCAGTGCTCGTCGACCTTGATGAATCCGCGCTCATCGAGTTGCACGCCGGTGCCGTTTGCCAGAAGATCCGCGGTAAACGGGCGACGGCCGACCGCAACCACCAGCTTGTCAACTTGCAACGAATGTTCGCCTTGCGCGTCCGTGTAGACGACATCGACGGCATTGCCCGACACCGCGGCGCTTGACACTTTGGCGCCCAACTTAAGATCCAAGCCCTGTTTCTTGAAATGCCGCATGGCCTCTTTTGCGATGCTCTGATCCACCATCGGCAGGAATTGCTGCAGGGCTTCGAGCACGACTACTTCGCTTCCCAGCCTGCGCCAGACGCTGCCGAGTTCAAGACCGATGACCCCGGCGCCGATGACTCCGAGCCGCGCGGGCACGGCATCGAACTCCAAGGCGTTCCACGAATCAACGATATATTTGCCATCGTGCGGCACGGATTGCAGACGGATGGGGGTCGAACCGGAAGCAAGCACGACATGCTTTGCCTCGAGGGTTTTTTCAGTGCCATCGGCGCCCTTCACCAAGACCTTGTTTCCGGCCAACAAGCGTCCGTGACCTTGAATCCCGACGACACCGTTGGCCTTTAACAACGTATTGATGCCGTTGGTCATGGTCTTGACCACTGAGGCTCGGCGTTTCTGCATGGTCTCAAGATCCAAGGTAAGTCCGCCCACCTTGATGCCGTGGATGGCGAACTCATCTTTGGCACGCTGAAACAATTCCGAGGATTCCAACAAGGCTTTGGACGGGATGCAGCCCGCATTCAGGCAGGTGCCGCCAAAAGCATAGCTGCCGTCCGTGTTCTGCCATTCGTCGACGCAGGCGACTTTCAGCTTGTTCTGAGCCGCGCGAATCGCCGCCGGATAACCCGCAGGTCCCGCACCAATGACAACCACGTCATATGCATCGCTCATATGTGCAACACCATGCGCGCGGGATCCTCCAAGCACTGCTTGACGGTCACGAGGAACTGCACCGCCTCGCGCCCGTCGATGATGCGATGGTCATAGGTCAAGGCGATGTACATCATCGGGCGCACCACAACTGCACCGTCGATGACTACGGGGCGGTCCTGAATCTTGTGCATTCCCAATATCGCGCTCTGCGGCGAATTGACGATGGGCGTTGACAGAAGCGACCCGAACACCCCGCCGTTGGTGATGGTGAATGTACCGCCGGTGAGCTCCTCCATCGTGATGGAGCCGGCGCGGGCGCGAGATGCAAAATTGGCGATGGATTTCTCGATGTCCGCAAAGCTCAGTTGATCGGCATCACGTAAGACCGGAACGATGAGCCCCCGGTCAGTCGAGACCGCGACCCCGATGTCGAAATACTCGTGATACACAATGTCGTTGCCATCCACCGAAGCGTTGACCGATGGAAATTTCTTCAAGGCTTCGACACAAGCCTTGGCGAAAAAGGACATGAAACCCAACTTCACGCCATATTGCTTTTCGAACTGGTCTTTGTAGCGGGCCCGCAACTCGTTGACCGCTTTCAAATCGACTTCGTTGAACGAGGTCAGCAGCGCTTGAGTGGCCTGCGCCTGCACCATGCGTTCTGCAATGCGCGCGCGCAAGCGAGTCATGGGCACATGCTGTTCGGCCCGCGTGCTGCGCGCACTAGGCGCGGGAACGAATTGCGCCGGCGCCTTCGCGGCGACGCCCGACGCAGCCGCAGCCGCGGCCGCGGCCCCCGAGTCCTTGCTGGACAGATAGTTCACGACATCGGACTTCGATACACGGCCATCACGGCCCGAGCCGGCAACCGTACGTGGATCGACCTTATTCTCTTCGGCCACGCGCTTGGCGGCGGGGCTCAGCTTGCCGCCGGATGCCTCGGGTTTCGCGGCCTCCGCTGCCGCATCCTGCGCAACGGTGTCCTTGGGCCGCACTGTTGCGCCACTGGACGCTTCCAGGGTTGCGGGCGCGCTCGCACCGGGGACGGCTGCTGCCCCTTGCTCGATAAGGGCCAACACTTGGCCGCTGGTGACCGTCATGCCATCGGTCAATTTTATTTCCTTGAGTACTCCGGCCGCCGGAGCAGGCACTTCGAGCACCACCTTGTCGGTTTCAAGGTCGACAAGATTCTCATCTCGCGCGACGCTGTCGCCGGGCTTTTTGTGCCAAGCGACAAGGGTCGCGTCAGCCACCGACTCCGGCAGCTGCGGCACGCGAACTTCGATAGTCATTTAGCCTGTCCTAGTTTGAGCTGCTGCGGCGGCGGGTATGCGAATCGACAGTCGTGAAGTCTCTTCCGGCGGTACGCCTTGCAGGGCCGCCGTCACCAAATTTCTCTGCTGCTCTTCATGCAGGGCTGCAATGCCGGTAGCGGGTGCGGCGGCGCCGGCGCGCCCGGCATAGAGAAGCTCGTAATTCGCATTCAGCTTGGATTGTAACCGGTGGCGAATCTGGTACCAGCTGCCCTGATTCTGCGGCTCTTCCTGGCACCAGATAATCTCCCGCGCATTCGAGTATTTGCGCAGCACCGCCTCGTATTCCTCCGACGGAAATGGGTAGAGCTGCTCGATTCGAACAATCGCCACCGATTCAGCCGTCGCTTCGCGCCGCGCTTTGAGCAGATCGAAATAGACTTTGCCGCTGCAGAAGACGATGCGCGTCACTGCGGAAGGCTTAATGTCGTCGATTTCGTCGATGACGGTTTGGAATCCGCTTCCGGATAGCTCCTCGAGTCTCGACACCGACAAGGGATGCCGCAGCAAGCTTTTCGGCGTCATGAGGATCAGGGGCTTGCGCAAGGATCGCAGCATCTGCCGCCGCAAGACGTGAAACATCTGCGCCGGGGTCGAGGGGACGCACACCTGCATGTTGAATTCGGCGCACAGCTGCAAGAAGCGCTCCAGCCGCGCCGAGGAATGCTCCGGCCCCTGACCTTCATAGCCGTGCGGCAGGAAAAGCGTTATTCCCGAGACCCGGCCCCATTTGGCCTCGCCCGAGCTGATGAATTGATCGATGATGACTTGCGCACCGTTGCAGAAATCGCCGAATTGTCCTTCCCAGATCGTCAAGCAATGCGGTTCCGTGGTTGAGAAGCCGTATTCAAATCCCATGACGGCTTCCTCCGACAGCACGGAGTCCGTCACCGTAACCTTTGGCTGGTGGGAGGCCAAATGCTGCAGCGGCACGTAGGTGCGTCCGGTGAGTTGATCGTGCAGGACCGCATGACGATGGAAAAAGGTACCTCGACCGCTATCTTGCCCGGTGAGACGAATCGGGTAGCCCTCCTGAACGAGGCTCGCGTATGCGAGATTCTCGGCACAGCCCCAATCCAATGCGAGATCGCCGTTAATCATTTTTTCCCGCGACTGCATGATGGCGCGCACGCGAGGATGCAAACTCCAATCTGTCGGATAAGTGGTGATGGCTTTTCCCAAGACCCGCAAGCGGCCCATATCGACGCCGGTTTTGACCGGCTCCCAATCGGCACCCAGGTACTCGCTCCAATCAACGGTGTAGCGGTTGCCGATGAGCCCTAACGCCGCGCGCGCCTGAGGCTTGCCCTCATCCAGACCGTTGCGATACTGCTCCATCATGGCGGCAGCGTCTGCGGAACTGAGCACTGCCTCAGCGGCAAGCTTGTCCGCATATAGTTGCCGCACGGTCGGCTTCTTGCGTATGACTTGATACATGAGCGGCTGGGTGGCCGCCGGTTCGTCCGCTTCATTGTGCCCATGCCGCCGGTAGCACACGAGATCAATGACCACATCCTTGTGAAATTTCATGCGGTATTCGAGCGCGAAGCGCGTGACGAAACAAACCGCCTCGGGATCGTCGGCATTGACGTGAAGAATGGGTGCTTCAATCATCTTTGCGACATCGGAGCAATACAGCGTCGAACGCGCATCGCGCGGATCGCTGGTCGTGAAGCCGACCTGGTTGTTGATGATGATGTGCACGGTGCCGCCGGTATAAAAACCCCGCGCCTGCGAAAGCTGCAACGTCTCCATGATCACGCCTTGCCCGGCAAAAGCAGCGTCGCCATGGATCTGCACCGGCAGCACCTTGTCGCCCGAGGCATCGCCGCGCCGCTCTTGACGCGCACGCGCGGATCCTTCGACAACGGCATTCACCACTTCCAAATGCGACGGGTTAAACGCCAAAGCAACGTGCACGTTGCCGAAGCTGGTCTTCAGGTCGGCGGAAAACCCCTTGTGGTATTTGACGTCGCCCGAGCCGCGCAGTTTGGCGAGATCATACTGACCCTCGAATTCGCTAAAAAGATCTTTCGGCGACTTGCCGAGCAGATTCACCAAGACATTCAGTCGGCCGCGATGCGCCATGCCGATAATCGTTTCCTCGACGCCGCTTCTACCGCCCTCTTGCACCAAATAGTCGAGCAATGGAATCAGGCTGTCGCCGCCTTCCAGTGAAAAGCGCTTCTGCCCCACGTACTTGGTGTGCAAGTAGCGCTCCAAACCTTCGGCGGCCGTCAGCTGCCACAAGATGTTTTTCTTTTCATCGACACTGAAACGGCGCTGCAGGCGGCCAACTTGAAAGCTGTCCTGCAGCCACAGGCGCTCGTCGGTGTCCGACACGTGGGCAAACTCTGCGCCAATGGTATCCGTGTAAATGTACTTAAGGTCGGCGAGAATATTTTTGAGCGTGGTGCGTTCCGCAATCGCACTGTTGCGGCTGCCGGTGAAGAATTCGGTACCGAGATCGGCCTCGGACAAGCCGAAATACTCCAGGTCAAGAACATAGGGCTTTGCGCGCTCTTGCAACCCTAGGGGGTCCAACTTCGCGATCAAATGTCCGCGATTCGCGTAAACCTGGATGAGACGGGAAACCGCGCCCTGTTTTGCGCTCGCCCCGTCCGATTCGCTGCTGCCTCGCGCCGCGGCCGGAGCCGTCGGGTGTTGAAGGCGCGCCAACAGACGCTCGCGGATGGGACCATGCGCGACCTCGCCGCCCCCGCCGCGCAACTGGGCGAAATATTCGCGCCACGCGGTCTCCACACTGGTGGGATCGCGCAAAAACTGTTCGTAGAGATCTTCAATGAACCCGGCGTTTCCCCCGGAGAGCGCCGTGGTGGCTAATTGATCGGCAAGTGATTGGCTCATGAGCGAGAAGGAGGGCGAAAAACCTCAATTAAATCAATAGAATGGGCAGACGCAGTGCATTTCGTCAAGCGCGCTAGTTTAGCCGAAGGCGGCACAATATGGAATGTGACGGCGCTTGAGCTGTTTACAAGAGGGACAGCTCGCCTGCGCCCTTCAGCATCCAAATCTCGTAGCCGATGAGTCCTGCGTAAATTATCAACACCGCGTACAGCACATGTTGGACGCGGATTAGGCGCATGAAGCGGTAGCGGCCGAGAACCACCATCACTACGATGCTGGCGCCCGTCATCGCCATCTTGAGGGCAGCAAAGATGGCCACGCTGCGGTAGAACAGCACCGCCATGATGGGATTGACTTCATCGGCCCCGTGCAGCAGCAAGATTGCGGTCAGGAATGCATCCGAGGCACTCAGCAGCAAAATACCGATGGACACCGCCAACAAATGCGATGAATGCCAGTCAACGGGATGGAATCGAGGCTCATCCAGGCGCCGCGCCGACCGCCGCCGCCGGGGGTTGAAGTTGCCGTACAGTACCGACCACCACATTCGGCGCCGTCGATCAGATAGGAGGCGGCGCTCATTCGTCATTTTTGTTCTTCTCACCCGCTTGAATCTTTCATCAGCGCCACTATCCAGAGTTGCCCGCATCCTAGGCAAGTGCAATTCGTCATAATGCGGCGCTGAGAGCGGTTATTTTTTTAAGAGGCGGTCACCAGTTTAGCGACAAAGTCGCTGATCGGCATCGCGGCGAGCGTGCGGTGATCGCTAAACATCGACTGGATTGATTCCGTTTGCTTGGGCGGAAAGTGCGCGGCGACGCTGTCCTGGAACTTTTTGACCAACACCGGCATGCCTTCAGCGCGCCGCTTTCGGTGCCCGATGGGAAAGTCCACCGCAACTCTCGGGCTCGAGGTCCCATCATTGAAGAACACCTGCACGGCGTTGCCGATGTAGCGTTTATCCGCAGAGTAATAGTCCTGAGTGAAGGCCGCATTTTCCTTAACCTGCATCTTGGTCCGAAGCGCATCGACCCGCGGGTCGCGGGCCACATTATCTTCGTAGTCGGATGCCTCCAGCCGGCCGAACAGCAACGGGATTGCAACCATGTATTGGATGCAATGATCGCGGTCGGCCGGGTTTGAGAGCGGTCCCGTCTTGTCGATAATGCGCACGCCGGGCTCCTGGGTTTCGATGACCACTCGATCGATCTGGTCGAGTTTTGCGGCGATCTGCGGGTGCAGCGTCATGGCCGCTTCAACCGCCGTCTGCGCGTGGAACTCCGCGGGAAACGAAATCTTGAAGAGCACATTCTCCATCACATAGCTGCCAAGGGGCTGGGGCAGCACCACCGGCTTGCCCTTGAGCAGTACGTCTTGGAAACCCCAGGCTTTAGCGGTGAGCGCCGAGGGATAACCCATCTCGTCCTTGAGGGCGAATAACGCGAGGCGCACGGCGCGGCTGGTGGCATCCCCGGCCGCCCAGCTCTTGCGCGAGCCGGTATTCGGCGCATGCCGGTAGGTTCGCAATGCGCCACCGTCGACCCAGGCATTGGAAACCGCGTTGATAATCTGCTCGCGCGAACCGCCGAGCATGGCCGTGACCACGGCGGTCGAAGCGACGCGAACCAGCAGCACATGGTCCAAGCCGACACGGTTGAAGCTGTTCTCCAAGGCGAGAACGCCTTGTATTTCGTGCGCCTTGATCATGCCGGTCAGCACCTCACGCACCAACACCCGCTTCCCAGAGCGCGACAGATAATCCGCTACGGCTAGAATGCCGCCCAAGTTGTCGGAAGGGTGACCCCATTCCGCCGCCAACCAGGTATCGTTGAAATCCAGCCAGCGGATCATGGCGCCGATATTGAAAGCGGCGGCGATAGGATCGAGCTCGTAGGCAGTACCCGGCACCCGCGCTCCCCCGCTCAAGGTTGCCCCCGGAACCACCGGGCCCATCAACTTGGTACACGCCGGGTATTTGAGCGCCCGAAAGCCGCAGGCCAGCGTATCCATCAAACAATAAGCGGCCGTCTCGTAGGCCAGTGGGCTGGTGACCTGAAAATTAAGGGCGTAATCGGCGATGTCGGCCAAAACTTGATCGGGAGCCGGTCTGTGCGCGGACTTGATATCTTGGGACATGAGGTTAAGGGCGCTCCGCAAGTGGCACAAAGGTTAGGTTTTCTGGTCCAAAGTAATTGGCGCTCGGACGAATAATTTTCCCATCCTCGCGCTGCTCAATGACATGCGCCGACCAGCCGGAAGTGCGGCTGATGACGAACAACGGCGTGAACATCGCAGTCGGTATGCCCATCACGTGATACGACACCGCCGAGAACCAGTCCAGGTTCGGAAACATTTTCTTGCTGTCCCACATCACCGATTCGATTCTCTCGGCCACTTCGAACCCCAGCGTATCGCCAGCCTCGCGGGCAAGGCTTCGCGACACTTCCTTGATGATCTGATTGCGGGGATCCGAAACGGTATACACAGGATGGCCAAAACCGATGATCACCTCTTTAGTCGCGACGCGCTTGCGAATGTCAGCTTCGGCTGCATTTGGTGTGTCGTATCGATTTTGAATCTCGAATGCGACTTCATTGGCGCCGCCGTGTTTCGGCCCCCGCAAGGCGCCGATGGCGCCGGCGATGCACGAGTAAATATCCGAACCGGTCCCTGCGATGACTCTGGCCGTAAACGTTGAAGCGTTGAACTCATGCTCGGCATATAAATTCAGCGAGGTATGCATGGCGCGAACCCAGCTGGGCTGGGGCTTACGGCCATGCAGCAGGTATAAAAAATGGGCACCGATGGAGTCATCGTCGCTCTGCACCTCGATACGCCGGCCGTCCTTGGCGTAGTGATACCAATAGCACAGCATGGAGCCTAAGCAGGCCAGCAATCGATCCGCGATGTCGCGTGCGGCGTCGTTTTTATGCAGGTTCGCTTCAGGCGTCAAGCAGCCAAGCGCCGACACGCCCGTCCGCAGCACGTCCATGGGATGGCTGCTTGCGGGGAGCTGTTCGAGCACCGTGATAACAGCGGATGGCAGAACGCGCAGCGCCTTGAGTTTGGCTTTATAGGCCGCGAGCTGCACTTTGTTGGGCAGCTTTTCGTGCACCAGCAAGTGGGCTATTTCCTCGAACTCGCATTGCGTGGCGATATCCAGAATATCGTAGCCGCGATAGTGCAAATCGTTGCCGGTTCTACCGACTGTACACAAGGCAGTATTGCCCGCCGTTACGCCCGACAAGGCAACGGATTTTTTTGGCTTGAACGTGCCCGGCGCTTGCGGGTCGGAACTGCTCATGGCTTTTCCTTTTCTTCGGCGAACAGCTCATCGAGCTTCGCTTCGTAGGCGTAATAATCAAGGTACTTGTACAAATCAGCGCGCGTTTGCATCGTGGCCAGCACGTTCTTCTGCGTCCCATCGCGGCGGATGGCCTGATAAGTATTCAAGGCTGCGGCATTCATGGCCCGATAGGCCGAGCAGCAATGCAACACTATGTCGACGCCCACCGTCGCGAGTTCATCTCGTGTGTAGAGCGGCGTTTGCCCAAATTCCGTGATATTGGCAAGGATAGGCACTTTCACAGCATCCTTGAAGCGCCGGTACATCGCCAGCTCCGTGATGGCCTCCGGGAAAACCATGTCGGCGCCGGCTTCGACGCAGGCCACGGCACGATCAAGCGCCTTGTCTATGCCCTCCACGGCCAACGCATCGGTGCGCGCCATGATGACGAACTTTTCGTCGGTGCGCGCATCCACCGCCGCTTTGACCCGATCCAACATTTCTTGTTTCGACACGATCTCCTTGCCTGGCCGGTGACCGCAGCGCTTGGATTGCACCTGGTCCTCGATATGCATCCCGCCCGCACCGAATTTCGTGAAAGACCTGACAGTTCGCGCGATATTAAATGCCCCGCCCCAGCCGGTATCGGCATCGACCAGCATGGGCAAGGGACACGCATCCGTGATGCGACGAATGTCGATCAGCACATCATCCATGGTGCTGATGCCCAAATCCGGTATCCCCAGGGAATTGGCCGCCACGCCGCTGCCCGCCAAGTAGATGGCCCTGAACCCACACACGGCGGCCATCCGCGCGGTGAAAGCATTGATGGCGCCAACCATTTGCAAAGGATTCTCTGCGGAAACGGCTGCGCGGAGGCGCGCTCCGGCGGACTGGTCGGCGGCGCTCAAGCGCGCCCCACGACGGGAATCAACGCCCCCGTCACAGCGCCGGCGGAATCAGAAAGCAGGAAGGCGATGACTTCGCCGATCGCAATGGGGGCAACCCATCGGCTGAAATCCGCCTTCGGCATATCCGATCGGTTGCGCGGCGTGTCGATCGTACTCGGCAGCAATGCGTTCACAGTTACGCCTCGATCTTTGAATTCATCTGCGAGCGCCTCTGTTAGTTTCGAGACGCCGGCCTTGGAGGCTGCATAGGCCCCCATACCGGCGCTTGCCTTGATGGCCCCCATCGCGCCTATGTTGATAATTCGGCCATTGCCCGATTTAACCAGATGCGGCAAAACGGCTTTGCAGCAGGCCACCGCACTGCGCAAGTTAGATCGGTACAAGGAGTCCCAGGTTTCCAGTGTGGCTTGCTCTAGCGTCTCGAAACGAAAACCGCCGGCAATATTGATCAGCCCGTCCAGGCGGCCGGCCTCCAGAACGATCTTTCCGATTGCCGACGCGGCCGCCGCATCGTCTGCCAAGTCGATCCCGCCGAACGATAGTGGTCCTGACGCCGATGCCGGAGGAACCGGCGCATGATCAAGCCGCGCCACCTGCGCACCAAAACCGGCGAGCGTGGCTGCAACGGCGGAGCCCAATGCGCCAAAAGCGCCGGTGACTGCAATCACTTTGCCGGAAAAATCGACGCGGATGCTGCTCACTGTTGATCCTACGGTTCGATATCCAAACTATAAACGCAAGGCCGGTTCCCGCAGCTGACCGAACTGCTCGAAACTCGGGCGCGAAATTGCAACACGTAGGACACCAACGCGCAAGCTCACGGTTGCAAGCGGCGGCGGAATTCGCCGGGCGATGCGCCGGTCCATTTTTTGAAGGCGCGGTGAAAGGCGCTACGCTCGGAGAAGCCCAGCTCCAGTCCTATGTCCATGGCGCTGCGCCTGGTGTGACTGAGGTAGCCGATGGCGAGGTCCCGGCGCAGCTGGTCTTTGATGGATTGATAGAACGTGCCTTCCTCGTGCAGCCGCCGGCGCAACGTGGCGGGCGTCATATTCATCTCTGCCGCCAAGGCTTCGAATTCGGGTAGCTCGCCGGGCAAGGACTGACGCAAACGCCGACGGATGCGCGCGCCCAAGCTGCCGGCATTTTTATACTTGAGCAAAATGTTCTCCGGCGCATTGCGTAGGAACTCCTTCACCGTACGATCGTTCTGCACGATTGGGAGCGACAGATTTGCGGCATCGAAAACGATAGCCGTATAAGGCGCTTGGAAGCTTATGTGAGTGCTGTACATCAGCCGATACTCGTGGCTGTGCGCCGGCTCATCGTAGCCGAACTGTGCACGCTTGATCGGGATCCGGCGCCCGACCAGCCAACAGGCCACCCCGTGAAGCAGCATTAGGAGCACCTCGTGCGCAAACACGCGCGCGGGGCCCTGCTGCGAATGCAGCGTAATTCTCGCCTCGGCACCCTCGGTGTCGAGCTTGCAGCAGATGTCGTCCAGGAACAGCGCGTAGAAGCGCAGGCTGCGATCCATCGCCTGGCCTAGCGTTTTGCAACCCACCACTGAATGGCAAATCATTGCAAAACTGCCGCACTTCATGCGCCGCGAGTCCTGGGCGAAAAACTCATCGTCCAGGCTGATCGCGACCAAGCGCCACAATGCACCGTAATGTTTGGCGGATACTCGCGCCTGCGGGGACAGCAGCAGTCCCGGGGATAAGCCCACTTGCTTGAGCAGCGCATCCGGATCGAGCCCCCGAGCCCGCACGCTCTCGAGGGCTGCTGCAACGAAGCAAATCGCAATGGTGCCCGGCTCGGCCCGCGCTTCGGCCGCAACGGAGCGGCTCAATGCCTTGGGCAACTGTTGCATTTTCGCTCACGCATTTTGACCGCTTTGGGCACGCCGCAGGGACAAGTCCGCCTTATAGTTTACGCGATACGGGCCCCGCTGCCTTGAAGAGCTCAGCTATGAATCCTTATACCGATGAGCAATGCATGATCCGCGATACCGCGCGTGATTTTGCGCTCCAGGAATTGAAACCGCATGCTGCCCAGTGGGAAAAGAATGGCTGGATTGCCGACTCGGCGGTGGCCAAGCTTGGCGAGCTAGGACTTCTCGGCATGATGGTGCCCGATGAGTGGGGAGGTTCTTATACCGACTACATCGCTTATTCACTCGCAATTGAGGAAATCGCCGCGGGGGATGCTGCCACCGCGACGCTGGTCAGCGTACATAGCTCGGTAGGCTGCGGTCCCATACTCAAGTACGGGACCAAAGAGCAGAAGACGCGCTATCTCACCGACATGGCGCACGGACGTTCGATTGGATGCTTTTGCTTGACAGAACCCCAGGCTGGATCCGAAGCGCACAACTTGAAGACCCGCGCGACCCTTGAAGGCGACAGCTGGGTGTTGAACGGCACCAAACAGTTCATCACCAACGGCAAGCGGGCGAAGATCGCGATCGTGTTTGCGGTCACGGACCCGGAACAGGGTAAAAAGGGTATTTCCGCTTTCATCATACCGACCGACACGCCCGGGTTTGTGGCCGGGCGTCCGGAACACAAGCTCGGCATCCGCGCTTCCGACACCTGCGCCATCACCTTTGAAAACTGCAAGGTGGGCGGCGATGCTCTGCTTGGACCTCGCGGCAAGGGATTATCGATTGCGTTGTCCAATTTGGAAGGAGGCCGCATCGGTATCGCGGCGCAAGCCATCGGCATCGCGCGCGCGGCGTTCGATGCGGCGCTGGCCTATGCGCAAACCCGCCGGCAGTTCGGCCAACCCATCGCAAAATTCGGCAGCATCAGCGACATGTTGGCCGATATGCACATATCGATCAATTCGGCGCGTCTGTTGACCCACCACGCCGCCCGGCTGCGCAGTGCCGGAGAGCCCTGCCTTTCGGAAGCCTGCCAGGCTAAACTGTATGCCTCGGAGATGGCGGAACGGGTCTGCTCCCACGCCATTCAGATTCACGGCGGTTACGGCTATCTAGCGGACTACGAAGTCGAGCGATATTACCGCGATGCGCGCATCACGCAAATTTATGAGGGGACGAACGAGATTCAACGGCTGGTGATAGCCCGAGAATTGCTCGAACGCCCGCAATCTTAAACGAGGCTCCGTCATGACACCCAATCCTGCACTCAAGAGTCAAGCCGCCGACACCGTCAAGCTGCTGATCAATGGCAGCTTCGTCGAGTCCCAAACCACGGAATGGCACGACGTCATCAACCCAGCGACACAAGAAGTGCTGGCGCATGTGCCATTCGCCACCGACGCCGAAATCGACGCGGCCGTGGCCGCCGCCAAGGAAGCCTACAAGACTTGGAAGCACACGCCGCTGGCGGCACGGGCCCGCGTCATGTTGAAGCTGCAGGCGCTGATTCGCGAGCACATGAATCGCATCGCTCAGACGCTGAGCGCCGAACAAGGCAAAACGGTCGCCGACGCCGAGGGAGACGTGTTCCGCGGGCTCGAAGTGGTCGAACATGCCTGTTCCATCGGCAGCCTGCAGATGGGCGAATTCGCCGAAAACGTAGCCGGCGGCGTGGATACGTACACGATCCGGCAACCCATCGGTGTGTGCGCCGGGATCACGCCCTTTAATTTCCCGGCGATGATTCCGCTGTGGATGTTTCCGATGGCCATCGTCTGCGGCAATACCTTCGTGCTCAAGCCCTCGGAACAGGATCCGCTGACTCCCATGTTGCTCGCCGAGCTGGCGCTTGAAGCCGGCGTGCCTCGCGGCGTTCTCAATATCATTCACGGCGGCAAACGCGCGGTGGACGCGATTTGCACCCACCCGGACATCGTTGCCATTTCCTTCGTCGGCTCGACCGCCGTGGGCACGCACGTCTACAACTTGGGCACGCAACACGGCAAGCGGGTGCAGGCCATGATGGGCGCCAAAAATCACGCCGTCGTCATGCCGGATGCCAATAAGGAGCAGTCCTTGAATGCCTTGGTGGGCGCCACCTTCGGCGCCGCCGGTCAGCGCTGCATGGCCACCTCGGTAACGGTATTGGTCGGCGAGGCGCAACGATGGATACCCGAGATCGTTGCCAAGGCGAAAACGCTCAAAGTGAACGCGGGCAGCGAGAAAGGTACCGACGTGGGACCTGTGATATCGCGTGCCGCCAAACAGCGAATTTTAGGCTTGCTCGAGGACGGTATCAAGGAAGGGGCGAAGCTCGAACTCGATGGCCGCGGCGTCAAAGTCAACGGCTTCGAGAATGGGAATTTTATCGGGCCGACGATATTTTCCGGCGTCACGCCGACCATGAAAATCTACACCACGGAAATCTTCGGTCCGGTCATGGTCATCGTCAACGTGCAGACCTTGGACGAGGCGATCGAGCTGATCAACAATAATCCTTTCGGCAACGGCACTGGGCTCTTTACGCAAAGCGGCGCGGCAGCGCGAAAATTTCAAAATGAAATCGACGTGGGCCAGATCGGCATCAACGTGCCGATCCCGGTGCCTGTGCCCTTCTTCAGTTTCACCGGTTCGCGGGGCTCGAAACTCGGCGACCTAGGTCCCTATGGCAAGCAGGTGATTCAGTTCTACACGCAAACTAAAACCGTCATTTCGCGCTGGTTCGATGACAGCAACACATCGGGCGGGGTGAACACGACGATCAGTTTGAAATGAAAATCGGCTTCGTGGGCTTAGGCCACATGGGCGCACCCATGGCGCGCAACCTGCTCAAAGCGGGCCATTCGCTGATGGTTTACGATGTTGTACAACGCAATGTCGATGCGCTGAAGTCGGCGGGGGCCAGCGCGGCCACCTCACCGGCTCGGGCCGCGGGCGATGCTGAATTGGTCATCACCATGCTGCCCTCCTCCCCGCACGTCAAGACCGTGTATTTGGACAAGGCAGGCGTGTTGTCAGGCGTCGCGCGCGGCGTGACGCTCATCGACTCGAGCACCATCGATCCGCACAGCGCGCGTGAAGTGGCGGCGCTGGCGGCAGAGCGCGGCAACCCGATGGCGGACGCACCGGTATCGGGGGGCACCGGAGGCGCCGAAGCGGGTACCCTGACTTTCATGGTGGGCGGCAGCTCGGAGGTGTTCGAGCACATAGCGCCGGTGCTGCGCCAGATGGGCAAAAACATCGTGCATTGCGGTGACAGCGGCACGGGCCAAGTCGCGAAAATCTGCAATAACCTCCTGCTCGGCATCAGCATGATCGGCGTATCCGAGGCGATGAATCTCGGGACCGCGCTGGGTATCGATGCCAAGGTTTTGGCCGGCATCATCAATACGTCGAGCGGGCGCTGCTGGAGCTCCGATACCTACAATCCGTATCCCGGCGTAATGGACAACGTGCCGGCCGCCCGCGGCTATACCGGCGGTTTCGGTGCTGAACTGATGCTCAAGGACCTTGGACTTGCCCTCGATGCGGCAAAACTATCGAAGCAACCCGTCGTATTGGGAGCCCTTGCGCAGCAGCTGTACCAGATGTTCAGCGCGCAGGGCGCCGGCGGCCAGGACTTCTCCGCCATCATCAACTTGTACAAGCACAAGCTTTAATCGGAGATTCCCATGATTGATTGCTCGATCGACGGACCCGTCGCATTGGTGACGTTGAACAATCCGTCTGCAAATACCTTTACTGAAACAGGATTGCGGCAGCTGCAGTCCCTGATCGGTGAATTGAATGGGAATCTACAAATACGCGCCGCGGTGATCAGCGGGTACGGCGAAAAGTTCTTCAGCGCCGGCGCGGATTTGAAGGAGTTTGCCGACGGTGACAAGGAGCACGCACGCTTGATGGCACAGGCGTTCGGCACCGCCTTTGAGGCTCTGCAGGAATCGCGTCCCGTCTTCATTGCCGCGATGAACGGCTACGCCATGGGCGGCGGTCTGGAATGCGCGCTCGCCTGCGACATGCGAATCTGCGAGGAGCACGCGCAAATGGCGCTGCCCGAGGCTTCCGTGGGGTTGCTGCCCTGCGGCTGCGGTACCCAAACTTTGCCTTGGTTGGTGGGGGAAGGTTGGGCAAAACGCATGATCTTGACCAATGAACGCGTGAATGCGGAGACTGCGTTGCGTATCGGTCTGGTCGAACAAGTCGTGGCGCGCGGTCAGGCACGGCAAGCCGCGCTGGAGCTTGCCCAGCGGGTGGCAACTTTGAGCCCTGCCGCCGTGACTTACAGCAAGTCTCTGATTCACCAAGCCCGGCAGGGCACGCCGCGCACCGCGGCGCTCGCGCTGGAACGCGAGCGATTCGTTGATTTGTTCGACGGAGAGGACCAGCGCGAGGGTGTCACGGCATTCTTGGAGAAGCGTAAACCTCATTGGCGGAACACTTGATCCTCTGCGAGGTGCAGAACCGAATCGGATTCATTACCCTGAACCGACCCGCAGCCTTGAATGCGCTCTCCTTGGAAATGATCAAGGATCTGCGCTCTTCTCTCGAGCAACTCGCGTGCGATTCAAATATCAACGCCGTGCTCATCAGAGGGGCTGGCGAAAAAGCCTTTTGTGCGGGCGGCGATATCCGCGCCATCTATGAGAGCTACCAAAGCGCGGGTAGTCTGCACCGCGATTTCTTCGTGACGGAATATCCGTTGGATTACCTGATGCATTCTTATCCGAAACCCTACATCGCACTGATCGACGGGATCGTCATGGGCGGCGGGATGGGTATCGCGCAAGGCTCGCGCATGCGGCTTGCTGGGGAGCGGACCCGCATGGCGATGCCGGAAGTAGCGATCGGATTCTTTCCAGATGTAGGTGCCAGTTATTTTTTGTCGCGTCTGGAGGGCTCGTTAGGAGCCTATCTCGCACTGACGGGCGTGCAGATTCGTGCGGCCGATGCATTGTATGTCGGGCTGGCCGATGCATACTTGCCGCGCGCCGGCGTGGATGCGCTGGACCCTGAACTCAAGGCCCTGGTATGGCCGGATTCTCGCAGCGAGGATCGCGCCGCCATTGCGGTACTCATTCAAAAATTGGCCGGTCAGGAATTGCCCGTGGCGCCGCTCGCGCAATTCCGACCTGCCATTGATGAGCATTTCGCGGCGTCCAGCATCCCGGCGTTACTCGCTTCGCTGGAGGCAGAAAGCCGTCCGCAGTTCTTAGAATGGGCAAAATCAACCTTGGATCTTATCAACACGCGCTCGCCTACCATGCTGGCTGTCACGCTTGAACAATTGAAGCGGGGCAGATCGCTGACCTTGGCGCAGTGTTTGCGCATGGAACTGGGCATGGTGCGACAATGCTTCATTCAAGGCGACTTCATCGAGGGCGTGCGCGCCATGATCATCGACAAGGACAACGCCCCGGCTTGGCGCCCGCAACACATTGACGAGGTGACCGAAGACGAGGTCGCGCAGATGTTCACCGACCCATGGGCGGGGGCAACGCATCCGCTCGCCACACTGGAAGGAATTCATCTATGCAATTGAAGGACGTCAACGCCATCGTCACCGGCGGGGCTTCAGGCCTCGGGCTCGCCGTGGCTAACCGAATCGTGCACGGTGGAGGCAAGGCCGCCATTTTTGACTTGAGCGCGGGGCAAGGCAGCGCGGCGGCGGCAAATTTGGGGGAGCGGGCAACCTTCATCGCAGCCGACGTGAGCGATGAAGCAGCCGTGGACGAGGCAGTGCGCCGCGCGAAAGAGGCCATGGGCAGCATCACTGCAGCCATCAACTGTGCCGGCATCGCCACGCCGGGCCGCCTCGTCGGCAGGCACGGTCCCATGACTGGAAGTTCGTTTCGAAAGATGCTCGAAATCAATCTGCTCGGCACGGTATTAGTCGCCAAGTCTGCCGCCGTCGTTATGCAATCAAATGCTCCGAATGCGCAAGGCGAGCGGGGAGTCATTGTCATGACGGCCTCGGTTGCCGCCTTTGACGGGCAGATCGGCCAGATCGCCTATTCAGCCTCCAAAGGCGGCATCGTCGCCTTGACGCTGCCGATGGCGCGCGAGTTGTCATCCAGTGGCATTCGGGTCATGACGGTGGCACCGGGCCTGTTCGCCACGCCGATGATGAAGGGCTTGCCGCAGGAGGCCCAGGACTCTCTCGGCAAGCAGACACCGTTTCCGCAGCGCCTGGGAGAACCCGATGAGTTTGCTGCACTGATCGTGCATATTTTGGAGAATGTCATGCTGAACGGCGAGATCATCCGACTTGATGGCGCCATCAGAATGCAACCGAGGTAATCTTTGAGGAGTAGCGCGTATGACACTGATAATCTTGGATTTATATTCTAAAAAACTTGTTCCACAGCGCTACCTCTGCTCTCATTGAAGCAGCTCGCCGTTAGCCACCACCGTGCATTCAATCAAGTCGCCAATCTGCATGCTCGCGGCAGCGTGGTGGCTGGCCGGGTGCGCGGGCGAGAAACCAACGGCGGCGCCTGTGTTGAACCCAGTCGATGCTCGCGCCCTGATTGAACACGCGCTGCCGCGTTATGTAACAGACCGAGCAGGTTGGGTCAGCGATATATACAGCGCTTTCACCGTGCTCACCGTGACGCCGAGCCGCGAAAACGTGTGCGCAGTGGTAGCGGTAATCGAACAGGAATCAAGCTTTCGGACCGACCCGGTGGTACCGGACCTCGGCGTCATCGCGCGCAAGGAAATCAATACTCGGGCGGAGCGCGCTCACGTGCCCCTGCTCCTCGTAAACGGCGTGCTCAAGCTCAAGTCCGCGGACGGCCGCAGCTACGGCGAACGCATCGACGCGGCGAAAACAGAAAAAGATTTGAGCGATGTGTACGAGGATCTGATTGCGTCGGTGCCGCTGGGACGCACGCTGTTCGCCGATAAAAACCCAATACGCACGCGCGGTCCCATGCAGGTGAACGTGAACTTCGCGGAGCAGTTTTCTTCCGCCGCGCCTTACCCCTATCCGGTGACGACAAGCATACCCGATGAGCTCTTCACCCGCCGCGGCAGCGTGTATTTCGGTACCGCGCACTTGCTCAACTACCGTGCGCCGTACGATAAGTACCTGTACCGTTTTGCGGACTTCAACGCCGGACAATATGCCAGCCGCAACGCCGCGTTCCAAAATGCGGCCGCCATCGCCACGGGAGTCCCGCTGATCCCCGACGGGGCATTACTGCCGCACGACGGCGATGCGAACAGGCCCGGCGCCACCGAAGCGGCATTGCGCACGCTCGCCGCAAGGCTTAAGTTGAGTGAAGGTGCCATTCATAGCGCCTTGGCAGAGGGCAAAACCAAGAGTTTTGAAAAGACCACCCTGTATCAGCGCGTGTTCGCACTGGCCGATCAGATGGCAGGGAGTGAGCTGCCCCGAGCCACGGTGCCTCGCATCCAACTGGGCGGTCCGAAAATCAAGCGCAAGCTGACCACTGATTGGTATGCGCACCGCGTCGATAATCGATTCCAGCGCTGCTTGAATCCGAAATGATTCAAAGGATCAGCGGCGCTGAGCTTTCGCCGGAAAATTTCCGGCTCTGCTCAACATGCCAGGCAACTCTCGGCCCATTGCGTGGGCAAGCCACTCCACAGTCTCGATCGCCTTATCGACATCGAGGCCGGTGCGGTATCCGGACCGCTGCAGCATGTAAATGACATCTTCGGTGGGCACGTTGCCGGTGGCTCGGGGCGCAAAGGGACACCCGCCAAGGCCGCCCAATGATGCATCGACTGTTATCGCCCCGGCATTTACCGCGGCCCAGACATTGGCAAGACCTGTGTTTCGTGTGTTATGAAAATGTACTCGCACCGGCAACGGTGCGATCGCAGCCTTTACCCGCGCGACCAGGTCCGCCACTTGACGTGGCGCGGCGACCCCGACGGTGTCGGCAATGGCGACTTCCACGGGGCCTGCCGCGGCCGCGGTTTTTGCCATTTCCACCACCCGCTGGGGATCGACCTCGCCATCGAATGGGCAACCGAATGCGGTGGAGATGGTGATCTGAGCGCGCCGGCCCTCCTGACGCGCCAAGCGCACCACTTCGCAGCACATGCCTAAGGATTCATCCGATGTTTGACCCTGATTGCGCTGGGCAAATCCATCGGAAGCGGCGCACACCGCGCCTAGTTCACCAAGGCCAGCCTCGATGGCGCGCAACGCGCCGCGCTTATTGAGCACCAAGCCAATATAGGTCACGTCCTCGCGCCGCGTGAGCCCTGCGGCCACCGCATCGGCGTCGGCCATTTGCGGCACCAGCTTGGGGCTAACGAAGCTCGCCACCTCGATTCGCCGAACACCGCTCTCGATCGCCCGGCGGATGAACTCGAGTTTCTGCTCGGTGCTGAGCAGAACCGATTCGTTTTGCAGTCCGTCCCTGGGACCGACCTCGACAATTTCAATTTGTGACATTCACTTCGCTCCGTAGCCGCCGCCGCCCGGGGTACAAATCACCATGACATCGTTCACCTGAACCTCGGCTTGGCCAATATGCTTGAGCTTGTCGATGCGGCCATCGGCACGCTCAATGAAATTCTCGCCCACGGCCCCTGCCTCCCCTCCCGCCATGCCGAAAGCGCCCACCGTTCGGCCGTTGCTTAAAATAGAAGCGGTCATGGCTTCCAAAAAGCGAATACGCCTGATCCCCCCGTCACCGCCCTTCCATTGTCCATCGCCCCCCGATCCTACGCGAATCTCGTAGGAATCGAGGCGCACCGGGAACCTGAACTCCAACACCTCAGGATCCGTGAGCCGAGAATTGGTCATATGCGTTTGGACCACGCTGGTACCGCTGAATTCCGGCCCGGCACCGGAACCTCCGGCGATGGTCTCGTAGTACTGGTAGCGCCCATTGCCGAAGGTAAAATTATTCATGGTGCATTGGCTCGCAGCCATGGCACCCAAGGCTCCGTACAAGGCGTTGGTCACGCACGTCGACGTTTCGACGTTGCCGGCCACCACCGCAGCCGGTGGCCGGGGGTTAAGCATGCAGCCTTCCGGAAGAATTATTTGCAGGGGCTTCAAACATCCGGCATTTAGCGGAATGTCATCGTTGACCAGCGTTCTGAAGACGTAGAGCACGGCTGCCGTGGTGACCGCGCGCGGCGCGTTGAAGTTATCGCCCAATTGAGCGCTGGTGCCGGTGAAGTCGATGCAAGCACTGCGTTGAACGGTATCGACGCGCACGGCTACCTCGATGCGCGCGCCATTATCGAGCGGCAGGACGAAATGCCCATCCTTGAGCGAGGTGATTACGCGGCGCACCGATTCTTCCGCATTGTCCTGCACATGCTGCATGTAGGAGGCCACGGTGCCAGCGCCGTAATGTGCAACTAAGCCTTTGAGTTCCACGGCTCCTTTGGCGTTGGCGGCGATTTGCGCCCGCATGTCGGCCAGATTTTGCAGCGGATTGCGCGAAGGATGAGCGCCGCTGCCGAGCAATTCGCGCATGGACGTATCGTGCAGCGTCCCTCCGTCGACCAGCTTGAAGTTGTCGATCAGCACCCCCTCCTCGCTGATGTCTTTAGAGAAGGGCGGCATCGATCCGGGCGTGATACCCCCGATATCGGCATGGTGACCGCGCGAGGCGACGAAGAAACTCGGGGTCGAATCGGCCGGGTCCACATAGACCGGCGTAACCACAGTGATATCCGGAAGATGCGTGCCGCCGTGATACGGATCATTCAGCACGTAGACATCGCCGTTATGCATTTGCGGATTGCGATCAATGACCGTCCGGATCGACTCGCTCATCGAACCCAAATGTACCGGCATGTGCGGAGCATTGGCGATCAGCGCGCCGCCGGCGTCGAACAGCGCGCAACTAAAATCCAGGCGTTCTTTGATATTCACAGAATAGGCGGTGTTCTGCAGGCGCAGACCCATTTGTTCCGCGATATTCATGAACATGTTGTTGAACAGCTCCAATGCGATCGGATCGACGTGAGAGTGCATGCCGCGTTCGCCGCTTTGCCGTTCAATGCGGCGCAGTTCAAGGCAACCGCCGGCAACTGCCTGCGCCTCCCACCCCGGCTCGACCACCGTGGTCGCATTGCGATCCGCGAGGATGGCGGGGCCCTCCACGCGGGCACCGGGACGCAACGCTTCGGCGCGATATAGCCGCGCATCGCGCCAGCCGGCGGCATGCGTATCGGCCAAACAATACATGGAAATTTGCGCGTCCGCGGCAGGCTCGTAAGCGCTCGCTGCGTCCGTTGCACCGACGGCCGGCGAATCTGCCCCGGCTGCGATACATTCCACAGACACCGCTTCGATGATCAGCGACTGCTGCGGCAGTACAAACTCAAAGCGGCGCCGATAATTGCGCTCGAACTCCTGCCGGACCAGCGCTATCCCTTGAGAACTCGGCACGTCCGAGTGCAGCGTACAAGGCAAAGCGGTGTCCGTACCTTGGTAGCGCACCTGGATACGCGCGAGGCTTCGGAGTCCTTCGCCCGCCAAGCCCTGCTCTTGGAGCTCGGCGGCGGCTTCCTCGATCAGCCGCGATGCGGTCGCCACCGCCCCATCCAGGCCTGCCTCGTTCAGTTCGCGCTCCACGGCAGCCTCCCGCATGGCAATCTGATCGGCTAGTCCCATGCCATACGCGGACAGCACGCCCGCCAGAGGGTGAATGAACACGCGCGTCATCCCCAATGCATCGGCCACGAGGCTTGCATGCTGACCGCCGGCACCGCCGAAGCATTGCAGAGTGTAGCCGCTGACATCATGCCCGCGCATGACGGAGATGCGCTTGACCGCATTTGCCATGCTGCTGACGGCGATCTTCAGGGCGCCCGCGGCGACCTCCTCGGGGGCGCGCAACCGGCCGGCGGCGGCACCCATCCGCTGCGCCAGTTCGCCGAACCGGCGAACAACGATCTCGCCGTCCAAGGATTCGTTTGCCGAAATCCCGAAGACGCGCGGAAAGTAGGCCGGTTGAATGCGCCCCAGCAATACATTGGCGTCGGTGACGGTGAGCGGACCGTTTCTTCGATAACTGGCGGGGCCCGGACTGGCCCCCGCCGATTCGGGACCGACTCGCAAGCGCGCGCCGTCGAAGCGGATAATGGAACCGCCGCCCGCCGCAATACTGTGGATGCTCATCATCGGGGCGCGAACCCGAACGCCGCCCACTTCTGTATCGAATGCGCGCTCATATTCGCCTGCAAAGTGACTGACGTCCGTCGAGGTGCCGCCCATATCAAAGCCGATTAATTTATTGTGCCCCAACGCCTGCGCGGTGCGCACCATGCCGACGATACCGCCCGCTGGGCCCGACAGTATCGCGTCCTTGCCGTTGAATCGATTCGCCCGGGTCAAACCGCCGGAGCTTTGCATGAAAAACACCGGCACGCCCGGCATCAGTTCGGCGAGCTTGTCGCAATAGCGCTTGAGAATGGGTGATAGGTAGGCATCCACCACGGTGGTGTCGCCGCGCGGCACCAATTTCATCAGCGGGCTGACGCGGTGCGAGACGGAAATTTGCGTGAATCCGATCTCTTGGGCGAGCGCCGCTGCGATTCGTTCATGATGCACGTAGCGAAACCCATGAAGAAAAACGATCGCGCAGCAGCGCAGGCCCTCGGCATAGGCTTGGGTCAACTGGGCGCGCAGGGCCTGCTCATCCAAGGGCTGGACAATGTCTCCGTGCGCTCCGATTCGTTCTTGCGCTTCAATGACCCTCGCGTACAGCATTTCGGGCAGCACGATGTGTCGGTCGAACAGGCGCGGCCGCGCTTGCGTGGCGATTCTTAAGGCATCGCGAAATCCTCGCGTGATGACCAGCAGCGTGCGTTCGCCCTTGCGCTCCAACAAGGCATTGGTGGCCACCGTGGTGCCCATCTTCACGCACGCCACCTCTCTCGGGGTGATGGGTTCGCCCGGCGAGAGGCCCAGCAATCGTCGGATGCCCTCCACCGCGGCGTCGGCATACTGTGATGGGTTTTCCGATAGCAGCTTCAAGGTATGCAGCAAGCCGGCAGGCGAGCGCCCGATGACATCGGTAAAGGTGCCGCCCCGGTCGATCCAAAATTCCCAGCGGATCATGACTCGGCGCTGTCGGCGATCAACACCCGGCCGCGGGTTTCCGGGATGGCCCAGGCGCACAGGATGACCACGGCATAGGCGGCCACGGTAAAACCCGCGATCGCATCGCCCAAGGAATAGCGCGTACTCAGCACGCCGATCAGCGAAGGACAGAAACCGCCGATTCCGCGACCGAAACTATAGGTGAATCCCTGACCTGATCCGCGCACGCTACTCGGATACAGTTCGGCCAGACACGCTCCCATGCCAGAAAAAATTCCAAGCACGAAGAAGCCCAATGGGAATCCTATAAGAAACATGCTGCCTGCCACCGGCATATGCGTATAGAGGACAATCAACCCGGTTGCGCAGAGTGCGAAGATGACAAATCCAAGGCGCCGGCCAATCGTGTCCGTCAACCAGGCACTGAATAAGTACCCTGCCAAGGAGCCGCTGATCACCATCAGCAAATAACCTGTCGTGCCGCCGACCGAGAGGTGGCGCTCGTTGGACAGAAAAGTCGGCAGCCAGGTGGTGACCGAGTAGTAGGCACCCAGCATTCCAGTGGACAGCAACGTGGCCAATATGGTCGTGGCCAGAAGCGGCGGACGGAAAATATCCAAGAATCCGGCTTGCGCGGCTGAATTTTTGCGGCTGGTGGCAAGTCTCGCGCGGGTCTCAAGATAGATCGCGGGCTCAGGCACATTGCGGCGGATATAGACCACCAGCAATGCCGGAAGAATGCCCAGCCAAAACACGATCTTCCACGCCATGTTCGGCGGCGCCAGCGAACTGACGGCCCAGAAGGCCAACGCAGCAGCGGCCCAACCCACCGACCAGCTGCTTTGCACCAGGCCGCTCGCTTTGCCGCGATCGCGCGCCTCAATGATCTCGGCAACCAATACGGATCCGACGGCCCATTCACCGCCGAACCCGAATCCCTGCATCGCTCGCGTGAAAAAAAGCTGGCCGAAGGAGTGCGTAAAGCCGCTCAAGAATGTGAAGGCCGCAAACCACAATACCGTCAGTTGCAATATTCGCGCCCGGCCGAAGCGATCGGCGAGCACGCCCGCCGCCCATCCACCGATGGCCGAAGTGACGAGCGCCCCGCTCGCGATGTACCCGGCTTGCGCTTTAGCTATGCCCCACTCACTAAGCAGGCTGGGAATAATGAAGCTATAGATCATGAAATCAAAGCCGTCGAGCCCGTAGCCGGCGTAGGCCGCCAGCAGCGCGCGCCGTTGAGTCGGCGTTGTGGTTCGCAGCCACATGAGTTTTCAGCTTTTCGCGCTCAAGGTCGAGTACGCAGTCTTAGGCTGGTCCAGCTGGCGTCGGCCATCCAACCTCCATCCACGGGTAAAGTGATTCCGTTGATGAATCCACTGCGATCCGAGTCAACGAGAAAGGCAATCGCCTCGGTTACATCCTGGGGGCGCGCGAAACGCGCCAACGGCACCCGGTCGGTAATATCCGTATCAGTGTAGGCACCGCCGCCCTGGTCCACGATATCCATTTCGGTTTTGATCCATCCGGGGCACACGGCATTGACACGGATACCGCGGCCGCCCCACTCGGCCGCCAGCGTTTTCGTCAGACCCACGAGCCCATGTTTTGATGCGTTATAGGCGCTACGATGGCTGATGCCTGAAAGGCCCGCCACTGAGGCCACATTCACGATGCTTCCCCGTCGCCGCTGCAGCATCTGGGCTCCCAGATAACGGCATAACAGGAATGGCGCATACAAATTAACGGCCATGACACGTTGCCATTGCGCGGACGTCGTTTCCTCGGCAGGCACGATGAGGCTGATGCCGGCGTTGTTCACCAGCCCGTCAATCGCACCGAAGTCGCTCGCGATTACTTGAGCCAGCTGCTGCACGAACGCTTCGCAGGAGACGTCGCCAGAAATGCCTTGCACCTGAAAACCCAAGCCGCGCAGTCGCGCCACCTGTTGCTCGACGGATTGAATGTCGACCAGCATGACGCGATATTCGCGTGCTGCAAGCAGGGAAGCAGCCGCAAAGCCGACGCCTTGCGCCGCACCCGTGATTAAAATCGTCTTCATGGCGGTTTGAACATTCGTTCACTCCAGCTCGAACTGAAAATTGGCCGAACCGGCCGGCAAGCCCCGAACATCCCAAGTCCACTCATCAAACCATGCGCGGCGCCGCTGATCAATGCGCACCACAGTCGAGCAACGAGTGCCGTAGTCGGGCGAGCGTATGAACGCACTCGATAGCAGGCGTTCCCATTCCAAGCTCACCCCGGTGCGCGGCAATTCATCATCGTGTGCAATCGCCTCATCGCGCAACAGCGCTAGCGCGGCATCGGAATTCTCCAATAACGCCAGTGCATCCGATAACCGTGACTTGGCGGTCCGCACTTTTGGCCAAGGTGTGTCGAGTACGTGATTAGAGAGTCCGTATAGGCCCGGCTCAAGCTCGCGCCCGGAACCCAGCACGCTTTCGAATACGGCCAAGCGATTGCCATCGGAGAAAATCAAATTAAAGGAATTGTAGTCAGTGCCGACTTTGCGAAGGTACTCGAGATTCTGATGAATCGTGGCGTTCGATTCCAGTATCGAAGTGACGAGGGCGCCGCGACTTGGGGCGTCCGCTCGCCGCTGCTCCGGATCGCGGTAATTGGTGAGTGCGGCAAAGCGGCCCGTGCGCGTCATGCCCAGCCAGGTGCCGCCCGCCTGCAGATCTTTACCGGCAAGTATGGCCGGATGCGATGGCCACCAGTGTGCCGCGGCCGTCTGCCGCGAATGCAACTCATCGCGATTGGCGGCGATCACGCACGGGAAGGCGGCATCAACGCGCCACGCAATCAAAATCAAGCACATCTACAGGGCTCCTACGACTTTCGCACAATCCCCACGACCCGCAACGCTACGCGCACGAAAGCAGGAACTCCACGATTGCTTGCAAAGCAAAGTGCGAGATACAATTCCGCCTGGGTCGGCCGAAGTCGGGAGATCTTCCTATGCTTCTCAGGAGTTATGTCAGTCCCGCCGCCCTCGCCTGTGTTGCGATCCTGCTGACGCCGCGCGCTCAGCTCTTTGCGGCAGACGCCGCAAAAGGCAGCTCTTGTGCGGATGATAGCGGTCTCACGCTGCCGGCCGGCTTTTGCGCCACAATTTTTGCCGACCGCATCGGTCACGCGAGGCACCTGGTTGTTTCACCGGACGGTACTGTCTACGTCAATACCTGGTCGGGACGCTACTACGGGAACGATGTGCCGCATGCCGGAGGATTCCTGGTCGCGCTCAAGGACACGAAGGGCAGCGGCAAGGCCGATCTTATCGAACGATTCGGCGAGACGGCGCAAAGCGGCGGCGCCGGCGGTACGGGCATCGGCATTTACGGCGACTGGCTTTACGCCGAGTTGAACGACAAAATCCTCAAGTACCCACTGAGCAAAATCTCGGTCGTTGCGGCGGCCAAGTCCCAGACCGTCGTGCACGGATTGCCCCTGGGCGGCGATCACCCCATGCACCCCTTCGCGATCGATGCGAACGGGGATCTCTACATCGACGTTGCGACCGAGACCAACTCCTGTCAGGAAAAAAATCGCGCCCTCGAGTCTCCGGGCGTCGAGCCGTGCACGGAGCTTACGACACGAGGCGGGATCTGGAAATACGACGCGAAGAAAACCGGCCAGGCTTTTTCCCCCAAGGAGCGCTATGCCACCGGCATACGAAATGCAGAGGGATTTGCCATCGACTCGAGCGGCCGTATATTCGTCACGCAGCACGGTCGAGACCAGCTGCACACCAACTGGCCCAACATCATCAAGGAAGCGGACCAGGAAGCGACGCTGCCATCCGAAGAGGTGCTGGTTCTTAAGAAAGACGGCGACTATGGTTGGCCGAAGTGCTACTTCGATCCATTCCATCAGGCGCTGGTACTAGCGCCCGAGTACGGCGGGGACGGAACTGCCGCAGGTCTGTGCGCCCAGAAGACCGGTCCCGCAGGAGTATTCCCGGCGCACTGGGCACCCAATGCCATGGCGCTGTACAACCAAAAGCAATTTCCCGCTCGCTATCAGAACGGACTCTTCATCGCCTTTCACGGCTCTTGGAATCGAGCTCCGTACGCGCAAGGCGGATACAACATCGTCTATCAAGCGCTCGCCGGTGAGAAAGCGTCGGGCTCTTGTGAGATTTTTGCGGTTGGATTTGCAGGAGCGGACGAATCGCCCGCCAAAGCCGCACATCGTCCCAGCGGCGTGGCAGTCAGCCCCGATGGCGCACTGTATGTCTCGGACGATGTAGCGGGGCGTATTTATCGAATTGTCTATCGTGGCGGTGCAGACGCCTCGAAGGCAAGGGCGGTGCCCTGCCCAAGCAACACAGCCGCTGCGGGAAGCTTCGCGGCGTCGGTGGTCCAGCCGCCGGAGGGTACGCATCCCGATGCCGGCGCTGATACGAGCCGCCTCACCGCGCCGCCCGGTACCACGCCGGCAATGGTGGCGCGCGGCAATCGCGTCTTCCAAGGCGTGGAAGGCGGAGCGACTTGCACCGGGTGTCATGGCGCAGATGCGAAGGGTTCGCCATTGGGTCCTGATTTGACCGGCGGCAAGTGGCTGTGGAGTGACGGCAGCTATGCTGGAATCGCGAGAACCATTGCGCAGGGTGTTGCCCAGCCGAAGCAGTACCGCTCCCCCATGCCGGCGATGGGGGGCGCGCAGCTCAGCAGCGATGAAGTAATGGCGGTCGCCGCCTACGTCTGGGCGTCGAATCATCCGGCCAAGTAAACATCCGCGTCGCGTGCATCGACCGTCAATAGTTCTTCGAGAAAGCCGCCGATTCTGCGCGCTCGATCGATCAAGTGAATTTCGAGAATCCAATGACGAGCCGCGCCCCGTTCGTCCGGCTCGCGCAGCGAAATAGAATTCCCGTGCCGGATGGAAAAGCGCTTAAGGTCTTTTGGCTGGCGCTCGTGCGGAAAGCGGCCGATCAAGTGTCCGGCCGTGGCCGCGCCAAACTCCCAGCCGTAGGACGCGGCCAGTCCCGCTACATAGTCGTACAACTGCCCCGCCGTTAAGTGGGGGGACTGCCGATAGAATTCCTTGCCGCGCCGGAAGGCATCGGCAATGTCCGCAGCAAGACGGTGTTTTATCGGATCGGCTCCGATTACGTACGTGCGCCCGAAATCCGCCTCCCAGGCTTCGAACACCGGCCCGAAATCCAAATAGACGATATCGTCATCGGTGATACGCCGATCCTGGCATTCATCATGATAGGTCAGCAGCGTATTGGGTCCGGAGCGGGCAATCCTCTTATGCCAGTGCCGCCGCAATCCGAAGCGCGATTGGGCAAGGGCGTGGATTTCAGCCGTTAGTTCGCTCTCGAGCTTTCCCGCCTTCACCATCCCGCGGTCGAGAACCTCGGCGAACAGGGCTTCTGCTTTGAGCTGTGCCGCGAGCAACGCTTGCGAGGTAGCATCCATCTATACGAGTGCCCCGTCCAACCATTCAATCCAGTGCATCACCTTCGTAGTGGTGCCGGACTGCAGATGCTGAATGCAGCCGACGTTAGCGGACAAGATGCATTCCGGATTGAGTTTGGCCAGATTGGACAGCTTCCGATCGCGCAACTGCGTCGCAAGGCCGGGCTGCAGCACTGAATAGGTGCCGGCCGACCCGCAGCACAAGTGGCTCTCTTCGCACGCCGAAGTGATATCCGCACCCAACTCACGCAAGCCGCTTTCCACGCCGCCGCGCAGCCGCTGCCCATGCTGCAAAGTGCAAGGTGCGTGAAAAACCAAACGTTTTGTATCGCTGCTGCGAAGCTGACCCTGGAGTGCGGGTATCAGCTGCGGCAGCAATTCGCTCAAGTCTCGAGCCAGCGCGCTGACCCGGGCGGCCGTTGCGGCATACGCCGGATCGTCCGCAAGCGCGTGCCCATAGTCCTTGAGCGACAGCGTGCAGGCAGTAGCCGAGGAAATAATGGCTTCGACATCGCCCGCCGCGAGCAACGGAATCCAAGCATCAAGGTTGCGCCGCATGTGCGCACGCGCGCCCTCGCAGTCGCTCAAATGCATGCGCAGCGCACCACAACAAGCCGTGCCGGCCGCGCGCACGATTTGGATACCCGCCTTGTCGAGCACGCGCTGCGTGGCTCGATCGATGTTCGGCATCATAGCGGGCTGCACGCACCCTTCCAGCATCAGCATCTTGCGGGGTCGCGTGCTCGGCGACGGAAGCGGCAAGAGAGGGCTCGCTTGCATGGCGATCTTATCCTTGAAGACTTTGGGCAAAATCGGGCGCAGCATCCTCGCCGCACGCATGGCGGGTGCGAACAGCCGCGAGGTGAGCCCCTCCTTGAGCGACCAGCGGACGAGCCTCTCGAGGGGCGGGCGCACTACGCGTGTCTCGACGATCTGCCGGCCGATCTCTACCAAGTGCCCATACTTAACGCCGCTCGGACAAGTGGTCTCGCAATTGAGGCAGGTCAGACATCGATCCAAATGTACCTGGGTGCTGCGCGTCACCTCCCTGCCTTCGAGCACCTGCTTGATCAGATAAATCCGCCCGCGCGGGCCGTCGAGCTCATCGCCTAGCAGTTGATAGGTCGGACACGTAGCGTTACAAAAACCGCAATGCACGCACTTGCGCAAAATGCCGGCCGCTTCTTCTCCCTCAGGCGTAGCGCTGAATTCGGGACTCAGTTGCGCGTGCATTGTTTATAGACCCACGTACAAGCGGCCAGGATTGAAAATGTGATCCGGGTCGAACGCAGCTTTAAGCCGCTGATGCACGCGCATCAGGACCTCGCTCAACGGCGAGAACACCCCCGGGCTCTTGTCAGCGCCGCGCATCAGCGTGGCATGGCCCGATGCGCGCGCCGCAACGTCGCGAATGAGTTTAGGATCAGCGGCCGTTCTAAACCAGCGCTGCCCGCCATTCCATTCGATCAATTGCTTTCCGGGAAGTCTAAGCAGCCCGCTGACGGCGGGAACGGAAACACGCCACAGGGATTCGCCGCGCTCGAAAGCGGCATCGTCGAACAAAAAGAATTCATCGCTCTGATCTCGGATAGCGGTCCACCACTGTTTCGCCGGCGCCGCCTCGACCTGCTCGCCGCCGAGCTTCGCGCACGCCGCCGCAACCGCCGCGCGCGCGCCGCTCAAGCGCACATGCAGCTGCCCCGCATGCCAGGCACTCGCGCTAATCGGAAGCGGGTGCCGCGCCCAGTCTTTGAGCTGCTCGAGGGCGCGATCTTCACCCCAATCGAAACGCAGCGTGGCTGTGGCGACACTGGTGGGCAGTACTTTGAGGGACACTTCGCAAATCAGCCCCAATATGCCAAGGGACCCCACCATCAAGCGCGACACGTCATAACCCGCCACGTTCTTTGCAACCTGACCGCCGAAGGTGAGAACTTCGCCGCGGCCGGTGAGTACCGTCATGCCCAACACATGATCACGCACCGATCCCGCACTGGCACGTGCCGGTCCCGATAGGCCGGCTGCGACCATTCCTCCAACCGTACCATCGGCCCCAAATCGCGGCGGTTCAAAGGGCAGACACTGGCCCTTCTCCTCGAGAGCCGCCTCCAACTCAGCCAACCGCGTCCCGGCCCGCGCTGTCACCACGAGTTCCGTGGGTTCGTAGCTCGTAATACCCGAAAGTGCAGCCGTATCGATCGGCGCCCCGACCGCAGCTTCGCCGTAGAAGCCTTTGGTGTTGCCACCCCGAATTTCGAGCGCGGCCCGGCCCGCGCGCGCGTCATTCACTTGATCGACCAGGTGCGCGAGCGATGAATCCTCGGCATCCATCAGAATCTCGGCAATTCCGGAAACGGCAGCATTCCGCGGCGAACATGCATCTTTCCATATTCAGCGCATCGATGCAGGGTTGGGATCACTTTGCCCGGATTGAGCAACTCGCGCGGGTCGAAGGCTTGCTTTACCCCGGTGAATTGCGCACGCTCCGCCGCCGAGAACTGCACGCACATGGAGTTCAACTTTTCCATCCCGACGCCATGCTCGCCGGTGACAGTGCCCCCGAGCCGCACGCTGGTCTCTAGAATATCGGCGCCAAACAGCTCGCAACGGCGCATCTGGTCCGCATCGTCGCCGTCAAACAAGATCAATGGGTGCAAATTGCCGTCGCCCGCGTGGAAGACGTTCACGCAACGCAGCTGGTATTTGATCTCCATCTGCTGAATTTCCCGCAGCATTTCCGCCAGGCGTTTGCGGGGAATGGTGGAATCCATGCACATATAGTCAGGGCTGATACCGCCTGAAGCGGGAAAGGCATTCTTGCGGCCGCTCCAAAACTTCAGGCGCTGCGCTTCATCACGGCTCACTTCGAATCGCGAAGCGCCCGCAGCGCGCAGCACCTCCTCCATGCGCACGATCTCCTCCTCGACCTCTTCCGGTGTGCCGTCGCTCTCGCACAGTAGAATTGCCGCCGCCTGCAAATCGTAGTCGGCGTGTACGAACGCTTCGACCGCCGCCGTCATCGCCTTGTCCATCATCTCCAGGCCCGCCGGAATGATGCCATGCGCTATCACGCTGGCGACGGCGGCACCCGCCGATTCGATGTCGCCAAAGCTCGCCATGATGCAGCGAGCCAGCAACGGCTTGGGAATGAGCTTCACCGTCACTTCGGTGGTCACCGCCAGCATGCCTTCGCTGCCGACGATAATCGATAAGAGATCAAGACCCGGGGCATCCAGTGCATGCGATCCGAATTCCACGGCTTCGCCGTCCACCATGAATCCGCGCACTCGAAGGACATTGTGCAAGGTCAGGCCATACTTGAGGCAATGCACGCCGCCGGAATTTTCCGCGACGTTTCCGCCGATGGTGCAGGCAATCTGGCTGCTGGGGTCGGGCGCATAATATAGCCCATAGGGGGCCGCCGCCTCGCTGATCGCCAGATTGCGCACTCCGCATTGCACGATTGCGGTGCAAGACGCTGGATCGACTTTTAATATCTTGTTGAACTTGGCGAGCGACAAAATCACGCCATCTGCGTGCGGTGTGGCGCCGCCTGACAGACCCGTGCCGGCGCCGCGCGCCACAATGGGTACGCCCAGTTCATGACATAACTTAAGAATGGCAGAGACTTGTGACTCGGTCTCGGGCAAAACGACCACCATGGGCGCGACGCGGTAAACGGTTAGCCCATCGCATTCAAACGGCGCGGTATCTTCAAGACGAGACAAGATCGCTGCATGCGGCAAAATAACCTGAAGCGCTGCCACCACATCACGCTGGCGCTGCTGCCGAGAGGAATCGCCGAGGACGTCGGATCGCGCTGAATGGTTCATTCGTAATATTATGCACCAGCAGCGTCTGCGCAGCGCTCGCAAGAAGGTCTATGCCGCGCCGCCGGACCTATTACAGGATTGACCAATAGAGTAGGATTGCCGAAGTAATGTGGCGCGCATAACAAGCCGCAACGGGGGAAGGCGATGTATCAGCAATTGTTGACACCGGTCGGCGGAAGCCTGGCTTTGTCCTTTTTAGTCGCCATCCTGCCCATACTGGCCGTCCTCGTGCTTCTCGGGGTTTTCAGGCGCCCCGCCTGGCAGGCCGCGCTGGCAGGCCTGATACTCGGTGTCATTATTGCCATCGCAGTGTGGGGACTGCCGGCCCAGATTACGTTCGCCGCCGCCGCAAATGGCGCGGTATTCGCGCTGTGGCCCGTCATGTGGATCGTCATCAACGCGCTCTTCGTCTACAATATCGCGGTCTCATCGGGCCGTTTTGATGCGTTTCGCGCATGGATAATCAAGCATCTGCCCAACGACAGGCGCATCGTCCTCGTCGTCATCGCATTTTGTTTCGGCGCCCTGCTCGAAGGCGTCGCCGGCTTCGGCACACCGGTGGCGATCACTTCATCGCTTCTCATCATGTGCGGTTTTCCCGCACTCGATGCCATCGTATTTGTATTGATCTTCAATACAACACCGGTGGCGTTCGGCGCGCTCGGCACCCCGGTTACCGTGCTGGGTGCCGTCACCGGACTGCCGGCGCACGAGCTTGGCCAAATGATCGGGCGCCAGCTCCCCATCATGGCGGCCATCCTGCCCTTCTATGTCATGGCGCTATACGGCGGCTGGCGCTCCATCCGATCTCTCTGGCCGGTATTGGCCGTCGCGGGATTAAGCTTCGGCCTGGCGCAATTCACTGCTTCGAACTATTTGGACTACACGCTGACAGACGTTTTTGCCGCACTGATCTCGCTGGCGGCGACCTTACTGTTCTTGCAGGTATGGCGTCCAGCGCCGGATCCCGAGTTCGTCATCGACAATAAGTCGACCGAGGTTGCGAATCCGGCGTTCAAAAATGTTCCGGCGTGGCAGGGATGGATGCCGTGGCTGGTGGTAACCGCGGTCGTCATTCTGTGGACTTATTTCAAGATTGCCGCGATGGGTCAGCACGCTGTTCCGTGGCCAAACCTGGATAAGGCCGTGTCGATCACGCTGTACAACAATAAGCCCTATGCCGCTGTATGGTCATTTCAACCGTTGGCTACCGGCACGGCTATTCTCGTCGCAGCGCTTATTACAGCGCTGCTGGTAAGACTGCCGATCGCTGAACTGGGACAATGTGCTGCGCGTACCATCCGCCAGATCTGGCAAGCCGTTATGACCGTCATGTTCATCGTTGCACTGGCCTATGTCATGAACTACTCGGGACTCGCCTACACGATAGGTCTTGCCGTGGCGTCCACCGGTCACGCTTTCGTGCTGTTTTCGCCTTTCCTCGGATGGATTGCGGTGTTTTTGTCCGGCAGCGACACCTCGGGCAACGCGCTATTTGGCAATCTGCAGGTAGTTGCCGCGCGGCAGTTGAACTTGAACCCGCTGCTGTTTGCCGCGACCAATTCTTCAGGGGGCGTCCTTGGCAAGATGATCTCGCCGCAAAATATTGCAACCGGCGTTTCCGTGACCAATCTTAAAGGTCAGGAAGGTGCCGTATTGGCGCGTACATTTGTTCACAGCATCGTGCTGACCTTGGTTTTAGTGCTCATCGTGATCGTGCAACAATATTGGGTCCCTGGGATCATTCCGACTTTCGTTGCAAAGTGATTCGTGGGTCGCTCGAAAAGCATGACATTGGCGCCCGGCAGAATCGAACCTGCGACCTAGCGGAAGTTGGCCTTCGACAGGCGTTTGGTGATCAAAAGAGAAAGCCCGTGTCTGTGCGCATGACTAGAGATCCCGTGGGTCTCCGGCGGGCGGATCCCAAAAGCGGTACTCGAGGACGCGATCGAGCGGCTGACCTCTGATATCAAATTTGCGAACATGTCGCTGAGCGGTCCGATCCGACTCCTTCTCACGGAAGACGAGTCGTGTTCGACCTGACCGCCACAATACTGGTTATCACCGCGCTACTGGCATACGTCAATCAGCGCTTCATTCGTTTGCCGACGACGATCGGGGTTATGAGTATTGCCTTGGGTCTATCCATCGTCTTCGTCGGACTCGACAGACTGGGACTGCCGGGACTTCGCGCTTACGAGAAGGGGTTACTTGGATCGATCGATTTCTCGCGAATTTTGATGCAAGGAATGCTCTCGTTTCTGCTTTTCGCAGGGGCACTGCATGTGGATTTTGCCAAGCTTCGATCTTACCGCTGGCAGGTCGGCATTCTCGCGGTTTTCGGTACGGCCATCTCGGCCGCGCTGATTGGTATGGGAACCTGGTATGTCCTTCGATGGTTTTCGCTGGATCTGCCAATCGTGTATTGCCTGGTTTTTGGGGCACTTATCTCGCCCACCGATCCCATTGCCGTGTTAGGCATCCTCAAGAGCGTCGGGGCTCCGCCAAGCATTGAGATCGTCATCTCCGGGGAGTCGCTGTTCAATGACGGTGTCGGCGTTGTGCTGTTTGCGGTAGCGGTGTCGACGCTCGGTCATCCTCAGATACCAACGGCAAGCCAAGTCAGTTTGTTATTGCTGCAACAGGCAGGTGGGGGCATTGCGTTCGGCTTGGCGCTCGGGTACGTCACCTATATCCTGTTGCGCGGAATCGATAGCTATCAAGTAGAAGTCTTGCTGACACTCGCCGCAGTCATGGGCGGCTACGCGCTCGCCAATTGGCTGCAACTTTCCGGACCGCTGGCGATGGTTGCCGCCGGGCTTGTAATCGGCAACCAGGCTCGAGCCTACGCGATGTCGGATGGCACGCGCCAGCGGCTGGATCTATTTTGGGAATTGATCGATTCGATTCTAAATTCGGTGCTGTTTGTGTTGATGGGATTTGAAGTCATTCTGTTAAAATTTTCGGGCGCCATGATCATTCCCGCGGCGGCGATTTTGGCCCTCACGTTAGCGACTCGTCTCATCACGATTTCGATACCGATAGCGGCGTTCAGACGCTTCTTTGCACTGCCGGCGGGGGCATGGCAAATACTGACCTGGGGTGGTCTGCGAGGCGGCATTTCCGTAGCGCTGGCGTTGTCCTTACCCCATGGAAAGGAGCGCGATGTGATCGTATCCCTGACTTACGTGATCGTGGTGTTTTCGATTCTTGTTCAGGGATTGACCATTGGGCCTCTGATCAAACGTGTGATCCCATGTAAGCCGGCGCGGCCTTGAGGGTTGGTCAAGTGGGGCCGATGTAAGTCACTATCCCGCCGCTCGAAGTCGTTGAATCGAAACAAGCGTGGGAAAGCGCCGACAGTGATCTGCGATCTCTGGCGAATAGAGAGTGGTCAAACACTCGACCGCAAGTCGCTGAGGTGTGAAAAGATGTCCGCTTTGCGCTACAAGCTTTTGCTTCGCTAGTCTCTTCGTTCAACTCCACGAGACCTACTTCTATGTTCATTTGCGGTATCGGGACTGCCGCGCCCGCCACGCGCTATACCAAAGCCGAATGCCTGGCGGCATTTGAGCAGTCAGATTGGTTTCATCGGCTTGGCCTGCGGTCGCACTACATTGCGCAGAGTGTGCTGAGGCGCGATAACGGCATAGAAACCCGGCGGCTTGCCGTCGATTCGCTCAAAGACGCTTTTTGCATAGATCCCGATACACTCGCGAAACGATTTTTGATCCATGCGCCGCAGCTCGCCACGCAGGCAGCCGTTGCTGCGATGGCCGATGCCCGCGTCGAATCCCGGCAAATCGACGCCGTGATCGTTAGCACGTGCACTGGCTATTTGTGTCCAGGTCTTTCGGGATATGTGATCGAGCGGCTGAAGCTGCGCTCGCAAACTCAAGCGTTCGACCTCGTGGGTCAAGGGTGTGCGGCCGCGCTTCCAAATTTGTCCCTGGGCAATGCGCTCGTAGGGTCGGACCCGAACATGCACGTGCTGTCGATCTGCGTGGAAGTGAGTTCCGCGGCGATGTATTTGGACGATGATCCGGGCGTACTCATTAGTGCGTGTCTATTTGGCGACGGCGCAGGTGCCGCCGTCTTATCCGGTGCACCCTCCGGCACCCGCAGCATCCAATGGAAACAATTCGCCTCCTCTATTGCGCCCGCCCATCGCGACGCCCTGAAGTTTGAACAACGCGGCGGCATGTTGCGAAACATCCTAACGCGGGCGGTCCCAGCGCTAGCGGCCGAACATGGACTTCGGGTGCTCGAGACCGTGCTTCGCTCATCAAGTCTCAACGTACAAGACGTGAGCACGTGGATTTTGCATGCCGGCGGCCGCGACGTATTGCAAGCGATTGAAAAGCGTTTTGAGCTCACCGCTCACGATCTGCGCTACAGCGCGGCGATGCTGCGCGAGTACGGCAACCTGTCCAGCGCCTTCGTCTATTTCGTGCTTGAAGCCGCCCTTGCCGATAACGCTCGAAGAGGCCTGTGGTGGCTGTCCTCTTTCGGCGCCGGCTTCAGTTGTCATGGTGCGCTGCTGGAAGTCGCGTGAGCCCGCGAATAGTAACGCCGGAGATCCTCGATGGACTGCCTAACCACGATCCCGCGGCGATTCGCTCGCGCCAAGATTTGCATCGTGTGCATCGCGCGATGGGGACACGCAGTATCATTGCGCGCGCTCTTCGCTCATCGCAGCTTTCAAGGCGCGAGTCAACGAAAGTACGGGTGCTTGAAATTGGAGCGGGCGACGGGCACTTGATGCTGGGTGTGGCACGAGTTCTTTATAATAATTGGCACCACGTTGACATGACGTTGCTTGATCGAATCGATTTGGTAGAGGTCTCGACCATTGCGCAGTATTCCGCTGTAGGCTGGGAGGTCACCTCTGTGGTGGGCGACGTTTTGGCCTGGGCGGCTGACGAACCGGGGGCCATGGGGGATCTCCCGGGTGCGACTCATTGGGATCTCATCATCGCCAATCTCTTCCTGCATCATTTCGACAACACGCGATTGGGTGCCCTGCTAGCCGCGATCGAGGCGCGCACAGAGTGCTTTTTCGCTTGTGAGCCGCGTCGCTCCGCAATGGCCCTCGCGGGAAGTCATCTGGTTGGCGCACTCGGCGTCAATGCGGTCACCCGCGCGGATGCGGTATCGAGCGTACAGGCGGGCTTTTGCAATTCGGAGTTAAGCGCTCTGTGGCCGGGAATCGCGGAACGCTGGGCGTTGAAGGAATATGCGGCGGGCCTATTTAGCCACTGCTTTGCCGCGGAACGAATAGCGTAATAGAGCGACAAGAGCGCGTATGCAACATCACTATGACGTCATCATTATGGGTGCCGGTCCCGCCGGATCGACCGCGGCAATTTTACTCGCGCGCGCGGGATGGTCGGTCGCGCTAGTAGAAAAGCAAGCCTTTCCGCGCCGAAAAGTCTGCGGTGAGTGCATCGCGGCGAGCAACCTGCCGCTCCTCGATGCGGTCGGATTGGGCGCTCGGTTTGAGGCCTGCGCAGGACCCGAGCTGCGCCGTGTCGCCTTCATGCAGGGCAAGGACACGATCGTTGCGGATCTGCCCGCTTTCGATCACGTGAAATATGCCTGGGGCCGAGCGCTCGGCCGTGAAACTCTAGACAGCCTGCTACTCGCCCAAGCGCAAGCGGCCGGCGCGGCGATCTTGCAACCGTGGTCGGTTCGGTCGATCGGCGGATCTGCAGGGGACTTCTCCTGTGTGGTGCGAGCGGTCGATTCTCATCAAACGGCCATCCTGCGAGCGCCCCTATTTATTTCCGCACAAGGATCTTGGGAGATCTCGCCCTGGACACGCATGGATCACAGCCGCAAGTTACAGTCGAGCGATCTACTCGCGTTTAAGGCGAATTTCAGCGGTGCGGCGCTGGATGCGGGGTTGCTGCCCGTTATTTCCTTCCGTGGCGGGTACGGTGGCATGGTGATCGCCGATCAGGGCCTTTTGACGATTGCCTGCTGTATCCGGGCGGATCGCCTAGAAAGCGTGCGACGCGCGGCGCCGGGATCGTCCGCGGGCGGTGCCGTCGTTGACATGCTCAAGCGCGAATGCGCAGGTGTGGCAGTGGTGCTGCAGGATGCGCGGCGTGAAGAGGCGTGGCTCGCCGCAGGCCCATTGCACCCGGGCATTCATTTTAATTCCAATGATGCTGTTTTCCGCATAGGCAACGCCGCCGGCGAGGCGCATCCGATCATCGGTGAGGGCATGAGCATGGCGATGCAATCGGCGTGGATTTTGTGCGCACACCTCGTTCGTGCCGGTGCGCCTCGAGGGCAGCGCCTGAGCGCGGCGACTCAGCGACAGATTCGCGCGTTGTACACCGCCGAGTGGCGCCACGCCTTCACGCATCGTTTGCGATTAGCGGCGGTTTTCGCCCATGTCGCGATGTATCCTTCGGTGTTCTCGCCGCCATTATCGCTCATGCGACATTTCGCGCCACTGCTAAACTATGCCGCTAAATTGAGCGGCAAGGTGAGTTCAGTGCTCGATGACGCTCTGGTGGCCTCACTCGCTGCCGGCGAGGCCCACCCTCACTTGATGCAAGCTCTGACTACCCCCGGTGACATCAAACAGGCCTCCTAGCGGGGCTTGAAGGACACTACGATGAATACCTTTGACCGCCTCGTTAAAATTCTATCGAAGACATACAAAGTCGACCCCGCAACGCTGACGACGGAGTCGGGCCTGGAGGAACTGGGCGTGGACTCATTGGGTGTGGGGCTCATGTTTTTTGATGTCGAAGATGAATTCAACATTAAGTTCAACCGCGATCCGGGGCCACTCAAGACTTTGGGTGATGTGGCTCTATACATTGATGCAGTGATTCTCGAGCAGCGCCAAGACTCTCAGTTACACAACGCTCCCTCACTACCCGTCTCGTGAGACGAATCGCGGTAACCGGCATCGGCGTCGTATCGCCCCTAGGCCACAGCACTGCTGAACTGTTGGAGAATGCCGAGCAGGGTCGTTCCGCCGTGCGCGTGCTGAACACGCCTCGGGGCGACGCGCCGGTTGAATCGCTCGCGGCCACGGTACAGTTCAATGCGGCAGAGCATTTCGAGCCGGTGGACTTGCGTATGATGGACCGTGTCACCCAGTTTGCGACGCTTGCCGCTCGGCGCGCGCTGCGCGACTCGGGCCTCTTGTTGACCGACACTGAGCGCGAGCGCACCGGAGTCTTTGTCGGGACCGGAATGGGGGCTACCCACACGCTGGATGATGGCTATAAGCGCCTCTACGCCGATAGGTCTCCTCGCGTCAATCCGCTCACCATCCTGCTAGGAATGCACAACGCCCCCGCCGCTTGGATCGCACTCGAGAATCGCATCACCGGCCCGAACCTCACGTATTCGACCGCTTGCTCCTCCTCGGCGGTGGCGATCGGCGAAGCGTGGCTGAAACTCGCTCACGGGGAAATCGATATCGCAATCGCCGGCGGTGCTGAGGCCCCGCTTTCCCTGGGCTCACTCATCGCATGGGGCGCGATGCGCGCGGTTGCCAGTACGGATTCCATGGACCCGTCCGCATCGTGTAAGCCCTTCGCGAAGGATCGCAGCGGAATGGTGTTAGGCGAAGGCTCTGCCGTGATCGTGCTTGAGCCGTTCGAACGCGCGGTTTATCGGGGTGCTTCGATCTATGGCGAGATCTTAGGCTACGGTGTAGTCACCGATGTCGTCCATATTGCCCGCCCGAGCGTTGATGCCCAAGCGGCTGCTCTTCGGGCGGCGCTGAGCTGTGCGCAATTACATCCTTCGCAAATCGATGCGATCAACGCTCACGGGACAGGAACGCAGGCCAATGACAGCGTCGAAACCGCAGCCATCCGAGCGGTGTTCGGCGCCCTCGCCGGTCGGATACCGATCAGCGCTACCAAGGCCATTCATGGCCACCTGTTGGGCGCTGCCGGCGCGCTCGAGTGCGTACTGTCGCTCTTGGCTATGCAACAGCGGGTGCTTTTGCCCACCATGCATTTGAAGATAGCTGATCCCGAATGCGATCTTGACTATGTGCCGAATAAGGTGCGCCGCAACGTCGCCGTGCACACCATGCTTTCAAACTCTTTTGCATTCGGCGGCACGAATGCAGTCCTCGCGCTGCGTCACGCCGCTTAATCGGTTGCTCGATTGGTCAGTCGAATTATTGGCTCGCATTTTGCCCCCCCTTTCGTGTCTTCCCCTACCCTGCGGGAGCAAGCCGCAATCGGCGCACCGCGTGTTGCACAAGGCTGCCCATGAAAATGTCGGTGTCCTTGCCGCCCTTTGAGCGCAGCACTGTCGCCCCCGTCACCTGTGCGTTGTGCGCCTCGCTGGCGATAAAGCGCTTCACCGTGGCATAAGTTGTCAGCTCCAGCACGTAACCAGGGTATCTGGGCTTTTGGCCGAGTACCGGCTGCAACCGGTAGAGCACCTTCACCGCCCAAGGCATCGGCCGCAGCTTGTCAAGCAGCGCGATGCGTTCAAGCGACAGACCCACGAGGAACGTCCCGTCCGGCGTCGTCGTGATGTTGTCCGGGTAGCCGGGTAGTCCGTCGATGAAGACGTCGTGGCTGCCGGCGTTCGGGCCGCTGATCCAGTAGCGGCTGATCCTGAAGGCGAGGAATTCCGCGACCAGCACGAACGTCCCGTCCTGCGAGACCGCTACGCCGTTTGCGTAGAACAGGTTGTCGAGCAGGGTGTCGGCGATGCCAGTGGCCGGATCGTAACGCAGCAATCGGCCGGTCGGCCGGCTCTCGAACACATCAAGCGTAATCTGCTCGAGAGTGTGCGTGCGAGTCGGCGCGGAAAAGTACACCTTCCCGTCGGACGCGACATCGAGGTTGTCAGCGAATCGCACTGGCTCACCATCCACGGTGTTCGCGAGTATCGTCGGCTTCGGAACCGCCGCCTTCAAGTCGAGGACGACCAGCCCGCGCCGGGCGTCGGCGACGTACAGATTGTCGCCACTGGCATCGAAGCTGACGCCGAGCGGTCGCCCGCCGGTATTGGCGTAAATGCTCGCATCCCCGCTTTCGGGGTCGACCCTGACGATGGAGCCGTCGCCTAGTCCGGTGTAGAGCTGCCTGTCGCGGGGGCTGATCGCGACGTCCTCCGGCCCGAAGTTCTCGGGCTTGCCCGCGGATGCGAATCGAGTCTCGACCAGGGTCGCGGCGAGCGGCACCGCTTTCGAGAGGTCCTCGGTCGGCTTGAAGCGCGGTCCCATGGTCCCGGGATTCGAAGGAGGCATCCACGCATAGGGATGCAGCGGCACGGGGTAGAAAAGCAGGTAGGCGAGAATCAATGCCGCGACCACGAGCACCCACCGCAGGACGTGCCGGAGTCCAGCGACCCAGCCGCGTTGCGCGGATGAATTCATTGCGGCTTGGCCTCCGGTGGTTTCGCGCTATTCGGGCAGGACAGGCCCAGCTTCCCGGCCACCGTCGGCTCGCACACGTCGAGGTGGTTGAGTGCATGGCGGTACACCGCGATCCCCTCATACACCGCCTTGCGGATCCGGTTGAGTCCGCCGAGCGGGCGATGGTCAACATTGCCGTGCCAGGGCGAGAACGAGAGGTTCTCGCAGAAGGCGACCCGCTCCGGAGAATCGAACACTTGGGCCGGAATCGCAATCCTCGCCACCGGTTGGAACGGTGCGTCCGACTCGCTCCACTCCACGGTCGGGTCTTCGATCGGCATGTTCTTGGTCGGGTCCTGCACCTGAACAACGAAGTCGAAACACGCACCGGCTTTGGCAAGGTGTTCCTTCAGCGTGAGGCTCAGGTAGTCCCGGTCCTGCGTGGCGGGGCTCAAGTGATCGGCCGGGCTGCAGCTCCTCGCGCTGTACTTCATCGCGTGCAGCGGCCGATGCGGCTCCTCAGTCGGGTCGATCTCGGGGTGCTCCACGCCGAGCGCGTACGCCGTCATGCTGTAGTACTGCGCGTACAGCGGGCTGCGGATTCGACCAAGTACCCTGTCACCGATCAGGAGCTCTTGCAGGTGCCAGTGAAGCGGATTGCGCCCCTCGAAGAAGTAGGCGTACTTGCTGCCGTCGGACTGGTAGTGGATGAAACGCTCGTACTCGGCCGGATCGCGGTTGAAGAACACCGGGTGGTTGATCATCAGAAAGTCCTGGGTCTCGGCGCCCTGCTCATCGGCCGAGGTCAGCAGTTTCCGGCCCCTCACACCCATCAGCTTGATCGCCATGCCGCGGGCGTCTTTCTCGTTATCCGCCTGCAGATCGGCGTTGCCGTTCGAGAAACGGATCCAAGCGTCGTAGCTCCTGCCGGCCACGAAGACGCTCGAGCGCAGAGCCTCCGGCAGATCGTCAAGGACCGTGAAAGTCGCGGTGACGCAGCCATGGCCCTTGGCGTGGGCATCGCGGCGGAACGTCGGCCCGTGCTTCGTTTGCACGTCGTTGACGAGACGCCGCGCGGAGGCGACGATGCTCGGGACAAAATCGAGTTCCTGGGGGTCGCGCCGCTCGGCGTTCGCGGCGTCCCGCCGGCCCGCCGCATTCTCGGAGGCGCCGCAGCCAGCGAGCAGCAGCGCCGCCGCCACGACCGGCGCCAGCTCCAACTTCGGGTGACGGAAGGGCCGACGGCCCTCTCCCGAGCGTGACGCCTCAGTTGCCACCGGGCGTCTCCTCTTCCCGCAAATCACGGTAGATGCTGCATTGCGCCCCCGTGGCCACCTTCCAGCTTTCCCACAGCGCGTCGCGCGCCGGCGTCTTTGAGGTCGGCTCGCCGTAGACGAGGGAGTCGTCGGCGCTGCAGTGACGCTCCTGCTCGCTCTGCTTGAAAGCCGAGTTCGCGTCGGCGGACCAGGGCGGATGGCTCTGGTGCTCGCTCTCCGTCGCGGCGGCGATCGTCTCGAAGCAATCCGCCTTGCCCTTTACAGTCGTTGCGTCGCGGCACAAGGCTAGCTCGTAGGGGATCGCGCCCTGCAGCCGATGCGCTCTCCTCGCCGCGGCCTCGGCGGCGCCAGCGCCGGCGACTTCATCCTCGCAGGGCTTCGAGCCGCCGCACGCTGCGCGCACCTGCTTCTGGTCGTCCGGGGTGTAGTCCATGACCTTGAGATACTCGATGATCGCCAGCCGTTCGTCCGGCGCGAGCGGACGACCGATGACGCCATTCTTCTGGCAGCCGGCCGTGAACTCGTGGCCGACGTTGTCGTTGCCGTTCAACTGCGTATCCAAGCGCACGGCACCAGGTAAGTCGGCGTCGACGTAGCCCATGTGGACCGGGTCGTATTCCTTGGTGCCTGACCAGAACGCTCGCTGCCGTTCCGAGCGCGGCGAGATCATCTGGTAGACGGTGCGCACGCTGCCGTTGTGCAGGAACGGAGGCGTGGCCCAGATGCCGTGCAGCGGCCGCGACTTGTAGCTCTCGAGCTGCGCCGGCTCGGTACTCGGGAAATCGAGAATTCCGAAACCCATGATCTTCATCAGCTCTTCGCTGCCGCCCGCCGGATGCCGCTTGAAGTAGGTGCGCGCAATCGACAGGCTCATGATGTTGAGGCCCACGACGGCAGTCATCTTCTTCGGGTCGATGGATGCGATCGTGTCCTGAGCCAAGCACAGCCGCCGCAGGTCGTTCTCGGTCCAGCCGAGGCGGCTCACATCGTAGGTGTTGCGCGTGAAGTTTAGCGCGGCATGCCGGTCGGTACCGATCTCCCGGATTGGCAGACGCTCGAGGCGCCACTCCTCGATGGCACAGCGGCTGTTGTGTGCTTCGCAGACCGTCCCTGCCTCGTCGTTCTCAAGATCGCGCAGGCACGATTCGGGATCGCCGCGGCCGGTGCGGCAGAGAACCCCAGCGGCGGCGATCTGATCGCGTGTGCAGACCGCGGAATCCGGATGGTGCAGATCGCAAGCCAGACCGGTCACCTGGCCGTGCGCGTCGATCTCGTAGCGAAAATGGCCGTCGATGTCGGCGACACGTGCCGGATTCTGCAAGTTGAGGCATTGCTGCGGAGTCAACGTCTTCATCTCGCCGTCGTGCGACCGGACCGAGCAGGTCGAGCCACTCCAACGGACCGCCGGCGACCCGTCCGCGCTGCCGCCTGGGGCAGCGTTTACCGGTGTGTTGAAAGGCCCGTGGCAGTGGCGGCAGTTGACATCGAACAGCGCCCGGCCCGCACGCGCCTTGGCCATGTTGATGGAGCCGAATAGGTGCTCAGGCCACAGGGGCGCCTTGAGCTTCGCCAGCGTCTCCTCGATGTGCTGGATCTTGTCCGGCTGTATCGAGGTCTGGTATCGCAGGTGCAGAGGCAGCGGTGCGCCGACGTCGTCGAACAGGTCGAGGCGCGCGCCGACGCCGAGCGATTCGTTGATGTTCCGCGCCATCGGCTGTGAGGCGTAGCCCTCCCACTGCACCCAGTTGAACTTGCTGACGTCCCACAGCTGCGGGTAGTTCACCGGCGCGGTGGCCGGCCGGTAGTTGCTCGGCGAGATGTGCCGGCCGAAGACCGTGTTGGCGATGCGCTGGGTAGCGTCGGTACGGCCGTAGCCCTCGAACACCGGGTAGTTACCCGCGCGCAGATCCGTCCAGGCATTGGCGAGCAGAGTCCGGACCATGGCGCCGAACTGTTCCCCCAGCAGCATCTTGGCCGCGTCGAAATCGAAGTGCAGGTCCCGCGGCGCGGCCCCGCTCAGCGTCGGGTCGATGACATTGTGCGCGAAGCGGTCGAACTTCCACGGGTTAAGGTACGTCGCCAGCAGCGCCAGCATCATGTCCGCCTGGAACTGCCCGGGCTTCATGTCCGTGATGGCGTGCATGGCCTGGCCACCGAGGATGCGGACCGCCGTGCCCTTGTAGTGCAGCTCTCCGGTGTGGCACAGGCTGCAGGTGAAGTCGAGCAGCTCCGCGCCGATGTTGGTGTCGAAGTATTTGGCGAAGCCGACCGGCAGATTGTCCGGGTTCCATTTCGGGTCCGGCTTTTGGTTGATGTCGGTAAGGAAGCCGTACCGCGCCATGTTCTCCGGCGCCGAGAACCGGGCGCGGCCAGACGCCTCCTCGAGGTGCACGAACCATGCGTAGCGCATCTGCGCCAGCATCACCTGCGCCGATCCCTGCGGGTGGTAATAGAAGCGCATCCGCTCCTCCCGGGTCCACCCCTGCCAAGTCTCCTCAACTTGGCCGCAGTGCGCGGTCTCGACATCGGCGCACTCACGTGGACCCTCCTCGGCCGTGCAGGTGTTTTTGCGCTTGCTGCAACTTCTCAGACTGTCGATACAGGTAGGGTCCTTGGCGGCGCTGTTGCAGCGCTGCTCGATGCTGGCGCAGACGCCGAGCGTCTCGGCGCAGAAGTCCTTGTAGTGCGCGGCCACGGTCCGGGCCTCGGCGCACAGCGCCTGCCGCGTGCGGCAGGCGCTGGCCTTGCCCTGCTCGCCGCCGTCTGCACGCTCAGGACGCAGGTACTGCAGGTCATTAAGCGGCTTGTATTCCACCGGTCCGAACGGCGGCGTCAGCATGTAGCTAGGCCAGGGGATTGCGACTGCGAGCCATCCGACGAGGACGACGACGAACGAGGCGGCGACGAGGACCGTCCGCCCGAGCCAGTGCGCGCGCCCGAATGCGCGCCCCCACGCCCTCAGCGGCCAGCTGAGCGCGCGGAGGACCCTGGTTGCGGTGCGCCCGGCCAGGCGCATTGCCGCCCGCAGGCCGGACTGGAGTCTGCCGACGGACCGGTCAGCCAACTGGCACCCGCGGCCACGCCTGGAGAAGGCCGGCCTTGACCAGACCGCTGGTCTGCTTGAACGGAGTCTCGGGGCATTCGCGCGCGATGAAGTGGTAATAGCGCTGGTGGTTCTCGAGGTTAAACAGAGGGTTTGCTTCCCTCGCTCGTGCCATGGCCTGGTGTGAGGCCTCCCGGTCGCCGAGTTCCCCGAGGGCGTTGGCGATCGTCACCCAGCCGAGGCAGAAGCCGGCGTGAAATGCGACGGCTGCCTGCGCGTGCTCGTGCGCTTGTTGATAGTCCTGTAAGTCACCGTAGGCGCACGCGAGAAAGAAGTGCCAGAACGGCAGTGACGGGTGGTGGGGCGCGACCTTGAGCAGCCGCTGCAGCACGGCGAGGCCCTCGGCGATCTCGGCCGGACTGCCCCCCCAGCAGAGCGCGCAGCCGACGTAACCCCACGCCGTCATGTTGAACGGCGAGATCGCAACGACCCGCCGTGCCGTCTGCAGGCAGCGGCTGCGGAAGCCGCAGTTGATCCAAACGATCGACGCGTACTCCATGACCGTCGCGTCCCGCGGAGCGAGGCGGAGCGCCGCATCTACCTCGGCGAGCGCGCGCATATTCTCGGCCGGCGCGTCTTTCGAGAAGTGGTTGACCACGCGCTGGTTCAACACGAAGCCGAGCAGCACGTGTGCCATCGCATTGCCCGGCTCGAGCCGGATTGCCTGCTCCAGCCAGCCGATCGCCTCGCTCGAGGCGTCGCGCGAGAAATTTACGGTCCAGAACGTGATCGCCTTGTGCGTCAGGCTCCAAGCCGACAGGCCGCGTGGCGCCTGGCGGCACAGGTCCTCGGAAATGATGTTGAGCGAACGCGATCCAGTTTCGATGGCGATCGCCTCGGCCACCTCGCGCTGCACCTGGAAGACGTCGTGGATATCCTTGTCATAGGACTCCGACCAGGCCTGCCGGCCGTTGCCGGCGTCGGTCAGCATGACGATAACGCGCAGGCGATCAGTCGCGCGCTGCAGGCTGCCAGACAGAACGTAGCGCACGTCGAGCTCACGGGCCACGTCGCGCAATGTGCGCCCCTCGTAAATCGCCGACTGCATGTGCGGCACGACGCGCAGGTCCGGGACCCCCGACAGCGCGCGGATGATCTCCGCCGAGAAGGCTTTCGCGAGCTGCTCGTCGTCGGCGCCGCTCGAGAGGGCCTCGAGCGGCAGCACGGCAATTGACGCGCGGGCGGCGTCCGAGAGCGGCGGCTCGTCGACCGGTTGCGGTACCGAGTGCGCCGCCGGAACGCTGGCGTGTGCTGACGGGACCAACCAGGCCATAAAGCCCGCGACCAGCACGCCCGCGAGGATCAGGACCTGGTGCAGACCGCCGGCAAGCGGATCGAGACCCGGCTTGCCCACGCGCAGCGCCGCGACCAGAAGTACCAGCGCCGCGAGATACGCAAGGATGGCCGGTATCGTACCCCGGCGCTGTGCTTCTTCCGCGAAGCGGCGCCATACCAGCCCTGCTCGTGCCATTATTAGTCTTCTTTTGTAGATGGCAGGGGGGGATTATATGCTTCGCAGAAAGCCTCCGGCAATGTTTCGTGCGGCCGCCGGCAGGGTGCGGACGCCGTGACACCCCTGTCGAGTGCGGTACCCAGCCCGGGCGCGCGCTACGTATTCGTCTGCTACGCGCATAACGAACGGGATCTCGTCGTCGATCAGATCCAGTGGCTTCGTGCCAACGGCTTCGAAATCTGGTTCGACGAGGCGATCGAAGCCGGAACGCGCTGGAGCGAGGATCTGGCCCGCGCGGTCGAGGGATCCGCGGCCGTCCTGTATTTCCTGAGCCCAACGTCGGCGAACTCGCGCTACTGCCTCGACGAGATCCACTTCGCGCTCGAATGCGGCCGCCCAATCGTGCCCGTCGAGACCGAGCCGGTGACGCTCACGCCGGGACTGCGCCTCGGGCTTGGCGGCACGCACCGGATCTTCATGCATCGGATGAGCATCCAGGATTTTCGGGACAAGCTCGCGAGCGGACTGCGAGCCGCTCTCGAGGGCAATAGCGTCCTCGCGACGCATGCCGGACCGGCCGCACCGGTGCGGCACGGAACCCTGCGGGCGCCGGTGACGGGCATATGGGGCTACCTGCGCCCGCTGCTGATCGGAGCCGCGGTTGCAGTCGCCGTGGTCGTCGCGATCAGCGTCACCTGACGACCGCCGCCGGCGCAGGCGAGAGCGTGGCGTCGGGCGCTCGGCGTGAAGCCGCAACTTCGTGTTATCGAGAGCCAAACATTTCGCCTGAAGAGCTCACGGGCAAAGGACCGCCGACCATACGAATCGGCAAAAGCCAATTCTACCTTCCCGAGATAATCGACAATGGCTACAGGCCGAATCTCACCGCGCTAGTGCGGCAAAGATCTGCCGCCTTGCCGGTTCTGAGTCGCATGCGCAAGCTCAGTTGTCATTCGGAGCTGGCATCTGCGCCATGCTCGGACAACTGCGCACCGAACCACCTGTGAATTGCAGTCAGCAAATGTCGGTCAACCGTTTCAAAAGTAATTTGCGCGCCGCTGGGCAGAGCCAAATAAGAAACTTTTATCTGTGCGGCTCCGTCTCGTAGATCCCTCAACCCCGGCATATCCGCGCCGTGTAGTGATGCGGGATCTGAGTAGTCGCCGCGTTGAAACGCTTCTGCCACATGCTGGAGATGCTGCTGGATCAGTGGCAGCTGATCTTTTGCCGTTGCATCCGTGATAGTAATCCGTTCCACGCCGCCTGATTCCGTCATTCGGAAGATGTGCTTGGTCTTGGCGAGGTCAAAGGGCATAACGCCATGCCCAATATGATGAACATGCTCTTGCTTTGTCTGGGCCAAGGCGAGCGAACAGCCAAGACCCAGAAGCACAGCGAGAAATCGAGCGAAGTCTGAAAGTCGACGCGAAGAGTCGGTCATCGGGCCCTCGGCTGGATGGTCGGAACGGATGAAGCCCAATGATGATACCGAACATACCGAATGGCGGGGATAGCCTAGCGCGGAAGGCACTGGAATCGGTTCCTCAGTGTCTGTGACAACTCGGCCGCAAAATACAAATAGTCGTCCCACAATTGCAGGTCTCCACTGCAACGCATAACGGCGATCATTGAGCCGAGCTGTCCTATGGGCGCAGCCTCCGCCGGCTCGCAAAATCGAGCGGGGCAGGCGAAAAGGCTTGAGTGCGCGCGGCTGAGGTAGCCGCCTCCCTGCCCTACCGTAATGTCCATTGCACACTTAAAGTCGAAAAATATTAGACAGTAGCCAGTTTTATCAGACGGTTCGATTGTCGCCTATGCGCAAAACTCTATTAATATGGTGCCCCGGGCCGGAATCGAACCGGCGACCTAGCGCTTAGGAGGCACTCGCTCTATCCACTGAGCTACCGAGGCAGGGAATCGAGGCCGGAAGGTAGACAACCGGCCTCTCAAGGTTGGTGGAGGAGA
>JALYIT010000052.1 GCA_030775645.1 Pseudomonadota bacterium | reverse complement strand
GAGCCCATCTCCCTGCGAGTCCCCTAGTCGTTGTTGCGCACCCGACATCAGTTGTTTCTCTAAACTAATGAGTTCGGTAGCGTCCAGAAGTTCTCTGCGATACACCCATGTTGCAATTGCATTATAGGCCACGTCGTCACGCAGCTCCGGATCTGTCGAGCCCAACAACTGCGCAGCCTCAGAAGCAAGACGATCAACCGATTCACCCGTAGGTACAGCAAAGTCGTGTTGCTTTAGGTCAAGCCAGAACCTTCGGTCGTGCGCGTCGGCGCCACCACACACGTCCGTGCCGAGAAGCAGGAGTAGCACCATCATGACGGGTGTGTACCTTTTCACAGCCACATTTTAGCCTCTCATGTAACAGATACAATGGTTGGCGCGCATGAATAGCCGGTAGAGAATCCCATGAGCGTTGGCTGTCTATCGCATGAACCGACTATGCGGGCGCGGCGTCGGCGAGTAACTTCCGGTTTCTCCAACACAAGAATAAAAGGGTCACCAAAGGCCGATTTTGGTTCCCTCCCCCGACATAGGCCAGTAGAATCACAATCCGGCCGGGTAACGGACGTAATGGTCCGTTTCTAGCGCTGACCCCTTGAACACATACGCAAGTCAATCTGGAGGCGCGCTAACCAGTCCGACAAGCGACGCCCGATCAAGAGAGGTTTTTGAAAGCAAAGCAGTCAAAGTCGTCGCCTTCTCGTCAGCGGCCAGAGAGACCTCAAGGGTCGGTAACGCCCATATTGTGAACTCATAGTGGTGCATGCCGGTACCCTTCGGCGGACAAGGGCCCGCATACGCGGCATCGCCAAAGTTGCTTACGATGGCTTTGCCACCAGTAGGCAGCGACTTTGCACCGCGCGGAAGGGATCCAACACTCGCCGGCAACCCAACCACAACCCAGTGAGACCACTCATCCGGCTTCACATCGACGTCAACCATCGTGAGGACAAAGCTCTTGGTGCCGCTGGGCGCGCCGCTCCATGAAAGATCGGGTGAGATATTCTGACCACCGCACCGCGGATAGATGTGTGCGATAGGGATCGCGACACCCGGTTTTATGTCAACGCTCGTTAAGCTCATGGCCGCCGACGCGATGCCGCTCATCAGACTGAGCAGAATTGATATTCCCACGGTGGGTTTGCTCATAACGCATCTCCTGACATACCTGATGTAACGGACACTTTGCGGTACACTGCACAGGCAATGCAATGGGCCTTTTGGCGCTAGCACCGCCAGCGCACGGCTACCATCACGCTTATTGCTTGCGTTCTTCGCACTCACGCTGAAGAAAGTGGTGATCGAGGCACGGTCGCGGGACTGAAAAAAATTGCCCACGTCGGACCGATCGTTGGAGTCGGGGAGCTGCTCTTCAGGGCGGCGCGATCGTGCTATTTCTCTACAACGGCGACGCCGATCCTACTATCCCGAGTAACGAGTTTTGCTAGATCGGCCTCGCTGAGGTCATCGGTCCCTGCGGGCCGCCTAGGCAACACAAGGTAACGCATATCTGCGGTGCTATCGTGGACCCGAATTTGGACGTCGGCGGGAATCACGGTGCCAAACTCGGCGAGCACAGCACGCGGTTCACGTACGACGCGTGAGCGATAATTGCGGCTCTTGTACCAATCCGGTGGCAGCCCAAGCACCATTCGTGGATAACATGTCAACGACCCTTTTTTCGCAGGGTTCTGCAACTGGCACGCCCCTTGCTGTGTTCTACCGACACGGATCGATGACAACTTATACGCCAGGAGACACAAATGAATACCATCACTTCAAAACTCAGCGCCTTTGCGGCCGCTTTCACGATAAACGGTTTGGTTCTGGGTGCCCTCGGATATCTGTTCGCCCTGCAGACACAGCCGCATCTGTCCGTGATTGCGTTCGCTCACAAGGTTGTCGCGCATCAATGGCTGAGCTAATGGCCGGGCGAAATGTTCCCGTGTAAGGTTAACAACTCGAGCAAAGCGAGGTTAGCTTAATGAGGGTCTATTGAGGTGGCGGGAAGTCGACCATGTCTACAAGCCGGTCCGGGTGATGTATTACCGTTTTTTTTCTCATTGTCCTGCAGCAGGACGGTTGCGGCGAGGAACCGACGGCGAGAAGAAATCAATACGGCTTACCGTTTCGCTCAGGGCGACCCCTGCATGCGCCCGCGGTCGCCAAAGGGCAAATGCACTTTCGGCTCAAAAATGAGGCCAATACGCAAAGCCAGGATTTGGGCGCTGCTCGCCCTCTGTGCCACAGCCCAGGCGGCAGAGAAGCCGGCCACCTATCACGCGCCCCGCTTGCCCGATGGGCATGCCGATATGCAAGGCATCTGGAAGAACTCCAATCTCACGTCGCTGGAGCGGCCTCAAGAATTCACTCAATTGGCAATCACCGCCGCAGATGCCGCAAAGCTTAAGGGACAGTATTTACAGGGCAGTGGCGGGCCCAATCAACCCGACGATCCCGGCCGGGCTCTGGAAGATCGCAATATCGAGCCGATTCGCGGCGAATTGCGCAGCTCGCAGATCATTGATCCGCCGGACGGGAAGATTCCCTGGAACGACGCTTACAAAGGCAGACCCGCCGCTCTGAGGCGCAGTGTTCTTAGCTCATTTGACAATCCAGAGGAACGCCCGGCTATCGAGCGTTGTTTGAGTTCGAACGGCGCACCGCCGATGCAACCCAATTTGGACGGCAACCTTTATCAATTTGTGCAAACACCTGCGATGACGGTCATCGTTTCGGAATTCGTCCACGACGCGCGAATGATTCAGATGAACGGCACTCATTCACCAGCAGAGATCACCTCTTGGCTCGGGGACTCCATCGGATGGTGGGAGAAGGATACCCTCGTCGTAGAAACCAAGTATTTTGCCGCCAGCAGCGCAAGCCGCCTCAACGCGAGGTATGTCTACCTGGTATCCCCTCAGACGGTTGTGATTGAGCGATTTACCCGGGCGTCCGAGAATGAATTGAACTACGTATACACTGTGAGTGACCCCACGTTTTATACACGCCCTTGGACAGGCGAAACCCATCTACTTCGTTCAAAAGACAGGATGTTCGAGAACGCCTGCCACGAAGGCAACTATTCGATGCGCAATATTTTGGAGGCCTCGCGTGCAGATGAAGCGAAGGTATGGGACAAGGTGACTCCGGAAGCGCGAAGTCATTGATCTTCGCTTTAGCTGT
>JALYIT010000051.1 GCA_030775645.1 Pseudomonadota bacterium | reverse complement strand
TGGCGGCCGTTTTCTTGGCCGCTGGCCTTCTCTTTTTATCCTTAAGCCCGTGCACCATGGCGAGCATCTCGAGCACCGCCGGCGGCACCGGCACGGCGCGATACACCCCGCGCTTGCGCTTCTTCAGCGACTCGAACGTGATCGCCTGGGCGGCGAAGTCAACGAGCTCGGCGGGCAGCTGCAGGGCCTCGGAGATCCGGCACCCCGTGTGGGCGAGCACGTAGCAAAATGAGCGGACCAGGCGGTCCTCGTCGTCGGCCGCGGCCAAGAATTTCTTCCGCTCGGAGTCGGTGAGGTAAAGCCGCTTTCCGGCCGTATTGAACAGTTCACGGGACATCTGTTCAGTATAGACGCTCTACGAGTGTCAAGGCGAGGCGATCGAGGCGGCGGCCGCTACTACGGATAGGCTTAAAAACAGCCAAAAGTCCAAAAGAGCAGGGGAGGGCGCCTTCCGGAATTGGGTCCAGGGGCCCGCCCCTGGTGAACAGAATTACCCATTCTGTTCACAAGAAGATGGCAACGTTCCCATTATCGAGCAGAGGACCTGCTCACAACCTCAATGCATGACGCGAGCATAGACTTGGTTGTCATCGCGATAGCAACTACAGGCGGCCGCGGCTAAGCCCTTTCGGTTAAGGACAGTGACCTGTCCGCGGTGATATTCGATGAGCCCCTTTTTTTGCAGGGCAAAGGCCGCAATCGTCACGCCGACTCGCCGCACGCCAAGCATGTAGGCCAAAAATTCATGCGTCACCCCAAAGGTGTCGCCATGTGCCCGATCTTGCATCATCAAGAGCCACCGCCCGAGACGCGCATCGATTTGATGAAACCGCGTGCACGCCGCAGAGGAAGCGAGCTGCGTCATCAGCACATACACGTAGCGCCCTATCAGATGTTGCAGCGGGACACAGCGGTCGAGCTCCGAACGGAATGCGCGGATAGGCACGCGCCAGGCCGTACCCGACCCTTGCACCAACGCATGCAACGGCTGCGTGAGCACCCGCAGGGCCACTTGTGCGCCAAGTAAGCCCTCGCGGCCGACCATGCCGACCTCGAGCACCGGTTTGCCGTCGATGGAAGTCACCAGCGAAATAAAGCCGTTCACGGGAAAGTAGATAAAACGGGTTGGTTTGCCGGCTTGGCCGAGCACATCGGATTGTGCCAGCTGTACGTGTTCCGCGATTCCCAGCAGCCGCCGTCGGTCTTTCGCGGGCAACAACTCGATCAAATGATTTTCGGCGGTGGGCAATGTGAGCGCTCTTGACAATGAATAACCCCACAGTGTGCCGCACACTACGGAGGAAGCACCGTTCGCCAGCGCACGGACTACGCCTCGCTTTAGTCTCGCCTCAGTGCGCCAGGGCGCGGGGGAGCAATCGGTCGTACTCTTTTTTGACCACTAAATAGCACTCGCAACTGCGCTTTTCTAACCCCGCCCGGTCGAGTATCGTAATGTGGCCGCGCGCGTATTGAATCAGTCCGGCGTGCTGTAACTTGAGCGCGCCCTCGGTCACGCCTTCGCGGCGGACCCCCAGCATGTTGGCGATCAACTCTTGCGTCATGACCAGGTGGTTGCCTTGCAAACGGTCCAAGCTCAGCAGCAGCCAGCGGCATAGTTGCTGATCGAGCGAGTGGTGTCGGTTGCACACTGCCGTTTGCGACATCTGGGTGATCAACGCCTGGGTGTAGCGCAGCAATAAATGCAACACCGGCCCCGCGCGGTCGAATTCCTCTTTCATCGTCTGCGATTTCAGTCGAAAGCCCTTGCCGGCGCTTTGCACTACCGCACGACTGGGGGTGGACTCCCCTCCCATAAACAGGGAAATACCGACGATGCCCTCATTGCCGACCACGGCAATCTCCGCCGAAGCGCCGTTCTCCATGACATACAGCAGCGAGATGATGGCCGTCGTTGGGAAGTACACATGGCTCAGCGTCGCACCCGCCTCGTAAAGCACTTCGCCCAGCGCCAAGTCGACGGATTCCAGGAGCGGTAGCCAGCGCTGCATCGCCGCCAGCGGTAAGGCGTCGAGAAGGTGGTTCTGGCTGGATTCGGTGGGCGTCACCATGCAAGTATCTTTCCCTGTGACTGAAGACCTCGCTCAACGCAGTGCGATCTGCTGAATTGCTTGATCTAACCCACCATTCTCCCTGAGAGGAGCATCCATCGTCTGTACGGTGCCGAACAAAGAGAAAGTTATACGCTCAACCCGCGAATTCCGGTAAATACTTCAAAGTATGTTGGGCGCCGCACAGACGCCGGTTTTCCGTAACCATACCGTGCACTCAAGCACAAGTAGTTGATTTCCCAAGGAGCGGGGATTTTGCGCTCATCCCTTTGTAGTCTTAATCCGATTCTCCGGCATGAGGTCAATTGACATGGATAGCTCTCAAGACATCGTGCGCGCCGTCGCGGCGATCGGGCGGATTGATGCCGTGCCGACACTGCTGAAAGTGTTGTGCGAGATGACCGGCCTGAGATTTGCAGCGGTGGCCCGAGTCACGGGCACAACCTGGACCGCTTGCGCCGTGCGGGATGACCTGTCGCTAGGAGTAAAACCTGGCGGCCAGCTCGCGTTCATGGCGAGTTTCGGTGTGGATGCGCAAACCGCCCGCGTGCCCATCGTGATCGAACAGGCGAAAATGGCTCCCGCACGGCACGGCACGGCGCTGCGTTCTATGAAGAGTTTCATCTCCGTGCCGATTATCGTCAGTAACGGGCGGTATTTCGGCACGCTGTGCGCGCTAGATTCAAAGCTCGCGAGCCTGGACGAGCCGCGCATCCTGTCGATGTTCAAGGAATTTGCTGCCCTCATTGCGTCCCAGCTCGAGCAGCAGTCCATACGCGAGCGAGAGCAGACGGCGTTGCTCGATGAACGCGCGACGAGTGAACTGCGAGAGCAATTCATTGCCATTTTGGGCCATGATCTTCGCAACCCTTTGCAGGCGGTGTTTGCCAGCGGCGGATTGCTCGAGCGCAGACTCACCGACCCGGCGCAGCGATTGATCGCATCCCAAATCAAAACCCACGTCCGCCGCATGTCCTCGCTGATCGATGACGTGCTTGACTTCGCGCGCGGACGTTTGGGTGGTGGTATCGGTCTTGAATTGGCGGATGTCGACAATATCAATAACGGCTTGACGACCGTGATCCAAGAACTTCAGATTGCGCAACCAGACTGTAAAATCCTATCGAACATCAATGTCAGTCGCTCAGTACGCTGTGATTTAGGCAGGCTGCAGCAAGTGGCCTCGAATCTCTTGGGCAACGCCTTGACGCATGGAAGGCCGCAGAGCGCCGTCAAAATCACTGCGAGAACCGATGAGACTGATTTGGTGCTCGAGGTATGGAACGCCGGCGAGCCCATTCCGGCGGAGAGTATCGAGAAGATTTTCGAACCATTTTGGCGTCATTCGGTGTCGGGTAGCCGTCATGGCTTAGGGTTGGGACTGCACATTTGCTCGCAGATCGTGCGCGCCCACGAGGGCCGAATGTCGGTTACTTCGACCGATGAGGGCGGCACGCAATTCACGGCCCGTTTGCCGTTGTTTGGTAGCTTGCCGGAAAACGCATTCTCAGTTGCTGACGCACCGCGCGCTGCTAGTCGCACGACGATGAATGGATATTCCGTGCTTCGACAGCTCCCTTCTCAAAGCAGCCAAATTGCAACATAGACCGGCGGTCCTCCGCGAACGTCCATGCTGATCCTGACGCGCAGAGTCAGCGAGGCGATCTGCATCGGCACTGACATTGAAATCGTCGTGCTGGCCATCCGGGGCACTCAGGTGCGGATAGGGATCAAAGCACCCCGCGATGTGACGGTCGACCGGGAAGAGATCGCCCAACGAAAGGTGCTTGGATTGGCAAAGGGCGGAAAATGCTTCACGACTTTCTGACGACAAATCGCACGGTCCTAATTGAACGTTGTCGCGCCATGGTTGCGGCCCGGTCGGGACTGCTGCCGAGCGACGATCAGGTAACCCGCGGCATACCCGTCTTTCTCGATCAACTCATCAAGACCCTCACTCTCGAGCAGCTGTCTGAGAACAGGCCGCAGCGTAGGTCCGACGACCCCGCGGTTCGGTCTGATTCCGAGCTCAGCGAAACGGCGAGGTTACACGGGCGCGACTTACTCGAACAAGGATTCACGCTCGAACAGGTTGTTCGAGATTACGGTGACGTTTGCCAAGTCGTGACGAATCTCGCGTTTGAAACGAGTTCACCCATTGGTGTTGATGAGTTTCGGACATTCAACCGCTGCCTCGACAATGCAATCGCCGGTGCCGTGACGGAGTACGCAAGCCACAGCGCTGAGTCCCGACGCGGTATGTCCGACACACTAAACTCTGGCATCGGGCCGCTGGCGCACGAGCTGCGAAACTATCTCAACACCGCCATGTTGGTCGTCGCCGCCATCAAAACGGGCAACGTGGCCATCTCCGGGGCGACCGGCGCGGTGCTCGATCGCAGTCTTCTCGGCATGCGAAATCTCATCGACCAAGCGCTTACCGAAGTCAGAGTCACAGCGCGTATGCCACCGCGGAAGGAAGCCATTTCCCTAACAACGTTTCTAGACAATGTCAGGATCACCGCTTCATTTGATGCGCTTGCGCGCGGCACGCCGTTTACGGTGGATCCGGTCGCGGAGAAGATTGCGGTGTTAGCGGACCCTGAGATGCTTGCGGCATGCGTGGGCAATTTGCTGCAAAATGCTTTTAAGTTTACCAAGCCTCATACGGCAGTGAGGTTACATGCCTACGCTGTATTGGATCGTGTCCTGATTGACGTAGAGGATCGATGCGGGGGTCTCGCGGCCGGCGCCGTGGATCAGATGTTCCTGCCATTCGCTCAAAATGGAGAGGATCGATCAGGACTTGGCTTGGGGCTCGATATCTCACGACGCGGCGTCGAAGCCAACGGCGGCGTCTTGAAGGTCCAGGACCTGCCTGGCATCGGATGCATCTTCACCATCGATCTGCCGCGGCATACACCAACTTAGTGCCCGCGAAGTCGTGAGACTTGCTCTTTAGCAGCCATGTCGTGGCGCACGAACTCGTGACCGGAATCCGTCGCAAGCTCGGCGACGATGCCGCGCTACTGGGGATTCGCCGCATTGGCTGCAATTAAAGCATGGTACTCACGCAACGCCGGCTGACGTTCGTTAACCATCCGTCTCCACACAGTCACCAGCGCCGCCCGCGCTTGGATCAACTCCTCGATTTCCTCATCCAGTTTGGCAAGCTTTGCCGGATTGGGCGCGGGTTGTTCACTCTCCGCTTGCCGAAACATCACGACGAAGCTCGTCGAAAACTCGACGATCCGCATCCCGTCCTCGAACGTCATCTCAACGGGAGACACTTGCAGCACCCGGGCCATCGTTCGATCGAAATCGGCACTATCCATGCGCGTACTCACTCTCAGCGTGCCATGGCACCCGCTCCATGCGCCAGGGCTGTGATCCGTGCCGGGCGACTTCAAAGACCGCGTAATTGGGCATCGGCAGTTGCAATTGAAATTCCCGAAACGCTCTCATGTCGGCCGTATCGGTAACGCCCTGGCCCTGCAAATGCCATTGCAGCATCGCAAGCCAAATGCCATGACCAAAGATCACGGTGCCGTCCGCTAGCGTGTCCATCCACCCCTGGAATCGCCGCACGCGCGCCACAAATTCCGCAAACGTGTCGGCGCGCGCGCCCTGACGCCGGTGTAAATCCGGATCGGCCCAATAGGCTTGAACGAAAGGCTTGCGCTGCGCGCCATCGAGGCCTTCAATCAACACCGCATCGATCAGCGAGAACTCATCGAGGTCCCCATCCACCTGCGGATCGAGATTGAACCGCTGACAGTACGGCGCCGCCGTCTGCTGGGCGCGCACGAATCGCGACACCGCCACCGCCGACGCGGGGCCGGCAAGCGTGGCTCCCATCGCTCGGGCCTGCTGGTGCCCGTGGGCCGTGAGCGGTATGGCCAGGTGCGGCTGCGTGAGACCGCCGGCATTGGACACACTCTGTGCGTGCCGGATCAACGTGAGGCGCATCGCCTTCATTCTGTCTCGGCCTCGACCGGCGGCACAGTCGCCTTCGGTACCCGTCGAGGCTGTTTCAACGCCTTTTGCTTCTTCTCAAGCTCGGCCACCTCGCCCTCGAGCTGCACGATCTGCGCCTTGAGCGTCGCGCGCTGTGTAAGCAACCCGTTCACCTCATCCCGCTGCCACGTGAGCGCCACCCACATCATGAAGAACGCCAGCACACCCAAACCCGCCAGCGTCGCCACCGTAATGAAAAACCAGCGCCACGAAAACCATTTCATCGCACGCCGGGCGCGCTCGATATCGCCCTGCAACCCGGTGAACGCTTCCTTGACCGCGCCCGCCGCCGCTTGCGTCACGTCCTTGCGCAGCGCCACCCCGGCCGCTTGCAATTCGGTAATCGCCTCGCGCGCCCGCGCCTGATCCACATCGGCTTTATCCATCAGCGCCGCAATCAGCTTCCGATCGGCATCCATCGCCTTACCGCTCCATCCCGCGATCGAGTGACCTCACTAATGTCGCACGCTCATCCATCTGCTGCTGCAACACCTCAAGGCCGCGTGCCCGCGCCGGCGCCTGCAGCAGGCGCTCCAGGACTTGCTTACGCGCATCCGGTGTCAGCGCATTGAATTGATCGATCCGCTCTCGAAGCGGTTGGGGGGTAGCCCGCCACTCCTCACTCCGATCCCCGTACCCGAACCGTCCCCTCTCCCGATTGGCCGCGAGGTCCCGGAATTGCTCGACCGTCCGCTCACGCATCACTTGTTCACGCGCCTGGCGCGCCTCCTGCGCCTGGCGCTCGCGCGCGATCCGCTCAGCCTCCAATCGCTGCTGGCGCTGCCGCTCCTGCCGCTCAAGCTCGACACGCCGCTCCTCCGCTTGTTCTCGATGCAGCTCTTGCCGCCAACCCTCACTCGCCGCACGCCCTTCCGCTCGAAACGCCGCCCAATCGATCGGGACGGCCTCTGCCGCCTCCCTCGTAGGCGCCGCCGGTGTCGGCTCGCGTTCCTGACCGCCACCAGCCACCTTCTGAACTACCGCCTCGAACAGGTCCCGCGTGCGCTCCTTGAGTTGCTGCACCGGATCGGGGAACCGCTCTCGTACCCACTCCCGTACCCGCCCAAGCTGCTGACCAATCCGCTCGCGCAATTCTCGGGCCTGCTCCAGTAATTTCTTGCCCATGCGCCCACCCAAACTCTGCCGCCGCTCGACCCGCCGCTCGGCCATCGCCTGGGCCCGCTCGATCTGCTCGCGCCGATCCGCCTCGACGCGCTTCAATACGTCCTCTCGATCCTCCCCGGTGACGACCTCCGCCAGTTCGCGCCGTTCGCGCGCCGCCACCCGATCGGCCGCCATTTCCTCGCGCGTGACCATGCGCACTTCAGCCACCGCAGCCTCTCGTTCCTGAGCCCGTTCCTGCCGCTGCTCTCGCTGCCGTTCCCCGACCTCCGACACCTCGCCCCTCGCCTCGATCCCGCTCACCGCCGGCCCTCGATGCAGCTCCGGCTCCCGGTCTCGGATTCCCTGCGCCGCCAAACTCCGGTGATCCACTCGCGCCTCCACCCCGGCATGCTCTAAGGCCTGGTTCTGAACAGCCGCCCACCGCTCCCGGATTCCCTCGTACACCAACGCCGCCTCTTCCTTGTTGGCCCCATAGGTGGCCTTCCGCGACCCACCCCGCTCTGGATTCTTGGAGTTATAGCGTTTGAAGAACTGCTCCGGTCCGCGCTCGATCCCATCGAGCTGCCGGTCCGAAAACATCAAATGCACGTGCGGCTGCTCCTTCCCATCCTTCGCCATCGGCGTGTGAATCGCCCACTGATACGCCCGCGTGGTCCCCAGCTCCTGTTCCGCGAATCGCTGCACCAGCGCGATCTGCTGCTCCCGCGATAACTCGCGCGGCAGCGCCAGCTCGTACTCACGGTAGACACTGCCATTGACCCGCTCGAATTCATCCGAGGCCTTCCAGAACGCGCTCGTGTCCTCGCGCGCCCACTCAGGGAAATTCGCCTGGCCGCGCGCCGCAACCTCGCCATACCGCTCCGCCGTGAAGCGCCCCTCACGCTGGATGTACTGCGCGTGTTCCAAGGCTGAGCCTTCGCTCTTGGTGGGCGCGGTGATGTTGATGTGATACGAGGCCATGACTAGCCCAGGCCTCGGAGCACACTCTGCTCCGGAGCGGAATGAGGGCTGCCCAACAGGGGCAGACCGAGTCGCGCATCTTCTCTGACTCCGGAGCGGAACGAAGGCAGCCCAGCCAGGGCGGACTGAGTCGCGAGCCTGCCTCCGACTCTTACTCCGACTGCTAGCACCGTTTCCCCGCTTCGGGGAAACATAAGGTGCGCCTCGTACCGAGTGTAAAATCCTTGCTCCATGCCCTTGGAGCCTACTCCTCTCTCTTCACATCTTCAATTCGGCCGGCTATGCTAGGCTGCAAAAGTCACTTCAAGCCCCACAGGACGTGCACCCATGGCCACTCGCCAGGACATTCAAGCCAAACTCGCCGCCATCGATCAGAAGAAGGCCGACGCCCTCAAAGCCCTGCAAACGAAGCGCGCAAAACTCAAGGCCCAGCTCGCTCAACTCGATCGACCCACCAAATCCCAACGCCGTCTCGATGCGCGCCGCAAGATCCTCTTGGGTGCCTTCGTCTTGGAACAACTGGAACATGCGGGGATCTCTCCCCAGGCGCTGACCTTCGAGGGCAAACGCTTCTTCGATTGGCTCGTCCGGCCCAATGACCGCGCGGTGTTTGAACTCACCCCCAGCGCTCCGACTCCCGAGACCTCCTCTTCGGCCCCGCATATCGCCACCACCGACACTGCCCTCAATGTCCCCTTCGCCGATAAAGATCAGGCCAAAGCCTTGGGTGCTCACTGGGTTCCCGACAAGAAACTTTGGGTCGTCCCCGCCGGCCTCGATCTCACTCCGTTCCAAGCCTGGCTCAACTGACAACCTCGCCGCGCTTGAACGATGCGCTTGGGCAATCAAGTCTCCAAGGGGCGGCGGGTGCGAGTCGGCTTCGAAAAGAAAATCAGCGCCTCACCCTCCCCCGTCACCGCCCACGTCACCGAATGAGCGACGCCCCGCTGGGGCTCGGCGTGCGACTCGCACGCCTGGAATCGCCCACCGCCTCCGGCTATTTCTTCCCGCCCTTCCCCGGCCGCTCCCCCTCACGCTCTTTGAGTACCTGCATGAGCTCGGCATGCTGCGCATTCAACGCCTCGGCCTGCCCCCGCAACTGAGCGGCTTCCTCGCGCGCCGAACTCGCCGCACTACGCGCCTGGGCTAGCTCCGCCTCCACCCGCTTCAACCGCTCGGCCTGGTCCACCTGCACCCCCGCCTGTGCCTCCGCCCGAGCCTTCACCGTCACCAGCTCCGTGCTCGCCGCCGCCAACCCTTCCCGGGTCACCCCATGCATCCGCCGCTCCGCCTCGATCTCCGCCGTTAACGTCGCCACCGAGGCCTGCGCTGACTGCAACGCCGTTTTCAAATCCTCCGCCCGCTTCTCGATCTCTTGGACTCGGGCCGCCGCCGTATGCGCCTGGTCCGTCAACGCCACCACCTGCCGTGCTGATTCAGCCCGCTCTCGCTCCGCCGCGGCAGCCGCTCCCGCGGCCCTCCCCTCCACCTCCGACAGTTTCGCTTTCAACCCCTCCAGCTCCGCCCCTTGAGTCTCGAACGCCGAGGATAATTCCACCCGCAGCTTCTCCGCTTCCGCTCTCTCCGCATCCCACGCCGCCTGCGCGACATTCAACGATTCATTCGCAAGCTCTTGGGCTTCCGTCCACAGCGCACTCAACGCCGCAGCACTCGCCTGACTCACCCGCTCCGGCACCGACACCACCGCGGCTGACGCCGAGACGATTTGTAATCGTCTCCACTCCCGCATCACCGCGGAGGCATCGTTCATCGAGGTCTTCGACAGTTTCCTAACGGCATCGACGGTGGGCAGCTCTTTACGCCCCGATTGCTCGAACAATTGGTTAGCCGCTGCCAGAATCCGCTCGCGAATCTCAGGATTGGTGTCCATGGGCTCATCTCCGGGGTAAGAATCTCAATAAAGTAGTAAGAATAATATTCTTCCTATTATTACTTGTCAATCTTATTATTGAAAATTCTCAAAACCGCCGTTTTCGCCCCGGCCCCGCCCGCGTCGCCCGGCCAAAAGCACCCAAAATCAGCATTCGGACCCCGAAATGCCAACTTTCGAGCCCAAAGTCCCACCACAGAACGCACCAGGACGCCCCAGGAGCGGTTTTCTCGCGAAACAGAAGCTGGACTAGCTCCCCACGGTCAAAACACCGCTCCAGATCCCTCTGCGGCGACGCAAGAGCCCTTCGCCACGCCAGGGAGAAAAAACGGTCTTTTCGGGTTTTCTGTCTTTCCCTTGGAGGCCTCTTGGATTTATTCCGGATTCTGAATCCAAGTCTTTCCAGCCCGGTGGGCTGGAAATATTCAGGACGCGCAAAGCGCGTTCCTTTTGGGGTATGCCGGGGCGGGTTGGGGATCGCGTCCGCGATCGAGCCGGCAGGGGGGCGATAGCCCCCCTAAGAGGCGGTGCAGGGGTTCGGTGAGTTATCCACTGTTCCGCAGCGCGCAAATATTAGGAATTTTGATAAAGGTTCTTAGCTATAGGAACGGTGTACCGTTTCAGCGTACCCCTGGTGTACCGTTTCAGCGTGGATAACTCGCAGACCCCAGTGGTTGCAGCTTTTGTCTGGTGTACCGTTTCAGCGTGGATAACTTTTCCAATCCACAGGCGCCTAGGCAATAGGATATTGCAATTAAAATCATTAGCTTACATATGAAGGTGTACCGTTTCAGCGTATCAATTATCCACAGGGCAATTGACGATGCCGGGGCTACGCCGTCGCCTTCTTGGGCACCGCTAACAGGCTACCGGGCAGGACCGAAAGGCCGCCTCGCATATCCCCTAGGCGTACCCCCGGCATGACCGATGCAATTTTCCGCAGTGCCGCTCGCGCCTTTCGCGCCAGTTCCTTCGCCGCGTTGTCGCCTTCATAGTCGGCGCCGAGTTGTTTCGCGACGGCTCGCCACGGGATGAAGCGCGCCCGGCCGGTGTGCTCCACGCGATACACCTCGTAGCAAAGCAACGCATAAAGATCGAGGGCCAGAGGGCTACGCTTCAAGGCGCGCAGCGCTCGCACGTCGATAGGAATCGGCGCAGCGGTGATGGCATCGTAAAAATCGCGCTCGAGCTCGATCCAGCTATTCCATAAGCTGCCCTGCGCCGGACTCCGCGGGTTCCACCATAAAACTCCCTTACGGGAAACCTGCATATTCAGCCACGCGCTGCCTTCGTTCGACCCGTCTTGCACGTCCTGCATGAAGCTAATGCGGGCCTGGAAAAGGCGTGTCATTTGCACCTGCAACCGTTGCCCGTCGCTACGCTTACCGCCATGCCCGGGATCTAATCCCACCTCGCGCATAAATCCCGCCATGCTCGCCCCCAATTCGAGCCGCGGACTTTTGGTCTTCAGTGCCTCAGTCGTAATCCAGAACAGCAAGAGACGCGGAATAATTCCATACGGCAGGCCATAACTCTTGCCGGTCTTGACGTTAAATCCAGCTTGAATGCCGAGAGTGAAATTGCCGTTTTGTCGGCTCCAGGTGTCGGCCTTGGGGTCGCTGTGCGGCAAGGTGGCCTGAACGAATTGACGCGCCAGGTAGGCCGCATCCTCGGCGGTCGCCCGGTCTAGCCGAATCTCCGTGCCTGCGTTGACGATCGCGCGCTGGGCCTTGGTCAGTGGCTTAGATTTCTTATCGGTACCGCCCTCTCCCATGCCATCACCGTTTCATGTAAGCATGGAAACATGCAAGCATGAAATCACTGATGGTCTGGTCCGCCTCGAGCGCCGCGCGTTTGATGGCTTTGACCTCAGCGGCGGGGATCCGAATTTGCAGCGGCGCCGGCTTCGCCACGGGCGCTGCCGGCTTCCCGACTGGGTGATGCGGCGCCGGAGAGATGGTGGAAGCGGCGGAAACGGTCATCAAATCGGGGCTGAGTGCGGTTACTTTAGCCATTGGCTGCTTTCCTCTGTTCCTGCATGTTTGCATGCAAGCATGCTTTTATGTTTACCCATAACTTACCGACTTCGCGTGCGGCTTGGCCGTTTTTGTCGACCTCTTGCGGCGTCCGGCCATCGGTAAACGCGGCCGGATAGACCACCCGATTAACGAGCAAGGTCTCCGCCACGGGGCCGTGATGTGAGAGCGCCGCAATCGCCTGGGCGGTAATGTTGGTGTTCTGAATGGCTTGGGTAATCACAAACAGAAAGGGCAACTGCAAAGCCTTCAGGTTGGCGACCGTCACGGCCGCCGCCTGTAAATCATCCGGCGTGGGCTTGATCGGCACCAACACCAAGTCCGCGAGTGGGAAGATCCCGGCCATGTCGTGAATGGAATTCGGCGGCGTATCGATCAAGACCAAATCGGCGCCCTGCCGCTCCAAAAGCTTCAACCCCTCACCTAACCCCGCAATCGATAGTTCCACCCGGCGCGGCTCCTCAGCCTCGCGTGTCTGGTGCCAGTTCGTCAACGTGTGACCGTCCCGATCAAAATCGATCAGGTAAACCGACAGTCCCGCGCGGCTGGCTTCCACGGCAAGCACACGACACACGGTGCTCTTTCCGCTCCCGCCTTTCTGCGAGTTAACCACGATAGTTTGCATGTACGCATGCTCCTATGCTTTTAACAAAGCATGTAAGCATAGAACCATACAAGCATGCAGATGTATTGTCAAATCAATGCCCCATGGGAGCAACGCTACAATTTGAGGCCATTTAGGGCGTCAACCTGCCCTGGCAAAGCGCGCGGATACATGACCGAGCATCCAGGGCGAGGGTAGGGGGGCGGCCAGGGCCCGAAAGCAGGGTGCGGCGGTTGACCGTGCGGCCGGTACTCGCGTATCGTTCACGCATATCCCCCCGGTTGCTTCGGTAGCCGGGCGCGAAGCCGCCTCCGGGCGGCTTCTGCATTTATGGAATCCGCGAACTGATAACCAACGTCTACATCGACGGCTTCAATCTCTATTACGGCGCACTTCGCAAAACGCCTTATCGGTGGCTCAATCCAGAAAAGCTCTGCGAGCTTCTTCTTCCTGGCAATGTCATCGGTGAAATCAAATACTTCACTGCGTTGGTATCTGCTCGTCCAGGTGATCCGGATCAGCCCGTCAGGCAGCAGCTTTATTTACGCGCATTAGCAACGGTGCCAAAGGTTTCAGTGCACCTCGGGCACTTCCTTTCGCATGCCGTCAGGATGCCGCTCGTGGTTCCGGCAGGGCAGCCGCAGCAATTTGTGAAGGTCATCAAGACGGAGGAAAAAGGATCGGATGTAAACCTCGCCACTCACTTGCTGCATGATGCACACACGGCGAAATTCGATATTGGCGTGGTGATCTCGAACGACTCGGATTTGCTCGAGCCAATCAAACTGGTACGCCACCATTTGAAGAAGCAGGTCGGTGTTCTGAATCCGCATAAGCATCCCAGCCGTGCAATTCTTCCCCACATCGATTTCATCAAACAAATTCGCCAAGGCGTTTTGCAGGCCGCGCAATTTCCGGCAACGCTGACTGACAAGCACGGAACATTCACCAAACCCGCGACGTGGTAGCTCCGCGCGCCGGAGGCGCGCAAGCGAGAGCGAGCGCCCAGGCGGCGCAGCCGTCCCGCGTCTTCGCGGGATGAACGACAGCGAACCCGGAGCAGCGCGGTCACGCCTTGGCGCGAGTCGCCCATCGATTCCCATTTCGGACTCACCAAGACCGGTCCGTGCCCTCGAGACTGGCTTCCGATTCCGAGAAACAATTCCGCCGATCAGCCTCCCACCAGATTTCGTGCAGCAGCTCGTCCATGATCTTGTCGAGATCCGCATCGTCGCGGTACGGGATTTTGATCTGATACTCGTTGCGCTGAAGATGCAGTGTCTCTCCATAGACCGGCAGCACATAGCTGACGATGTTGTCGATCGCGCGCTTCTTGCCGCGCAGGTGCCGATTGTTATTTTCGACATACAGGTAGAGCCGGATGATCGCGACCGGTCGATCGATGCCGGTCACGCGCCGCGGCTCACGTCCACATCCGTGCCGCGATGTTTCTTTCTTCGGGCCCGACGGCGTTCGCATAGATCGCGGTGGTGGTGAGCTGCGCGTGCCCGAGCCACCGCTGCAATAAATTGAGAGGGATACCGGCCTGGATCGCTGCGACCCCGAACCCGTGCCGCAGCCCCTTCGGCGTCGCCTGAGGACCCTTGACCCCCGCGGCCTTCATGACCGCGATGACGTGCTTCCAGGCGGTGGTGCGCCCAAAGTCCCAGAGCGGGGGAGGGGAGTCCTTCGCGTCCGTGGTTTTTTTCTTGGCGGCCGTTTTCTTGGCCGCTGGCCTTCTCTTTTTATCCTTAAGCCCGTGCACCATGGCGAGCATCTCGAGCACCGCCGGCGGCACCGGCACGGCGCGATACACCCCGCGCTTGCGCTTCTTCAG
>JALYIT010000050.1 GCA_030775645.1 Pseudomonadota bacterium | reverse complement strand
GTATCGAGGCCATGCAATTGCGCATCGGCGAAGAATACGTGAAACAGTTCGGCAGGCTTGCCCAAGCGGGAACCACGCTCGTCGTGCCGGCGAATCTGACCGACCTTGCCTCCATCGTTACAATGGCTACCAGCATCGCGCGCAAGCCTTCCGCCGCAACACCGCCGCCCGCCGGTGCGCCCGTCATCGCGAAAAGCTAGGCAGGTTCTTCCATGATTGCGAAGAGCGACACCCACTCGATTGGGTTTCTCGAGTTCGTGGTGCTGGCGGCCGCGACCATGTCCACGCAGGCCATAGCCATCGACGCGATGCTGCCGGCCTTCCCGACCATCGTGCGGGTTCTCCATGTCGCCGATCCCAATCATGGCCAATGGATCGTCACTGCCTACATGACGGGCCTCGGCGTCGGCCAACTGTTTTGGGGTCTCATGTCCGATAGGTTTGGGCGGCGTCCCATCCTGATCGGCGGCTTGAGCCTGTACGTGATCGCGGCGCTGGTGTGCGCGCTTAGCGGGAGCTTTCAGGGGCTCCTGGCGTGGCGCTTTGTGCATGGCCTCGCGGCGGCCAGCGTGACGGTCACGCGCTCGGTCATCCGCGATTTGTACTCAGGCAGGCAAATGGCGCGGGTCATGTCGCTCACCTTCGTGGTGTTCTTGATGGTGCCGATAATCGCCCCGAGCCTTGGGCAGCTCATTCTCTTGGTGGCGCCGTGGCGCTACATCTTCGTGGTCTTCGCAGGGTTCGCGGCGATTGTCGCGGGCTGGTGCTTCTTGCGCCTGCCCGAAACCTTGCATCCTGAATACCGCATGCAGTTGACGCCCGAGCGTATCGTCGGCGCGGTCAAGCTGGTACTCGGCAACCGCACTTCGATTTGCTACACCTTTGCCATGATGATCATGTTCGGCACCATCATGGCGTACGTGGGCATGGTGCAGCAGATCTTCTCGGACGTCTTTCACCGCTCTAATTTGATGCCCAGCATGTTCGCGTTGTGCGCGATTTTCATGGGCATGGCGGCGTACTTGAATTCGCGAATCGTCGAGCGGCTGGGGATGCGTCTCATCGCGCATACCGCGTTACTGGCCTTCATCGCGGTATCGGGACTGCACACGCTGATCGCGGCGCTCGGATTTGAGCATCTTTGGACGTTCGTGCTGCTGCAGGCAGTGGGCATGGCCTGCTTCAGCTTGTCGGTGTCCAATTTCGGCGCCATGGCAATGGAACCGGTCGGTTCGATCGCGGGCATCGCCGCATCGCTGCAGGGTTTCATTTCAACCTTTTCGGGAGCGCTGGTGGGGGCATTCATCGGCCGGCAATTCAACGGCACCACCGTCCCGCTTGCGGCCGGTGCAATGTGCTGCGGGGTCATCAGCTTAGGGTTCGTGCTGTTGGCGGAAAAAGGCCGCTTGTTTCGCGCTCACCATCTCAGCAGCGAGCCGGCGAAACTTCGGGCCGCCCCGATCGAAAGCACATAGCAGGTTTGACGGGTTGGCCGCGCTGTGGCATATGCTTAAAAGATGAAATCCATAGCCTGTTTTTGGGTGCTCTCGGCGGTATTTACCATAGCGTGGGCCGATGAACCGCAACCTCCGGCCGCGCAACTGGCCGAGAAGGCCGCGCCTGTACCGGCCGTAACGGAAGTGAAGTCGGCGCCCGCGGAGTCCCCAGCCCTGCAGTCCGCAGCGCAGTCTGCGCCCGTGGACAAGGCGAGCGAGACCGCGGTTAGCGATGCGCAGATCAAGCAAATGCGCGCCCGCGGATACAAGCCCGTCATGCGCAACGGCACGTTGGTGTTTTGCCGCAGCGAAGGCCAGATCGGCACGCACTTCGAACAGACCCGCTGCAGCACCATCGATGCGCTGAATCGGGCAGAATTAACCGGCAAAGAGTACGTGGACTCTTTACAGAAAAAGGGATCCCCGACGCCATTCAAGGGCCCGTAACCAGCATCAGAACCGTCACCGCGAGCCGCTACGTCACGCCGCTGCGGGAAGGGGGCTCGCTGCCGGCCATCATCGAAGCCGATGACGACGGCTTGTACGTGCTCAAGTTTCGAGGAGCGGGACAAGGACCGAAGGCCTTGATTGCCGAATTGCTGGCGGGGGAGATCGCCCGGCTCGCAGGATTGCCCGTGCCCGAAATCGTGTTCGTCGAACTCCCGCCGGATCTCGCGCGCACCGAGCCTGATGCCGAGATCCAGAGCCTCATCGCTGCGAGCGGCGGGTTGAATCTTGCGCTGGACTATCTGCCGGGATCGGTAACATTCGATCCGCTGGTGTTGCAGCCCGATGTAAAGCTCGCCTCTCGCATCGTGTGGTTCGATGCCTTTGTCTGCAATGTTGATCGAACTGCGCGCAACGTCAATATGCTGATGTGGCATCGAAAGCTTTGGCTCATCGATCACGGCGCCGCATTATATTTTCATCACGCCTGGAATAACCGCGACACACATGCGTCGACGCCGTTCTCGCGGATTGCGGATCATGTGTTATTGAAATCGGCGAGCATGCTCGATGACGTCGATGCCGAGATGGGCGCACTGCTCACCGTGGAGAAATTCGTAAGCATTGTCGATTTGATTCCCGATGCTTGGCTCGGGAGTGATCCGGGTTTCGACGGCATATCTCAACAGCGGGAAGCGTATCTGAGCTATTTCAATGGAAGGCTCGAGTCTTCGCAAATTTTCGTACAGGAGGCCATTCGTGCACGCGCTGCGCACCTATGACTACGCCGTGGTGCGGGTCGTGCCGCGCGTGGAGCGCGGCGAGTTCGTGAATGCGGGGATCATTTTGTCTTGCGATGTTGAACGCATACTGCAGGCCGCCGTCGAGCTCGACGAGAAAGCGCTGCTGGCCCTCGATTCGCACGTCGACTTAAGTTTAGTCAGAAGCGTGCTCCAAACCATACCGGCGATTTGTGCAGGCGGAGAGGCTGCGGGAGAGATCGGTAAAATGTCGGCGCGGGAACGCTTCCATTGGCTGGTCGCGCCTCGCAGCGCCATTGTGCAGACCTCGCCGGTGCACACCGGCCAATGCGCGGATCCGGCCGCTGCATTGGAACATTTGATGCGCGCCATGGTACGGCGCTAGAACAGGTTTCTAGTTGCCGCCCGAGCGCAGCGCTGCCGCGACATCAGCCAGCCCAAATCCATAACCCGGGTCCCACGCCGAGGCTCCCAGCGGCACGGCGGTGCTGCGCAAGGCTTTGAGCACTTGGGCGCGATTGAAGCCGGCACTCTCGAGCAACGCCGCCGCTGCGGCAATCGCCGGTACCGCCGCCGAGGTACCGCAGAAGAGATTGTTGGTCAGCGTTTTTCCATTGCTGAAGGGTGTGGTCACGCAATCCGGAGCGACCAGATCCGGTTTTGCCAGGATTGCCGGGGAGGCGAGCCGGGTGTAGTCGAAGCCATCAGGCGCAGCCGCATCCGCGCCGGCTTGAAAATCGAGGCGGAAGGGTCCGTGGTTGGACCACGCTTCCAGCATGTGCGGCGACATCGCATTTGTCGCGCCAACGACCAAGGCATCCGGGATGTCCCCGACAGTTCCGCCGGCAAGTCCCGAAGTGGAGTGCGACAGCGCCTGGCATTCAATGTTGCAGGTCGGACTTCCTTCGGTTACTTGCACGGCAAGGCCTTGCGCCGAGCCCGCATCCAGCGTGACCGCGAGCCTCACGGCCTGCGCTGTGCTCGTCGTGTTGGTGTAATCGGCGATCAGCGTCGGATCGAATCGACTGCTGACATGCATCAGCACTTGCTCGTTGGCATCGAGCAGATAGGCGCTCAACGCGTGGTTATTCGCGCCGTGCGGGGGATCGTTCCAGTTCACGATCAGCCTCAGGCGCTTGCCCGCGGGTATTGTCACGGTATTGAACGCATCGGTGCTGCCGCCGCTGGACGTGCCAAAATCGAGCAATGTCGCTTGCGCGCCGCCAATCGCGCCCTGCGTCGTCACGAATGCTCCCTGCCAAAAGCCGCCGCTTTGCTCATTGCCGGCAAGGTGCACGAACACCATTCGATCGTTCGCCATCTCCAACTGAGCAACCGTCGCCGCGCTGGCATCGGGATAAAACTGTCCCGAGAATAAAATATCGTCGACGATGATGTCGGCGTGAAAATTCCTTCCTAGATCTTGAATGCATGAGTTGAAGTCGAGGTCGACGCCGTCGCAGAACCCGAGCAGCGCATCGGGGGCGTGCTGATGCACGAGTTCGAGCATCCAACTGCCCTCATCGAGCGTGCCCGCGGCGTTCTTACTGACGTAAATGCCCGCCGGCAAGACGCCGGCACTTTGATAGGACGCAAGATTGACCACCCCGGTACTGATGACACCGACGCGGACTCCGCCGCCGCGAAAACCTGAGGCGCGCAATTGATCCATGTGCAGGAGGGCGTCTGCCTCGCTGGTCACGGTGATCCCCGTGGCGGCGCTCGCGCCGGGCTGAACTGGATTGCCGGCAGCGCCGCTCATACCACCTCCACCGCAGGCGGTGAGCGCAATTAGCGCCGTTAGTGTCGTGATTGACTTGAGCATCAGCGGCGGAAAATCTTGTTGAGCATGCCTCCTGAGGCGGCATCCGCGAATCCATCAAATCTTCCCTGCTCGAGGATGAGGTTCGCGGCGCGCATGAATCCGCCCCAGGCGGCTCGCGCCAGTGCACCGCCCACGCTGACGCGCCGCACACCCAGCTCGGCGACCTGCGCCATAGTCATGCCGGCGTTGAATCCTAAAAGCAGATTCACAGGCTTAGGCTGGACCGCGGCTACCACCGCTCTGATGTGCTCAACCGAACTGATTCCGGGCGCGTACAGGCAATCGGCGCCCGCGTTTGCGTAGGCCTTTAAGCGTGCGATCACTTGATCGATGTCGGGCTGACCCACAAGAAAGCATTCGGCGCGCCCGACCAACATCGTATCAGCGCCTGCTTTGTCGATGGCCTTGCGTGCAGCATGCATCCGCTCAACCGCCACATCGGTGTCGAACAAGGGTTGGCGCTCGTTGCCGGTGGAGTCCTCGATGGACAAACCGGCGACACCAGTTTGCACCGCGAGCCGGACACTGTCGGCGAGTCCGGCCGCATCCGGCGCAAAACCATGTTCGAAGTCCGCATTGATGGGCACATCTGTGGCTTCGACCATTTCGGCCAAGTGATCCAGCACCCGATCGCGGGACATGCCGCCATCGGGATGCCCATGAGACCATGCAAACCCGGAGCTGGTCGTGGCCAGCGCCTTGAATCCCAGTCCCTGCAGGTAACGGGCGCTGCCCACATCCCACGGATTGGGAATGACGAAGCAGCCTGTCTCGTGAAGGCGATGAAATGCCCGACGCTTATCGGCAATGCTGGGACGCTGCGGCATGCAGAACTCCTCGCGGGCTACTTCTGGGTTTGACGCTCGCGCTCGATGGCGCGGTACCCGATGTCGAGCCGATATTGAACCAGATTCCAGTGAACGGCATGAACGAGATTGTATGCCTGATGATGCGCCGCACCGACCGTCTCTCCCAATCCCACCGCGCACAGCACCCGGCCGCCGGCGGTTACGATTTGGCCGCCCACCGCCTGCGTGCCGGCGTGAAACACTTTCCCAGGCAGTGCGGCGGCAGCTTCAAGTCCGCTGATCGGATCGCCTTTGCCGTACGCGTCCGGATAGCCGCCCGCAGCCATCACCACACCAAGCGCGGCTCGCGGGTCCCAGCGAACCTGCGTGCTTGGCAACGTCGCGTCGAGCGCGGCCTCGCACAGATCGATCAGGTCGCTTTGCAAGCGCATGAGTATGGGTTGCGCCTCCGGATCCCCAAACCGGCAATTGAATTCCAGGACATTGGGGGTGCCGTCCGCGGCAATCATCAGCCCGGCGTAGAGAAACCCGACATAGGGGTTGCCGTCGCCCGCCAGACCTTTCAGTGTCGGTTCTATCACCTCGCGCATGATGCGCCGATGCAGTTCCTCGCTGACGATCGGCGCCGGCGAATAGGCTCCCATACCGCCGGTGTTCGGTCCTCCATCGCCGTCGTCGCGCCGCTTGTGATCTTGCGAGGTCGCGAGGGCAACGACCTGTTGGTCGTTCGCCACGACGATGAAACTGACTTCTTCGCCATCGAGGAACTCCTCGATCACGATGGTGTTGCCGGCTGCGCCGAAACTTCCGCCGAGCATTTCGCGGCTGGCCGCAATCGCGGACGCGTGCGTGTCGCATATGAGCACACCCTTGCCGGCTGCGAGGCCATCGGCCTTGACCACCAGCGGCAAGCGCTGCGCCTTGACATAGTTCTCGTCAAACGTGGCCGCGGTGAATGTGGCGAAGCTTGCGGTCGGGATCCGATGGCGCTTTAGGAATTCCTTGGTGTACGCCTTCGAGCCTTCGAGCTGTGCAGCCTTACGCGATGGACCGAAGCAGCGCCGCTGCGCGGCGTTGAATCGATCGACGATGCCGGCCACCAAGGGTACTTCAGGACCGATGATGGTCAGGCCGATATCCTCATTGATCGCAAAAGCGAGCAAGCCTTCAATGTTCTCCACCGCGATGTCGACATTGCTTACGTTGGCTTCCAAAGCCGTGCCGGCATTGCCTGGGGCTACGAAAACGTGCTCAACACGCGGCGAGGAGGCGCACTTCCATGCGAGAGCGTGCTCGCGGCCGCCGCCGCCGACAATCAACACTTTCATGGAGATCGATATCTTAATGACGGAAATGGCGCATGCCGGTGAACACCATGGCGATGCCGTGTTGGTCGGCTGCCTCGATCACTTCGGCATCGCGGCGCGAGCCGCCGGGCTGAATGACCGCTTTGATTCCGTATTCAGCCAGAACATCCAAGCCGTCGCGGAACGGGAAAAACGCATCCGAGGCAACCGAGGCGCCTTTTAGCGTGAGACCCGCACCCTCGGCTTTCATGGCGGCAATTTTGCTGCTCATCACGCGGCTCATTTGGCCCGCCCCGATGCCTTGGATGGACTTGTCCTTCGCGGCTACGATGGCGTTGGATTTAACATATTTACAAACGCGCCACGCGAAAATCAAATCGTCGAGTTCCGCCAACGTGGGTGGCCGCTTGGTAACCGTGCGCATGTCTTGGGCCTTGACAGCGCCCGCATCGCGCGTTTGCACCAATAGGCCGCCGGACACACTCCTGTACTCGAGCAATTGCGTCACCGGTAGGTGAAGTTCGCCGGTGATGAGCACGCGCACGCTGTCTTTTGTCGCGAGTACCGTCTTGGCCGCCTCCGCGATGCTGGGCGCCAGTATCACCTCCACGAATTGCTGCTCCATGATCGCGCTTGCGGTTGCCGCATCCAGCTCTCGGTTGAAGGCGATGACCCCGCCATAGGCCGACGTCGGATCGGTGCGGTAAGCGAGCGCGTACGCATCGACCAGGGTAGTGCATCTTGCGGCCCCACAGGGATTGGCATGCTTAACGATGACGCACCCCGGCGTATTAAATTGGCGTACGCATTCGAGCGCAGTATCGCTGTCGGCAATGTTGTTGTAGGACAACTCCTTGCCTTGAATCTGCTCGGCTTGCGTCACCGAGGCGCCGATCGCGCGCGGATCGGTGTAGAAGGCGGCTTGCTGGTGGGGATTCTCGCCGTAGCGCAAGTCAAGATGTTTACGGAACGAAAGATTCAAGTCACTGGGAAAGGTGGGCAGTGCCGCAGCGATTGCGCCGGTGAAGTACGCGGACACCATGGCATCGTATTGCGCCGTGTGCGCAAACGCCTTCGCCGCTAACTTGCGGCGCATGCTCAAGGTGGTGCTGCCTTGGTTGGCCGCCAACTCATCCAGCAATTCGCGATAGTCATTCGGATCCACCACCACCGTGACGGAGGCATGATTCTTGGCGGCAGCGCGCACCATCGCGGGACCGCCGATATCGATATTCTCCACGGCGTCCTCGTAAGTGCAGTCCGGTCGACTGACGGTTGCACCGAAGGGATACAGATTAACCGCCAACAGATCGATGGGCTCGATATCGTGCTCGCGCATCACTGCTTCATCAAGCCCGCGCCGGCCCAACAGTCCGCCGTGAATTTTCGGATGCAGAGTTTTGACGCGGCCTGCCATGATTTCCGGAAAGCCGGTGTAGTCGGCGACTTCCCTGACCATGATGCCGTGGCTCGTCAACAGTTTCGCGGTGCCGCCGGTTGACAACAACTCGATGCCGCGTTCCTTCAGTTCGCGTGCGAACTCAACAATGCCGGTCTTATCGGAAACACTGAGTAACGCGCGGCGGACGGGCGTGAGCACTAAAGGATTACTCGCTAATGCCGAACTCTTTGAGTTTCTTGCGCAAAGTGCCGCGATTGATTCCTAAAATCGTCGCCGCGCGGCTTTGGTTTCCGTGAACATGGCCCATGACTACTTTGAATAGCGGCTCTTCTACCTCGCGCATCACCAGATCGTACAAATGGGCCGGCTTGTGGCCGTTCAGCGTTTCGAAATAGCACTGCAGGGCCTCTTCAGCCTGAGAGCGCAGCGGCACGCCCTTGCCATTGACTTTCAGATCGCGGCCGTTGAAAGCCGCCGCGATCTCTCGGCGTGATTTCAATTTCTTTTTAACGACCATCGTTTACAGTTCCCCGAATGTCTTTTCTTGTGTAGTGGAACCAATGTACACCTACGCAGCGCGGCCTACACCCGTATCGTAATGCTGCAGCAGCGTAGAGAGTTGTTCCTCGGGCGTCTCGATTAGAACGAGACGATTCCGCAAGTCCTCTTGTCCCGGATGCTGCTTGAAATACCAACTCAAGTGTTTACGAGCCACTCGAACACCGGTCTGCTCGCCGTAAAAAGCGTACAGGTCTTCGAGATGGGCGCGCATAATATCACGGACTTTTTCCAGCGCCAGCACTGCGCGAATTTCTCCTGTTGCGAGAAAAAAATTGACTTCGTCAAAGATCCATGGCCGGCCCTGCGCCGCTCTGCCGATCATGATGCCGTCGCAACCGGTGAACTGAAGAATTTTGCGCGCCTGCTGCGCAGAACCGATGTCTCCATTGGCGAATACCGGAATTTTCACCGCTGCTTTGATCGCCGCCACGGTCTCGTGCTCGGCATCGCCCTGATACATATCGGTGCGCGTACGCCCGTGAATGGCGAGCGCGGCAATGCCGCTGTCCTCGGCGATTCTCGCAATGCGAAGCCCATTCTTGTGCTTAAGGTCCCAGCCGGTGCGCGTCTTCAACGTCACAGGAGCCGCCACCGCCCGCGCAACGCTCTGCAAAATGCGCGCGACAAGATCCTCGTCTTGCAGCAACGCCGAGCCTGCCAAGCGATTGCACACTTTCTTGGCGGGACAGCCCATATTGATATCGATGATTTGCGCGCCCGCATCCACATTACGCCGCGCAGCGTCGGCCATCATATCCGGATCAAATCCCGCGATCTGCACCACACGGGGGCTGGGTTCGCCCGTATGATCCATGCGGCGGCGCGATTTCGGCGTACCCCACAGCCGCACGTCGGCGCTGAGCATCTCCGATGCCGCGAGGCCTGCGCCAAAGCGACGGCAAAGAATTCGAAACGGCCTGTCCGTGACACCGGCCATAGGTGCCAGCAGCACATTCGAGGGCAATATGTAGGGGCCTATCTTGACGCTCATCGTTTCGCCTGGGCCGGCGCCGCATCGTTGGCGCAGGACACTTTTCTGTCGGCCCCGCGCAGACATACATCGATTTCGAATCCTTCCGCGTTCTTGCCCGGATCCAATATGTCCATCGTGGCATCCACTCGCTCACCGGGCGCGAGCAGCTTGGCGATGGGCTTGCCCAAGTATTCGGCAGGTTCAAAGTCACGCGTGCCAATGCTGCCGCCAAAGCGGTTCGCGAGCGTAACGCGCAACAGCGGATAGGGCTCCAGCTGCGCAGCTGTGTTCAAGATGCTCGCGCGTACGCGCAGCGTGCCCTCAGCGGCCGGATCGCCCGTCACTCCCCACTGCCGAAGCTGATACACCGAAAGGGTTGAAGCAGCGGAGACGGGCGCGCCAACTTTGGAAAACATCGCGGCAAAGCCCTCGCGATTGTGGTTAATGACTTGCGCGAGCAGTAACAGCGCCGATGCGATCGCGGCAAGCTGCCAGGGTGCCCGCGATACTTGATGTTGAAATTCAAGATAGAACGACGACATGGGGCGTTTGATCGGCCGACCGACCAGCGGCGTTGCCGACGCCGCTGTTTCGGCAGAGGGCACCGTCCCCGAGAGCATTTCGCGTCGTACTTCCTCGGAAACTTCGAAGCCGCCGGGCACCGCTGCCTCGAGAATCGCGATGTCCTCGGGGTGTGGAGGAACCGGCGGCGCGGGCGCAGACGACTGGGGCGCGGGTGGAGGCGATGTCGGGGGCGGTGGGGTCGGCGTTGGACGCGCGAATTTTTCGACCACGAGCTGCAGCGGCCGAGGTGCAACGCGGGCGGAAGGCGGGTCGGCAGCCGCGCGTTTTTTGGATTCGACGAAAATGCGATCCAATTCCCCCGGAGGCAGCGTGAATTCCATCGACGTGTCGCCGGACGAATTGCCGCCCAGCGACGCGTCGCCCGGGTCAATCGAAGTCAGCTCCTCGGCAGGCGCCTCCTCGGAGCGCAACTCGCCGCTCTCCGGCGGGTTCGCCGCGGAGGGCTCGCTGACATCCCAATCGACGATTTGCAGGCGAGCGGTCTCGACTCCGAGCGGACCGAATTCCGATTCCGCGCCTGAGTCTGTAGCTTCGGGCGCCTCATCACGAGCCGGGGTCATCGGCGCCGGCGATTGCAGTATGCTGTCGGCGCGAAACTCCAAATCGATTTCGGTCTCTTCTACGACAAACGCGCTCGGATCCTCCGCGAGGTGCGCCAATGCGTTGAAAACTTGTCCGCACTTTCCGCAACGCACTTGGCCGCCGGCCGCCCTCAAGACTTCGGCGGACAATTTAAAGACGGTCTCGCATTTTGAACATTGCGTATACACGCTAAGACACTCTCCGAGCGTAAATGCAGCACCACTCGTCGCGCTCGACGACCTGCACCATATCAAAACCGGATGCATATGCCGCTTTTACCGAGTAAGACTGGGTTGACAGCAGGCCCGACAGCAGCAAATAACCCCCGGGCTCGCAGGCCGCGGTTAATTTCGGCGCCAATTCGATCAATGGCCCCGCAAGAATGTTTGCCACTACACAGTAAGCGCCGTGCAACTCGTTATCGACGCCCTGCACCGTAATTTGCGAGGCAATGGCGTTGCGCTGCGCATTATCCTGGGTCGCGAGCAGCGCTTGAGGGTCCAAATCCACCGCAGTAACGTGCGCTGCCCCGAGTTTCAATGCGGCAATACCTAAAATTCCTGAGCCGCAGCCGTAATCGATGACAGTTCGTCCAGCTAGCGCCAACGATTCCAATATTTGCAGGCACAACGCGGTGGTGGGATGTGTGCCGGTGCCAAATGCCAGCCCTGGGTCCAAGCGCACGACGATTGCTTCGCTGTCCTCCGGTGCAGGAGCAGCGTGCGGACAAATCCACAGCCGTCGTCCAAAGCGCATGGATGCCCAACCCGTGAGCCACGCACGCTCCCACACTTGATCTTTTACCGCGCGCACGCGCGCGGTGTTCGTCACGTGAGGCCCCAAGGCAGTCGCCAGGCGATCAAGATTCACTGCCGCATCGCTGCATTCCTGAAACAACGCGCGCACCAGCGTATCGCTCCACAAACGGACCTCGCCGGGTCTGGGTTCGAGCACCGGCTCATCTCCACGATCGACGAAGGTCATGGAACTCGCCCCGGCCTCGAACAGTGCTGCTTCGACTGATTCGGGACTTAAACCATCAAGCGGAAATTCAATTTCATAGAATCTCATCGATGCAACACGCTGCAAGATGTTACTTCAGCCCCAATCTTCGCTCCAGATAGTGGATGTCAGTTCCGCCCTGTTTGAAGGCGGAATGATTGAATATCTCTTGATGCAGCGGGATATTGGTTTTGATGCCCTCGACCACCATTTCCGCCAGTGCGTTGCGCATGCGCGCGATGGCCGTGTCGCGCGTATCGCCATAGGCGATCACCTTGCCGATCATGGAGTCATAAAAGGGCGGCACGTTGTAGCCAGTGTACACATGGCTGTCCACCCGGATCCCAGGGCCGCCGGGCGAGTGCCAAAGCCGGATCGGGCCGGGCGATGGTGTGAATGTCTTGGGATCTTCGGCGTTGATGCGGCATTCCACAGCGTGACCGCGGATCTGGATGTCATTCTGACCGTAGGGCAGCGGTTCGCCGGCTGCAATCAGCAATTGCGCCTTGACGATATCGATGCCGGTCACGAGCTCGGTCACGGGATGTTCGACCTGGACGCGGGTGTTCATTTCGATGAAGTAAAATTCGTTGTCCTGATACAGGAACTCGAGCGTACCGGCGTTGCGATAGCCGACTTCACGGCACGCCCGGGCACACCGCTCGCCCATGGTTTTGCGCTGTTTGACGGTAAGGCCAGGCGCGGGCGCTTCTTCGATAACTTTCTGGTGGCGCCTTTGCATGGAACAATCGCGTTCGCCTAAGTGCACCACATTGCCGTAGTTGTCGGCGAGGACCTGAAACTCAATGTGGCGCGGCTTTTCGAGAAACTTCTCCATGTAAACTTCGGGGTTGCCGAAGGCTGCCAGCGCTTCGGCTTGCGTGACACCGATTGAATTCAACAGCGAAGCGTCGGTGTGGACCACGCGCATGCCGCGGCCGCCACCGCCGCCCGAGGCTTTGATGATCACGGGGTAGCCGATATCCTTGGCGATTCGGAAATTCTCATCCGCGTCCTTGCCCAGCGGTCCGTCCGATCCCGGCACGCAGGGGACACCCGCGGCCTTCATGACTTTGATTGCCGACACTTTGTCGCCCATGAGTCGAATGGTCTCAGCCCTTGGCCCCACAAAGATGAAACCGCTCTTTTCCACCCGCTCGGCGAAATCGGCGTTCTCGGACAAGAACCCGTAGCCCGGATGAATTGCCACGGAGTCAGTTACTTCGGCGGCGCTGATAATGGCCGGCATGTTGAGGTAGGAGAGGGCGGATTGGGGAGGACCGATGCATACCGTCTCGTCGGCCAGAAGCACATGCTTGGTATTGAAATCCGCCGTGGAATGTACCGCCACGGTCTTGATGCCGAGCTCGCGGCACGCCCGCAATATACGAAGGGCGATCTCGCCGCGGTTCGCGATGACGACTTTTTCGATCATCTTGCTTATTCGATGATGAACAGCGGCTGGCCGAATTCCACAGGCTCACCGTTCTTCGCCAAAATCGCGGTCACCCGGCCCGCCTTGTCGGATTCGATTTGGTTCATCATCTTCATGGCTTCGATGATGCAAAGTATCTGGCCTACTTTGATCTCGCTGCCGATTTCAACGAAGGATTTCTCTCCCGGAGAAGCAGAGGCATAGTAGGTTCCCACCATCGGCGAGGTGACTGTGTGCTCATCATTGCGGGGCGCACGCTCTCCGGGCGACGTGGCGGGCATGGCAGGGGCAGCGGGTACCGCGACCATCACCGGCGGCTGGGGTTGGGCGGCCTGCATTCCCATCCGCGGATGACGGCTGATGCGTACCGATTCCTCGCCCTCCGATATTTCCAGTTCCGAGATGCCCGACTCCTCGAGCAACTCGATCAGCTTCTTAACCTTGCGAATGTCCATCCGCGAACCCCTTAAGATCGATGTATTAGGTCTTGATCAGGCGCGCGACCGCAGCTTGGAGCGCAAGCTCGTAGCCGATCGGGCCCAATCCGTATATGCAGCCGACGGCAATGTCGGACAAATAGGAGTGATGTCGAAACGCCTCGCGCGCGAAGACATTGCTCAAGTGAATTTCGATGAACGGCGTGCCCACCGAAAGAAACGCATCTCGCAGCGCGATGCTGGTATGCGTGAAAGCGCCCGGATTGATGATGACAAAGCCGATGGCGTCCCGCTTGGTGGCCTGAACCTTGTCGATCAGCTCGTCTTCGGCATTGCTTTGTGCCGCGATGAGCTCGTGGCCTCGCGCCGCCGCCAGCTGTTTGAGCCTCTCCTCGATGTCTTGCAAGGTCGCGCTACCATAGATGGCCGGCTCTCGGGACCCCAAAAGATTCAGATTTGGACCATTCAGCAGCAAAATCCGGGGCATTCGGCATCCTATCCGGCGCGCCATCGCATAATAAAGGCCCGCGATAATAACCAGAAATGGAGGAGAAAAGGCAAGCTTCGGCGGCGAACGTCGCCGGAAGCCCTCAACCTGCTTGATTCGCCGACCGCAGCTTTAGTCCCTCGGCAATTCTCTCGCGCGCTTCGGGGAGTAGGACCCGCTCGGCGTTGAGATTTTGGACCTCGGAGAGGATGAAATCGGCTTGGGCCCGGTGCAGTTCCCCCACAAACAAGGTCACGACCTCGCCGCGACGATCCGTAAACACGGTGAAGGGAAAGGCGGGCGAATCCATGCCGAATTTCGCTGCCACGTCCAGTGCATCCTGGTCGCCGATGAGAATGGGGTAATCGATTTTGAAGCGGGCGACGAATCCCTGCACTTTGTCAGGATAATCCACTGCGATTCCGACCACGGCGAAATCCCGTGCGGCCCACTCAGTGGCCAACACCTTGAGCAGGGGGATCTCCCTTAGGCAAGGCGCGCACCAAGTTGCCCAAAAATTGATCATCAGCGATTTACCGCCCCAGATGGATATCGGGGTGGCCTTGCCCGACAGGTCCTTCAATGCGAATTCGGGAAGGAGGCTGGGGATTGCGCTGTGCGCAATGAGCGATTCAGGCAGCCTATCGTCTTGTGACCCCGGTGCGCTGGCTTCGCCGGCCGGAACCGACATGGCTGGGCGGGCACTGCGGTAAGAGTGCAGTTTCACGCCGCTCCAAACACCCATCAGCACCACTAACGCGGCACCGAGTAAGCGCAGCCCGGGGTGCTTCATGCGGGCAGGTCGAGCTTGCGTTCTTTACGCAGTACCAGCCCTGCCAGCAAAAACGCGAATGCCCCTCCTACGATGGCAACGCCCTCCCAGGGATTCACGGTATCTTGAGCCGCAGCGGCAGGGGGCCCAGCGGTAGGGAAAATTGCTTTAGTGATGGGCTGGTAACACAGACCTGCATCGGCACAGCCCTGGTAGGTCACTTTGATCTCGATCGGGTGTGCGCCCGCGTCGATTCGGGTGTAGGGAACTGATGCCTCCACCTGTTGGGTGTAGATTTCCTGCGTGCCGAGGTACTGGTCCGTTTTCATCACCCCGGCAGGCAACTGGGCGGCAAAAATCTTAAGATCCGGGCTTGCGGGCTTTACTTCGATTTTCTGCTTGTAGAGATAGTAGCCATCCGCGATGACCCAGCGCACCTTGACCTGAGTGCCGTCGATTCGAGCAGCCATTCGAAAGGCCACATCAGGTGGCAGGAAGTCAGTATCGTTGGACTCAACCCCCCGCATCCACCAGGGCTTGGCCTGCGCGGCCGCGGCCCCCAATAGCATGAGCGTTATTAAACCGAATACTCTATTACGTGGCATGCCGCGCACTGTAGTGGCCGAGCCGCTCCGACGCCAGCTTGTTAATGCGTTGCAGCACAACAAAAAAAAGCCTCCTAGGGCTTGAATCGTCATATTTCGTCGCTATTATTAGCAGCCTCGAGGGGAGAGTGCTAACAGTTCTCGCCCCTTTAACAACCCAACCCAAGCTAGGAGTCTTGTCTTATGAAGATTCGTCCCCTTCATGACCGCGTGATCGTGAAAAGAGAAGAAGAGGAGCGTAAGTCCCCAGGTGGCATCGTGATTCCGGATACAGCGACTGAAAAGCCGATCTTCGGGAAGGTCGTTGCCGTCGGCAAGGGCAAGATTTTAGAGAATGGCGAAATTCGTCCGCTGGACCTCAAGGTCGGCGACAAGATCCTGTTCGGTAAGTACAGCGGTACCGAAGTAAAGATGGACGGTGACGAACTGGTCGTCATGCGCGAAGAAGACGTCATGGCCGTTGTGGAAGGCAAGTAAGCCACCACAGCCGTTTAACCAAATTTACTTTCCGCAAATCAAAATTAATTTAGAGGTATCAGCAAATGGCAGCTAAAGACGTACGCTTCAGCGACGACGCTCGGGCACGCATGTTCAAGGGCGTGAATATTCTGGCGAATGCCGTCAAGGTCACCCTGGGCCCCAAAGGCCGCAACGCCGTTCTCGACAAGAGCTTCGGCGCCCCCACCGTCACCAAAGACGGCGTTTCTGTCGCCAAGGAAATCGAACTGAAAGATAAGTTCGAGAACATGGGCGCTCAGATGGTGAAGGAAGTCGCTTCCAACACCTCCGACGAGGCCGGCGACGGCACCACCACCGCCACCGTATTGGCACAAGCCATCATCCGCGAAGGGCTCAAGGCCGTGGCCGCGGGCATCAATCCGATGGATTTGAAGCGCGGTATCGACCAAGCGGTTGTTGCGGCGACTGAAGAGCTGAAGAAGCTCTCCAAGCCCTGCAAGGATCCGAAGGCAATTGCGCAGGTCGGCACGATCTCCGCGAACTCCGACGAGAGCATTGGCAAAACGATTGCCGACGCGATGGCGAAAGTCGGTAAGGAAGGCGTGATCACGGTTGAAGAAGGTTCGGGTCTCGAGAACGAGCTCGAAGTGGTAGAAGGCATGCAGTTCGATCGCGGCTACCTCTCGCCGTACTTCATCAACAATCAGCAGAGCCAGAGCGCCGAGCTCGACAAGCCGTTGATCCTTCTGGTCGACAAGAAGATTTCCAACATTCGCGAGATGCTCCCCTTGCTGGAAATGATTGCCAAGGGTGGCCGTCAACTCCTGATCGTTGCGGAAGATGTCGAGGGCGAGGCTCTTGCCACGTTGGTCGTCAACACCATCCGCGGCATCGTCAAAGTTGCGGCCGTCAAGGCGCCGGGCTTCGGCGATCGTCGTAAAGCGATGCTGCAGGACATTGCGGTCCTCACGGGTGGCACGGTCATCTCCGACGAAGTCGGCCTGTCGCTCGAGAAGGCGACATTGAATGACCTCGGCGAGGCCAAGAAGGTTCTGGTGGAAAAAGAAAACACCACGGTTATCGATGGTGCCGGCAAGCCCAATGACATCAAGGGCCGCGTCGAGAGCATTCGCCAGCAGATCGAAGAAGCGACTTCTGACTATGACAAGGAAAAACTCCAGGAGCGTGTTGCCAAGCTCTCCGGCGGTGTTGCCGTGATCAAAGTCGGTGCATCGACCGAAATCGAAATGAAGGAAAAGAAGGCGCGCGTCGAAGACGCACTGCATGCAACCCGTGCGGCCGTCGAAGAGGGCGTGGTTCCGGGCGGCGGTGTAGCTCTGGTGCGAGCGCTCCGGGCCATCGAGAAGCTGGTCGGCAAGAACGAGGATCAGACCACGGGTATCAAGATCCTGGCCCGCGCCATCGAAGAGCCGCTGCGTCAGATCGTAACCAATGCCGGCGAAGATGCCGCGGTGGTTCTGAACCGAGTCCGCGAGGGCAAGGGCACGTTCGGGTACAACGCCCAGACGGGCGAGTACGGCGATATGATCGAGTTGGGCATCCTGGATCCAACCAAGGTCACGCGTCTGGCTTTGCAGAACGCCGCCTCGGTGGCGGGACTGCTGCTCACGACGGAAGTCATGATTGCTGAGTCGCCCAAAGAAGAAGAGCATGCGCATGCCGGCGGCGGTGGCGGCATGGGTGGCATGGGCGGTATGGACATGTAAATTGGCCTGCGGGCTTAAGGCTCGCGGTGTTTGATTGCAGCCAACAAAGCCTCGCAAGTCCTCACGGATTTGCGGGGCTTTTTCTTTATCCCTCTACGTGATGCCCTCTAGTCCTTGACGTAGGCGATCTTGTCTTCGCGCAGCTTGCACGCGGCATCGACCAACGCAGCGTGGTCTTGAAACATGTCGTGTTTCGATAGCCGCATCGTATCGATGAGACGCGACATGGTTTGAGACTGGGATTCGATGCTGCCGTCGGACAGGATATGCAGAATGGACGCGCCGGTGACCTCCAGTGCGCGGGCAACGAGAAGCGTGCGGTGGCAATCCAGGGGCTCCTTTTCGGCGCACATCAGCGCCAGGCGATGTTCTTTCGCTGCCGCCAGCACCCGTTCGATGCCGCTCTTGAACAATGCCGTCGCAGCCAGCCGCGAGTACTGCACCTTTCCGCCTTCGTAGTGCGAAGGATCGTCGGAACGGGCGCCTAATTCCTTGCCCAGGAATAGGTAGGCGATGCCGCGCTCGGCAAGCATTGCGGCAAGCCGGTCCTTGTTGAATTGCGGGTGGCGACGGCTGAATGGGCGAGAGCGAACATCGGCGATGGCTGTGATGCCGTTCCCCGTCAGCAGGCTTAAGATTTTTTCGATGGGGTGATTCGAATGACCGACGGTGTAGACGTTGACCAACTTATCGCTCCCACGTTGCCGCGGAAATGTTTTGCAGGCGCTTTTGCAAGACATGTCCTCGGCTGACCATTGCAAACACCCCGAATCGTAGTCCATTTTCGCCGCAGCGGCGCGTTGCCGTGGTTGAAGGGTCAATTTGTTCAGGAAACGCCAGTGTGGAGCGGAGTGCTACGTGCGATCAGCGTGTCCCTGCGTTTTTTAAGGGACTGAGGCCCGCCTCGTTTATCATGGCGTCGCCGCGCCATACCGAACCTTGAATGAGGTGTTCTTGATGAGATGTTCGCTAAGTTGTGTGCTGATCAGTGTCTGCTTTGCCTCTACCGCGGGGTACGCACAATCGGCACCGTCGGCGATGGCGCCCCCGGCGATGGCGCCCCCGGCGATGGTGCCCCCGGCGATTTACACCGATCCGCCGGTCGATGCGGCGCATCCGGCGGCCATGAGCGTGCTGCACATTCCGAGCCACGGCGTGCTGATCAATGGGTTGCTGTATTCACCCGGGGGGGCGGGCTCGCACGCCACGTTGGTCATCTGCCACGGCTTGCCGGGAAATGAAAAGAACCTCGATCTGGCGCAGGCGGTACGCCGTGCAGGTTGGAACGCAGTGACTTTTAACTATCGAGGATCGTGGGGCAGCCCCGGTTCGTTCCGATTCGCGCAAAACTTGCAGGATGCCGCTGCGGTATTGGCCTACCTGCGCGATCCTTCCCACGCCAAGCTCGGCATAGACTCACAGCGCATCGTCATCCTAGGCCATAGCATGGGAGGCTGGGTGGCGGCGCACACCGCCGGTCATGATCCCGCTTTGAAGGGAGCCGTCCTGATCTCGATGGCCGACTTAGGTTTGATCGCCGCAAGACCGCGTGCCCAGGCGGTGGCTGAAATGGCCGATGACATGGAAACGCTTGCGGATGTGACCCCGGAAAGCATGGTCGATGAGATCAAGTCGCATGCGCAGCAGTTTTTGTTGGCCGGCGCAGCGCCGGGGTTGGCGCAGATGCCGGTGCTTGTTCTTACGGCGAACGATCATCTGGCATCGCATGCCGACGCGCTGGTCGCCGCGATCAAAGCCAAGGGCGGAACTCAAGTGACTGCCATGCACGTCGATACGGATCATGGCTGGTCAGATCACCGGATTGCGCTGGAAAGTGAGGTGCTTACATGGTTGGCGGGACTGCATTGAACTGGTCCGCTCGACAGTATGCCGCCTTCGAAGACGAGCGCACTCGGCCGGTGCGTGATCTTCTGGGCGCGCTGCCGGTCATTCAAGCGCGTTCGGTGATCGACTTAGGCTGCGGTCCGGGCAATTCAACTGAAGTTCTCGCCGCGCGTTATCCCCAAGCCCAGATCGCCGGGATCGATAGTTCGCCTGATATGATCGCGGCCGCTCGAAAGCGGCTGCCGCACATCAAATTTCGCGTCGAGGAAGTGCAAAGCTGGAGGGATCCGGGACCCTTCGACGTGATCTTGGCCAATGCGGTTCTGCACTGGCTGCACGACCACGAATCTCTGATGCCGCGGTTGCTTGAATGTCTCGAGCCAGGCGGCGCCCTAGCAATACAGATGCCCGATAATCTCGATGAGCCTGCACATCGCCTGATGCGGCAGATCGCACAAGACGGCCCGTGGGCAGCGAAGCTTGCGGACGCTTCCGCTGCGCGTACTCCGCTTGCGAGCGCCGAATGGTATTACGAATTGCTGAAGCCACGTTGCGCAAGGGTGGACATCTGGCTCACTACTTATTATCACGTGCTTCCCGGAGGCGCGGCCATTGCCGAATGGTTCAAGGGAAGCGGCCTGCGGCCATTTCTCGATCCGCTGAGCGACGATGAGCGTGCGGCATACTTGCGTGACTTTAAGCACGGCATGGAAAAAACGTATCCGAGCCGCGTCGACGGCAGTGTTTTGTTGCCTTTCCCCCGTTTATTCATGGTGGCTATTCGGTAGTGCCGATGCCAGATGTGAATTCCGTGCCGGAGGAGTTGCGCGACACCGTACAGCACTGGTGGGAGCGCGCGTCCGCGACACCCGGACTTCTTGAGGGCTACGAGCGGCTGGCAGAATCTCATCGCGCGCATTTGGTGAAAGTCGTGGCCGCGAGTGAATTTGCCGGTTCCGTCTTGCTCCGAGACCCGCGAGCTCTGGAGTGGGTCGCTCAAGACGACGCGGCGGCGGCGGCCGCGAATGCCGATTACGAAAATCGTGCGGCGGGTGCGCCCACCCTGGAAGAAGCCGGGGCAGTGCTGCGCGAGTGGCGCCGGCGCGCCATGTTGCGTATCGCGTGGCTCGACATCGCCGGGACAGCTCTCGTGGCCCAGACGCTGCGTGACGTATCAACCCTCGCAGATGCCATTATCCGCGCCGCGGCTTGCGCGGCAAGTCGCTACCTCTTCCCCACCTTCGGCCGGCCTCAAAATCCGGACGCACCGCCGCAGTTCATCATCATAGGGATGGGAAAACTCGGCGGCCGGGAGCTGAACTTCTCATCGGACATCGACTTGGTGTTTTTGTATTCCGGGTCAGGCGAGACCGCCGGCCCGCGCGTCATCGACAACGAGGAATATTTCAATCGGCTCGGCCGCGCAATCATTCGTTTGCTTGATGCGCGCAATGCAGATGGGTTTGTATTTCGCGTCGACATGCGGCTACGTCCTTTTGGGGACAGTGGCCCGCTTGCCGTCAGCCTCGCATCGCTGGAGAACTACCTGCAGCAGCACGGCCGCGATTGGGAGCGCTATGCATGGATCAAAGCGCGTGCAATTGTGGGAGCAGGGGCTTACGCCGCGGCTTACGAGGAGTTCGTGCGTCCGTTCGTCTACCGCCGATACCTCGACTTCGGCGTGTTCGAGTCGTTGCGCGACATGAAGGCACTCATCGTGCGCGAGGTGTTGCGCCGCGATCTTGATCGGCATTTGAAACTGGGCAAGGGAGGCATCCGGGAAATCGAGTTCACCGTGCAATCCATGCAATTGGTGCGCGGCGGAAGCGACCGCCGGTTGCAAAATCCCGCTTTGCTCGAAGTGCTGCCGCTGCTTTCAGGATCGAAGCTGGTGTCGGCCGAAATCGTGGCTGAACTCACCGACGCGTACCTGGTGCTTCGTAAGGCCGAAAATGCGCTGCAGATGATGCGCGACCAGCAAACGCATTCTTTGCCTGACGAGACAATGGATCGCGCGCGACTGGCATTGATCATGGGATTTAGTGATTGGAACAGTACGGCCGCGCACATCCAGGCGAGGCTCGATAAGGTGTCCGCTCAATTCGACGCCCTGTTATTCGGCGCGCCCGAGGAGCTGCGCCGTCATGACGATTTAGGCGTAGGTTGGCTCGACTCGGATCAGTCAAAAATAGACGAGGAACTGGCCAAGAGCGGGTTCCCGAGCGGTGCGAGTGCGGCAGTGGCGGAAATCCTCGAATCCTACCGCCATGCCGCGCCGTATCGTCGTCTGGATGAGGCAGGTCGTCGCCGACTGCATGTCATTTTGGCGCGCCTACTCCAGGCGGCCGCCGGGCATTCCCAGCCGGCGGTCGTGGTGCAACGGGTGCTGCGCGTTTTAGAATCGATCGGCGCGCGCGCATCCTATTTGGCGCTGCTCAAAGAGCAGCCCGCTGCGCTTGATAGACTGATTGAGGTCTGCGCCATCAGCGGATTTCTGTCGCGCCAAATCGCGGATTTTCCGTTGTTGCTCGACGAACTCATCGATGCCAAGGCATTCGATTCGATGCCGACGCGGCAAAGCTTCGCGTTGGAATTGGCGGCGCGCACGGAGCGGCTTTCGCCGGATGACCCGGAGCGCCAGGTGGAGGCGTTGCGGCAATTTCAAAAGGTTGCCGTCTTCGCCGTGGCGCTTGCGGACCTGACCGGCCGCCTCCCCCTGATGCGTGTCAGCGATCGGCTGACCGACATTGCTGAGCTGATCCTCCAATGCTGTATGGATTTAGCCTGGCAACAAATGACTCGGATGTACGGAACGCCGTACTGCGGCGAGGAGCCTGACAATCTGCGCGCGGTGACGGTGGCGGTCGCCGGCTATGGCAAGCTCGGCGGGCTGGAGCTGGGTTATGCCTCGGACCTCGATCTTGTCTTCCTGCACGATTCGAGCGGTAATATTCAGCTCACCGACGGCGAGCGGCCGCTCGATAACGGTATTTTCTTCTTGCGATTAGCTCAGCGCATCGTGCATCTGCTCACCATGCATTCGGCCGCGGGCCGTCTCTACGAAGTGGATATGCGATTGCGGCCCAACGGCAAGGGCGGCTTCCTGATCACCGGCATCGATGCTTTTGAACGTTATCAGCAGACAGATGCCTGGACATGGGAACATCAGGCCCTGCTGCGCGCCCGCGCTGTAGCAGGGGATGGCAAGTTATGCGCGGCATTCGAGGCCGTCCGGCGGCGCACGTTGTCAGTGGCGGTGCGCCGCGACACGCTTCGTAAAGACGTGCTGGAGATGCGATTGCGCATGCGCCGCGAATTGTCGAGGTCAGGTACGGGGCAGTTCGATATCAAACAGGACGCGGGCGGGATCAGCGACATCGAATTTCTGGTGCAATACTGGGTGCTCGGAGCCGCGCAGGATCATCCGGAACTATTGACCTACACCGACAATATTCGGCAGCTAGAAGGACTTGCGGCCGTGGGAGTCATCGATAATGCAAGCGCAGCATGGCTCAAAGAAGCGTATATCGGCTATCGCACTGTGCTGCACCACCTGTCGCTCGAGGAGGAGGGTGAACGCATCGTGACCGCGGCCCCCTACGCGCAAACTCGCGGCCGGGTGCGCGAGATCTGGCGCGCCACATTTGAATCCGCAGCCTGACGTGTCAAAATCTAAATGCATGGCAAACTCGAATCCGTTACTCGAGCCGTGGGCCGGGCCCGCTGGCGGCGTGCCTCCCTTCGACAAAGTCCGCGTATCAGATTTCGAACCGGCGCTTGAGGCGGCCATGGCCGAAAATCTGGGGGAGATCGATGCGATCACCGCAAATCCGGATGCACCGACATTTGAGAACACACTGGCGGCGCTCGAGCGCAGTGGAAGAACCTTCAATCGAGTCAGAGCGATCTACGGCGTCTGGTCATCGACCATGAGTACTCCGGACTTTCAGGCGGTGGAACGGCAAATGCAGCCGAAACTTGCCGCATTCTCCGACCAGATCTATCAAAACGCCGCGCTCTTCGCCCGTATCGCCGCGGTTTACCGGGCGAAGCACAGCTTGGATCCGATCCAGCAACGGTTGTCGTGGTACTACTACACGAATTTCGTGCGCGCCGGCGCGAAACTCGAGAGCTTCGCAAAAATCCGAGTTGCTCAGATCAACGAACGTCTGGCCGCGCTGTTTGCCGATTTCAGCCAGAACTTATTGGCTGACGAAGCGGACTACGTTTTGTATTTAAAGAGCGAAGCCGATCTGAATGGCCTACCCGAACCGCTGCGTGCGGCGGCCCGCGCCGCCGCCGTCGCCCGCGGCCACGAGAATGAATGGGCGATCCTCAACACCCGCTCCTCGATGGATCCATTCTTGACTTATGCAGACCGGAGGGATCTGCGCGAGAAAGTCTGGCGCACTTATTACAGCCGCGGCGACAATGGCGGCGCGCACGACAATAAAAAACTCATCACCGAGATCTTAAGCTTGCGTGCGGAGCGCGCGAGACTGTTGGGCTATCCGACGCATGCGCATTGGCGAGTGGCCGACAGCATGGCAAAGACTCCGGAAGCTGCGATGAACCTCATGATGCAAGTGTGGCCCGCGGCTCTTTTGCGCGAGCGCGAAGAGGTCGCGGACATGCAGGCCATCGCGGATCGCGAGCGAGCCGGAATCAAAATTGCCGCCTGGGATTACCGCTATTATGCGGAGAAGGTTCGCAAGGCCAAATATGATCTCGATATGACGGTGGTCAAGCCCTATTTGCAGCTTGAGAAGTTGCGGCAAGGAATGTTCTGGGCGGCGGAACAGCTTTATGGCTTTACCTTCAGCCAGGTTTCCGGACTGCCGCAAGCCAATCCCGACATACGCGTTTGGGAAGTCAGTAACGCCGCAGGTCTACACATTGGATTGTGGTATTTCGACCCGTACGCGCGCGCCGGCAAGAATTCCGGCGCTTGGATGAGCGAGTATCGAGGCCAGGAGAACCTGGACGGCAGAGTCTCGCCCATCGTTTCGAATAACACCAATTTTCTCAAAGATGAAAGCGGTGAACCGCTGCTGATCAGCTGGGACGATGCGGTGACGCTGTTCCACGAGTTCGGGCATGCGCTGCATTGTCTTAACTCCGACGTCAAATACCCCTCGCTTGCCGGCACGAATGTGGTGCGCGATTTCGTCGAGTTTCCCTCTCAGCTCAATGAGAACTGGCTCCCGACGGCGGAAATGTTGTCGCGATTTGCGGTGCATTACCAAACCGGAGCGCCGATCCCGCCGCAGCTGGCAGCGAAGATCAAGAAGGCGAGCACGTTCAACCAGGGATTTGCAACGGTGGAATATCTGGCCTCGGCATTGGTGGACATGAAGTTGCATTTGGCCGGCGATCGGCTGGTGGACCCGGCTGAGTTCGAGCGCACCACACTTGAGGCCCTAGGGATGCCGCCTGAGATGGTCATGCGCCATCGCATGCCGCAGTTCGCGCACATTTTCTCGAGCGATGCTTATTCGGCAGGCTATTACAGCTACTTATGGGCCGAAGTTCTCGATCACGACGCCTTTGAGGCCTTCAACCAAGGAGGCGGTCCTTACGACAAAGCCATGGCGGAGCGATTGCGCGATAACATCATGGCGGTGGGCAACAGCGTCGATCCCGCTCAGGCTTATAGGAATTTCCGCGGCGCGGACCCTAAAATAGACGGCTTACTGCTCGCTCGCGGTTTTTCAACATAGACGGAGTGATAGCTTATGGCGGCGATGGTTCAAGACAATTCCAAGCACCGATTGATCACGCCTAACGCTCTGCATCGCTACACGGTGAACTTGGCCGACCTGCCGCTCGCATGCCCGATGCCGGGCATGCTGCTGTGGAATTCCCACCCGAGGGTTTATCTGGCGATCGAACCTGCCGGATGGGCCAAGTGCTCCTATTGCGGTGCCGAGTACACGCTTAATCGCACCGCGACCGGTCCGGCCGATATCGAGGCGGAAACCGACTAGGTTTCTACGTTTTGTATTCGGCGTAGGATTTTTCTTCGACAATCTTCGATCCGAGCTTCAGGTTGATGCGCCGCTTGATGGCCGCGCGCTCATCGTTCTCGAAATACACCGCTCGTGCCAGGCGTATGAACTCGGCATCGAACGCCTTGGCGCGTTCCTTGTCGCGAATGTCGTCTTCGATCACCCACAGCCGCTCGTTGACCTTGAGTAATGCATCCACCTCGGAATCGAGGTCGGCCTTGGCGCAATCCAAGCCGCCCCACGTGTCCTCGAGCGCTTGCAATTCGCTGCGCACATGCACCAGTTTTTGCGGATCGCTGATGCGTTGCGCCTTGATGCGAAGAATTGTGAGCTTATCGAGCAATTCGCCTGGGGAGATCGGCACCTTGATTTCAGTCATGCCGGCATCTTAGCTAAATTACTTGCATGAAAGCGTCGAGTTTGGCGGTGACCTCGCTCACTGCGATCAGGTCCATTACGCCCGGGCGTTCGATTTTCGTGGTCCAGGGGATTTGCGCGGCGGGCTTGTTCAAGAATTTGCGCGCCGCTGCATCGTACTTGTCCACACACCATTGGCGGCTGTAGTACGGGCCTGCGCGTTGCGGGTTGGTGGCGGCATAGAGGCCCATGACGGGCAATCCGACCATGCCGGCCATGTGTGCGGGACCGGAGTCCGGCGACAACAGAATCTTGCTTTCGGACATGAGGCCCAATAATTGCGGCAGCGTGTCTTTTCCGATTTGATTGACCAGCGGGACCTTGGCCGCGGCGGTAATTGCCGCGCCCATGCGTGCTTCCATGGAACTGCGTCCCCCGACCAGCACGACGCGCATGTGATGATCGGCCACGGCATGATCGGCAACGGCCGCATATCTGAGCGGCGCCCAATTACGCGCCGCATGGCTCGAGCAGGGGCTGATCAGCAACGTCGGGACTCGATCGGGAATCACGGAGCGGGCATAGTCCAGGACGTGCTGCGGCAAGGTCACATCCCAGCGGGGCGCCGCGGGTTCGATGCCGCAGGCGCGCGCAAATCCCATCAAGGAGTCGAGCACATGTTCCGAAGCCGCCGGCTCGATTTGTGCGTTGGTAAACAGCCATTGAAGTTCCCGCGCCCGCTGCCGATCAAAGCCGAGCTTGATCGGCGCATTCACCGCACGGCTGACCAAGCTTGCGCGAAATGACAATTGCATGTCGAGCAGCAGATCGAAGCGCCGCCCGCTCAATATTTTTCGCAGCCGCCATAATTCACCGAGGGTTGCAGCCTTATCGAAGGTGATAAACTCGATTTCCGGCAGGATCTCCGTCATCAGCTTGGCTTCAGGCTTGCCGATGATCCAGGTAAAGCGGGTTTGCGGCCAGGCCGCTTGGAAGGCTCGAAGCGCCGCCAGAGCGTGGCAGGTATCGCCGATTGCCGATAGCCGCAGCAGGCATACATGTTGCAGCGGCGGTTTGAAGCTTAAGGTGGTCATTAATGATAAAGGGCGGCCGACGCGTTGACACTGCAACGGGCGTAATGCTGGCTGATCCTCATGCCCTTGGCAATGCGCACCAAGAGCCGGTGGAAAGCTTGTTCGACCCGAAGCATTGGTCCGAACGCGGCGAGCTTGCCGCCGTTGCCGGCGGCCGCGGCTCGGCGTGGTTCATTGGGAATGCCGAAAATCCTTGGGTATTGCGTCATTATCGGCGCGGCGGTTTCATCGCCCGCGTGACGGTGGATCAATACCTGTGGCTGGGCGAGGAACGGGTGCGAGCTTTCGCGGAATGGCGTTTACTGGCCTATTTGAGGCAATGGGGGCTGCGGATTCCGCGGCCAGTGGCTGCCTGGTATCGGCGCGAAGGGCTCACGTATCGCTGCGATCTGATTACCGAGCGCATCATCGATGCGCGATCTTTGAGTGCCGCGTTGGCGCTGGGCGCACTTGCGCAGGACGGTTGGCAAGCCATCGGAGTGGCGATAGCGCGACTGCACGCACAAGGCGTGGATCACGCGGACCTGAACGCGCACAACATCTTGCTCGATGACAATTTCAACATCAGCATCATCGACTTCGACCGCGGGCGGTTGCGCGCCCCCGGGGCATGGCACTCGAGCAATTTGGCACGCTTGCGCCGCTCGCTCGCCAAGATAACCGAGAGCTTTCCGCCAGGACGATTCACGCCGGAGGCGTGGAATAACTTGCTTGCCGGTTACCAAAAGGCCGGCACTCCGGCAGCGGGCTAGCCGTTGCGCTTCATTTATTCCTCGCTGATCAGAATTGCCGCGCCGTTTGCTTTCGCGGTGGTGCTTTGGCGCGGCGTGGCGGACCGCAGCTACTGGCAAGGCCTGTCGCAGCGCTTCGGATTCGGAAGGATGGTGCCTTCGCAGCCGAGTCTCTGGGTGCATGCGGTTTCGTTGGGAGAGATGTCGGCCGCTGCGCCGCTTGTGCGCGAGCTGCGCACCCGCTATCCGCTGTGTTCTCTGGTGGTGACGACGGCGACCCCGGCCGGCAGGGCGCGCGCGCTCGCATTGTTCGCCGATGCGGCCGACATCCGCTTCTTGCCCTACGACATGCCGGGCTCGGTGCGGCGATTCTTGAAGCGCATTCAACCGTGCGTCGCCATCATCATGGAAACAGAGCTGTGGCCGAACTTATTCCGCGAGTGCGCGCGGCGCCGCTTGCCGGTCTTCCTCGCCAGCGCGCGACTATCGGCTCAGTCGGTGCAACGGTATCAGCGTTTTGGCAAATTATTTGCGGGCGTTTTCACGCCGAACGTATCAGTGGCAGCACAATCCGCCGCGGATGCCGAGCGATTCAAAGCCATCGGCGCTGCGGAAAATCAAACCCACGTGGTGGGCAATGTGAAGTTTGAGCTGCGCCTGGGGGCAAGCGTCATCGAAGAGGGCCGTGTGATTCGCAGCTCATACGGCGGCGCCAGGCCCGTGTGGGCGGCAGGCAGCACTCATGCGGGCGAGGAGGAACAGCTGCTCGACGCGCACGCGCTGCTGCAAGTGGAATATCCCAACGCGCTTTTGCTGCTGGCTCCGCGGCACAAGGACCGCTTCGCGAACGTCGCTGACTTGCTCGTCCGCCGCGGCGTTAAATTCGTACGCCGCAGCGGCATGTCGCTGGGCGGCGGGGCCGTGCCGCTCGATACCGAGGTGTTGTTGGTGGATACAATAGGCGAACTGGCCGCCCTGTACGCGTCTTGCGACATCGTTTTCGTCGGCGGTAGTCTCGTCCGCGTGGGCGGGCACAACCTGCTGGAGCCCGCTGCCTTGGGGCTGCCGGTGTTGACCGGCCCGTCTTGCTTCAACGGCAGGGACATTGCACAGCTGCTGCTGCGCGAGGGCGCAGCCTTGCAAGTGGAAGGCGCGCAGGACCTGGCAACTATTCTGCAGCGCCTGCTCGATGACCCCGCGGAACGCGCACGCATCGGGGCCATCGGAAAAAACATCGTCGAGTCGAACCGCGGCAGCGTCGACCGATTACTCGCCCTTATCGCACCTGTGCTGCCGGCGGAACATCCATCTGCGGCGCGGGCGGCGGCGCATCCGTCAGCAGAGCGTTGATCCGCTGTAAGCTTTGCTCGGACAGCATGCCCGCGGCTTGCTGCAACTTGATGACGTTCAACATGTAATCGTAACGGCTGCGTGCATAATCGGTTCGCGCCCGCACCCACTGCTGCCGCGATTGCAAGACGTCCACGGCCGTGCGCGTGCCGGCTTCATAGCCCGATTCGGTGGCGCTCAGCGCGATGAGATTGGAGTCCACCGCGCGATGCAAGGCTTTCACCCGCGACATTTCGGAGAGCACGCCAAGGTAAGCATCGCGCGCATCGTGTTCGGTCTGGCGTGCCACCCGCTCGAGCCGCTCCTTGGCTGCTCGATGCTGGTAAACAGCCTGGCGAACTTGCGAAGAAACCAAACCACCCGAATAGATCGGGAACGTCAATTGAATACCGATGGAGCGCTGTTTTTGATCCAGGAGTGTTCCGCCCGCTGGGTTGCCGTTGTCGAAGGTATCCACGCCATCGCTGCGCAGCTTGCCGGCACTGCCCACGAGATCGAGCGAGGGGTAATGCGCGCCGCGCTGAATCGAAGCATTCTCGCGCGCGATGTCCGCGGACAACCGGCTCGATACCAACGACAAATTCTGTTGCAGCGCCATTTCGACCCATCGGTCTTCGTTGATGGGGTCGGGACTCGCCATCTCAAAGGGCTCTATGGGACGGGCGAGAGAATCAAATGGATCGCCGATGATTTCGCGCAGCAGCTCCTTGGTGGACGCCACGGCGCGCTTGGCGGCAATGACCGCCGCCGCCGTGCTGTCATGGGCTGCCCGAGCCTCTTCGACATCGGTGATGGCAATGAGACCGATTTGGTATCTAGCTTCCGCTTGATCGAGCTGGCGGTTGACCGAAGTCAGTGCGACCTGTTGCGCTTCAAGATCGTCCTGTGCGCCGAGCACATCGAAGTAACGCTGCGAGACGCGCGCTATCAAGTCTTGTTGGGCGGCCTGGTAATCCGCCTCGGCCTGGGCCACCTGGGAGTCCGCGCGTTTAAGTGCCTGCCAGTTTTCCCAGCGGAATAAACTTTGCCTCAAATCGACGGTGTAGTGGTGGACCGTGGTCTCGATTTTGCCGCCGAAGGGGAAGCTCTCCAGCACCGCCGGAGGGTCGCCGATCTTCGCGCACGGGACGCCGAGCGGCGTCACGCTGCAGGGCGGAAGGGTCACCGATTGCGTGGTGTTCTGCGATCCGGTGTCGCGCGCGCGGGAGATCAGGCCATTGCCCGTCAGATGCGGCAGCAAGTAGGACAGGGCCTGCGGCTTGGCTTCCAGCGCGGCAAGGCGGGTGGCCTCCGCCTCGCGCAGTTGGGGGTCATTTTGCAGCGCCCGCTGGTACACAGCCACGAGGTCCGCTGCCCCCGCGGAATTCGCCGCCAAGAATGCCAAGACAATTAGAATTCGATTCATGAATTACCCGTCTGGCTCATCCGTAACCGGTTATATAGTGTTGTATCTTACTATATCACCTGGGCATGGGTTCAATACTGTGGAATCCTCGGGTCTATAACCCGCGACCACGCCAAAATTCCCCCGGCGAGGTTAAAAACTTTTGCGAAGCCCCGGTGCTCGAGATATTGGGCCACTTGAGCACTGCGCCCTCCGGATCGGCAGATCACCACGGTTTCCAGGTGTGGGTCCAGCTCGCCGAGCCGGCCTTCAATCTCGCCCATGGGGATGTGCTTTGTGTCGGTGGGTACCGGAGCAAGCGCGACCTCCCAGTCTTCGCGGACATCGAGGAGCGCCATCCTCTCCCCACCGTTGCGTCGATCGAGGAATTCTTGCGGGGTAAGTTCGCCGGCCATGCCTAGATAACCGCGCCTAAAAGATAAAACTTCGCGCGGCGGGCGCATGGATCAAAGGGTCGATCACCGTCTCAAACAAGCTTTCGCGGATCCACTCGGATTCATCAACGCGCCGGACCAAAATGGCGTCCATGACGGGCCGCTCGCCCACGATGGCAAACAGCCGTCCGCCGATGCGCAGCGATCGCTCGAAGCGGTCATCGTAGATGGGCAGCGAGCCGGTGAGCGCAATCGCGTCGTACTCACCCAAAGGGCCGCCGTCGAAAGCATCCCGCGTCTCAAACTTCACGGGCGTGTTGGCAGCCGCGCGTTTCGCCGCGAGCGTGAACTCGGGGTGAATATCGATCGAGTGCACGGCAGATCCGAGCAGACTGAAGCAAGCGGCGAGATAGCCGGTACCGGTTCCGATCTCGAGCACGGTTTCAATGGGTAGTACACCTAAGGCCTGCAAAATGCGGCCCTGTATATTGGGTGCGAGCATCGATTGGCCGAAACCGATCGGGATGGGCGCGTCCGCAAAGGCCAAATCGCGGTATTCGGGCGGCACAAACGCTTCGCGCGGCACCAGGGAAAACACTTCGAGCACGCGCGGATCCAAAACTTCCCAAGTGCGTATTTGCTGATCCACCATTTGCTGGCGGGCGGTGAGGTTATCCATGAATTCTCATGCGCGATTAAGGCCGCTGATTATGGTCAATTTCACCAGGGTACGCGAGCCCCTTGAGCTATTCTCTACATTACGACGGTTTGCGGCGCGTACCGGCTCGTGAAGCGCATCCATTATAAAGCGCCGCCAAGGCTCGTCGTTATTGAGGTCAGCGTTGATTCCGTCTTCCCTCGTGTTGTGGTTTGTAACCGCGGCTATTTTGGCAGCGGGCATCGTCATGCTTTTTGCTTGGAAGCGGCGCCAAGAACGTGCTGTCAACGCTTTGTCCCGCCGCATACAAGATTTGATCACTGCAGGTGGAGCCTCGGGGCGCCTTGCGCTCGACGCCGAACCCGGGGCCTTAGGCGGGCTCGGCGCCGCGGTCAATAAGTTGCTGGAAGATGTGCAGCAGCGCGGTTCGCTGCTGCAGGATCGAGAGCAGCTCTTTCAACGCCTGATGGAAACAGTGCACGACGCGGTGCTAGTGCATCGAGATGTCATTTTGTTCGCCAATTCGCGTTTCCTCGCGTTGTTCGGACTTACCGCCGCAGATGTGCTCGGCAAGCCGCTGACCAAGTTCGTTGCGCCGGAATACTTGGAGTTGGTCGACAACAATCTGCGACGGCGCCTGGCGGGCGAGTCCGCCGCGGAGCGCTACGAAATCGAATTGATGGACCCGCAAGGCCAAGTGACCCGGGTGGAACTATCGAGCACCGTGATCGACAGTTCGGGGGAGCCTGCGCTGCTGCTCACGGCGCTCGAGATGCTGCCGGGAATCATGCCGGCCGATAACCCGCAGAAGCCGCGCGCCATGGCGACGCTCGACGCCATGGGCGAGAGCGTGATCACCGTCGATGCCGATGCTCGCATCGATTACATCAATCACTCCGCGGAGCTCTTGCTAGGGGCAACGTCTGCTCAGGTGGTTGGGAAGAGTTTTTCTGAAGTCGCCTCGCTGGTAGATGAGAATGACCGGCGATCGCTCGCCGATCTGGTCAACAAGGCTTTGACCATAACCGGCCGGGTGACGACGGCGCGGCGCGCGATCCTCATACCCGGGGGCACAGCGAGCGCGGGCGCCGCGCATGCCGAGCGATTCGTGGAAATCAGCGTCACGCCGCTGCGCTCGGAGGGCAAAGAGGTTGCCGGCTGGGTGCTGGTGCTGCACGACACCAGCGAGCTACGCGGCCTCACCCGTCAGATGACCTACCAGGCCAGCCATGATGCCTTGACTGGCTTGGTCAATCGGCGCGAATTCGAACGCCGCTTGCAGGAAGCGACCGACTCCGCCCAAACCAGCGCGATCGGCCATGCGCTGTGCTATTTGGATCTGGATCACTTCAAGGTGGTCAATGACACCTGCGGCCACACGGCCGGCGATAATATGCTGCGCGAGATCGCATCGCTCATCAAAGACACGGTGCGCGACTCGGACACCGTCGGCCGCATCGGCGGCGATGAGTTCGCGCTGCTGCTGGTCGGGTGCCCTTTGGAAAAAGCCCGCCAGATCGCCGACAACGTGGTGCGCTCGGTGAACGATTTTCGCTTCGTGTGGAAGGACAAGATTTTCAACGTCGGCGTCAGTATCGGCCTGGTGGAAATCGGCCGCGACAGCGGAACCATCGAGGACATCATGAATGCCGCCGATTCGGCCTGTTATGTCGCGAAGAAGCATGGCGGCTTGCACGTGCACGTTTATTCAGCGCGCGAAGAGGCGAGCGCGCGCCATAGCGGTGAAATTCACTGGCTGCTGAAATTGCAGGGTGCACTGCGCGACAACAAGTTCGAATTGTATTTCCAGCCCATTGTGCACGCCCGCGCCGGCGGCGTGAGCGGTCCGGCGTTAGAAGTGTTCGTGCGACTGGCCGGCGAAAACGGGCAGCCCGCGGCCCCGCCTGCGGAATTCATCCGGGCTGCGGAGCGCTACCGTTTGATGCCGCATGTGGATCGGTGGGTTGTGCAGGCCGTGCTGGCGGCGCTGGGCCGCGGCGGGCTGAAGCTGCCGCCGGGCCGCAGCGTCGCCATCAACATTGCCGGGCAGACGTTGGGCGATGCCGAGTTTTTGGAGTTTGTGGTGGAATGCTTCGATCACACCGGTGCGAGTCCCGCCGACATCTGCTTCGAAGTGACAGAGAATTCGGTGGTGGGCAATTTGGATCATGCGCAGCGCTTCATCGGGGTATTGCACGGCATGGGCTGCGAGTTCGCCCTGGATGATTTCGGCAGCGGCTTGAGTTCATTCTCGACCTTGAAAACCTTACCCATGGATTATTTGAAGATCGACGGCTCGTTCATCAAGAATCTGGCTGGGGACACCGTGAATCAGGCCATGGTGGCGGCGATGATAGAGCTGTCCCGCAGCTTGAACTTCCGGGTGGTCGCAGAACAGGTCGAAGATCAGCTGTCGCTCGATACCGTAACGGGCATGGGGATCGACTTCGTGCAGGGTTTCGTGGTCGGACGGCCGCAACCGCTGTCAATGATTCCGACCGGTACCTAGGCCTACCCTCCGTTGCAGGGAGGCTTATAACGCTGCAGCAGGCGCTCATAACCAACTTCCTATGGCATTTATCCCAGGCTTAGGAGGAAAATCCGGCTTCCAGCAGTAGGAGTTGCCACCGTGCATATTTTCGAAGACAACACCCAGTCCATCGGCCGAACGCCGCTGGTACGCATCAACCGTCTCGACGCCGGCAGCCGCGCGACCGTACTGGCCAAGATCGAGGGCCGCAACCCGGCCTATTCAGTCAAGTGCCGCATCGGCGCTGCGATGGTCTGGGACGCGCAAGAGCGCGGCACGCTCACGCCGGGGATGTCGATCGTCGAGGCCACCAGCGGCAACACCGGCATCGCTCTGGCGTATGCAGCCGCCGCGCGCGGCTACGGATGTGTGCTCACCATGCCGGACACCATGACCATGGAACGGCGCAAGGTATTGGCAGCTTTCGGCGCCAAACTGGTCTTGACCCCCGGCGCCAAGGGCATGAGAGGCGCGATCGCCAAGGCCGAAGAATTGGCCGCAGCCGACCCGCGCAAGTATGTGTTGATGAAGCAGTTTGAAAATCCCGCCAACCCGGGGATCCACGAGAAGACCACCGGACCGGAGATCTGGGAAGACACCGACGGCACAATCGATATTTTCGTCAGCGGCGTCGGCACCGGCGGCACCTTGACCGGGGTGTCGCGCTACATCAAAAATACCCGCGGCAAGAAGATTCTGACCGTGGCGGTGGAACCGACCAATTCGCCCGTCATTACCCAGACGCGCGCAGGCATTGCCCTGACGCCCACGCCGCACAAGATTCAAGGCATCGGGGCGGGATTCATTCCGAAGAACTTGGACCTGTCGCTAGTGGATCGCGTCGAGCAGGTGACCAACGAAGAAGCCATCGAGGTCGCGCGCCGCCTGGCACGCGAAGAAGGCCTGCTCTCGGGAATCTCCTGCGGTGCCGCGATGGCAGTGGCATTGCGCTTGGCGCGCGATCCGGCGAACAACGGCAAGACCATCGTGACGGTTTTGCCGGACGCCGGCGAGCGCTACCTGTCGGGAGCCCTGTTCGAGGGATTGTTCGAGGAAGTCGAGAAGATGCAGGCGGTGGCCTAAGGCCATGAACGCCGCTTCATTCAAGCCCCGGGACGCGGCGCTCGATCAGCTCACGGGCGAGCTGCTCGACAGCTACTTGAGCGATGAGCGAGCGCGGCGTATTTCGCAGCGCTACCTGCCTTCGCGCGAGGCGATCGTCGAGATCGTAAACGCTGTGCTGGATCTTATGTATCCGGGCTACTTCGGCCGACAGGATCTGAATGCCGATAACCTCAGCGCGCACGTGGCGGAGAGGTTGGCATCCCTGACGCCTAAGCTAGAGCGCGAATTGGAACATTGCCTGTGCTATGGGCGCGAGCGGGAAGCTGTTCCCCCGGAATTCGGCGAGTGTGCGCCGCGCGCTCACGAGCTGGCCGGGATCTTCTTGCATCGCCTGCCGGAAATACGCGGGCTCTTGATACGCGACGTGCAAGCGGCTTTCGATGGAGATCCCGCCGCGCTGAATCTTGATGAGATCATTCTGGCCTACCCCGGGGTGCTGGCGGTCAGCGTTTATCGGGTCGCGCATGCCTTGTACGATCTGGGCGTGCCGATGATGGCGCGCATCATGACGGAGTGGGCGCATTCGAAAACCGGCTGCGATATTCATCCGGGCGCAACCATCGGCGCCGCTTTTTTCATCGACCATGCCACCGGCGTCGTGATCGGCGAGACCACCCACATCGGCGAGGGGGTGAAGATCTACCAGGGCGTCACGCTGGGTGCGCTATCCCTGCCGCGCGATGCCAGCGGACATATCATTCGCGGCCGCAAGCGCCACCCCACGGTGGAGAGCGGATCGACTCTGTATGCAAACGCGACGGTGCTGGGGGGTCAGACGGTGGTCGGGGCCGACAGCGTCATCGGCGGCTCCGTGTTTCTCACTCACAGTGTGCCGCCGCGTTCGCGCGTGTCGTTGAAGGAGCCTGAATTGCGCGTGCTGACTCGCGACGGCGCCGTGGAGCCGGACGCGATTTATTTCGACATTTAGGCGCGGCGCTTCGAGTTACATCATTTTGCCCAGCACCGGCACCAGCAGCAGCGCGACAATGTTGATGATCTTGATCAAGGGGTTGATCGCAGGTCCTGCCGTGTCCTTATAAGGGTCGCCGACCGTATCGCCGGTGACCGCAGCCTTGTGCGCGTCGGAGCCCTTGCCGCCGAAGTGGCCCTCTTCGATGTATTTCTTGGCGTTGTCCCAGGCACCGCCGCCGGTGGTCATGGAAATGGCCACGAACAACCCGGTGACGATGGTACCGATGAGCAGTCCGCCGAGGGCCTGTACACCCGAGCCCGGACCCATCAGCAAATTCACGATGAACACCAGCACGACGGGCACGAGGATGGGCAGCAGCGAGGGGATGATCATCTCCTTGATCGCCGCCTTGGTGAGCATGTCGACCGCGCGCGAATAGTCGGGTTTGGCGGTGCCTTCCATGATGCCGGCGATTTCCTTGAATTGACGCCGCACCTCATTGACCACGGCGCCTGCCGCACGGCCCACGGCTTCCATGGCCATGGCGGCAAAGAGGTAAGGCACCAACCCGCCGATGAACAATCCGATGATCACCGCGGGGTTCGACAGGTCGAAGGTCGTGGGATGGCCCAGCACCTCGCCCAGCTTGTGCGTGTAGTCGGCAAATAGCACCAGCGCGGCGAGACCTGCGGAACCGATGGCATAGCCCTTGGTGACTGCCTTGGTGGTGTTGCCGACCGCGTCCAAGGGATCAGTGACATCGCGCACTTTTTTGTCTAAGTGCGCCATCTCGGCGATGCCGCCGGCATTGTCGGTGATGGGGCCGTAGGCATCGAGCGCGACGATCATGCCGGTCATCGACAGCATGGCAGTGGCCGCGATGGCGATGCCATACAAGCCCTCGAGCTGGAACGAGGCATAGATGCTCAGGGCGACCGAAAGGACGGGCAGGGCGCAGGCCTTCATCGACACGCCGAGCCCGGCGATGATGTTGGTGGCATGGCCGGTTTGCGAGGCGGCGGCCACATGCTGCACCGGCTTGTACTCAGTGGCGGTGTAATACTCGGTAATGACGATCATGGCGGCGGTCAAGCCCAACCCCACCAAGGTGCAGAGCCAGATCCTCATGGCTTGATCGCCCATGATGTACTGCGAGACGAAGTAAAAGGCGATCGCCGAAATCACCGCGGAAACGATCACGCCCTTGTACAGCGCGTTCATGATCTTGCCGCCCTCGCGCGTGGAGACGAAGAAGGTGCCGACGATGGAGGAGACGATTGAAATCGCACCCAGCACCAAAGGAAACAAAATTGCCCGCACGCCCATGTCGACCATGACCAGGCCGCCCAGTAACATGGTCGCAACCAAGGTCACCGCATAAGTTTCAAACAGGTCGGCCGCCATGCCGGCGCAGTCACCGACATTGTCGCCGACGTTGTCGGCGATGACGGCGGGGTTGCGCGGGTCATCTTCCGGAATTCCGGCTTCGACTTTGCCCACCAAGTCAGCGCCCACGTCGGCGCCTTTGGTGAATATGCCGCCGCCCAAGCGCGCGAAGATCGAAATCAGCGAGCCGCCGAAAGCGAGGCCGACGAGCGAGCGCAAAGCGGTGTCGGCATCCGCGAGGAATCGAAGCATAAGCAGGTAATAGCCGGCTACGCCGAGCAGGCCCAAGCCCACCACCAGCATGCCGGTGATGGCCCCGCCGCGGAAGGCGACTTTCAGTGCCGCATTGATGCCGTTATGCGCCGCTTGCGCGGTGCGCACATTGGCGCGCACGGAAATGAACATGCCGATGTATCCGGCCAGGCCGGAAAGGATGGCGCCCACGGCGAAGCCGCCGGCGGTGGGCCAATCAAGCGCGACACCTAACACCACGAACAGGATCACGCCGACGATGGCGATGGTGGAATATTGGCGATTCAGGTAGGCGCGTGCCCCTGCCTGAATGGCAGCGGCAATTTCCTGCATCCGGGGGTTGCCGGCGGGCTGTTTCAGAATCCAGCTTACCGAGATGACGCCGTAGAGGATGGCGACAATGCCTGCCGCAATGGCCAACCACAGCGCAACGTCTAGAGTCATGGAGAATCTCCCGCGGACTTATGTTATTGAAATATAAGAGGTTAAGTTAAAAACGGCGACTATATCACAAACGGTTTGCGCAAGCGCTTAGCCACGCTGACGCCCTTCAATGTGACATAAGCTGGCAGGCCGTTGCGGTACGGAGGGTACCCTTCGCCGCCAATCAGGGGCAATAGATACCTGCGGCACGAAGCGGTGATGCCAAAGCCGTCCGGCGTGATGAAATTTCGCGGCACCTTCTTTTCCTGATTGGCAATGGCCGATAACGGCGCTTCGCCGATGCTCCACCGATACGGTTTATGGGATTTTCTCACGATGATGGGCATGACGGCATTCTTGCCTTGAACCGCGAATTGCACCGCCGCCTTGCCGACCGCGTAGGCCTGCTCGACATCGACTTTGGAGGCGATATGCCGTGCCGAGCGCTGCAGATAATCGGCCACCGCCCAGTGAAATTTGTAGCCGAATGCCTGCTGGGTCATTTGCGCGACCACCGGACCCACACCGCCGAGCTGCGAGTGCCCGAACGCATCCTTGGTGCCTGCCTCGGCCAGGAATTTACCCTCGGCGTTTTTGACGCCTTCCGAGACCACCACGACGCAGTAGCCGCGCTTCTCCACCGTGACCTTGACCTTTTGCAAGAACGCTTCGCGATCAAAAGCGATCTCCGGAAACAGAATGATATGGGGCGCATCGCCGCTTTTTTCGCCCGCCAAACCACCGGCAGCGGCGATCCAGCCGGCATGACGGCCCATGACTTCGAGCACGAACACTTTCGTCGAGGTGCGCGCCATCGAGGCCACATCGAGTGCCGCTTCGCGCGTCGAGACGGCAATATATTTGGCCGCGGATCCGAAGCCGGGACAGCAGTCGGTCAACGGTAGGTCATTGTCCACGGTCTTGGGAACCCCGATGCAGATGATCGGATAGTTCATTTGCACTGCGATTTCAGACACTTTCTGGGCGGTGTCCATGGAGTCATTGCCGCCGTTGTAGAAAAAATAGCCGATGTCGTGGGCACGGAATATGTCGATCAAGCGCTCGTATTGCGCCCGATTTTGAGTGGTGCTAGCAAGCTTGTAGCGCGCTGAGCCGAACGCGCCGCCCGGTGTGTGCTTGAGGGCCGCAATGGTCGCGCGGCTCTCCTTGCTGACATCGATCATGTCTTCCGTGAGCGCGCCGATAATGCCGTGCCTCCCGGCATACACGCGACCAATTTTGTCGGGGTAGCGCCGTGCGGTTTCGATCAAGCCGCAGGCGGACGCATTGATGACTGCGGTAACACCACCGGATTGTGCGTAGAAAGCGTTCTTTTTGGCCACAAAGCCCCCGATGCAATAGGTCGCGCAGAATAGCCGATCGGCGCGTCCTCTGGTACGGTAGCGCGCTTTTACTATCAAAAGAATTCATGAGAATAGTCCTCCTAGGGGCCCCCGGCTCCGGCAAAGGCACGCAGTCGCAGCTGCTGGTCAAAGCCTTTCGCATACCGCAAATTTCGACCGGCGACCTGCTGCGCGAGGCTGTGGCCAAACGCACCGAACTGGGGATTAAGGCCAAGTCCGCCATGGACTTAGGCAAACTGGTGGACGATGACACGGTTCTCGGCATGATCCGGGAACGCTTGAGCCGTCCCGATGCCGCCAAGGGCTTCATTTTGGATGGTTTTCCCCGCAACATTCCGCAGGCCGAAGCGTTGCAGGCGATGCTTTCAGCCTTGGGCAGGCCCTTGCAGGCAGTGGTGCTGTTGAATCTCGACTTGGGGATTCTGTTCAAGCGGCTTTCGGGGCGCAGAATCTGCGAAAAATGCGGACGCGTTTTCAACATTTATGCGGCGGCGCCCGCCGCGCTCGCGCATTGCGATCAGTGCGGCCCGGAGCACAAGCTCATCCAGAGGCCGGACGACAAAGAAGACGTCATCAACAAGCGCCTCGATGTTTACGAAGCGCAGACCAAACCCTTGGTCGCTTACTATACGGCCGCCGGACTCTTGCGGGTGGTGGATGCCGATGCCGACGTCAATGCGGTGTTCAAAAATATCCAGAAGGCGATCGAGACCGCTTAAAAAAGGAGGCTTTCAAGAAGGCGCGTGCCGATCTCCTCTCTGCGCCACCCGCTAAGCGCGTGGGTGTCGCGTTTCCCCATGGCGAGGGCTTTCAATTCGCCGCGCGGCGCCAATACCTCGGCGCTCACCTGAAGTTCTGCCGCACGCCCATCCACCGTTTTGATCAGCCGTTCGAGCAGTGTTTTTTGCGCAGCGGTGGGACGCAAATCCTGCACCGGTTCCACATCGGTCAACTCAGCGCCCGATGCGTTGTTGAGCGCCTCCAGCAGTGTCGCATCGAGATCCAACAGGGTTTTCGGATCGGCTTGGGCGATCGCAAAAACAGCGGCGTCGGCCAAAATCCAGGAGCGCGGCAGATCGCGCTCGCGAGCCAGCTTTTCACGCCAGTTGGCAACGACTCTGGCGCGCGCGCGCGCCTCAGGCTGAAGCTGGGCGATGCCGCGCAAGCGAGCCCACGCTTGTGCCGGATCCGGTTCATACAGTTGCCGGTCTTCCAAACCCAGGCAATCCTCGCGTACCCAGTGCTCGCGCCGCAATTCCTTGAGCCGCTGCGTGAGCTGATCTGCGATGTCGCCCAAATACAAAACATCGTCAGCGGCGTATTCCAACTGCGCGCGCGTCAGCGGCCGTTTCGACCAGTCGGTGCGGGTTTGGCCTTTGGGAATGGTGACGTTCAGCAGCGTCTTGACCAGCTCGGCATACCCCACTTGCGGCTTCAAGCCAACGGCGGCGGCAGCGATTTGCGTGTCGAACACCGGAGACAGCACTTGCATGGCAGTCAGATAGATCGCTTCCAGATCTTGGCGGGCGGAATGGATGATCTTGCGTGTGGCAGGAGCGGTCAAGACGGGCATGAGCGCGTCGAGGTTGGCGAGCTGCAATGTATCGACGCACCAGATCCGGCCGGCGGCGCTCAATTGCAGCAGGCACAATTTCGGAAAGAACGTGCGTTCGCGCAAGAATTCGGTATCCACGCCGATCGATGCCTGCGCCTGCAGGCTGCTTGCAAGTTCCTGAAGCGCATCGCTTCGATCGATCCAAATCGCATCAGGCATACAAACCTACGTGTACAATTTGGAGCGAAGTATGACTGAATCGGTATGTTGCGACTCGCAAAAGCATTCTTAGACATCGCATTGTGGCGCCAAACGCCGGCACATTTGCCCGCCTCACGGCTGTTGTTGGCGCTCGTGATCGGCGCCGCGGCGCTGATGGAGGTGCTGGGCGCGTTTTTGCCGCCCAGCTCGAGCGATGGGATCCTCATTCGGGTCGCCATGGGCGTGGGCTTGCCTTTCGCCTTCACTTGGGCGGTGGTGGCGGTGGCGCGGCGGCGAGCGCGTTTCTTGCAGACGGCGAGCGCGCTGCTGGGTGTGGGCGTGCTTGCCGAAATTGTTCTTTATCCCTTGGCCGCGATGTTGCGAGTCGTGGGCGAGGGCCGCATGGTGTCGATTCCCATTGGCTTATTGCTGTATGTTGCATTGATCTGGTATTTGCTCGCCTGTGCGCACATCTGGCGCGCGGCATTGGATTCGGGCTTGTTATTGGGCGGCCTCATCAGCGTCGGTTACTTGGTATTGTCGATTGCACTGGAGCAGCAGATGCTGCCGCCATCATGACGCATATCCATATTTTAGGAATTGGCGGCACTTTCATGGGCGGAGTGGCGGCGATCGCGAAGGCGGCTGGATTTCGCGTCACCGGCTCGGACCTCAATGTCTACCCGCCGATGAGCACGCAACTTCAAGGCCTCGGCATCGACTTCGTTCAAGGCTACGGCGCGCAGCAGCTCGATCTCAAGCCTGACATGGTGGTCGTGGGCAATTCCTTAAGCCGCGGAAGCCCGGTTATCGAAGCCCTTCTGGACAGCACATTGCCCTACACCTCAGGCCCGCTGTGGCTCGCCGAACAGGTGCTGCACCAAAGGCACGTGATCGCGGTGAGCGGCACTCATGGCAAGACCACCACCACGGCCATGCTCACCTGGATACTCGAGCATGCGGGGCTGCAACCGGGGTTTTTGGTGGGCGGCGTTCCGAGCAATTTCGACTGCAGCGCGCGGTTGGGCAAGCCACCCTTCTTCGTTATCGAGGCCGATGAGTACGACACCGCTTTTTTCGACAAGCGCGCCAAGTTCGTCCACTACCGTCCGCGCACGGCCATCCTGAATAATCTGGAATACGATCACGCGGATATTTATCCGGACGTAGCCTCCATCCGCCGGCAATTCAACCAATTGCTGCGCACGGTGCCGCGGGCGGGCAGGCTGATCGTAAACGGCGCGGATGCCGAGCTCAAGACAACGCTGAGCGAGGGCTGCTGGACCCCGGTCGAATTTTTTTCCTTGTCAAAGGGCGATTGGACCGCACGCATCGCCAAAGAATCCGCTGCGAGCCGATTCGAAGTGCATTTCAAAGGTCGATCCGTGGCCGAAGTGACATGGGATCTGATGGGCGAACACAATGTGACGAACGCGTTGGCGGCGATCGGGGCTGCGAATCACGTGGGCGTGGATCCGGAAAGCGCCGCGCGCGCGCTCAATGCGTTCCGCGGCGTCAAGCGCCGCATGGAGGTACGTGGCATCGTGCAGGGCGTGACCGTGTACGATGACTTCGCTCACCATCCCACGGCCATCGAAACCACATTACGCGGCTTGCGCGCCCGCGTCGGCTCAGCGCGCATCATTGCGGTGGTTGAGCCGCGCTCCAATACGATGAAGCTCGGTGTGCATCGCGAGGAGATGGCGCCGGCATTGGCGGTAGCCGACAAGACTTGGTTTCTCAATCCAAAGGATTTGGGTTGGGATTTCGCCGCCGCGGTTGCGCCAATGGGCGATCGAGCCCGCCTCGCGGACACCGTCGATGCGCTGGTGCAAGGATTGGTCAAAGAAGCCAAGGCCGGAGACCAGATCCTGGTGATGAGCAATGGCGGCTTCGGTGGGCTGCACGATAAATTGCTCGGAGCGTTGCGGGCCCGGTGATGCAAAGCGCCCAATCCGTGCCGCTATTTCCGCTCAACATCGTGTTATTCCCGCGCGGTCCGCTGCCGTTGCGTATTTTTGAAACGCGTTACGTGGACATGGTGCGGAGCTGCATGCGGCAGGACCAGCGCTTCGGTGTGGCCTTGATCCGCGAGGGCAGCGAAATCGGTCCCGCCGCGACGGTTGAGGTCGGAACCATGGCGAAAATCGTCGATTTCCATCAATTGTCCGATGGGTTTCTCGGCCTTTCTTGCGTCGGCGGGCGGCGCTTTCGCATCACCAGCCGCGGCCGGCAAGCCGACGGATTGAACATCGTGCAAGTGGAGTGGCTGGAAGAGGAGGCCAAAACAGCCGTGCCGAAGCGCCACGCGCGCTTGGCCGAGCTATTGAGAACGGTGCTGCCGCAACTTGGCGAGGTCTATGCCGGCATGGAGATGCAGCTCGATGATGCCTCCTGGGTGGGATTTCGCCTGGCGGAAATTTTGCCCATCCCTGCCGCGGAAAAACAATTCTGCCTGGAACTTAAGGATCCGATCGAGCGGCTCGACCTGTTGAGTCCCTTGACTCAGGGGACGACGACCTAGGGACCCATAGCGCGCGCGATAGCCAGAGCGCGGCGGCGATGCATGCGCCCCACGGCAACAGCCAAAACCCGAGCAGGCCATCGAAGCGGCCGACCCAAAAAGAATCTCGCGCCGCCTCGCCGCTGCTGGTTGCCTCCTGCAGCATGCGCAGCGCCACCACCCAACCGGCGTGCAGTCCAATTGCCACTGCGATATTGCCGGTAAGAATGCGCGTGAGACTCAAGATCAGCCCCACCACCAGCCAGGATAGAAACGAATCGAATACCAGCGAGGGATGCGATAAAGGCGAGAAAGAGCGCACCAATAAATCGAAGCCGCTGCCCCAACCCACATCTTCCGGCGCGATCCGCGTCTTGGCAAAGAAATGCAGCACCGCAAATAACGGCGCCGTGAGCAGGGCCGCGCTCCAAGGTCCCGATTCGCGCTCAATGGCCGTGTGCATGGCGCCTCGCATGACGGTCTCCTCGAGGAGCGCCACACTAATCCCGGACATCAGGCCAATCACAAACACACGCGCAATGTTCAGCCCTGTGGGGGTGAAGTCAGGACTGACTACGCGCAAATGCGTCGACAGCAGGAGCCACGCGCCCACGCCCGCGCTGGCCATCCCAATGACGCCCCACGCGAGACTCACCTTGAGAAATCGGCGCCACGGCAAGCCGTAGCCGAAATCGCGCTTGCGCGTAAGATTCAAGTGCCGGCATAGCCACACCAGTTCCGCAATCAGCACCAGCATCGCCACGCGGCTGGCGACCCGGTGAAATGCCCAGGGGGCGAAGGAGGTCGTCGCTTCGTAGGCTGGATAGGCAATCAGCGCGCCTATCAATCCGGCAAGCACTATCGCAGCAACGAACCAGGCGAAAGCGCGCATTAATTCAACGAGGCGAATACGCGCGCGGCGGCGTCCACTGTAGTGTCGATGTCGGCAGCGGTATGCGCCGCCGACAAAAATCCCGCTTCGAACGCCGAGGGTGCAAGGTAAATCCCCTCGTTCAGCATGCCGTGAAAGAACCGCTTGAACCTCTCGACATTGCAGGCCATGACCTTGTTGTATCGATCCACGGGGCGTTCGGGAGTGAAGAAAAAACCGAACATGCCGCAGACGTGATTCGTGGCAAGCTCAACGCCGGCGCCTGCCGCCGCGGTGGCAAGCCGTTCCATCAAGATGTCGGTCATCGCGCTCAAGCGTTGATGAAACTTGGGCGCGCTAATGAGTTCCAGCGTGGTCAAACCGGCCATCATCGCGACGGGATTTCCGGATAGGGTTCCCGCCTGGTAAACCGGGCCCAGCGGCGCCAGCTGCTGCATGATGTCTCGCCGGCCGCCGAAAGCGCCCACCGGCATGCCGCCACCGATAATCTTGCCGAGCGTGGTCAAGTCCGGCCGCACGCCGTACAACGACTGCGCTCCGCCCAATGCCACTCGAAAGCCGGTCATCACCTCATCGAAAATCAGCACGGCGCCGACCCGGTCGCATTCGTGGCGTAGCGTCTGTAGAAAATCCGTAGCGGGGGGCACGCAATTCATGTTGCCGGCCACCGGCTCGACGATGACACAGGCGACTTGCTCGCCGATTTGCCGGAACACTCTTTCGAATTGCTCGATGTCGTTGTAGTTGAGGGTGACGGTATGGCTCGCCAGCGCCTTCGGCACGCCGGGGGAGGTAGGCACGCCCAACGTCAAGGCGCCGGACCCGGCTTTGATCAGCAGTGAGTCCGAGTGACCGTGATAACAGCCCTCGAACTTGACGATGGTGTCGCGACCCGTGAAGCCGCGAGCCAGCCGGATCGCGCTCATGGTTGCCTCGGTGCCGGAACTGACGAAGCGCACCAGTTCGATGGACGGCATGAGCTCGATTACGCGCCGGGCCAGCTTGGTTTCGAGCTCCGTGGGGGCGCCAAAGCTCAAACCGTCGGCAGCGACCGTTTGCACCGCCTTGATCACCTGTGGATGTGCGTGGCCCAAAATCATAGGGCCCCATGAACCGACGTAATCGATGTAGCGCCGGTCGTCGGCGCTAAACACATAGGCGCCCTTGGCCTTTTTGAAGAAAATAGGCTCGCCGCCGACGCCGCGAAATGCTCGGACAGGCGAGTTGACGCCGCCGGGGATGTATTTACAGGCTTCTTGAAATAGGCTCATGCCTCAGCACTCTAAACAGCGATGGCACTCTCGGGCAAGCTGAGCAGCACTTCCAAGCCGCCGCCTTGCGCATTCGAGGCACTGCCTGAGCCGCCGTGAGCCTTCATGACTTGGGCGGTAATGGCAAGCCCGATGCCTTCGCCGCCGCTGTCGCGGTCGCGCGACTCGGCAACCCGGTAGAAGGGTTCGAAGATCCGTTCCAGCTCCGAGGAGGGCACGCCCGGACCGCGATCGCGAATGCGTATTTCCACCCCGTTAGCTGCGCGCGCCACCATCACATCGACAGCGGCGTCTTCAGGGCTGTAGCGAACCGCGTTGCGCAATACGTTCTCGACCGCGCTTCGCAGCAGTTCCCGGTTGCCGAGTACCGACTCATTGGAAGCTCCCTGCAAGTTGACACTGCAGTTCTTCACGGCCCCTTCGAAATTGGCATCGCGCACCACCTCTTCGATCACTTCGTCGAGTTCGAAGGGTTCGCGACCCAGCATCGCGTCGGTGCCTTGAAGCCGTGCGAGTTTCAGCACTTCGCTGATCATGGCGTCGAGGCGTTCGAGCTCCCGTTCCAATCGGTCCAGCTGGCGCGAACAATCCGCTGGTGGCTGGCGTGCGAGGCCCAAAGCCACTCGCATTCGGGCCAACGGTGAACGCAGTTCGTGGGAGATGTCGCGCAGCAGCTGCGTGGTCGCGCTGCGATTAGCCCGCAACTGATCGGCCATGGCGTCGAAGTCGCGGGCCAGCACGGCCAGTTCGTCCTTGCGGTCTTCGAGGCCGGCGCTGACGCGCACATCGGGATTAGCCGAGGCCAGCGCGCGCGCGCCTGCTTGAATGCGCCGAATGGGAGAAGTCAGGTGATCTGCCAGCCACCAGCTGGTGAGCGCACTGACCACGAGCGCGATGCCGAGGATGGTCAGCGAAATTGCCGGCAGGCTGAGCGCGCCGAAGATGCTGCGCTGGCGCGCGGCCTGCAACACGGTATAGACGGATCCGTCCGCTGCAATGATTTGCGGCGCCGGACGCGGAGGGCGAAAGTTGTCCGGGACCGGATCGCGGAACGAATCGAGGCGTCTTCGGTCGCGTTCCGGCAGGCGTCTGCCCAGAATATCCTGGCCGTCCGGACCCAAAACGAAGAGTTCCCGGTCGCCCAGCGATTTGGGGGTGCCTTGGAGCCAGGTTTTTAATTCGGCCAGGCCGCCGCCCGCCAGTACCTTGGATGCCTGAATCGCCGCCGAGGGACGGCGCTGCGAGTCCAGGGGTGCGTTTTCGCGCGACGCGATCGTAAATGTCGTCGCGATGCTGCTGCCGACGATCAGGGTCATCGCCAGCAAGAACAGCAGAAAAATCCTCAAGAAAATACTATGCATGCGCCCGCGTGAGGGTATAGCCAGAACCGCGTACGTTTTTGATTTCCGGGTTCTTGCCGCTCTCCAGGTCGAGCTTGCGCCGTAAGTTGCTGATATGCGTGTCGATGCTGCGATCGTAAGCGGCGAGTTTGCGGCCCAAAGCTTGTTCCGTCATCGAGTCGCGCGAAATCACCAGACCCGCCGAGCGCATCAGCAGTTCGAGCACGCGAAATTCCGCGCCCGTCAGGGCCACCGTCTTCTGTGCCACGTTCACTTGACGAGTACCGGTGTTCAAGACGATGGGTCCCACCGCGAGTTCGTCGGGCACGCTCCGCTGCGCGCGGGTGCCGGCCCGGCGCAGGATGGCTCGAATCCGCGCCACCAGCTCGCGCGGATTGAAAGGCTTGCTCAAGTAGTCATCCGCACCCAATTCCAGGCCGACGATTCGGTCGACGTCTTCACCGCGCGCGGTAAGCATGAGAATGGGCGTGGTGTTCGAAGCGCCCAGCTTGCGCATCACATCGAAGCCGCCGACGCTCGGCAACATCACATCCAGGATCACGATCTCAAAATCATCGGCCTGCAACGCCGCCAGCGCATCGCCGCCGTCATGCACGCTTCTCACCTCGAAATGTTCGGCGCTCAGGTATTCGGACAACATTTGGCACAACTCGCGGTCGTCATCGACCAGCAGCACGCGCGGCGGGCGCGCAGACTCGGAATCGGTTGGCGATGCGGTGATATTCGTCATATCGATACCTCTACTCTGGCACCTCCTTAAGCCCGTGGCAGGCGGATTTGCAATTCTTAACAGACCCCGTGCCGCCTGTGACACATATTCACACGAGGCGAGCCTAGGATAGCCCTACTTATTCGACGGAGTTGTTGATGAAATCGAATCGCACTTGGATCGCCGGCATGCTCACGGCTGGAGCGCTCATGGCAGGGTCGGCCGGCACGTCGATGGCGGCGGCGGACCACACCACCGCACAGTCCGCTCCCCCCGAGTGCCACGGACCTCATCGCCACGATGGCACGCGGCACTTATTGACTCAGCTGAACTTGAGCCCGGAGCAGCAGGCTTCCATCAAAACCATCCTGGCCGGTGCCGAACCGCAAATGAAGGCCCTGCATGAGGAAATGCGCGCCAATAGGCTCAAGCTGCAACACACTCAGCCGAATGACCCCAGCTACCCCAACGTCGTGGCGCAAGTGACGCAGGCCAATGGCTCGCTGCATTCCCAGCTGATCAGCCAAAAAGAATCGGTGCGCGCACAAGTGTTCAAGGTGCTGACGCCGGCGCAACAAACCCAGCTGGCGACGCTCCAGGCGCAGAGGCAACAACACTAGGCTCAAGGGCTCAGCGTTGGGTGGCCGCGATGCCGTCTTTCTTGAGAAATTCGATCACGCTGCCCTCGCCCACGAGATGGCCGGTGCCGACGATCACCAAGTAATTCTTGTTATCGTTGAGCAGCGCCTCGATCTTGGGAATCCATTTGCGGTTGCGGGCAACCAATATTGACTGATACAGCTTTGGGTCGCGGCCGATCTCGGATTGCAATTGCTCGGCGAACCATAGCGTGTCGCCTCTTGCCCAAGCATGCACCATGTCGTCCACTTCCTTAGGTAGATCGTGGGCTTCCTCGAGGCTTGCGATCAAGTAGTCGGCTTGGGTCTCGAAGGGCAGGGCATCGAACAGGGCAATTTGATCGTGCACGGTCTCCAGCCCCGCTACCGATTTACTATCGCTGCGGGCATGATCGAGGAAGAACATTTCGACGCCGGAGTTGGGCGTAAAACCAAGCTGCTGCAATTGCAGCTGGGAAATTGCTTCGGCAACAAACCAAGGCGCAAAGGCGTCGAAGATCGACAACTCCACACCTAACCCGCGGGCCAGAGCGGTGGCCTGCTGGTAACGCTGTACGCCCATGATCGAGGGCAAGGTTTTACCTTCCGGCAATCGCGCGCTGGCCAGCAATTCAGTCTGCATTTGCTGCGCGTCGATCTCCTGCAAGTTAACCTCCATCACAATGGACTTGGCATCGGCGTAGGCGGCGAGCACCGCTGGCGCAAGCGGGTAGTCGGTGGGGCGAAGCACGTGTATCGAGCCCAAGAGGTAGACGGTGTTGTGCTTGCCGTGCAGTTCCCACAGCGCGTGCAGTGGGCTGTCGGCGCGCGCCGCTGCGCCCAGCAAGAAGCACGCACCGGTCAGTCCCAGCAATCGCCGGTGGATCGAAAGTCCTCGCATGGATATTTAAGGTCTAGCCCGCCGTCTGGCGCAATTGGGAGGATTGTACCCAGTGCACTTGGGAGTCGATACGGCCGTCGGCGTGCAACTCGAAACTGCGGTAGGCGGGGGGGCTCGAATCCACGGCGTAACGATCGCTCATGGGCAGAAATTGAGCACCGGTCGATGGGGTGGCAAACAAACGAACATCGCCGCGGCTGCCGTCGAGGGCCTGGTGAACATGACCCCAGACCACCGCACGGACGTTCTTGTGTGCATCAATGACCCGCCAAAAATCCTGTGCTTCGGCAAGGCCGACGCTGTCCAACCAGCGGCTGCCCATCGGAACCGGATGATGGTGCAGGCAGACCATGGCGTGCTTGGGCGAGTGATGGAGAGAAGCCTCGAGGCGTGCGAGCTCATTTTTCGTCAGCCGGCCACCGACGTGGCCAGGATCGTAACTGTCGAGCATGACGAATACCCAGTCGTGCAAGGTGTGCGTGCCGCAAATCTCGAACGGCGCGCCCGCCAGCTCCTTGCGCATGACCTCGGGTACGTCGTGGTTTCCAGGAATACACAACACGGGTTTTGTGATGGCGCCGAAATAGCTGCGAAAACGCAAATAGCCGCTCTTGTCGTCCTGCACCAAATCGCCGGTAACCAGCATCGCCTCGTAAGCAGGAACTTGCGCGATCGCATCGTCGAGCGCCGCACGAAAGCTCGCGTCGGTTTCAACGCCGCGCAATCGACCGCTCGCGCTGCCGTACAAATGAGGGTCGGTGAGTTGTATAATTTGCATCATTCAAATGGTAACAAAGCCGTCATATGACGACGGTGAACTGGGTCATGGCAGCGCCTGAAGGCGTCATACAGTCTCGATATGCCGACACGCCGCTAAGTTGCAAACGACAGTCAGGCTCGTGCTTAAGTTCAATCCAGCCGATCCGGCGCGGGCAGACCGTGACCGATTCGTGCTTTCCGGGGTGCGTCGGTGGATAATCGCGGCGGGCCAGGGTCGAACTGAACTTATAAGGGGCTTTAGAAGATGGCAATCAAAGTGGGCATCAACGGCTATGGCCGAATCGGCCGCAACATCCTGCGCGCGCTGTACGAAGGCAAACATGGCGGCGATCTCAAAATCGTGGCGATCAATGATTTGGGCGACGCCAATACCAATGCTCATCTGACGCGCTTCGACACGGTGCACGGCCGCTTTCGCGGCGAGGTGCATGTGGAGGGCGATTCCATGGTGGTCAATGGCGATCGCATTCGGGTGGTCGCCCAGCGCGACCCGAGCAAGCTGCCTTGGGGCGAGATGGGTGTGGATTATGTGCTGGAGTGCACTGGTTTGTTCACCAGCAAGGCCAAGGCTTCGGGCCATCTTGCCGCGGGCGCAAAAAAAGTCGTGATCTCGGCACCCGGCGGCGATGATGTGGATGCCACCATCGTCTACGGCGTCAACCACGGCATTCTCAAGTCCGGCATGACGGTGATTTCCAACGCCTCGTGCACCACCAACTGCCTGGCGCCGCTGGTCAAGGTGCTGCACGACAAGGTCGGTGTCCTGGCCGGCGTGATGAATACCATCCATTCGTACACCAACGATCAAGTCCTGACGGATGTGTATCACTCGGATCTGCGCCGCGCGCGCTCGGCGACGATGTCGATGATACCGACCAAGACCGGTGCGGCCGCGGCCGTGGGTTTGGTGCTGCCCGAACTGAAAGGCAAGATCGATGGTTTCGCGATTCGCGTTCCGACCATCAATGTGTCGCTGGTGGATTTAAGCTTCACCGCCGCACGCAAGACCACCGTTCAAGAAATACACGATGCCGTCAAGGCTGCCGCGAACGGTCCGCTCAAGGGCATCCTGGCTTACAACGACGCGCCGCTGGTGTCGGTGGACTTCAATCATGACCCAGCCTCGAGCACGTACGATTCGACGCTCACCAAGGTGATCGAAGGAACCCTCGTCAAGGCCTGTGCGTGGTACGACAACGAGTGGGGCTTCTCCAACCGCATGCTGGACACGACATTGGCCTGGTCGCAAGCCGCTTGAGAGCCGTACTTGAACATCACAAAAATGACCAGCCTGGATTTGCGCGATAAGCGGGTGCTTATCCGCGAAGACCTCAATGTGCCCATCCAGGGCGGAGCCGTGAGCAGCGATGCGCGCATCCGCGCGGCCTTGCCCACCATCCAGGCGGCGCTTAACGCAAAGGCGCGCGTCCTCGTTATGTCGCATCTGGGACGGCCGCAAGAGGGGAAGTACGATGAGGAGTTTTCCCTGGCGCCGGTAGCCAAGCGCTTGGCTCAAATGCTGGGCGTCCCGGTCGGGTTCAAGAAGGACTGGCTGGACGGAGTCGACGTCCGTCCCGGCGAAGTGGTGCTGCTGGAAAATGTGCGCTTCAACAACGGGGAGAAGAAGGACGCTGAGGATTTGTCGCGGCGTATGGCGGCCCTGTGCGACATTTACGTCATGGATGCATTTGGCACGGCGCATCGCGCCGAAGCGAGCACGCACGGCGTGGCGAAGTACGCCCCTGTGGTGTGCGCGGGTCCTCTACTGGTGAGCGAGCTATCGGCGCTCGAAACCGCGCTCGAGAAACCGGCGCGTCCTTTGCTCGCCATCGTTGCCGGCTCCAAGGTGTCAACCAAGCTCACGGTGCTGGAATCGCTGTTGAGCAAAGTGGATCAACTCATTGTCGGCGGCGGCATCACCAACACCTTTCTTGCCGCTTTGGGCTTCAATGTGGGTAAATCCTTGTATGAGCCGAACATGCTGGACATTTGCAAGCGTCTGCTCCAGCAATCCAAAAAGCGCGGCATTGTCATTCCCATGCCGACGGATGTGGTGGTCGGCACCGAGATTTCCGCCAAAGCAGAAGCCGACGTTAAAGACGTGCGCAACGTCTCGGCCACCGAGATGATTCTCGACATCGGCCCGGATTCGGCCGAGGCACTCGCCAAACTGGTGGCTTCCGCCGGTACGATTCTTTGGAACGGACCGGTGGGTGTGTTTGAATTCCCGCAATTCGGCGAAGGAACCCGCACACTCGCCACGGCCATAGCGCGCAGCCCGGCCTTTTCGCTGGCCGGCGGAGGCGATACCCTGGCAGCCATCGAGAAATATGGCGTGGAGGACAGCATTTCTTACATATCTACGGGCGGCGGCGCTTTTCTGGAATTCGTCGAGGGCAAAAAGCTGCCCGCGGTAGAAATACTCGAGCAGCGCGCAGCATGAACAGCGGCCTGCGGCGGACAAAAATTGTCGCAACCCTAGGTCCCGCCACCGACGATCCTCAAGTGCTGTCGGAGATGGTACGCGCCGGCGTAGATGTGGTGCGGTTGAATTTCTCGCACGGCGTGGTCGCCGATCACGAGCGCCGGGTTGAATTGGTGCGCGAGGCTGCGCGTCAGGCCGGCCGCTACGTGGGGGTGCTGGGCGATCTGCAAGGGCCTAAGATACGCATTGACCGGTTCGCAACCGGGAAAATCTATCTGCAGGATTCTGCTGAGTTCACCTTGGATGCCTCGCTCGGCGTCGATGCCGGCACCGAACGTGCGGTGGGCATTGCCTACAAGCGGCTGCCGACCGATGTGTTCGCCGGCGATGTGCTGCTGCTCAATGACGGTCAAATCAGTCTGCAGGTGCTCGCGATCGATGGCCCGCGAATCAAGACGCGGGTGCTGGTCGGCGGCGAGCTGGGCAATAACAAAGGTATCAACCGGCAGGGCGGCGGACTTTCCGCCGGCGCGCTTACCGACAAAGACCGCGAAGATATCGTCACCGCGGCCCGCTTGAAAGTGGACTACTTGGGCGTGTCCTTCCCGCGCGACGGGGCGGACATGGACGAGGCACGCGGACTGCTGCGCCAAGCGGGGGGTCACGGTCTTCTGGTTGCCAAGATCGAACGGGCAGAGGCGATCAAGAATCTTGCCGCGGTCACCAAGGCCAGCGACGGGGTGATGGTGGCGCGCGGCGATTTGGGCGTGGAAATGGGCTATGCCGAATTGGCAGGCCTGCAAAAGCTCATCATCCAGGAAGCGCGCCTACAGAATAAAGTGACGATCATGGCGACCCAGATGATGGAGTCGATGATCACCGCGACTATTCCCACCCGGGCCGAGGTCTCCGATGTGGCCAATGCCGTCATGGACGGTACTGACGCGGTCATGCTGTCTGCGGAAACGGCCTCGGGCAAGCATCCGGCGAAAGTGGTGGAAGCCATGGCGCAGATCGTCGTCGGCGCGGAGAAATATGAGGTCGAACATACCCGCGCCCGGCAGCGCAACAGCGGGCTGTTCGCGCAAACCGACGAAGCCATCGCGGCGGCGGTGATGTACACGGCGAGGCATATGCACGTCAAAGCCATCGTCGCCTTGACCGAGTCCGGTTCCACGGCTTTGTGGATGTCGCGGGTGCGCTCCGACATTCCCATATATGCCTTTACGCGGCACGAAAGCACCCGCCGCCGCGTTACCCTGTATCGCGGCGTCTATCCGGTGGCTTACGATGTCGAGGATCGGGGCGAAGCCATTTACTATTCCATTTTCCGCTTGTTGCTCGGCCAAAACCTGGTCTGGGAGGGCGATCACATCATTCTCACCAAAGGAGAATTGAGCGGCATTTCAGGCGGCACGAATTCCATGCAAATCCTGCGCGTCACGAGAAAGTAGCACCCAAATGGCCAATGAATTTCGCGGCACCGATCGATACATCGCCACTGAAGAGCTGATGGCCGCCGTCAACGCCGCGGTGGTGCTATCGCGGCCGCTTCTCATCAAGGGCGAGCCTGGAACGGGCAAAACACTGCTGGCAAACGAGATCGCGCGCGCACTCGACAAGCCGTTCTTCGAGTGGCACATCAAATCCACCACTAAAGCGCAACAGGGCTTGTACGAATACGACGCCGTCTCGCGCCTGCGCGATTCGCAGCTCGGCGATGCGCGCGTCAAGGACATTCGTAACTACATCCTCAAGGGCAATCTGTGGGAAGCCTTCGACTGCGATGTCCAGCCGGTGCTGCTCATCGATGAGATCGACAAGGCCGACATTGAATTTCCGAACGATTTGCTGCGCGAGCTGGACCGGATGGAGTTCTACGTTTACGAGACCCGCGAGACGGTGCGGGCCAAGCATCGCCCAGTCATCGTGATCACCAGCAACAATGAAAAAGAGCTGCCGGATGCCTTTTTGAGGCGCTGCTTCTTTCATTACATCCGCTTTCCGGACACGGCGACGATGACGCAAATCGTCGATGTGCACTTCCCCGACTTGAAGCGCGAGCTGCTGCACGAGGCGCTGACCACGTTCTTCAAGATTCGCGAAACGCCCGGCTTGAAGAAAAAACCGACAACCTCAGAACTCCTTGATTGGATCAAACTGCTCGTGACCGAGGACATTCCGCCCGAAGTGCTGCGCAGCGATGATGCCAAGAAATTGATCCCGCCCCTGTACGGCGCGCTCTTGAAAAACGAACAGGACGTGCACTTGTTCGAGCAACTGGTCTTTCTGAACCGCCGGAATGCTCGTTAAGTTTTTTTTTCTGCTGCGCAAGACCGGTGTACCGGTCTCGATCACCGAATTGCTGACTCTGCTCGAGGCCCTGAAGGCCGGGCTTGGCGACTTGAGCGCCGAGCGCTTCTACTATCTGGCGCGGACCTGCCTCGTGAAGGACGAGAAATTTTACGATCGCTACGACCGCGCATTCGCCGCTCACTTCAAAGGCGTCGAGGATGCGTTCGCGTCGCTCGCGCGGCAGTTGCCGGCCGATTGGCTCGAGAAGCTGATGGTGCGCGAGTTCACGGATGAGGAAAAGGCCGAGATTGAGGCCCTGGGCGGATGGGAAAAATTGATGGAGACCTTGAAGAAGCGTCTCGAAGAGCAGAAGCAAAGGCACCAAGGCGGCAACAAATGGATCGGCACGGCCGGCACCTCGCCGTTCGGCGCCTACGGATTCAATCCGGAAGGCGTGCGCATCGGCCAGGACGGCGGGCGCAACCGCAGCGCGGTTAAAGTTTGGGACAAGCGCGAGTTCGCCAATCTGGACGATAAGGTGGAACTGGGAACGCGCAATATCAAGATCGCACTGCGGCGCCTGCGCCGATTTGCCCGGCGAGGGGCGCCCGACGAGCTGGCGCTCGCCGATACCATCGATGCCACGGCACGCTCCGGCGGATGGCTGGACATCAAAATGCAGGCTGAGCGCAAGAATGTGATCAAAATACTGCTGCTGCTCGATATCGGCGGGTCGATGGACGATCACGTCAAGACCTGCGAGGAACTGTTCTCCGCGGCGCGCAGCGAGTTCAAGCACCTCGAGCATTATTATTTCCATAACTTCGTCTACGAGGCGCTATGGAAGGACAATCGGCGGCGCTTCAACGAGCATGTCGGCACCACCGAGATCATTCGCACCTATGGCCCCGACTACAAGCTTATTCTTGTCGGCGATGCCACCATGAGTCCTTATGAGATCACCCACGCGGGGGGCAGCGTAGAGCACTGGAATCCGGAGCCCGGCACCACGTGGCTCGAGCGGCTGATGAAACAGTACCCTAAATTCGCCTGGATCAATCCGCAGCCGCAATCGCGCTGGCGCCACACCGCCTCGATCGAAATGACGCGAGAAATACTGGAAGGGCGCATGTATCCCTTGACGCTGGCCGGGCTCGACGACGTGATCGACGCACTGACGTGAGCCAAGAACCGGGACATCTGGGCTTGGTATTGACCGGCGGCGGTGCGCGCTCGGCCTACCAAGTCGGCGTGCTCAAGGGCATCGCCGACCTTTTGCGGCGCGGCTCCGCATGCCCGTTTCCCATCATCACCGGCACCTCCGCGGGTGCGGTCAGCGCCATCGCTTTGGCCTCGGATGCGGCGCACTTTCGCCGTTCGGTTTACGCCATCGAGCGGGTGTGGCGGGACTTCAGGGTGCATCACGTATTCAAGGCCGACGCGGCGAGCATGCTCAAATCCGGCTTGCACTGGTTTATGGCCTTCTTGACGGGCGGCTGGCTGGTGCACCCGCCGCATTCGCTGTTCGACAACTCGCCGCTGTGGGCGCTTCTGCGCGCCCAGTTGCACTTCGACGGTATTCCGCGCAGCTTGTACAAGACCCACCTGCACGCCATCGGCATCTGCGCCACGTGCTATGCCGATGCCGATTCGGTTACCTTTTTTGCGGCCGACGCCGCGGCCGAACCCTGGGCCCGGGTTTTTCGCAAAGGTGTGCGGGCGAGCCTGTCGCTGGACCACTTGATGGCGAGCCTCGCGATTCCCTTCCTGTTCCGCCCGGTGATGCTGAACGGTGCCTACTACGGCGACGGCGCCATGCGTCAAACATCGCCTTTGAGTCCTGCGATTCTTCTCGGTGCCACGCGCCTTCTGATCATCGGCGTGAATGACCCTCCGCCCACGGGTGCTCCGCCGCAGCGGCCGGCGGTCGAGCCCACGTTCAGTCAGATGTTCGGCTTCATGCTCGATTCGCTGTTCATGGATACGCTAAACGCCAATTTGGAGCGCATCAATCGCTACAACGAGAGCGCTTCGATGCGGCCGATCGAGACGCTGGTGATAACGCCGACGCGCGATGTCAACGAGATCGCGCGGCGCCACCTCGGAGAACTGCCGCGCGCGCTGCGCACGCTGCTGCACGCCTTGGGAGCGCAGAATGCGCCCAATTCGCTGCTCTTGAGCTACCTCTTGTTCGAGCGCGGCTTCACGCGCGAGATGATTGAGCTGGGCTACCAGGATGCCAAGGCGCGCGCCGAGGAAATTCGCGAATTCCTGCAGCTGGAGCATGCCCGCTCATACCGCGCGCAGGGCCAGGTGTCCGCGGGGAGTCTTTAGCTTTTTTGCAAAGAGTCGTGCCGGGTGAGCACTTGCGGACAGGTTTTTTGGAAATGCTCCGCGAGCTGCTCGGCGATGTACACCGAGCGATGCTGGCCGCCGGTGCAGCCGATGGCGATGGTCAGGTAGCTGCGGTTGGCCTGTGAAAATTCGTTGACGCGCTTTTCCAAAAATGCGGTCAAATCCGCGATCATGGTGCGCACGGCGGCGCACCCGGCCAGATACCCGATTACCGCCGGATCGCGGCCGGTCAGATTTCGCAGCTCATGCTGCCAATAGGGATTGGGCAAGCTGCGCACATCGAAAACGAAGTCGGCGTCCCCGGGGAGTCCGTGCTTGTAGCCGAATGATTCGAACATCAAGGAGAGCCGCCCTTCGCGGCGGCTGTCGATGCGCGCGCGAATGAGCTCACGCAGCGCATGCACGCCCATGTTCGAGGTATCGATGACCCAGTCCGCCGCCGTGATGATGGGCTCCAGCAGCTTGCGCTCCGAGGCGATGGCCTCGCGCAAGCTCACATCGCCCCTGACTAGAGGATGCTTGCGGCGGGTTTCCGCATAGCGCTTGAGCAGCACTTCCTCGGCGGCGTGCAGGTACAGCACTTCGCAATCGATGCCGCTGCGCCTAAGCTCGCTCACCAAAGCGGGAATGGTTTCGATTTCGTTGGCCCGATTGCGGGCGTCCAAGCCCACGGCGGTTCGCGGATAGGTATCGCCCATGCCGCGAACCGTGTGGGAGATGAACGACTTGAGCAACGCGGCGGGAATGTTGTCCACGCAATAAAAGTCGATGTCCTCGAGCATGTGCAGAGCGACGCTCTTGCCGGACCCCGACAATCCGCTCACGATGATCAGCCGCATCGACATGAGTTAACGCGCCTTGAGCACTTCCTCGGCGTGGTGGTCGGAAATCTTCTCCTTGTGCTTCTTCACGCAACGGTCCAGCTTGTCGGCGAGCGCATCGATGGAAGCATACATATTGTCTTCGGTCGCATCCGCGTAGATCTTGTTTCCGCGCACCATCAGCGTGGCTTCCGCCTTATGGCTCATTTTTTCGACGGTAAGAACACAGTGGACGTCGATCAGCTGTTCGAAGTGCCGAGAAATCCGCTCGAATTTCTTCAGAACGTAGCCGCGCAACGCCGGTGTGACTTCCACATGATGGCCGCTGAGATCTAATTGCATGTTTCCTCCTTTCACTTTAGGACGCGCGGGCAGCCGCTCGCTTCCGTTCGTTGGACGGTGCGATCTGCATGCCCTCGCGGTACTTGGCAACCGTGCGCCGGGCCACGGGTATGCCCTCTTGCGAGAGAATTTCCGCGAGCTTGGCATCGCTCAACGGATTGTCTGGATTCTCCTGCGATATCAATTTTTTGATCTTGGCGCGGATCGCGGTGGATGACATTTCGGTACCGTCCGCGGCCGCGACATGGCTGGAAAAGAAATAGCGGAATTCGAACACACCGCGCGGCGTGTGCATGTATTTGGCCGTGGTGACTCGGGAAATCGTGGATTCGTGCATTTCCACCGCCTCGGCCACATCCTTCAGGATCAGCGGCTCCATCGCCTCCTCGCCGATTTCGAAAAAACTGGTCTGGCGCTGCACGATGCAGCGCGCCACCTTCACCAGCGTTTCATTGCGAATTTCGAGGCTGCGCATCAGCCAGCGAGCCTCCTGCAATTGCGTGCGCAACATAGCGTGATCCGGGGCTCGGGAAATCAAGTTCGCATAGCTCTGATTCACCCGCACCCTAGGAATCGTCGCCTGGTTGATCTCAACGACCCAACCATGATCGGTACGTCGCACGAACACGTCCGGAATGACGTATTGCGCATGGATCGGATTGACCGCTGCGCCGGGGCGCGGATGGCAAGAACGCACCAGCGCGAGCGCCATTTCCAGATCGCTTTCGCTGCAGCGAAGCTGTCTGCGCAGCAGAACGAGATGCTGACCCGCGACCAAATCCAGGTGCTGCAGCGCCACTTGAATAGCGACATCGCGCGCCGCGGTGTCCGGGGCCAGCTGGCGCAGCTGCAGCGCGATGCATTCGCCTAGGTTACGGGCACCGACACCCGCCGGTTCCAGCGACTGGACGATGCCAAGCACGCGCTCCACGTCGGCCGGCGCGGCTGCGATTTCCGGCAGCAAGCTCAACCGTACCTCTTCGAGCGAGTCCTTAAGATAGCCATCGTCGGTAAGGGCATCAACAATCAAGCGCGCGATCGCGATGTCTATCGGGGACAGCTTGGCGAGTTCCAATTGTTCGATCAGCTGCTCCTGCAGCGTCTGAGTGTGTTGATCGCTGAAATCGCTGCTGCGATCGTCATCCCCAGACCAGGCTCGGTCCGAAGGGCCGCTGGTCTGCTCACCCCAGGCTTCGTCGGCGATCTCCACCTCCGGGGCCTCGTGCTGATCCGCCGGCGTGCTGATGCCATCCAATTCGGTGTATTGATCGTCCAGGCGGACCGGCAGCTCTTCGCGGTCGCGCCCGGGATCGGGCACAACATCCGGCCCCTCTTCTTCTGCCTCCAGCATCACATTGGTTTCGAGGGTCTCGCGCACATGCGCCTGCAGGTCAAGCGATGGCAGCTGTAGCAGCCTGATCGCCTGCTGCAGCTGCGGGGTCATGGTCAGCTGCTGACCGATGCGAAGCTGCAGACTTGGCTTCAACATATTTCTTTCGTCTAGGCCCTATAGTTTGAAATCCTGGCCTAAGTACACCTCACGCACCTGTGGGTTGGCAAGAATCTGATCCGCAGATCC
>JALYIT010000049.1 GCA_030775645.1 Pseudomonadota bacterium | reverse complement strand
GGTGCCCAGGAGAGGACTCGAACCTCCACGAATTGCTCCACTGGTACCTGAAACCAGCGCGTCTACCAGTTCCGCCACCTGGGCAAGATGGGTCCGCCGCACGCGAGGCGCAGAAATGTACGCACTGGGTTGATGCTTGTCAATCCGATAAGCGCCCGGCGGCCCTCAAAGCTGATAACCTGAGGCGTAATGACCCGACGTGGATCGAGCAACTCACAACACCCCAAACCCAACCGCGCTGCAAAAGCCGTTACCGATTGGCGGGGTGAAGATCCCAATTTAGAACTGGAAAAGTCGCGCTACTCGGACCCAATCGCGAGCCGCGAGCTATTGCTCAAGCACTTGAGCGAGGCGCCAGAACCCTTGACTGCCGCGCGCCTGGCAAAGCGGTTGGGCTTCAACTCCGATGCGCAGCGCGACGCCCTGGCCAAGCGATTGGCCGCGATGGTGCGCGACGGGCAAGCTATCGAGGGGCCGAACGGCTTTGCAACCGCGGGCGAGGGAGAGCGCGTCGCCGGGCGCGTTCGCGGCCGTGCCAATGGCGATGTTCTGGTACTGCCGGATGACGGGTCGGCGCCCTTGGTTTTGGCACGCGTCGATACCGCGACCTTGATGCACAACGACCGAGTCGAAGTCCTTGCGGTCGGAATGAATGAGCGCGGTAGACGCATTGCGCGTTTGATCAGACGCATCGGCGATGCGCCGAAGCTGATCGGCGGTGTTTGGCACGCCGGTCAAACCCGCGGCCGTGTCGAACCCGAGGATCCAGGACACTGGTATACGGTTGAAGTGTCTATGCGCGACCGGCATGGGGCAAAGGAAGGCGATGAAGTCGTGGTCGAAGTCACCAAGCGCCCGCAAGGCGAAGCCGCCGCGCAAGGGCGAATTGTCGAAGTGCTGGGTAATTTGAGTCCGGCTCATCTGGCGGCGCGTTTTGCGATCCTTCGCCACGATCTGCCGCAGGAGTTTCCGGAAGAGGTGTTGCGTCAGGCTAATCTATTTTCGCCCGATGTAGCGGCCGCGGATCTTGAAGGGCGGGAGGACTTGCGCGAGCTGCCCCTGATCACGATCGACGGTTCGGATGCCAGGGACTTCGATGACGCCGTCTATGCTGAGGCTCAACGCGGCGGCGGCTGGCGCCTGATCGTTGCGATTGCGGATGTGAGCCACTATGTGCGCCACGGCAGTCCGCTGGATACGGAGGCGCGCGCGCGTGCGACCTCGGTGTATTTTCCGGATCGCGTCATCCCCATGCTGCCGGAGCATCTGTCCAATCACCTGTGTTCGCTGATGCCGCGAGTCGAGCGGCTCGCGTTCGTGTGCGATATGCATGTCAGCAAGAACGGCAAACTGAGCAAGTCGCGATTTTACGAGGCGGTGATCATTTCCCATGCACGGCTTACGTACGACCAAGCGTGGAGCTATTTACAGAACCCGACGGCACACGCCGCCGATGTGGCGCCGGCAGTGGGCGTTTCGTTGCAAACTCTCTACGAGGTCTACGGCGCGCTAAAGACCGCCCGGGATGCGCGCGGGGCGCTTGATTTCCGCGGCGGCGAAGTCAAGGCGCGCATCGGGGATGCGGGCACGATCGATGGTTTTCACGCCGTGATGCGCAACGATGCACACCGCTTGATCGAGGAGTGCATGATCGCCGCCAATGTGGAAGCGGCGGTGGCGTTGCGCATCCGCAAGGCAAAGAGCCTGTACCGCGTTCATGGCCAGCCGGAGGATAAGCGCCTCATCGAGCTGCAAAAGGTGTTGAGCGCTCTGCAGGTGGGTGCAATCTTCTCCGAGAAGCCGACGCCTCGCGAGTTTCGTCAGTTGGTTGAAAGGCTGGCTGCCAGACCCGACGGGCTGATGCTCGAAGGCTTGGTGATCCGCTCGCTGGCCCAGGCTGTTTATCAGCAGACCAACATCGGCCATTTCGGACTGGCGTTGCAAGAGTACGCGCACTTTACCTCGCCCATCCGCCGCTATCCGGACCTGCTCGTGCATCGGGCGATCAAAGCGGCGGTGCTGCCCCAGTCCGCATCCGGGTATGCCTACGCGGCGGCGGAGCTGCAGGCGCTGGGGACAGAAACCTCGCAGCGCGAGCGCCGCGCCGATGAGGCTGCGCGCGATGTCATGGGATATCTCAAGTGTTTGTACATGCAGCCGCGAATCGGCGAGACATTCGATGCGAGCATTTCGAGTGCGCTCGAATTTGGTCTGTTCGTGCAACTAAAGGAAATGCCCATTGATGGCTTGGTGCATATTTCGGCCATCCCGGGAGACTATTGGGAATTGGAAGCGGGCGGCATGGGCCTGGTTGGGCAGCGCACCGGCCGGCGCTGGCAGCTCGGGGACTCGGTGCGGGTGCGATTGAACCGGGTTGACCTTACCCAGCGTCAAATTGATTTCGAGCTGGTCGACGGCGAAACCGCGACGAGCCGCGGTACGGTGCGGGCACCGCGGCGCGGCGCCGAGGGCGCGACGCATGCTCGGCGTGGGCTCGCTCAGAATCGTCAGCGGCGTGCAGGCACTAAGCGCGGCGGGCGCGGCGGTCGTGGCTGACTCGAAACGCAATTTTGTCTATGGTTTGCATGCCGTCAACGCCGCTTTAGAGCGGGCCCCTGAACGCGTGCTGGAATTTTGGATTGCAGGTGTCCGCGACGACCCTCGTACCCGCGATCTGAGAGCCCGGGCTGTGAAAGTGGGCTTGCACGTCCAAACCGTGTCCAACGATGCCCTGGCTAACTTGGTCGGCGAAGCGGCCCACCAGGGTGTGGCGCTCGCGATGCGCCCCTTGAAGGCCTGGGACGAGCATGATTTATCCGAGGCGTTGGACCGGCTGACCGTTGATCCCCTACTTCTCATTTTGGACGGGGTTACCGATCCCCATAATCTCGGCGCGTGCCTGCGAACGGCGGTTGCCGCCGGCGCCCATGCGGTCGTGATTCCTAGGGATCGAGCCGCGTCCGTAGACGGGGTAGTGCGCAAAGTGGCCGCAGGCGCTGCGGAGTTCATTCCCGTGGCCAGTGTCGTCAATTTGGCCCGCACCTTAGGGGTGCTCAAGGAGCGCGGAGTCTGGGTGGTTGGAACGGACGGCGAGGCGGCTGAGTCGATTTATACGGCTGACCTCAAACGCCCCTTAGCCCTGGTGCTGGGAGCGGAGGGGGGTGGCATGCGGCGCCTGACCCGCGAGAGGTGCGATTTCCTGGTGCGCATACCCATGGCCGGCCCCATGCCCTCGCTCAACGTTTCAGTGGCCGCTGGCGTGGCCTTATTCGAGGTGTTGAGGCAGCGTGCAGGTTGACCAAAACCGCCGTTAACCGTATCCTTCGCGCTCTTTTTGCCGGGCACCGGCTTCACTCCTTGCCTCACCGCTCGCAACGGGAGGCTTAACCCTTAGGGAGATACAATGCGGCATTATGAAATAGTGCTTCTGGTCCATCCGGATCAGAGCGAGCAAGTTCCCGCGATGGTCGACCGCTACAAAGGCATGATCAGTGCCGGCGGTGGTTCGGTGCATCGGTTCGAAGATTGGGGTCGTAGACAACTGACCTTTCCGATCTCCAAAGTGCATAAAGCACACTACATTCTCTTGAACATCGAATGCGATCAAAAGACTTTGGCTGAGCTCACCGGGTCGTTCCGCTTCAGCGACGCGGTGCTTCGCAGCCTGGTCGTCAAAATGGACGAGGCGGTCACGGAGCCTTCGCCGATGGCACGCGCCCCGGATGAAAATGCCCGTCGTCATGATGACTTCGGCGACGATGGCGATGACGATGACATGCCCATGGGCATGCGCTAAAAAGGGGAAGCAGCATGGCACGTTTTTTCCGTCGTAAAAAGTTCTGCCGGTTCACGGCAGATGACGTCAAGCAGATCGACTACAAGGATCTTACGACGCTCAAGAGCTACATCACTGAAACCGGCAAGATCGTTCCTAGCCGCATCACGGGCACGCGCGCGCACTATCAGCGCCAGCTGCAGCTCGCGATTCGTCGGGCGCGATTTCTTGCCCTGCTGCCCTACACAGATCAGCACTAAGCTAAGCGAAGGCACATGGACATCATATTGTTGCAAAAAGTCGCAAACCTTGGTCAGATCGGCGAGCGCGTCAAGGTCAAATCAGGTTATGCGCGAAATTTTCTGGTTCCCACTGGCCGCGCCACCATGGCGACACCGGCAAATATCGCCAAGTTTGAAGCGCAGCGCCACGTGTTGGAAGCCAAAGCGGGCGAGGAATTGGCCGCAGCGCAAGCGCGCGCGGTGAAGTTCGAGAATTTCAAGCTCGAGCTCAAAGCCAAGGCCGGTGCGGAAGGCAAGCTCTTCGGTTCGATCGGTACCGCCGATATCGCCGAGGCCGCGGTCAACGCGGGCCAGCCCATCAGCCGCAGCGAAGTGCGCATGCCCACTGGTCCAATCCGCGTCACCGGCGAACACCAAGTGCAGCTGCACTTGCACACTGACGTTGATGTGACCTTGTTGGTCACGATCATCGCCGAAGAGTAGTTCGGCACTCGCGTCCCCGAAGGGATTGCGCATGTCCGCTCGCGTCATCAATCGAACCTTGGGAGCAGGCGACGGCCTGCGCCTGCCGCCGCATTCGATCGAAGCGGAGCAATCCGTGCTCGGCGGTTTGATGCTGGACTCGGCGGCGTGGGATCAAATTGCCGACCGTGTCATTGCGGAAGACTTTTACCGCAATGACCACCGGCTGATTTTCGAGGCCGCCGCGGCGTTGATCGAACGCAGCCAACCTTGCGATGCCGTGACCCTCTCCGGCCATTTGGAGAGCCAGGGCCTCTTGGACCAGGTTGGCGGCCTTTCCTATTTGGGGTCGCTGGCGCGAGATACGCCCACCACGGCCAATATTCGCGCCTATGCGGACATTGTGCGTGAGCGTTCGGTGTTGCGGCAGCTGATTTCCGCGGGCAACCTTATCGTGAGTACGGCGCTGGAACCTGAGGGCCGCGAAGCGCGTGAAGTCGTGGACGAGGCTGAACGTGCCGTCTTCGAAATCGCCGAGCGCGGATCGCGCGGCAAAATCGGATTCAGAACCGTAAAAAGCATTCTGCCCGATGTCGTGAACCGCATCGACGAGTTGTACCACTCGGACGGCAGCATGACGGGGGTCTCGACCGGATTCAAAAAACTCGACGAGATGACATCGGGATTGCAGCCCGGCGACTTAATCATCATCGCGGGACGCCCCTCCATGGGAAAAACCACGCTCGCGGTGAATATCGCGGAAAATGCCGCGCTCGGATCGAACAAATCGGCGGCCATTTTCAGCATGGAAATGTCGGCGGAGTCTTTGACCCTGCGCATGATCTCCTCGTTGGGCCGCATCAATCAGAGCAACCTGCGGTCCGGGCGCCTGGAAGAGCAGGACTGGCCGCGAATCGATTCGGCCATGACGCAATTGGGCAATGCCAAGATCTTTATCGATGAAACACCGGCGCTCACCCCGACAGAAATTCGCGCCCGAGCGCGCCGCTTGAAGCGCGAACGTGGACTGGATCTCATCGTCGTGGATTATCTGCAGTTGATGCAGGTCGCAGGTACCAAGGAAAATCGCGCCACCGAGATTTCGGAAATCTCCCGATCCTTGAAAGCGCTGGCCAAGGAATTAAAGATCCCTGTCATCGCACTGTCGCAGCTCAATCGGGGCGTCGAACAACGCGTGGAGAAGAAGCCGGTGATGTCGGATCTTCGCGAGTCCGGCGCAATTGAACAGGATAGCGACTTGATTCTGCTGATTTATCGCGAAGAGGTCTACGATCCGAACACGACCCGCAAAGGCATTGCGGACATTATCATCGCGAAGCAGCGCAATGGCCCCACCGGCGATGTGCAACTGACATTCTTAGGTCAATACACCAAGTTCGAAAACTACGCGCCTGAGTCTTACGCCGAAGGTGTCTTTAGGTGACCTCGCGGTGATCTTACGGTGAAGCCGATGGTAAGCGTGACGATTGATAGCGGTGCGCTACGGCACAACTTGCAAGCGATTCGTCGCCTCGCGCCAAATTCTCGCGTGATGGCAGTCATCAAAGCAAATGCTTACGGACACGGGCTCGTCATCGCAGCGCGCGCGCTCGCAGCCGCCGATGCCTTCGCGGTCGCACGGGTAAGCGAAGGACTTGCGCTGCGCGAGGCCGGAATCAAAACACCCATCGTGCTCCTCGAAGGCGTCTTTGACCTGCAGCAGCTCGACGCCGCAGCGGCTGCCAATTTGGAACTCGTCGTTCACTCGCCAGAACAAATGGATTTGCTGCGCGCTGCGCCGACCGATGTGCAATTCAAGGTGTGGCTCAAGCTTGATAGCGGTATGAACCGCTTGGGATTCAAAGGCGAGGCATTTCGATCGGCGCACGCAGCGCTGAGTTCGATGTCCATCCTAAAGGGTCCGGTAAAATTGATGACTCATCTTGCTTGTGCAGATACTCCAGAGCTGCCGAGCACTGCCGACCAATTGACGGTGTTTGCCGCGGCAACGCTGAATTTGGCGGGCGAACGAAGCATCGCGAGTTCAGCAGCACTGATAGGCTTTCCTGAGTCGCAAGCCGAGTGGATAAGACCGGGGCTCCTGTTGTACGGCGTTTCACCGTTTCGCGGCTCGACGGGAGCAGACCATGGATTGCGCCCGGCCATGACACTGCGTTCTATGATCATTGCAGTCAAAGATCTGGTCGTTGGCGACCGAGTGGGTTACGGCGGCGATTGGTCGGCGAAACGCCCCACGCGCCTGGCGATCGCCGCGATCGGTTATGGTGATGGATACCCGCGCCGCGCTTCCTCGGGCACGCCAGTGCTGGTGAACGGTGAGCACGCAGCCTTGGCGGGCCGGATTTCGATGGACATGCTGGCAATCGATGTAACCGACCTTGAGCGTCCGCCGCAAGTAGGGGATAGCGTCGTACTATGGGGAGAAGGGCTTCCAGTCGAGGAAGTGGCGATTTGGGCCGAGACCATTCCCTACACATTGACTTGTGGAATCAACCATAGAGTGACGGTCGATTTGCGTTAAGTTGCGGGCTTAGCTTTCGAAGAATCCCATCTTAACGCCGGCCAGTTGCACCACATCGTTGTCGTTCAGGCGCCGCGCTTGCGGTCCGATCGGCACGCCGTTGACCTGCGGATAATCGTTCTCTTTACCACTGTCCACGTGCACGATGAAGTAGCCTTCCGAGCGGCGCGTGATCGCAGCCACCTGAACACCCGGACGTCCTAGCGTTGTCAGTGCCTTGGTAAGTTCCAGCTCTCGACCGGCGAAGGCGCCGCTCAATACCTGCAGCTTTGCCTTTGGCAGCGCAGTTGCATTTTCAGGCACGCTCGGCCGTTTGGCAGCGACGGCTTTGGCCGCCTGGTCCACCGCGGCGCTGACGCGGCGGATACGGTCCTCACCCTGCGAGCTTGGCGTGATGACCATGGTTTTTTCGAATTCGTCCTGCTCTACTTCGCCATCCTGGCTGTCGACGAACCGTAATTGGTGGTGGCCCACGGTAATGACGTCGCCGTGTTGCATAGCGTGCTTCTTGATCAGCTTGCCGTTGACATAGGTGCCGTTGGTGCTGTTCAAGTCCTCCAGAAAGGAGTCATTGAGAATGTTGATGATGAGCGAGTGGTGGCCGCTCACCGCCGGATTATCGATACGAATATCATTATCCGGCAGGCGCCCGATGGTGTAGCGCTCTTTGTTCATGTTGTATTCCGCCAGGACATTTCCGTCCAAGCTGAGCATCAGGCGTGCCATTGAGACTCCAATTTGCTAGCCGAACCATCCCAATATTTTGTCAAATATACGCCGGTGCGCCGGGAACGGCTCCTCGACGTGCGCCATAATCACAGAGACATTATCCCGGCCGCCGTTATCGTTCGACAGCTGTATCAGCTGCTTAGCAACCGTATCAAGATTAGCACTAAAGGTGCTGATTGTTAAGTGAATGTCCTCATCTTCAATCATGTCAGAAAGGCCGTCGGAACATAGGACGTAGTAGTCACTTTTTTGCGCCGGCTGCTCGTGGATCTCGACGTCCACATTCTGCTCCACCCCGAGCGCGCGTGTAACATAATTCTTGTTGGTCGCCCGCTGTGCTTCCTGCTGCGAATAGAAACCGCGGTCGACCAGCTCCTGCAGCAGCGAATGATCCAAGGTCAGCTGTTCGAACCGGTTGTCCCGCAGCCGGTAGGCGCGCGAGTCACCCACATGAGCGATCGAGACCTTGTTGTCATGGAACAAACAGGCAACCACCGTCGTGCCCATGCCTTCGCACTGCGGCTGGGTCTTCGAGGTGTGATAGATGATCTTGTTCGCCCTGTGAATGGCGTCACGCAAAATGATGCTGGGGCGCGTTAGGCCCGACTCCTGGTCGCGCACGCTCAGGTCTTCCCTCAAGAAGGCATCCCGTACCAGATTGATGATGGTTTTGACGGCGATGCCGCTCGCGACTTCGCCCGCATTGTAGCCACCCATACCATCCGCCAGCACAAACAGGCCTATGTCTGCCTCGCTGCCGATCATGTCCTCGTTATGCTCGCGCACCTTTCCGGTGTCGGTTAGCGCAACGCTGGCAATTTTCCCCTTCAAACTCATGGATTTTTAGACGCTTTTTGTATCATGCATTTTAAATCCATTCATGGCGATCCGCTCGGAATCCGCGACTTACAATCCTCTAGGGCGGCAGCCATCTGTGCACCCGAGTCGTACCGTGCTTCTGGATTCTTGGCCAGTGCTCGGTCGATCACGCTTTCGACGCAGGCGGGCAGATCCGGTCGGAATGCTCGTAGCGGCGGGTGGGGCGCTTCGGCGATCTGCTGCATCAGGCCGGTCATCGAATCAGCGGTGAACGGAAGTTGGCCGGTTAACAATTGAAATAGGCTAACACCCAGGGAAAACAAGTCCGAGTGACCTGTCACAGTTCGTCCTTCGAGCTGTTCGGGCGACATAAAGGACGGTGTTCCCAGCACGATGCCGGTCCGCGTTGTTCCGGCATCGCTCAGGCGCGCGATGCCAAAATCCGTGATTTTCAAAACATCGGTGCTGGCATCGTACATAAGGTTCGCCGGTTTGATATCGCGATGCACGACCTGCTGTTTATGCGCAAATCCCAATGCCGCGGCGGTGCGCGCGGCGATGTCCAATATCTTGCGCGGCTCGAGCAGATTATGCGACTTGGTGTAATCGCTTAAGTGATGACCCTTGAGATATTCCATGGCGATATAGGCCAATCCTCGCTCTTCGCCCACATCGTAGATGGTCACGATGTTCGGATGATTCAGTCGACCCGCAGTTTCCGCTTCCCGAAAAAATCGCGCTCGGGCTTCAGTGAGTTCCGCGTCGCTGAACTCGCTGGCGAGCGGGATGGCCTTGATGGCAACCATCCGATTGATAGCGGTGTCGCGCCCCAGATATACGATACCCATTGCTCCGCGGCCGATCTCGCGCTCCAGTTGGTAGCGCCCCAATCGTTCCATCTCGGTCACTGTTGCCAGCGCGGGACGCTCGCGCGAGGGGGCGCGTATATCCGGGGTGGTCGCATCCAGGGACGGCGGCGGGGCTACCGGGGTGGCTGAAGTCGCGGCTTTGGGTTTGGCGCGATCGACGTCCATGAGCCGCCGCAATCGCGCGGCGACATCTTTATAGCTGCCATCAATGCGCGACACGTGGCGGTAAACCGCCGTGGCCTGCGAGACGCGTCCCCGCTGTTCTAACTGGTTGCCGAGGGTATAGAGGTCTCCTAACACGGTTGCGTTAGGTTTGCGGCCCTTGAGCTCCGCAAAACGCTGTTCAAAGTTGTCGAGCAGCCGCGCGGTGTCCGAACCAACCGCGGTTTTTGGCGCTGGCATGGGCAGGGCCGCAGCAGGCTTGGCCCGCGACCGGAGATAGAGGGCACTACCGACCGCCAATAACGCCGCACCGGGCATCCACAGCCAAGTCCAGGTATGCAGATTAGACAGCAACCCGACCAAGAGGGCGGCTGCTAGGATCCCGAAGCCGACAATCGCTGCGATCAGTCCAAATTTGCTCATGCAATAGACATAATCCGAGCTTAGAAGCCGGGCAGTATAGGTGATCGGGCCGCAATACCTGCAATCCTAAATTCACATATCCGTGCGAAGTAAGCCCATGTCCAAGTTGAAAGAGGTCTTTGTCTGCCAAAGCTGCGGAGCTGCCGCACCCAAGTGGCAGGGTCAGTGCGCCACCTGCGGTGAATGGAATACTCTCGCTGCGGAAGTCTTGGCGGCAAATCCACGCAAGCAAAATGCTTCCCATCACAAGCGAACCGACACTTCGACTTCGCTCGCCGCCGAGGCGCTTGCGGAATCCGCGAGACTGACCACCGGCTCTGCTGAGCTGGATCGGGTGTTGGGCGGTGGCCTCGTGCCAGGATCGGTGACCTTGATTGGCGGGGATCCCGGCATCGGAAAATCGACGCTGATGCTGCAGGCGGCTGCGGCCCTGAATGCGTCGGGTACGGTCTTATATGCAACCGGCGAGGAGTCTTTGAAGCAAGTTGCGCTGCGGGGTCGGCGTCTGGGCCTCGAAGCCGCCACGGCTCGTCTGCTCGCCGAAACCTGTGTAGAGGAGATTGTCGGTGCGTCATCGAGTCTCGCGGCGCATGTGCTGATCGTGGATTCCATTCAGACCATGCATTCCGAACGGCTGGAGGCGGCGCCGGGAGCGGTGTCGCAGCTGCGTGAATGCACGGCGGAACTTGTGCGCTTTGCCAAGGCCAGTGGTACCGCGATTCTGTTGGTGGGTCATGTCACGAAAGAGGGACAGATCGCAGGACCGCGCGTGCTCGAGCACATGGTCGACACCGTGCTGTACTTCGAAAGCGATACGGGCAGCCGTTACCGCGTACTGCGCTCTGTGAAAAATCGATTTGGCGCCGCAAACGAAATCGGCGTATTCGCGATGGTGGAGCAGGGGCTGCGCGAGGTGACGAATCCCTCGGCGATTTTCCTTTCCCGCCACGCTGAGCCTGTCCCGGGCAGCGTCATTACGGTCATGCGCGAGGGAACACGGTCGCTGCTGATCGAAGTTCAGGTGCTGGCCGATTTGAGTCTTGGGCAAAATCCGCGCCGCGTCGCGGTAGGCATCGACGGTAACCGCTTAACGATGCTGTTGGCGGTGGCGCATCGGCATGCGGGGTTGCAGCTGCAAGGCCAGGATGTCTTCGCCAATGTGGTCGGCGGTGTGCGTCTGGCCGAGACCGCCGGCGATCTGGCCATCGTCATGGCGGCGCGCTCAAGCTTGAATGATTCGCCCATTCCGAACTCGCTCGTGGCGTTCGGCGAGCTGGGGCTTGCCGGTGAGATCAGGCCCGTACCCTTTGGCGAAGAAAGACTACGCGAGGCCGCCAAACATGGATTCAAATTAGCCGTGGTCCCGGAGGCCAACGTGCCGAAACGGCCGCCCGAAGGCATGACGGTGCGCGGTGTGACCCGTTTGAACCAGGCGCTCGATGCTTTCTAGAACCCGCGTTGGCTTAGGGCGATGAGGCTAGCGGCGGACGGATGCGAACGGTCTTGATGGCATTGTCGCTGGTCTGCAGGACTTCGAGCATGTAGTCGGCCATCTTCAGCGTGGTGCCGGGTTCGGGGATGGTTTCCAGAAACTCGACGATCAAACCGTTGAGTGTTTTTGGTCCGTCGGTCGGCAGGTTCCAACGCATAGATCGATTAAGCGCCCGAATCGTCGCGGAGGCGCTCGCGACAAAACTGCCGTCGGCTTCCGCATGCACGTCCTTATGCATCATGGTGGCAGGATCAGTGGTGAATTCACCGACGATTTCTTCGAGAATATCCTCGATCGTCACCAGGCCTTGGATATCGCCATACTCATCGACGACGAATGCCAGGCGGCGTCTATTGCGCTGAAAATTAAGCAGTTGCGTATTGAGCGTCGTTCCCGAGGGGACAAAATACGGCTCGCGAGCTTGGGCCGCTGCGGTCAGCGTATCCCGATCGAGGTGCCCGCGCGCCAGCTCATGCACGACTTGTTTCATGTGCAAAAGACCAATAATGCGGTCGATTTCGCCCTGATATACCGGAAGTCGGGTGTGCTGGCTTTGGCGCAGCTGCTCCAGTATACGGTCCCAATCATCGTCGATATCAATGCCGACGATCTCATTGCGCGGCACCTTGATGTCCTCGACCGTGGCGTTCTCCAGATCGAGAATGCTGACCAGCATCTGTTGATGGCGCCGCGGAATCATTGCACCGGCCTCGGCTACCACGGTGCGCAATTCCTCGCTGCTCAAGGAACTTGCCGCGACCTCTCTTGATACGCCGAACAGGCGCAGCACGCCATTAGCCAAAAGATTGGTGAACAGCACGAACGGGTACAGCAAAAATAGCAGCGGGGTATAGACGTAGGCGGCGGGCAGTGCCAGGCGCGCCGGATGCAGCGCCCCGTATGTTTTAGGCGCAACTTCGCAGAAAATCAGCAGCATGAATGCCAATATCGCAGCCCCAAAGGCTACAAAAAACTCGCCGCCGCCCAAACGCAAGGCAATGTAACCGACCAGCATGGGCGCTGCGACGTTGACCAGGGTACTGAGCAATAAAATCAAGCCTATAAGGCGATCGGGACGCTTGAGCAGCGCCTCCGCCAGTCGAGCGCCACGGATACCCGTGGCAGCCATATGCCGCAGGCGGTAGCGGTTCAAGCTCATCAAGGCAGTTTCACTGCCGGCAAAAAATGCCGCCAAGATGAGCAGCGTCGCCAATGCTGCGAACAAAAGTCCTAAGGACGGCGAGGATTCCATTCGCGATTTTACCGGGCGCTTAGCCCCAATGCCGCCCGAATAAATATTCGAGCACGAACTTCACACCGAAATAGGCAACCGCCAAAATTCCGAATCCCCACAAGGTCCAGCGAACGGCGGACCGGCCGCGCCAGCCGAAGCGCAGCCGGCCGACAATGAGAACGCCAAAGAGCAGCCACGCGATGATCGACAACACCGTCTTTTGCACCAAATTCTGCGTGAACAAATTGGTGACGAAGACAAAGCCGGTCAGCAGCGCGAGCGTCAACAAGCCAAAACCGGCCGCGATCAACCTGAACATGATCTTTTCCAAAGCATCGAGCGGCGGCAGGGCGCTTGGCAGATTTGAAAGGCGCCGCGTGCGCAAGCGCCGATCGAGAAACACGAGCAAAATGGCTGTAACGGCGGCCGCGAACAACAAGGCTGCCGCCCCCATGGACAATAAAATGTGCGCCGTCAGCTCCCAGCCTACGCTGGCCGCTTCATCGTAGCTGCGGCCGAAGCCCGTCATTGCAGCGCCGACAGCCGCGCTCACCATGAGGATGGCGCCCAGCACGCGATTCTGTTTGTCGATCGAGACCAAGCAGGCCAGCGCAGCCAAGGTCCAGCCGAGCAGCGACATGGCTTCCAGCAGCCCGATGGAAAATCGCGCGTTGGAACGCATCATGTGCATGATGGATTCGCTGTGGCCGATGATGGCGATAAAAACAAGAACCCAGGCGAGGGGTTCCAGCCGCGGGTTCTTTACGCTGCGCAACATGGTCCAGGCGCTCGCGGTGTAAAGCAGAAACAAAATGATGGCGAGGGCGAGAGTCACAGCTGGACTAGGAGCCTGTCTGGTTATTCCGTGTGGTCTTACCTGGGGCAGAGTCCCCCTCGGGCAAGGCGGAGCCGACGAAGTTGGACAAAGACCCGATGAGGCGGCGACTACGCCGCCTGAGGGGAAATCTGCAAGGGTACTTCGGGTGGGCTGGGAGAGGGGCATCTGCGGCGTTGCGCGGCTTGTCCGTAGTACCCACTACGAACCGCGCCGCGCACCTTGCATCCGCTCCCTCTCCCAGCCAACGCGGCTCACGTGGAATACTCAGACAGGCTCCTTTGGATGACGTGCGGATAATGACACAAGTATAATAGTCGCACTATGTTTGACCGCTTAACCAGTAGCCTCTCCTCGGCGCTCAAGTCCCTCTCCGGCCGCGGCCGGCTCACCGACGACAATATTTCCGACGCAGTGCGCGAGGTCCGGCTTGCGCTGCTGGATGCTGATGTGGCGCTGCCGGTAGTCAAGAGTTTCACCGACGCGGTGAAAGCACGTGCCATCGGCGTCGAAGTGGTCAAAAGCCTCACCCCCGGACAGGCATTTATCAAGGTCGTGCATGAGGAACTGACCCGTTTGATGGGTGAAGCCAGCACAGGTCTCAATCTGCGAGCACAGCGACCGGTTGTCGTGATGCTGGCCGGTTTGCAGGGTGCCGGCAAAACCACCAGCGCCGGAAAGCTCGCGCGCTGGCTCATCGAGAAGCAAAGGAAAAAAGTATTGATGGTCAGCACCGACGTGTACCGTCCGGCGGCCATACTGCAATTGCAGACCTTGGCGGCTCAGGTAGGGGCGGGATTTGCGCCCGCGACGGCGACCGAGGCGCCGGTGGCGATCGCCAGGCGCGCGCTCCCCGAGGCGATGCTGCAGGCATACGATGTGCTCATTATCGACACGGCCGGGCGTCTGCATGTCGATGGGCAGATGATGACCGAGGTAAGGGAACTGGAGGCGGCCATTCAACCGCATGAGCGCCTGTTCGTCGTCGACAGCATGGCCGGACAGGACGCGGTCAATGCGGCCAAGGCATTCAATGATGCCTTGGCTCTCACCGGCGTGATCCTGACCAAGGCGGATGGCGATGCGCGTGGTGGTGCGGCGCTGTCGGTGCGTCATGTGACCGGTAAGCCCATCCTGTTCGTCGGTATGGGTGAGAAATCCGACGCGCTGGAGCTGTTTCATCCGGAGCGAATTGCCTCCCGCATCCTAGGCATGGGAGATGTGCTGACTCTGGTCGAACAAGTGCAGGGTCAAGTCGATGAGGAAAAGGCGCAAAAACTCGCCAAAAAAATCAGCAAGGGTAAGTCCTTCGATCTGTCGGATCTGCGCGATCAATTGAGCCAGTTACAGAACATGGGCGGCATGGCGGCCCTGCTCGACAAACTCCCGGCACAAATGCAGGCCAACGCCGCAGCCGCCGCCGGTACGGTGAATGAAAAAAACATGAAGCGTCAGATGGGAATCATCGATTCCATGACACCGCACGAGCGTAGGCGTCCGGAGGTCATCGATAATTCCCGCAAGCGGCGCATCGCCAAGGGGGCAGGCGTACCCCTGCCGGAGGTCAACCGATTATTAAAACAATTCGACCAAATGCAGAAAACGATGAAAAAGATGGTCAAAGGCGGAATGCTCAAGAACATGATGCGCGGCATGGCCGGGCGCATGCCTCCTGGAGGCTTCGGGCCTGGCGGATTTGGGCGCTAGAGCGCCGTAGGTACGCCTAAGAGCAAAGCATTGGTTGATCTTAAGCCCTGATTGTCATTACAATTAGCGGCTAGGCATACGCAAGGCAGATTAAAGATGGTGACGATCCGGTTGACTCGACGCGGCGGCAAAAAGACGCCGTTCTATCATGTTGTGGTGACTGACAGCCGCAAGCGCCAAGGCGGCACCAGCCTTGAAAGCGTAGGTCTGTTCAATCCGGTCGCGCGCGGAGCCGAAGTCAAGCTGCGCTTGAACGTGGCGCGGATCGAGCACTGGGTCAGCAAGGGCGCCCACATGTCCGATCGAGTCAAGTTTCTTCTCACCAGCTTTCGCAAGCAGGCCGCGTAAAGGCTTCAGTGCACGATGAGCGACGAATCATCGGCGCTCATCCAACTGGGGACCGTGGGCGCGCCGTTCGGCGTCCGAGGTTGGGTCAAGCTGCGGTCACACACGGAACCTCCCGAACGCTTGCTGGAACATCGCAACTTGCAGATCGGACGAGAGGGTGCCTGGCGCAGTTATCGCATTGTTGAGAGTGGGCGAAGCGCAGGCGCGCTGACGGTTAAATTGGCCGGGGTCGAGGACAGGGATGCAGCCGCAGCCTTGCGAGGCGCGCATGTTTGCATTCCTCGTTCCGAGTTGCCGCAGCGAAATGACCATGATTTCTACCGCGCCGACCTGATTGGCTGCGAGGTGGTCAATCTGGCCGGCATTGAATTGGGTGTGGTGCAGCATTTTGTCGAAACACCGGCGCAGGCCTTGATGGTGGTTCGCGGTGAACGTGAGTATTGGGTGCCGGCCGTCCCTCTGCATCTGCGGCGTGTGGATTTAAAGTCGCGGCGGGTAGTGGTGGACTGGGACGACGCTGCGGACTGAAGTATGCGAATTGCGGTCGTGTCGCTGTTTCCGCAGATGATCCGCGACGCGCTGAACATCGGTGTAGTGGGGCGGGCGCTGGACCGCGGGGTATTCCAGGTCGAGTGCTTCGATCCTCGCGAGTACACCGCCGATCCGCACCGGACGGTTGATGATCGCCCTTACGGGGGCGGACCGGGCATGGTGTTGAAGGTAGAGCCCATGCGCAGCGCCTTGCGCGATGCGATGAGGGTTCTACCGCCGGGTAGCCGGCGAGTGTATTTGGGAGCGGATGGGCGCAGATTCGAGCAAAGCATGGCGCGCGAGGCGTGCACTTGGCCGGGTCTGGTCCTGATCGCAGGACGTTACGAAGGGGTCGACGAGCGCTTCATCGAGCAGGACATCGATGAGCAGTGGTCCATCGGCGACTATGTGCTGTCGGGCGGAGAGCTGCCGGCGCTGGTGGTTATCGATGCGATTGCGCGGTTGATGCCGGGGACGTTGGGTAGTTCTGAGTCGGCGCTGCAGGAATCCTACAGCGACGGCCTGGTAGATTGGCCGCATTACACGCGGCCGCAGGTGCTTGATGGTCACGAGGTGCCCGCGGTGCTTTCGTCGGGCGATCATGCGGCGATCCACCGCTGGCGGTTGCGGCAGGCGCTCGGACGCACTTGGTTGCGCCGGCCAGAGTTGCTCGAACAGCGCGGCTTGAGCGATGAGGAACGAGAATTGTTGGAAGAATTTAAGAATGAACGTGCGAGGCAACAGAAATGAATAAGATCATCCAGGAAATCAACGGCGAGCGGGCGACCCGCAAGCTTCCGGACTTCAATCCCGGCGATACCATCGTCGTACAAGTCAAAGTGGTGGAAGGAGATCGCGAGCGCGTTCAGGCGTACGAAGGCGTGGTCATTGCCAAGAAGAACCGCGGCATCAACTCCTCTTTCACGGTGCGAAAGATTTCGCACGGCGAAGGGGTGGAACGGGTATTCCAGACTTTCAGTCCGTCGATCAGCGAAGTGAGCGTGAAGCGCCGCGGCAGCGTGCGACGCGCCAAGCTGTACTACCTGCGCGACCTGTCAGGCAAAGCCGCTCGCATCGACGAGAAGATTTGAGCTTTTAATGAGCAGCGGGTCGGGTGTCAGGGGAATCTTCGGGCTGATCTGGCGAATTCTTGAAGGGATCCGCAAGGTCCTGCACCTGGCCCTGCTGTTGCTGATTTTCGGTGTGGTACTCGCGGCGCTGCATAACTCGATACCGATCGTGCCGCGCACGGCTGCTCTGGTCATTGCCCCACAAGGGGAATTGGTCGAGCAGTTATCCGGCGACTCGGTACGCCGCGCATTCGGCGAGGCCTCCGGCGGACCCGCTCCTGAAACACTGCTACGAGACGTCACGGACGCCATCACGGCGGCCAAGACAGACTCCAGAATCAAGCTCATTGTTCTGGACGTCGACGAGTTGGGCCCCTCTGGCTTGTCCAAATTGCAGGAAATTGGCGCAGCTTTGCGCGACTTTCGCGCATCGGGCAAGAGGGTGATTGCGGCCGGCGATTCATTCAGCCAGTCGCAGTATTACCTGGCGGCGCAGGCAGGCGAGATCTATCTCGATCCGATGGGCGAAGTTGCAGTGACCGGATTCGCCTATTACCGGATGTATTTCAAGGACGCCATCGATAAGCTCAACGTCGACTTGAACGTATTTCGTGCCGGCACCTTCAAGAGCTATACAGACCAATTTTCCCGCAGCGATATGGCGCCGAGCGAGCGCGAAGAGACTTCCGTGTGGCTCGAGTCGCTGTGGAATGCCTACACTCAGGACGTGACGCATGCGCGATCGCTGCCGGCAACAGCGCTCAAGGACTTCATTGCCGATCAGCCCGCTTCATTGCAGGCGGTCAATGGCGACATGGCCAAAATGGCCTTGCAGCGCGGTTTGGTGACGGCGCTGAAGAGCCGGCGGCAGGTGGCCGATGATTTGAAGGGCTTGCTGGGCGAGGACGACAACAACCATTCGTTCAATGCGATCGGCATGAATCACTACTTGACCGCGGTACGCGCCAAGCATGTGCTGAAACCCAAATCTGACACCAAGATTGGCATCATCGTCGCCTCGGGAGAGATCTTCGACGGGCGCCGGGCGCCGGGTTCGATTGGAGGCGAGAGCACCTCTAACTTGTTGCGTGAGGCGCGCTACGATAAGGGGGTAAAAGCGGTGGTGCTGCGCGTCGATAGTCCAGGCGGGAGCGAGTTCGCCTCGGAAAAAATCCTGCGTGAAGTTCAGGCCTTGCGCAAAGCCGGCAAGCCGGTCGTGGTTTCCATGAGCACCTATGCCGCATCCGGCGGCTACTACATTGCAGCGGCCGCGAACCAGATATTCGCCAGTCCGACTACGATCACCGGCTCGATCGGCGTATTTTCTTACATTCCGACCTTCCAGCGTACCCTAGAGAAAATCGGCGTCAAAACCGATGGCATCGGCACGACGCCGCTGGCCGGCGATTTACGCATCGACCGCCCACTGGGGCACGTGACCAAGCAACTTCTGCAGGCCTCTGTGGACCATGCCTACGCACAATTCCTGCGACGTGTTGCCGACGGCAGAAAAAAATCCGTTGAAGAGGTGGACAAGATTGCACAGGGCAGAGTTTGGGCGGGCGCCGATGCCCAACGCATTGGCTTGGTGGACCAGTTAGGCGGACTCAAAGATGCTACTGATGCGGCGGCGAAATTGGCGCAACTAGGTAGCGACTACGATATCGACTACATCGAACCGGACCTTAATCTGCGCGAACAGTTGTTGATGCAGATACGTTCGCAGGCCGTTCGATTGGGGCGCCTGGCGGGTCTCATGCCGCAAAGAACCGAAGTCGAGCGCATTCTCGATCCCTTGCTCGAACAGGCGCGGGCGCTCACGCAGCTCAAGGATCCGCGGGGGCTGTACTCTTACTGCTGGTGCCGAGAGCCGAGCGGGCGCTAAAACTTTACAGGCTTTTAGAGACTCGACCAATCGAGCGTGACTTTTCCGGATTTCCCGGAATTCATGATCTGAAAACCTTCCAGATAGTCGTTGACACTCAAGCGATGGGTGATCACCGGCCGAATGTCGAGGCCGCTTTGCAGCATGCTCGACATTTTGTACCACGTCTCGAACATCTCCCGGCCATAAATGCCTTTGATGGTCAGGCCCTTAAAAATGACCAGATTCCAATCGATCGCGGTCTCCCCGGGGGGAATTCCCAGCATGGAAACGCTGCCGCCGTGATTCATGGTTCGCAGCAATTCGCGCAGCGCCGCCGGGTTGCCCGACATCTCGAAACCCACATCGAAGCCTTCTTCCATGCCCAAATCGCGCATGGCATCATCGAGCGACTCGCGCGATATATTGAGCGCGCGCGAGGCACCCATCTTTTGCGCCAAGTCGAGCCGATAGTCATTGACGTCTGTGATCACCACGTGCCGTGCGCCGCAATGCCGGGCAATGGCCACCGCCATGACGCCGATGGGACCTGCGCCGGTAATCAGCACATCCTCGCCGACCACGCTGAACGCCAAGGCGGTGTGCGTTGCATTGCCCAGCGGATCGAGAATTGAAGCAATCTCATCATCGATGGCTGCGGGTAATGTGAACACGTTGGAAGCCGGAATGGTCAGATACTCGGCGAACGCGCCGGGCCGATTCACGCCCACACCCGATGTGTTGCGGCACAAGTGCCTGCGTCCCGCGCGGCAATTACGGCAATGGCCGCAGGTGATATGCCCCTCGCCCGACACGCGATCGCCTGTCTTAAAACCGCGCACTTCGCTCCCCACCTCGACGATCTCGCCGGAATATTCATGGCCCACGGCCATGGGTACGGGAACAGTTTTTTGCGCCCATGCATCCCAATTATAAATATGCATATCGGTGCCGCAGATCGCCGAACGATGCACCTTGATCAGAACGTCGTTGTGACCGACCGCGGGCTCCGGCACGTCCTGCATCCAGATGCCAGGTTCTGCGCGAGCCTTGACGAGTGCTTTCATGAATGGCCTCTAGTTGATGACGCCGAGGTCGCGCGCCGAGCGACCAAAAGCGGCAATGACTTGATCGAGTTGCTCAGCGCTGTGCGCAGCATTCATCTGCGTCCGAATTCGCGCTTTTCCATGCGGCACGACTGGAAACGAGAATGCCACGACATAAATGCCTTCCTGCTGCATCCTGTCGGCCAGGCGCCCGGCCAATGGCGCATCCCCCAGCATTACCGGGATGATCGGATGCTCGCCCGGCACCAGATTGAAGCCCAACGCCTGCATGCGCTCGCGGAAGTAACGCGCGTTTTGATGCAAGTGATCGCGAAGCTGAGGTGAGTTCTCCAGCAAATCCAGCACTCGAATGGTGGCGGCAGCGACCGTTGGAGCAATGCTGTTCGAGAACAAATAGGGGCGGGATCGTTGGCGCAGCCAAGCCACGATCTCCTTGCGAGCGGCGACGAAGCCACCACTGGCTCCGCCCAATGCTTTGCCGAGCGTGCTTGTGATGATATCGATGCGGCCCATGACTCCGCGCAACTCATGCGTGCCGCGTCCGCGAGCGCCGATGAATCCGGTCGCGTGGCTGTCATCCACCATCACGAGGGCGCCGTACTTATCCGCCAGATCACAAATGTCGTTGAGCCGCGCAATGGATCCGTCCATGGAGAACACGCCATCGGTGGCGATGAGCCGCACGCGCGAATCCTGGCTGCCTTTCAGCGCCGCTTCGAGCTCATTCATGTCGTTGTTGGCATAGCGCAGGCGCCGAGCCTTGCACAAGCGTATCCCATCGATGATGCTGGCATGATTGAGCGCATCGCTGATGACGGCGTCCTGCTCATCGAGCAAGGTTTCAAAAAGACCGCCGTTGGCATCGAAGCACGAGGAAAACAGAATCGTGTCATCCATCGAAAGATAAGTGCTCAAGCGTTCTTCGAGTTCGCGGTGCACGGTCTGCGTGCCGCAAATGAAGCGCACCGAGGCGACTCCATAACCGTAGCGCGTCAAGCCATCGTGCGCGGCCTCGATCACCGCAGGGTGGTTGGCCAATCCCAGATAGTTGTTGGCGCACAGATTGATCATCTCCAGCCCGTCGGCAAGCTTGATGACCGGACCTTGTGCCGAGCCGATGATCCGCTCGCGCTTGAGCAAACCCGAAGTCTTCAGTGCCTCGGTATCGTGCCGAAGCCGTTCACAAAATTCTTTGCCGTACATAGCGCTATTATAGCGATTTCGACTGCCTCGCTCTTGGGTATTCTAAACGCGGTTAATTATGCCAACCGACGAAAAAGCCGATCGTCATCGCTTGGACAAATGGCTGTGGCACGTCAGGTTGTTCAAGACGCGCAGTCTTGCGGCCGCGGCCATCAATGGCGGCAAGGTGCACTTGAATGCCGAACGCATCAAGCCGGCGCATGGCATTCGCGTTGGCGATCGTTTGACTTTGTCGCTGCAAGGTGTGGTCGCGGAATTCCAAGTGCTTGGCCTGCCTGCGCGGCGCGGGCCCGCCTCCGAAGCTATCGCACACTATCTTGAAACCGCCGCTAGCGCGGAGCGCCGCGTCAAGTTCAAGGAGCAGCAGCGTCTGGCGAACCTCTCCAGGCCGCGGTCCGACACGCGGCCTGATAAGCGTGAGCGGCGCCGTCTCATGCGCCTGCATCGGGGTCAGACTTGAGGCGTTCGCCGCTGGCCGGATCGAAAAGATGCATGGCATTGCAGTTCACCTCGAGCTCGATGGACTCTCCGTAGCGAAGCTCGCGGCGCGCCGCCAATTTAGCGACCAAGGCTTCATCGCCGACACGTACGTGCACGATCAGCTCGGGTCCTGTAGCCTCAATGATGTCAATGGCACCCCTCACCGTTGCGGTCCCGGGCCACTCGTGCGTGCGTGGTTCCGCGAGATGCTCGGGGCGCAGTCCAACCAAGACCGTGCGGCCGGCATAGCCTTTGAGCGCGGCGGTGAAGTGAGGCGGCGGTGCCAATGAAAAGCCCGCGCCCGTCAGCCGGCCATCCGCACCCACCGTCGCCGTCAGTACATTCATCGACGGCGTGCCAATAAAACGTGCCACAAACACATTCTCCGGCCGTTGGTACAACTCAAGGGGCGTACCGGTCTGTTGCAGATTGCCGTGCTGGTCTTTCCCGAGCGGCGACATTACCGTGATGCGTTGACCCAAAGTCATTGCTTCTATTTGATCATGCGTGACATACACGGTGGTGGTCTTGAGACGCCGCTGCAACTTGGATAGTTCGGCCCGCATCAGCACACGCAAATCCGCATCAAGATTTGACAAGGGTTCGTCGAAGAGGAACACGGCCGGTTTCCTGACGATGGCGCGCCCCAGCGCGACACGTTGGCGCTGGCCTCCGGAAAGCGCCCTTGGCTTGCGGTCCAACAAAGGCTGCAGTCCTAACATTGCGGCGACGCCCTCCACCTGCCGATCGATTTCGGCCGCTGCGAGTCTGCGAATCTTCAGCCCGAACGCCAAATTTTGGCGCACGGTCATTTGCGGATAGAGCGCGTAGTTTTGAAATACCATCGCCACATCCCGATCCTTCGGTGCGACGGTATTCATGACGCGACCGGCAATGAGCAACTCGCCTTCGCTTACATCTTCCAGTCCCGCGATCAAGCGCAGCGCTGTAGTTTTGCCGCAGCCGGACGGGCCCACCAGAACCATGAACTCATGCTCGTGAATCTCCAAATTGAAATGCCGAAGAACCGGGATCTCGCCGTAGCGTTTGCCGATATCGCGAAATGTGACGCTCATGGCTGCAAGGGAATCCGTACTTGGCAAGGTACAGAGCGCAGGTTGAGGCTGCCGCCGCTATAAGGTACCGCGCGGCCGTTGACCCAAGCCTCGCCATCGGCGCTGCTGCCTGGGATGGGAAAGATGAAGCCGCCCGGCGGTACCCGCGTGCCCTCAGCCAGGCGCAGATCGAGCGCGTCCTTGGTATGTCGCAGCGTGTACCGCAGCGGACCATAAGCCGTGCGCATCCCGCGGACGCTAATCCCCCGTTTTTCCAGCCATGACAAGGGAACTCCTGCCGCAAGCACAATGGTCTCATCGGACTCGCGCTCATAAGCAAACAAATCCAGCGCCGAGCGGATGAAGTCCGACGCTACCCAGCCATGGGGCAGGTCGCCGATGAAGCGAGCCTCGCTCGGCCGCCTACCGATCACTTCGGGCCACTGGTTCCACGGCGCCGGCTTGCGGTCAGCCATGAAGTAGCGCACCGCTTCGTGAGCGCGGTCCCGCCAACCGAGGCGCACAAACGCGCCGACATTGCGCCATTCGTATGGGGTGTAATCCTTCCATGGGCGAGCGCCTTCGCGGCGGGCCACGAACTCGCGCCAGTACCGTTCGAAGGTGGATTCCAAAAGACCCGGCGGTAGCTCCAGTGCACCCACTCCGGGCGCGAGCACGATGGTCGTCGAGGTGGCATCGAAGTCCCCCAGATCGGCGGCACCCGGAATAAAGTCGATGCGCTTCTCGCCGACGACCCTTTTCAGCGAATCACTCACTTCGTGCGCGAATTGCGCTCGCTGCGCCAGCAGACGTTGCGCATCGTCAGTCACCCCGAGTGATTTCGCCAGAAAGGCCGCATCTGCGTAACCGCGCAGCGCCCAAAAATCGTCCCAGTATGAATGCATGGGTTTGGCGCTGTAACCTTCGTGGCTGATCGAGGGCGGCAGCAGCCCGAAATACAGCTTCGCATCGCTCGAGCCTTCGCCGCTTCGCGTCGACTGCCGCAGGCGTTCAAGATACGCGGCTGCATCTCGCACCTGCGGCCAGAGTTTTGCCACCAGGACGCGGTCTCCACCCAGACGATAAACCTCCGCCGCCAAGTAGATGAATTCACCGTTGCTGTCGTTCTCGGGCACTGGATCGGCGCCGCGCATATCCACGCAGCAGGGCACTTTGCCGTCGGCGAACAGGTAAGTGGAATACCATTGTAAATAGTCTTGCGCCGCACGTGTCTCGCCGAGTCGCAGCAGCGCCGCGGACATCATCGCCCCGTCGCGAATCCAGGAGCGCGCGTAGGAGCGCGTTCCGGGCCTAAGCGCTGGCCCGTCGCGCGACATAAGGATATGCGCCTCGGCGGTTCGAAGTGCCTGCGCGACATCCCGTGCCTCGCGAGAGTCCGGCGCGATGATTTGCACCCGATTGAGGCGGGACCGCCATTCGGCTCGAGAAGTAGACTGCGCTTTGTCCGCAGTGGCCCTGCCTGGCGCGCCAACTCCAGCGCCTGCCGCAGGCGGCTCCTGTGCGCTCCAGGGAATGAAAATATCAACTCTTGCGCGCGCGCCCGGTTTAAGATCGGTATCGAATGCCATGGCGCCGCTGGCGAGTTGCGACTCATCGGCAAGGCTGATCGCCGCGGCCGGCGCGCTTCCCCATGCGGGAGAGGCGAGCACCGCCGGCATGCTGTTGCTCTCGAACCCGAACAATCCAACGCGCGTCGGCGCGACCAGCGGTATGACGCGACTCGATTGATTCGCGTGCAGCGCGTGCCCGTCCCACGCGAGCGTATAGGTTGGCGACACGCCGCCGGGCGTCGTCAAGAATTGCGCGGCCGGATTCACTTGGAAGGGTCGCAACGCCAGGACCAATCGAAGATGGCGTCGCTGCGGCGAGGTGTTGCGCAGCAGATAGCGCCCGTACAGGCCCGACGATGCACCGCTGCCTGCAGCGGTGCTGATCGCCAGCGACCAGTGCGCGGTTTCCCAGGTCACTCGCGGCAGCGGCAGATAATTGTCCTGCAAGCTCTGAGCCGACTTGACGTCGGCCCAGCCGAGCAAGCGGCCATCCTCGACCACGAAAGGTTCAATGCTTGGGCCGCCTCGCTGTGTCTCGATCGCACCGTCTTCGGACAATAGAGCGGATTGGCTGCCGCCATCGGCACCCGCGAGCGTCCAAAAGCTTTGCTCGCTGAATCCCCGGGGCAAGTAACCGCGCGGGGAGTCGCGTGCAATACTGGCGAGCAGCGCGTTGCGGCTCGCGCCGAAGCTCGGCTCCTCGAGCGTGACCTTGCGCAAACGCGTTTCTCTACCTGTAGGTTCGCCCACGCGCAGGCGCAGGAAGCGTGCTTCCTCATCCGGAAGCCACAGCCGATCAGCTGGACCGGCCGCCGCAGTGAATTGCCGCACCACCCGCCACTGGATTCCGTCCATCGAGGCGGCGACTTCGTAGCGGGCTGGCCTTGAGTGGGGGTCCCAATCGAGCCGCAGTCCGCCAAATTCCCGCGGCATCTGCCAGTCGAGCAGCAATTCGCACCCGCCGGTCGAACCTGAGCAATGCCAAGCGGTATCCGTGTTTCCATCCGGCACTGCGGCGGCTTGTCCGCCGGCACTGGCGGTGGGGGCAGGCCAAGTCGCGGGCGCGCTCGACAAGGGCAGCAGCCGGATTGGACCAATATCCAGCGAGCCGGCACCCCCGCCGCGCCCTGCGCTGATTACCAGCTGCAGCCGCTCGACATGGTGCAAGCGCCGATCCTGGGTGGGGCCCCAGGCAAACTCGATCTGCCGCCGCCTAATGGCTAGGGTTCGCGGCTCCTTTTCAAAAACAAAATCCGGCCGCCGGTACCACCACGCGTTCTCGCCGCTGGCGTCCAGCAATTTTACCTCCAGATCGTTGATCGGTCCTGCGCCGGCCAGCATGAGGTCAATTTCGAAATTCTCCGGCAGATCGAGCGGCAGCGCTCGCTCGATCGCGGCGTATCCGGCGTGGTGCTGAAAGTCGAACTGCAGACGCAGTGCCGGATTCGGCGTCGAGAGCGCCTCCAGCCGTGAGACCACGCCGTCGGAGGCGAGTGCCTTCCACAACGCCGGCGTGGCCATATCGTCAATCACAGCCATCGGCGTGGCGGCCTGCGCGCCGACGATCAGGCATTGAACGATTAGCGCGGCGATGACATGCAGCCGCATGGCCTCACCCTTTTACGGCGCCGGTCATCATCCCTCGCAGATAATAACGTTGCAGTACCAGGAAAAGCAGCAACACCGGAAGCACGGTTAGCACGGCACCGGCCATCATCAATTCGCTATCCTGCACGTGCTCGCGCGACAGCGATGCGAGCGCGACGGGCAGCGTGTAGAGCTTGCCCTCGTTGAGTACGATCAGCGGCCACATAAAATCGTTCCAAGCACCGAGAAAAGTGAACACGGCGAGAGTTACCAGAATCGGGCGCAGCATCGGCAACACCACACGCAGGTAAATGGTTGCCTCGCCAGCGCCTTCGAGGCGCGCAGCTTCGAGCAATTCATCCGGTACCGTCGCCACATGCTGGCGGACCAAAAAAATGCTGAAAACTCCGGCGAGCCACGGCACCAGCACCCCTGGCAGGGTATTAACCAACCCCATGGTTTTCAAAATCAAGAACAACGGCAACATTGCAACCTGCGCCGGGATCACCAAAGCGCCCACCAGAAATTTTTGAATCGACTGACTTCCGGCAAACTTGAGCTTGGCGAAGGCGTAGCCGGCGCTCACATTGAATATGAGTGACAGCAGCGTGGCGGCCGATGCGATCCCGAGACTGTTGAGAAAGCGGCGGCCCATGCCCGCGTGGGTGAACAGCTCATGGTAGTTGTCGAGGGTCGGATGCGTAGGCCACAGAGGCGGCGGATATACATTCGAGGTTCCCGCAGGCATCAACGATGCCGAAAACATCCAGAATAAAGGCAACAGGGTCAACGCCGCGATCAGCGCCAGTGCGCCGTTCACGCCTAACGCCGCTAGCCGCGTCTTCAAGGCGACGCCGCGCGGCGCGCAATGCCGATTTGCAAGGCTGTGACGGCGAACATCATCAAGAAAAGAACGAATGCCACCGCTGAGGCAGTGCCCAAATTCCACCACTTAAACCCCTGCTCGTACATGAAATACAGCACGCTGACCGTGCTTTGTGCCGGGCCTCCCTGGGTCATGACGTACGGTTCCGCGAATAGCTGAAAAAAGCCCGCGATGGTGAGAATGCTGACCAACAATAACGTAGGACCGAGCATGGGCAGGGTGATGTGCCGCAATTGCAGCCACCAGCCTGCGCCATCGAGACCGCTCGCCTCGTACAGCTCCTCGGGAATGCTTTGCAGCGCCGCCAGGAAGATCACCATGTTGTAGCCGAAGTTCTTCCACACCGTAAACATGATGATGGCTGGCATCGCGAAGTGAGGATTTCCCAGCCAATCGATCGGCATGATGCCTAAATGCGCCAGGCCGTAATTGATCAAACCATATCGGGTGTGCAGCAGATAGCGCCAAATCACGGCCACCGCCACCAGCGTCGTGACCACCGGGGCGAACAATGCGGTACGAAAAAATCCACGAAAGCGCGCCAAGCGCGAGTGCAGGAGCAAAGCGGCCCCGAGCGATGCACCGATCGAGAGCGGAACTCCGACGCTGGTGAAATAAAGCGTGTTCCCCAGAGCCGACCAGAACAGCGGCGTCTTCAGCAGCTCGAGGTAGTTACGCAGGCCGATGAATCGCAGATTGTGGATGTCGGCGAGGGCATAGATGTCGAAATCAGTCAGGCTTAAGGCCAACGCAATGATCACGGGTACGAAAAAGAACACCGCGATGACGGATAATGCCGGCGCTGCGAGAATCAGCCCTGCGCGCGCGGCGGCGGTCACAAAATGCTCCCAGCGGCCAATAGCTCGCGGCGCTTGGCAAGTATTCGATCGGAGCGCGCATCGAGCTCGAGCGCGCCGGCATGCACCGAAAGATCGCCGCGCACCACTCGCTCGGCCACCAGGCGCATCTCCGTGGCGATGCGCTCCCATTCCGCCACCTTTGGCACTGCCTTGACGCGTTCCAGCTGCTCGCGGAACGCGGCCGCGTACGGATCAGCGCCGAGTGCGGGACTTTGCCAGGAAGAGCGGCGCGGCGGCAGATTGCCGGTCAACGCGTGAAAGCGTTGTTGCACCGCCGGTTGCGATAGATACTCAACCAGCTGCCAGGCCGCCTCGGCGTGCTTCGCGCCGCGAAACACGGCAAGGCTCGCACCGCCCGCCGTGGATGCGCCCGGACCGTCAGGTCCCGGCAAGGGTGCGGTCATCCACTTGCCTTCCATCGCCGCAGGCAGGCGGCGCTTGAACTCGCCGATGTTCCAGGGCCCGGTGATATAAAAGGCAAAATAGCCGCGCCCGAACTCTGTCCAGACATTGGCAATTTGCGAGTTGCTGACCGGCGGAGCGTAATGCTTACGAAACATATCGACATAAAATTCGAATGTACGTTCGAATTCGGCGTTGGCAAAATTGCCATGTGCGCCATTGTCGCGCAGCAACGGCTGGCGTTGCTGCAGGGCGAGCGCAATCAGTGAATCATATTCGTTGAGCGGCAGCAGTACCCCGTAACGCTCGCCGTGGCTGTTCTGGGTGAGCGCGTCAAGCATTTGCAACCACTCCGCCCAATCTCTCGGCGGTGCCGGAAAGCCCGCCGCTGCCAGCAGGTCGGTGCGATAGAACAGCAGCCGCGTGTCCACATACCAAGGGATGCCGTAGACCGAGCCGCCGACGACATTCGCATCCCACGCGCCCTGAAAATAATCCTCACGCGAGACGCCGGAGCGCGCGAGACGCGCATCCAAGGGCGCGAGTGCCTTGAGCGCCAATAACTCCGCAATCCAACTATTTCCCAGCTGGCACAAATCGGGGGTCGAATTACCGGCCACCGCTGTCAGCAGCTTTTCGTGCGCCGCGGTCCAAGGCAGTTGCTCCACCTCGACGCGGATGTCCGGATGCAGACGCTCGAACTCGGGCATGAACTCGAGAATGACTTCCGCCTCGCGTCCCATGGCCCAAAAGTGCAACACGTTGCGCGAATCGCCCGCGGTACAGCCGGACAGCGGGGCGAGTGCAGCGGCACCCAGGGCAATTCCACCGGCCAGCCATGCACCGCAGCGGCGCGAAATCACCCCGTGGTATCCAGCCAACCGCCTTGGAAACCCGCCCGCTCCAGGCCGCGCCTTACATAAGGATTGCGGCGCATGATGCGCCAGATGAGTCCACTGCGAAAATTTTCAATCATGGTGACGGTGAGGCCCTCATCGATGCCGAGGTAATCGTTGTCCACCCAGCCAACACCCTGTATCACGCGGCCGTACTTGAGCTTGACATCCTCATAGTTGAAGCTGGGATTGAAGGCATCGACGAAGCCGAACGTGGAATAGATGTACTTGCCGTATTGCTCTTGCATGAGTCTCAAGGTCGGCAGTGCGATCTCGGGCGCAAAGGGCAGGGCGCCGAAAACCGCGTTGGGCGCGAGGGTGCCGTCGTCGTAGTTTTGGGCGCCGCCTGCGCCGCGCGCTGCGTAACTGTGAAAGGCCCGCGTCTCGCCGTTGTACTCCAGCTTGGCATCGGTGGGTCCGTCGCTGGCCGTAATACCCCACATGCGCGAGGAGTAACCCACCCATTTCATAGGATTGGCAATCACGTAGCTGCGCTGTGCATAAATGGCGCGTCGAGTGTTGTCGAAATAGTCGATGCCCTTATTGCGCATATAGGCATCGCGAATGTCGCGAAAATCGATCCATACGTGAGAGTACTGATGCCCGAAGAGCGGCGGAAAAGACAGGTACCACTCGCCCTCATTGACCCAATGAAAATCGAAAGTCGAGGTATAGGACAGCCACGAGGAAGCCGGCATGGCTGCGGTGGGCGAGCCCAATCCTAAGATGTACATGATGGAGGATTCGTTGTAGCCGCGCCAATTTTTAGGATGAAAACCCAGTTCCGGTGACCAGCCCAGCGCCACCACGCCGTCATCGCGCGACGCCCATGCCCAGTCGATGCGACGGTATAACCAGTCGGCAATTTTGCGCAGCTCTTTTTCCTGAGGATCGGAACCGTCGAAATAGCTCTGGCAGAACAAAACGCCCGCCATGAACAGCGACGTGTCGATCATCGACAGCTCGGATTGCTCGTTGAACCGTACGCCGGTTTCCATGTCGAGGAAGTGATAATAAAAACCCTTGAACCCGGAAAAACCCTTGACCGCGTTGCCTTGGGGCGCATCGCGAAAGAAGCGCAGTGTCTTCAGTACGCGATCGCGGGCCTCGGCGCGAGAAACGTAGCCGCGTTCGACGCCGATTGGATAACTCGTGAGGGCAAATCCGACCGCCGCCAGACTCGCAAAAGTACGGGTCGGATAGCGGTCGGGCACCAGGCCGTTTTTCGGATTGGCATTGGCCCAAAAGAAATCAAACGTTTTGTGTTCGATGTCCTCGAGGAATTCAGCGGCCTGATTCGGAGTATCCGTCTCCTCCAATAGCTTTGGCGGCGGTGTCGGTTTGAGGGCGGCAATGGGATTGCAGCCCGATATCACAAGAATCGTCAAAAGCGAGCCGAGTTTGACGGCGCGAGAAATGTGCATTGAGTAGGGTACCCTTGCGCCCTCAAATCGAGCGTTCCAATTGATCACTAACAAACGATGAGACCGAATTCGATTACAGGGGCGCCGCGGCGCAATGCCTGGCGATGAATTGGGCATGCGTGGGCATGGCCTCCACGCAGGCTGCGATGACATTCTTGACACTATCGACCATTGCGACGATTTCTTGATCCGCTACCAGGTCGACGGCGGGATGATAGTGCTGCGGCTCGATGTGCTGGCCCAGCATAACCTGGACCCAACTGGTTATCGCAAACATTTCCTCCGCGTTGCGGAAGAAGCGTCCGCTGTCCTTGAACAGGCGAATCGTGTCCGCGAGAGGTTCAGGGATCGTCATGTCACTGCAATATCTCCAGAAAGAACTGTCTCGGCGCTCGGTCGCGACATAATGAAGTATCAAGAAGTCACGGATGCGTTCGAATTCAAACGCGGCTTGAGAATTATAACGCTCAATAAGCACGGGACTAAAGTCGCGATCGGGCATGAGGTTCAGCAGTCTTGCGATGCCGGACTGAATGAGATAAATGCTGGTGGACTCCAGCGGTTCCATGAACCCAGAGGCCAAGCCTAAGGCTACGCAGTTTTTATTCCAGAACTTTTTGCGCATGCCGGTCGTGAATTTTAGCTTGCGCGGTTCGGCCAATGCGCGGCCGTCCAGATGTCCCATCAGCGTGGCCGCAGCCTCCTCATCGCTGATATGCGCGCTTGAATACACATAGCCATTCCCGGTGCGATGCTGCAAGGGAATGCGCCACTGCCAACCACCGGCTCGCGCCGTGGAGCGCGTAAAGGGCGTGGGCGGGCCGACCTTTTCGCTCGGCACCGCGAGTGCGCTATCGCACGGCAACCAGTGGGTCCAGTCCTCGTATCCCGTATGCAGCGCCTCCTCGATCAATAGGCCGCGAAAGCCGGAACAGTCGATGAACAAGTCCGCTTGGAGTTTTTCGCCGCTCTGCAGCATCACGAACTCGATGAAGCCATCATCGGCGCGCAGCAGCACATCTACTACTCGGCCCTCGGTTCGCTGCACGCCGCGCACCTCTGAATAGCGCCGCAAATACTTGGCATACAGCCCGGCGTCGAAGTGATACGCGTAGGCGATGTTGGCCAGCGGCGAGTGTGCCGGTGCATCGGAAGCCGAGGTCATGAACTTGCCGCGTGGTGCGGCCAAGGTGTTCAACGAATAAGCCCCGATATCGGCCGCCTTGCCGGCGCGGAATAATTTGAGCCAGTATTGGTGGAAGGGCAGCAGGCCGTAGTCGTGCCCAATGCTGCCGAAGCCATGGACGTAGCGATCGCCTATCCTGCCCCAGTCAACGAACTCGATGCCGAGTTTAAAAGTTCCCTGCGTCTGCTTGACGAATTCAATCTCGTCGATTTCCAGGATCTGATTGAACAGCTTGAGATGCGGCACGGTGGCTTCGCCCACGCCCACCGTACCGATCTCCTCGGACTCGACCACGCGTATCGAACGACCGTGACCGAGCACCTTGGCCAAGGCGGCGGCGGCCATCCAGCCCGCTGTGCCGCCGCCGATGATGACAATATTCCGTATATTGCGGTCAGTCATCACTTCCCATCAGAACTTCGCCCCCACTGTCAACTTGAGTGTGCGCGGGACGCCGTTGATATTGCCCTGGTAGTTGTAGACCACCGGATTTGAATTGAACTTGCCGTTCGAGCCGAAATTCAAGATGGTGTCGGAGTAGTTTTGATAGTTGAAAACGTTCAACCCATCAAAACGCACATACACGGTCGCATAGTTGGCAATTTCGAAATTCTTGGTGACCTGCAGGTCAAGTGCGCGGTAGCCGAAAAAGTTTTTGGGCGTCACTGAGATCGGTGTGCAGTTGCTTCCCGTCGGATAAGGCTGGGCCGGACCAATGCAGGCGAGATCATTGATAGGAATCGGGGTGGCGAGCGTCAGTTTGGCCGCCATGACAAAGCCCCACGGCGCTCCGTACGAGCCTGTGCTTACGATCCGATGCCTCGCCGCAGCGTTCGAAATGACGTATGGATATTGTCTGATGGTCTCCTCGTCGAACGCGTAGTGCTGCGTAATGTCCCGATTCGCCGACGAATCTGTGTACGTATAGGCGAACGTCGCACTCCAATGCGATTCTTGGGTGAAGGGCTTTTCAGCCGACAGCAGCAATTGCGTGGTCTTGGTTTCGATTCCATTGTTGCCGATGATGAGTGCGCCGAAGCCCGGCACGCCGTTGCCCCATGGTTGGCCGCCATTCATAAAAAAAGCGCCGTTGGGGTAGCGGTTGCCCAATGTAAAGACGAAGCCGTCCTTGCTGATGATTCGTGCCACCGCGGCGCTGGTATTCCAGTCGCCGACCTTATTGCGGATGCCGATGCTGAACTGATCTGCATAGGGCACCTTCAACTTGTTATTCACGGCATCGACTTCGGCGCCCGCGTTGCTCGAGGCCACCAGCGCCTGTAAGTTCTGTATGCCGTTCATATATTTCGGATCGAATGCGACACAGGGACTGCCAAAACAACCGTTAGGTGTCGCGGCGCCGGGATTCTTGAAAAACACGGTGTACTCAGGCAACGCCGCCTTGGTCTCTTCAACTTGCAGATAGTCATAGAGATTTCGATCATAGGATCGACCGTACCCGCCGTACACCACGTGGTGCTGATCCGCGAAGATATCGTACGAGAATCCAAGCCGCGGCTGGAACTCGCCGGTGTAGGCCTTGCGGTTGTGCCCGGTGCTGATGTAGTCGTTTACGTTCACGCCGCCCTTGGCGAGCGTCTGCGCGTAGGTTTGTCCGGCGGGCGCATTGGGGTCTTGGGCGTTGAGGGCCGCTTGCACCGCGGGCGGTGTCACGTAGTCCAAAAAACCTAAGTTTCGTTCGATATCCCAGCGCACACCGAGATTCCAAGTGAGGTGCTCGTTTTGCACCCAGTCATCTTGAATGTAAATACCGTATTGCCAGTCCCTCGACTGTGCCGTGGGGCTCAAGCCGGCGACGGGATTGGTAAACAGCGCCTTGTAAGGTGTCGTGTCCGTGCCGGCAGGCGTGACGTTGTAGCTGAACTGAGGATTGATATTCAGCGCATCCGCCGCGGTCAGATCAATTCGCTTGACCTTGGCGCCGAGCTTGACCGTGTGGTCGCCAAGCCACTGCAAGTTGGTGAAGGTGATGTCATCCTGCACCCCCGGACCGCGTTGGCCTTTGTTCTGCGTGGCACGTGGATCGGCGGCAGCGGTAGCCAGGATCAGTCTTTCGCCTTGCGACTGAACGATGTACTGCGCACCATTGCCGAGATTCGTGGCGGATGGTCGATCGAACGCGTCTTCGTCTGTGATGAGGAATTCGTTCACCCAACGATCAGCGCTGTGCTGCCAGCGCAAATCGAAGCGCGTCTCATCATTCTTCTCCGTAACACTCGCCGAGGCGGCCTGGGCGATGCCAATGTTCTTGATCTGATTCTCAGTGCGTACCTTGGCGCTCAATTCGATGCGATCATAGTCGGTCGGCTCGAAATCCAGCTTGCCAAAGAATAAGTCCTCTTTGAACGGCAGACTGCCGGCCCCAAATTGAGAGGCGACGCTCGCCGGCAAAAAAGTGCTGATGGGCGCGCCGTTGAGCGTGGTGACGCCCGGGGTGACCGCGACGGGTGTGGTATAGCGCTTGCCTTCGTATGCGACGAAGAAATGCAGCCTGTCTTTCAAGATCGGGCCACCCAAACTGACGCCGAATTCTTTGTCGTTCGAGGGCGTCTTGATTCCCCGAGACCTTTCTGCCGGCGTTTCTGCGCGGAACTTGTCGCTCGTGTACTGGCCGTACGCCTCGCCGTGAAATTCGTTGGTGCCGGACTTGGTGCCGGCCGTGACCGCCGCGCTCGATACTTGATCGAATTCGGCTTTGTAGTTAGACGTGATGACCTTGTATTCCCCTATCGCGAGCTGCGGGAACGGGTTGCCCTGCGTGGCGAATTGTCCGCTGACACCGCCTTCCTTGACGTAATTCTTCTGGCCCACGCCATCGATATATACGTTCACCGCGCTGGCATTCTGGCCGCCGCTCTGCAGGGAGGTTTGACCCTGATTGTTGACACCGAACACGAGACCCGGGACGGTATCGGCGAACTCCAGGAAATTGCGGGTAAGCTGCGGCACGGTCTCAATCTGATGCAAGGACACTGTTGCGCCGACTTCTGAAGTTCTCACATCAACGAGGCGCCGCGCCCTCACCGTGATCTCTTCGACCGGCGCTGCCGCCTCGGCAGTCGGTCCTACCAAATCCAGCGTGGCAGTCGAGGCCACGGTCAGCGTGACCGTGGCCTGGGTGCCGGGTCCGGCCTCGACGTTGTAGGTTCCAGGTTGCAGGCCGGGCAGTGCGTAACTGCCGTCCGGGCCCGCGAGCGTTCGACGCGTGGCACCGGTTGCCGTGTTTCTAGCAACCACTTCGATGTTGGGGGCGGCATGGCCGCGCAAAGTGGCCTCGGCCGTTTGTGCTCGGACGGAAGTCGGCATACCGGCCCCCGTCGCAAGCGTCGCTGCAATGGCCGCGGCGAGTAAAGTTTTCTTGTAGCTAGTTCGTGTGTTCATCCCGTTCCCCCTGTTTAAGCGCGCTCGATCGTCGAGCGCCGTGTTCGTTCAAATAGCTGTCCGCATCGCGGTATCTGGCATTCTTGGCGCGGCGTTTGGGCGCGCACCGCAGGAAGCGCGGATCACGAGATCTGCGGCGAGCGTCTCTGTTGAGGCCGGGATTGAACCCGGCGTGGCAATTGCGTCCGCTAGCCGCGTCAGCGCGCGGTCTCCGAGTTCGGCCATGCGCACGCGTACGGTTGTCAAAGCCGGCGACACGAAACGAGCGACGGGAATGTCGTCGAAGCCGGCGAGCGCGATCTCGTCGGGCACCCGAATGCCGCGCTTGTTAAAAGCGAACAAGCAGCCCAGCGCCATCATGTCGTTGGCTGCGAAAACGGCGTCCGGCCGCGGAATCAACGCGGTTATTCGCTGACCTGCGCGATACCCAGACTCCTCGGAAAAATCGCCCCGCAACACGCTGCCGCGCGCGTAGGGTTGCAGCGCCGCCAGTGCTTCGTGGAAGCCTGCCAGGCGCTCGGCAGCATCGAAATTGTCCTCAGGTCCGCCGATAAAGGCGATATTACGGTGACCGCAATGGAACAGATGCTGGACCACGTTTCGTGCGCCGCCGCGATTGTCGAGGCAGAACGCGGAAATGCTTTGACCCCGCATCGGGGTGTTCATCAGCACGGTGGGAGTATCGTCGCTGGAATTCGCTTCCAGGAAGGCGCAATCCGCGTACGGCGACATGATGAGCAAGCCGTCAACGCGACCCTTGAACGCACGGATGGCCAGGGTCGCTTCGCCGGCCGATCCGTGCATTCCTGACAACAATAGGTGCAATCCACGGCGGCGCGCCGCGATGTCTATTCCGCGAATGATCTCTGAGAAGAATTCGCCGTGCAGATCCGGAAGGAGAACGCCGACCGTATTGGTGAGACCGGTAGCAAGGCCGCGCGCCGCGCTGTCAGGTACGTAGCGAAGGCGGTCAGCGATGGCGATGATGCGCGCACGCGTATCGTCTGTAACATTACTGTGACCATTGATCACACGGGACACGGTTGCGACCGACACGTGTGCCTCGCGCGCCACATCCTTGACAGTCACTGCCATGCATTCCCCCCGCTGCTTCCACATCCTATGGAAGCGTTTACATACGCAGCAGATAAAGCTTGCGGTCTGGAGTGCCGCTTACAAGAATGCTATCCCTTTTCGCGTTCCTTTGTCCACAGAACGGTCCTATTTATGAAAAAGGCGATTATTTGTGCGTTTGCAGGCCTATTTGCGATGTGCGCATGGTCGGAAGAGGAAATAGTCATCGATGCCGAAGGGCCGCATCACGCCTTTCCGCACTTTTGGGAGAAAATGTTCGGATCCGGTCGTGCCCTGCTCGCGCTGCGCGACAGCTACCGGCAGGACTTGCGGGCTGTCAAAAAAGCAACAGATTTTCAGTTCGTGCGATTGCATGCCATTTTCCACGACGAAGTCGGTGTCTATGATGAGGACAAACGAGGAAACCCGCTCTACAACTTCTCCTATGTAGATCAGATTTACGACGGGTTGCTGGCGAACGGCGTTCGGCCGTTCGTCGAACTGTCCTTCATGCCGCGTAAGCTCGCGTCGCGGGAAGTTGAGCAGAATTTCAGATATCACCCCATCGTGGCGCCACCGGCGGACTATGCCAAATGGGATGCTTTGATCGCGGCATTCGCCGCGCACTTGATCGAACGGTACGGCATCGAGGAAGTGGCCCAATGGTATTTCGAGGTCTGGAATGAACCGAATATTGATTTTTGGGCCGGCGTGCCCGCGCAAGCGACGTACTGGACTCTTTACGATCATACCGCCAAGGCCCTGCGGCAGGTCGATGGCCGGCTACGCATTGGCGGCCCTGCCACCGCGCAAGCGGCATGGATTGGCGCATTCATCCGCCATTGCACGGAGAATGCAGTGCCTTTCGATTTCGTTTCGACCCACGTGTACGCGAACGACACTTCGGAAAACGTGTTCGGCAGGCACGAGAAAATTACGCGCACGGAGATGGTTTGCCGCGCCGCAAAGAAAGTGCACGACGAAGTCGCGGCCTCGCCGCGGCCCGGCATTCCCATATTCTGGAGCGAATATAACGCCACGTATTTCAATGATCCCGAGATCACCGATGCGGCATTTATGGGACCGTGGCTCGCGGATACGCTGCGTCGATGCGACGGGCTGACGGACATGATGTCGTACTGGACGTTCTCGGATGTGTTCGAGGAACAAGGCGTGGTAAAGCGTCCCTTTTACGGCGGATATGGCCTCATCGCCGCAGGCGGCATTCCCAAGCCCGCTTTCAACGCCTTCAAAATGCTGCACGCGCTCGGTAACGAGCGTATTGACGTTGCCTCGGAGCATGCGCTGGTCACGCGCCGACCGGACGGGTCCTTGGTGATCGCTTTGTGGAATTACGCCGATCCCGGCAGGGGGGGAATACCCAGCACCACTTCCTTGCACTTGCAGCACATCATCGCCCGCTCGGCGCGATTATTGCGGCTCGATGTTGATCATGGCGATGCAGCAGGCGAGTATCTGCGCATGGGATCTCCTACTTATCCCACCCGAGCGCAGCTCGCACAGCTAATCAAAGCCGCTCAGCTTGCGCCGGCCGCGGTGGTTCCGATCCGAAACAATCGTCTGTCGGTCACGCTGCCTCCCCATGGTCTTGCCATCCTCGAGCTTTCGACCCAAGCCGGCCATGCGCACCCCAAGACCCGCCCTCCCTCTATGTGAAATGAACGAGCCTCGGTCGGGGGTTGCGCCTGCAGGATCACCGGATTCGAAGCCGGGCTGTAGCTCACCTCGGGTTCAGCAGTATGGCAAGGCAATACGATATCGACACAGCCAAAGAAATAATTTTTCATCCGCAGCACATGTGTTACAGTCAGTAACACTATGAGCAGTAACACTACGCTGAGTCACGATCCCGGCGAGCTTGGAGAGCTGGAACGGGCGGTGCTTGAACTCATCTGGGAACACGGCGTGCAAAACGCCGATCAAGTGAGGGAGCGGCTGACGCAGCAAGGGCGGCCGCTCAAAGAATCCACCATTCGTACGGTGTTGCGTCGGCTCGAGGAAAAGGGCTATCTGTCCCATTCCATCAAAAACCGCACCTTTCTCTATCGGACGGCGGCGTCGCGGCAAGCGGTGGCCGGACGGGCGGTGCAGCGCATCGTCGATTGGTTTTGCGAAGGCTCGGTAGAAACGCTGCTCGCCGGCATGGTTGATTCCGCGGTTCTTGACCGCAAGGAACTTCAACGCCTTGCAGAGCGTATCGCCGCTTCCAAGAGGGGGAAAAAATCGTGAGCATTCAATTGTTGGCTGAAGCCGCTTTGCGCTCCTTGATCATGGGGGTCATCATTTTGACCGCGCTGCGCCTCTTGGGGATTGTACAAATACGCGCCCGCCGCACGGCATGGCTGCTCGCGCTCGTCGGTGCACTTGCCATGCCGATGTTGGTCGCCGCGCAAATTGGACCGCGGCTGCTGCCGGAAATCACGGCGGCAAAGGCGCCGCAGGCGCTGGAGAGCGCCCCGTGGATCCCGAGGGAGCAGTTCATCGAGATGTCCGCGCTACGACCAGCCGGGGACATCGCAGCAGAGCCCGCGCAGCTCACGGGCGGGCGCGGCTCGGGCTTCTCGCTCCTCAATACCCTGACGTCGGCGGCTGTGGCCGCCTATGGCGTGATTGCTGCGGTGTTGTTGCTGCGTTTGTGCTTAGGTGTCGGCTTTGCGTTTCGCCTGCGCAATGGGGCAAACGGTGTGCGGGCGGACCGGGTTGTTGCTCAGTTCGATTCTGCCTTGGACGTTCGCAGCAGTGCGCGAATTGCCACCCCCGTGACTGTAGGCTCGAGCGTACTACTTCCTGAGGGCTTTATTGCTTGGGATGAGGCAACTTTGCGCATCGTACTGTCGCACGAGAGGGCACATGTGCTGCAAGGCGACTTCTATATCCATGCGCTGGCGGAACTGCATTGCGCTCTATTCTGGTTCAACCCTTTCAGCTGGTGGCTGCGGCGCGAGTTGTCCGAACTCGGTGAGGCATTGAGCGATCGTGCGGCCGTCGAGCAGGCGGATAGCCGCGCTTCCTACGCTGAAGTCTTGCTTGCCTTCGCGAGCCGCGGCCAACGGCCTCTCGCCGGCGTTGCAATGGCGTGCGCCAGCAACCTGAATTCACGCATCGAAAGACTGTTGAGCGAGAAAAATTTCGAGCGCTCATTCAGCGGGAAACAGCGGCTTCCCTTAGCGGCCGGGGTCGTGATACTCGCCATGTTTGCCGCTACCGCGACGGTGAAGAGCCATGCGCTGACGAATTTTGCGAAAACCGACGCGCCCGCGGTGCTCGATCCGCTTGAGAGTCCCGCCGCGCCGGCCGCGCCCGAACCGCCCGCCGCGGTGCCCGCGACGCCGCCCGAGGCACCCAAGCCGCGCAATATTGAAGGCGGTTCGCAACTAGGCGTCTTGGGACTTCACTTGGGACACTCGCGGATCAGAATTAATTCCGGAAAGAACCTGCCGCCGCTCGCAGGCGACTACATCTATTTTCAGCACGACGGCAAACCTTATCTAATCCAGGATCCTAGCGTCATTGCCGAAGCGCAAAAATTGCTCGCCCCAATGCAGGAATTGACGGAAAAGCAAAAAAAGCTCGGCGCCGAGCAAGCGCAGCTCGGCGCGCAGCAACGCGTCCGGCGTACCCAACGCCTCGCGAAGATCGATAGCGCGGAAATCAAAATTGACACTGCGAAATTCAAACGCGATATGGCTCATTTGCAAAGTCTGATCAAACAAATGGACTTAGGCGAGCTCAACGTAAAAGTCGACCCGCAAGCGCTGGCCGAGGTGCAGTCCCACATCGCCGAGATTCAGAGGGCCGCGGCCCGTCTGCAGGCGGAGCTTGGCCAGCACCTGCGCGGCTTTGGCGAGCAACCGGGCGAGTTGGGCGAGCGGCAAGGCACGCTCGGCCAGGAGCAGCGCGCATTGTCTGAACAGCTACGACAGATCATTGAGGGCGTCAGGCGTCGGCTGCAGCCGATTATCGAGCAGGCGATCCGCGACGGCAAAGGAACGCAGCTGAGGGAATGATCAGGCCCACAGCTCATCCATGTCTTCCGGGTCATCCATCTCGCAGCTGTCGGCCGATTCTGGTTGCATCGTGGTCCAGTCGCCGTGGTGCCAAACGGCCGTGGCAATTCCGGCGGTGGCTAATTCCCGGCGTTGCGGTTTCGGGCCCAAGCGGCTGGCCAGTTGGCTCAAGCCGGGATTGTGCCCGCAGATCATGATGTGAACCAATGAGGCGGCGCGGTTCGCAAGCAGCCGCCAGGTCCTTTCCGGGCTCCCCAAATACAGCTCGCGGGCGCATTGCACTTGCTTTGGATCAAGCTCGCAGATGCCGCAGATAATTTCCGCGGTTGCCCACGCCCGTTCCGCGGGGCTCACCAAAATGAGATCGGGCACCAAGTCGCGCTTGACAAGGCGTGCCGCCATCTCCTGAGCCTCGATACAGCCGCGGTGAGTGAGCGGGCGCTCGTAGTCCTCTGGATAGGCGTCAGCGGCTTCCGCTTTACCGTGCCTGAGCAGAGTTAAACGGTGCGTACCCACAGACGACCGTCCTCAATTTTGGTTTCAAATACACGTACCGGCTCATAGGCAGGCGGTGTCAGGGCTTCGCCCGTGCGCAAACAAAATCGCGCACCGTGGCGCGGGCAGATGATCTGATCGCCTTCAATCTCGCCGCCGGTCAAGGGTGCCCCGTCGTGTGTGCAAATATCCTCGATCGCGAAGTAGCTTTCGCCGTTGCGCACCACGGCAATCATTCGTTTTCCAACGGCGATCGATTTCGCCTCGCCGTCGGCTATCTTGTCAGTCGGTCCCACATCAACCCAGCTCACGGCCACCCCTCGCTCGATGTCACATCATGCCGGTCTGCAAACGAGCCTCGTCGGACATCATGGTTTGATTCCACGGTGGGTCAAATACCAGCTCCACATTCGCCTGGGCCACCGTCGGGATGATCTGAACTTTGTCGCGCACATCTTGCACCAACACTTCGCCCATCCCGCAGCCGGGGGCCGTCAAGGTCATTTTGATTTCCACCATGCGAGTCGAGTCTTCGTTCTTACTGACATCGCATTCGTAAATGAGTCCCAGATCCACGATATTGACCGGGATTTCGGGGTCATAGCAAGTCTTGAGCTGCTGCCAAATGATATTTTTGATGTCCTCATCGGATGCGCCTGGCGGCACTTCGGGGGGCTTGGCCGCCGTTTTGCCGATGGCATCGGCATCATGGCCTGCAATACGGAATAAATTGCCATCGATGTAAACCGTAAAGCTGCCACCGAGGGCCTGGGTGATGTAGCCGACAGATCCTAGCTTGAGCGTGATCTCGGTGCCGGCGGGAATCGCCACGGCTTTGACGCCGCGCTGCACGACAATGGGTTCATTTTCATAGGAGCGCATGTCAACAACTCATTCGGTGGAGACAGCGGGCACAGACTTCGGGTCGGTGGACTTCAACGCTGAGGCCAGCGTGTGCCAGCAGAGGCTCGCGCACTTGACGCGAGCGGGATATTCGCGCACTCCGGAGAGCGCGGCCAGTTTGCCCAGTTCCTCGGCGGGCGGCGCCGCATCGTCGGTCAGCAATTGATGCACACGATCGAACAGCGCTAGGGCCTCGTCGCGGTTCTTTCCCTTCACTGCCTCGGTCATCAGCGACGCGGAGGCGGTCGATATCGCGCAGCCTTGGCCTTCGAAACGGATGTCGCTGATCGTGTCTTGATTCAGCCGCAGACGCAGTGTGAGGTGATCGCCGCACATGGGGTTGAAACCTTCGACGCTGGCATCGGCCGGTTCCAAAGGGCCAAAATTTCGCGGCTGACGGTTGTGGTCGAGAATCACATCGCGGTAAAGATCATTGATCTCCATGGCAGGCCTCAGGCGAATATCTTGCGTGCGCGTTCGATGCCGGCGGCGAGCTTGTCGATTTCATCGATTGTGTTGTAGAGGGCAAACGATGCGCGGGCGGTCGCGGGCAACTTGAAGAAATCCATCACCGGCATGGCGCAATGATGCCCGGTACGCACCGCGATCCCGTCCTCATCGAGGATGGTCCCTAAATCGTGCGGGTGTACTCCGGCCACGACGAAGGAAACCAGGCTGGCCTTTTGCGGCGCCGTCCCGATAATGCGCAACCCGTGGATCTTGCCGAGTACCGCGGTGGCATGATGCAGCAGGGCGTCTTCGTGAGCGTGCGCAGCCTTGCGATCCAGACTCCACAAAAAATCCACCGCGGCCCCTAAACCGATGGCGCCGGAAATATTGGGCGTGCCGGCTTCGAATTTGTACGGCAGGGCGTTAAACGTAGCCTTCTCGAAGGTCACGGCCAAGATCATATCGCCGCCGCCCTGCCACGGTGGCATGCGTTCCAGCAACTGCTCGCGTCCATACAGCACGCCGACGCCGGTGGGACCGTACATTTTGTGGCTGGAGAAGGTGTAAAAGTCGCAGTCCAAGTCCCGCACGTCCACCGTCATATGCGAGACGGCCTGCGCGCCATCGACCAACGTGGTGATGCCGCGCGCCTTGGCGGCGGCCATCAAACGCCGTACCGGCAACACCGTGCCGAGCGCGTTCGATACGTGTGCGCAAGCGAGGATCTTGGTACGAGGACTCATCAAAGCGATCACGGCATCGAGTTGTATCTCACCTTGAGCAGTCATCGGAGCCACTACCAACTTAGCCCCGGTCTGCTCGCAGACCATTTGCCAGGGTACGATGTTGGCATGGTGCTCCAAATGCGTGATCAGCACCTCATCTCCGGGTTGCAAGGCGGGCCGCGCGTAACTCTGGGCCACCAGGTTGATCGCCTCGGTGGTTCCGCGCACGAAAATAATCTCGCTGCGCGAGCGCGCGTTGATGAAGCGAACCAGGCGATCGCGCGCGCTTTCGTACAACGCGGTCGCCTCTTGGCTCAAGCTGTGCACGCCGCGATGAATATTCGCATGGTGCTGGCTTTCGTAGTCATTCACCGCCTCGATGACGGATTGGGGCCGCTGCGCGGAGGCGCCGTTATCGAGATAAACCAGGGGCCTTCCGTGTACTGTGCGCGCCAATATCGGAAATTGACGGCGCGCGGCCTCGACGTCGAAAGCAAGATCGGGGTGAGCCAGTGCTAAATTTTTCATCGAAACTTCCGCAGTAATTGCGAATCGGGTAGTTGGCTGATCAGTGCGTTCTCGATCGCCGAGCGCGCCGAGCTCACCGACATGCCGGTGAGCACATCGGCGAGAAAGGCATAGACCAGCAGGCTCTGCGCGGTTTCGCGGTCGAGGCCGCGCGACAGCAGATAGAACAACATGTCCGGGTCGAGTCTTCCGGTCGTGGCGCCGTGCGCACACTTGACCTCGTCGGCATGAATCTCGAGTTGCGGACGCGTGTCGATTTCCGCCTCCGGCGAGAGCAGCAAACCGCGGCAGGACTGCTGCGAATCGGAATGCACCGCGCCGGCCTTGACGATCACCTTGCTGTTGAAAATGACGCGGCTGACATCGCTGGCAATGGCACGCGCTGTTTGCCGGCTGCGCGTGTTGGCAGCGGCATGAGTGACGATATTGACGCAATCCAGATGCCGATCTTCGTGCCCGACGAGGAGCGAATAGCTCTCGAGAGATGCTCCGGGCTGGCTTAAATGCGCCTCCAGCGAGCAACGTACCAAGCTGCCGCCCAAGCCAATGGTGAATTGTTTGCAGTGGCTGCCGGCAGCCTGATGGATATCCAGCGTGTCCAGCTGGGTCGCCCCGGCACCGGCGGCATAGACACGGTAGTGCTCGAGCCGCGCATCCGAGCTCAGAGAAATATGGGTGTTCGAATTGCTGAGCGGCGCGACGTCGCCTTGGGTGACGTGATGTTCGATAATGGTGGCGCTCGAACCGGGCAGCGCATCGATGATGATTCGAGGATGTGCGGCTTGGTCTGCTTCGCCCGTCGATAGGTGCAGAATGACCAGCGGCGCGCTCACTGCTTGGGTGATTTTAAGATACAGGCCGTCCGTGAAAAGCGCGGTATTGAGCAACACCCAGCGCCGTTGATCGGCATCCGATACCGGTTCGAAAAACCGCATCACTGACTTTGGATCTACTTCAGATAAATCCCGTATTGACTTGATTTCAATGCCATAAATATCGGGAATTGCAGCGGGTAGAGGCGGGCACCCATTGACCAACACTATGGTGGTGGCGCGCTGTTCGTCATCGACCAAGGAAAGCGGGGCGTTCGCTTGGGCGTCGCCGTCGAATTCGCAACTCGCTGCGGCGAAGCTCTGTGCCGCGAGGCTGCGCAGGTCCGTGTAGCGCCACGTTTCATCGCGCCGTACGGGCAATCCGAGCTTGAGTAAGCGCTGCATTGCTTGTTCGCGAATCGGCTGCAGCGCATCGGGAGTACGCGCGCGCCATTGCGCCTCGAAAGAGCGTAGAGCGGCGTTCATGCGACGCGGCTCTCCATCACCCAGTCGTAGCCGCGGCGCTCCAGTTCCTGCGCGAGCGCCTTGTCGCCGGACTTCACGATCCGTCCGCCCGATAGGACGTGCACGTGGTCCGGGATCACGTAATCGAGCAGCCGCTGGTAGTGAGTAACCAGCACGACGGCCCGCTTCGGGTCGCGCAGGCTGTTGACGCCCGTGGAGACCACTTTGAGTGCATCGATGTCCAGCCCCGAATCCGTCTCGTCCAGAATGGCGAGCTTCGGTTCCAGCACCAGCATTTGCAGGACTTCGTTACGCTTCTTCTCGCCGCCCGAGAAGCCTTCGTTGACGCCGCGGCTCAAGAAGGCCTCGCTCATCTGCATGAACTTCATTTTTTGTCTGATCAGCGCGAGAAACTCGTAAGCATCCACTTCAGGCTCGCCCGCGGTTTTGCGTTTGGCATTCAGCGCAGCCTTGAGGAGGTAAACGTTGTTGACGCCCGGAATTTCCACCGGATACTGGAATCCGAGAAACAATCCGGCTCGCGCGCGCTCCTCGGCGCGCATCGAGAGCAAGTCGCGGCCCTCGAAAGTCACTGAGCCGCGGGTCACCTCGTAGTCTTCACGGCCCGCCAACACCTGGGCGAGGGTGCTCTTGCCCGAGCCGTTCGGGCCCATGATGGCGTGAATCTCGCCGGCGTTGACCTTGAGATTGACGCCGGTGAGTATTTCTTTGCCCGCCACACGGGCGGATAAGTCGGAAATTTCAAGCAATGTAGTTCTCTCTTAAGGCTGCTTAACCAACAGCGCCTTCCAAGCTCACGCTGAGCAGATTTTGTGCTTCTACGGCGAATTCCATCGGCAGCTCTTTGAACACCACTTTGCAGAAGCCGCTGACGATCATATTGACCGCGTCCTCCGCGGAAATACCGCGCTGCAGGCAGTAGAACAGCTGGTCCTCGCCGATCTTCGACGTGCTGGCTTCGTGCTCCACGGTCGCGGTGGGATTCTTCACTTCCATGTACGGAAATGTATGCGCGGCGCACTTAGGTCCCATCAGCAAGGAATCGCACTGGGTAAAATTGCGGGCCCCGGCGGCGCTCGGCAATATCTTCACCAGTCCGCGGTAGGTGTTTTCCGCATGTCCGGCCGAGATGCCCTTGGACACAATGGTGCTTTTGGTGTTGCGCCCGATGTGGATCATCTTGGTGCCGGTATCGGCCTGCTGATAATTGTTGGCGACGGCGACCGAATAAAATTCACCGATGGAATTTTCGCCCTTGAGCACGCAGCTTGGATATTTCCAGGTGATGGCTGAACCGGTTTCCACCTGAGTCCAGGAGATCTTGGAGTTACGGCCGCGGCACTCGCCTCGTTTGGTGACGAAATTATAGATTCCCCCCAGGCCGTTCTCATCGCCCGGATACCAGTTCTGTACTGTGGAGTATTTGATCTGCGCATCGTCCAGCGCGACCAGCTCCACGACGGCAGCGTGCAGTTGATTCTCATCGCGCATGGGGGCCGTACAGCCCTCCAAATAGCTCACCGAAGCGCCCTCCGCGGCGATGATCAGTGTGCGCTCGAACTGGCCGGTCTTCGCGGCATTGATCCGAAAGTAGGTCGACAGTTCCATCGGGCAGCGCACGCCGGCGGGCACATAGACGAACGAGCCATCCGAGAACACCGCGGAATTGAGCGCCGCAAAAAAATTATCGGTCGGGGGCACCACGGTGCCGAGGTAGCGCTCGATGAGCTCGGGATGGTTTCTCACCGCATCCGAGAATGAGCAAAAAATTACACCGGCTTTGCCGAGCTTCTCCTTGAAAGTGGTCGCGACGGATACGCTGTCGAACACCGCATCCACTGCAACGCCCGCCAAACGGGCGCGCTCGTGCAGCGGGATGCCAAGTTTTTCGTACGTCGCAAGCAATTTCGGATCCACCTCATCCAAGCTTTTCGGCGCGTTAGCCGGCGCCCGCGGAGCCGAATAATACGAGATGTCTTGATAGTCTATGGGTTTGTAGTGCACGTGCGCCCAAGTCGGCTCCTTCATAGTCAGCCAGTGCCGGAACGCCTTGAGCCGCCAATCCAGTAGGAACTGAGGCTCATGCTTCTTCTTTGAGATGGCCGCGACCACGTCCTCATCGAGGCCGGGCGGCAAGCTGTCGGATTCGATATCGGTAATGAACCCGTGCCGGTATTTTCGCCCAACCAGGGCTTCGACTTCTTGTGATTTGGTAGACACTGTGTTCCAGAGTTAAAGCGTAAGGACTTATAGGTGAAGGGGTCGGTTATGAAATGGGGTCGGTTTTCAGGGATTCACGTGCATTTCCGAGGCCAAGTCGGCGACGCGCACGCCCGCCGGATCCAATCCTGCCAACTGATGCAACGTGACATCTTCCAGCGCGCGCCGAATCGCCGCATTGACTCGCTGCCATGCACCGCCGACGCGACACAGGCGTTCTATTCCGCATTGGCTGGCGGCTCCGCTGCATTCGGTAATGGCAATTGGACCTTCAAAGACATCGAGAATCTGCGCCGCGGTAATTTGATCCGGCCGTCGCGCCAGACGATAGCCACCCTGTGCGCCGCGCGAGGAGATCACCATGCCGGCGCGCTGCAGCCCCTTTAGCACCTTGCTGACCGTCGGCCGGCTCAAGCGAGTGCGCTCCGCGAGTTCGGCGGCGGCCCGAGCAGTGGTCGGCTGTTGCGCTAAACTGGCCAGCACCACGGTCGCATAGTCCGTCATTTTCCCCATGCGCAGCATAAACTACCGTCCTTTCGAATGAAGATTCATGTGGGACTAGTTTAGTCCTATTTGACGTTTAGTTCCAGCCGGGGCGCGCGTCGGGCTTAGGTTTGTTATCCTAAGCTTTAAGTTAACAACCAACATCGGCAGAGATGCGCAAGTCATGAATATTGGAGAGCTCAACACCACCGCCCGCGCCTTGGTTGCCAAGCGCAAGGGAATTCTGGCCGCTGACGAGAGCAGCAGCACCATCAAAAAGCGCTTTGACACCATTGCGCTCGATTCCACCGAGGAGAATCGGCGCGCGTACCGGGAAATGCTCTTTACCGCCAGCGCGGCACAGGCGTACATCAGCGGCGTGATCTTGTATGACGAGACGCTGCGTCAGAAAACCAAAGATGGCATTCCTTTCCCGGTCTATCTGGCCAAAGCCGGAATCCTTCCGGGCATCAAGGTGGATCTGGGCGCGAAACCGCTGGCCGGCTTTCATGACGAGACCATCACGGAGGGGTTGGACGGCTTGCGCGAGCGATTCGCCGAATACCACAAGCTAGGGGCGAAGTTCGCCAAATGGCGCGCGGTGATCAACATTGATTCGGGTATCCCCACCCGTTATGCCATCGATGCCAATGCGGAAGCCCTGGCCCGATATGCCGCTTTGGCACAGGAAGCGGGGATCGTACCCATCGTAGAGCCGGAAGTGCTGATGGATGGCGCCCATCCGCTGGAGCGCTGCGAGGAAGTCACCAATGCGGTGCTGGATAGCGTATTCAGCCACTTGTTCGCGGCGCGCGTCATCCTTGAGGGGATGATCCTGAAGCCCAACATGGTTATCCCGGGCAAGAAGTCGGCCGACCAAGCTACTGCGGAGCGTATCGCTGAGGCTACGGTTCGCATTTTGAAGCGTCAGGTTCCGGCCGCGGTGCCCGGCATTGCATTCCTATCCGGCGGCCAGAGTCCCAAGGATGCGACCCTGCACCTAAATCTCATGCATGCTCTCGGGCCCCTGCCGTGGGCGCTGACCTTCAGTTACGGTCGCGCCCTGCAAGAGGACGCACTCAATGCCTGGCAGGGTAAAGCCAGCGGGTTCGCCGGCGGTCAACAAGCGTTGGCCAAGCGGGCGAAGCTCAATGGCCTTGCCGCAGCGGGCGAGTACCAAGCCGCCATGGAAACAGCTGCGGCTTGAACCGAGCAAGCAGCAAGCTGTCGATTAAGAATTGCTAGGTTGCAGCCAATCCATTGAATCAATCTGCCGCCATTGTTGATATCCGCAACCTGAATTACTCGCTCAGCGGGCGTCCGATATTCGCAGGTCTCGATATCCAAATCCCGCGCGGCAAGGTCACCGCAATCATGGGCCCGAGCGGCACCGGCAAAACGACCCTGCTGCGTCTGATCACCGGGCAAGTGCTGCCGGACGAAGGATTCATCGAGGTGGCGGGCGAGAACATGCTGACGCTGTCGCGGCCTCAGCTGTACGTGTTGCGCCGTCGGATGGGCATGCTGTTTCAGAACGGCGCGCTGCTTACTGATTTGAGTGTGTTTGAAAACGTCGCTTTTCCGTTGCGCGAACATACCGACCTGACTGAGCGGTTGATTCGCCAATTGGTGTTGACGAAGCTTCAGGCGGTGGGTCTGCGAGGCGCGGCGCCGCTGATGCCGGCAGAACTATCCGGCGGCATGGCGCGACGCGTGGCGCTCGCGCGAGCCATTGTCATGGATCCGGAGCTGCTGATTTATGACGAACCCTTCGTCGGTTTGGATCCAATTTCATTGGGCGTGATCTTGAGGCTGATTCGCCGCCTGAACGACACGCTCGGTATTACCAGCATCGTCGTGTCGCATGACGTGCAGGAGATTTCCACGGTCGCCGACCAGGTGTACCTGCTGGCGGGGGGGAAGGTGGTTGCCGGCGGTAGTCCGCAAGAGCTGCGCACCAATCCCACCGAGATCGTCAAGCAATTCATCGGCGGCTTGTCCGACGGGCCGGTGCCATTTCACTTTCCCGCTCCGGATTATTACGAAGAGCTTCTATCGCGCAGCGAGGATCTGTAGAAAATGTTCCGCGAGCTCTGGGAAACTTTTGTCGAGGCCGTGGAAGACCTTGGCGCGGTCGTTCATTTTCTGTATCGCCTGGTCGTCAATACGCCGGTTGTGCTGCTTCGAGTCAATTTGGTCTCTCAGCAGGTTTTCAATTCCGGCGCGCTGTCGTTGGTCATCATCATGTTGTCCGGCTTGTTCGTCGGTATGGTGCTCGGGCTGCAAGGATTCCAGCTGCTGCAACGGTTCGGCTCCGAGGAGTCATTGGGTACCGCTGCGACCATCGGCCTGGTGAAGGAATTAGGCCCTGTGGTCACGGCGTTGCTGTTTGCCGGCCGCGCCGGGACCGCTCTGGCATCGGAACTGGGATTGATGCGGGCCACCGATCAGATATCGGCCATGGAAATGATGGCGGTCGATCCCATTCAGCGCGTAGTGGTGCCGCGCTTCTTGGGCGGCGTGATCGCCATGCCCTTGCTCGCCGCTATATTCAGCGTCATCGGCATCTACGGCGCACAGCTCGTGGGCGTGCAGATCATGGGGGTGGACGCGGGCAGCTTCTGGTCGCAGATGCGCGGGGCCGTCGGTCTGAAGGATGTGTATGAGGGTATCGCAAAGAGCTTCGCGTTTGGCGTCGCGTGCAGTCTCATTGCCGTGCACCAAGGGTATTATGCCGTGCCCACAGCGGAGGGCGTCGGACGAGCCACCACCCGCACGGTGGTGACATCGGCCGTGGTGATTCTATTCTTGGACTACTTGGTTACCGCAGCGTTTTTGTAGGAGTGTTATATGCGTAAGTCCCGCACCTTGAATCTCGGCACCGGTTCGTTCGTACTGCTGGGCTTCGCTGCGCTATTTTTCTTGACCACCCAGACCACCAGCCACGGGCTATCCATCTTCGGCCCTGCGCATTATGAGGTCATTGCCAAATTCGACAATATCGGCGATCTCAAGGTGGGCGCACGCGTATCGATGTCCGGCGTCGAAGTAGGTCGCGTGGCAAAAATCGCTTATGATTTGCAGGACTACAAGGCGGTGGTTAGTCTGCGGCTGGCTGAGCAGTACAACAAGATCCCCACGGACAGCGACGCCAGCATTTACACCTCAGGCCTTCTTGGGGGTAAATTTATCGGAGTTACCGCCGGAGGCGCCGATACTTATTTGAAGGACAAAAGCGAGATTCAATTTACACAGTCGGCCTTCGTGCTCGAAAATTTGATCGGTCAAATGCTGGCGACATTCACTAAATCCAAGGCGGACGCGATGACTCCTGCGCCCGATCCTAAAGCGGAGAAATCGAAATGATGAGAATCGTGACAGCGATGTTGGTGTCCATGCTGGCAGTAGCGGTGAACGCAGCGGATGCCCCGCCGGTGAACCCCGGCGCCGGCCCCGAGGAAATCGTGGAGAACTCAGCCAAGCGAATGCTGGCTGAGCTGGATAAGAATCGGGCGATGTACAAGAGTGACGCTGCGAAACTCGATGACCTCGTGGGCAATGTCTTGCTGCCGAAATTCGACACCGATTATGCGGCCCGCCTGGTGCTTGGCCAGACTTGGCGCACGGCGACTCCCGAGCAACGTAAGCGCTTTGTCGCTGCGTTCTATCACTCGCTGCTGCGAAATTACGGTGCGGCGCTGGTCGATTTCACGGGCGATCGCTTCGTGATCCTGCCTTTTAAAGGCGATCCGAACGACGTGAACGCCACCGTGCGCACTGAAGTCAAGCGATCATCGGGCGATAAGGTGCCGGTGAATTTTAGTTTGCATAAGACCCCTGAAGGCTGGAAGGCATGGGATGTGGTCATCGAAGGCATTTCATACGTGAAGAGCTTCCGCACCGATTTTGCATCGGAGATTCAGCAAAAGGGTCTGGACGAGGTCATTAACCGGTTGGAAAAAGAAGGCAAGGTCGGGCCCAACGGTGCCCCGGTGAGCTCACATTGAGCTCCGTATTGAGCCGCGCCCCCTGGCGCCGAAGCCACCGCGCATTGGTCAACAGCGTTGTGCACAAAGCGGACTTCGAACTGCAAGAGGGCGAGCGTGCGCGCATCAACGGCGTGCTGCATTTCACGACGGTGACCGCATTGCTGCTGCAGGGCAATGAGGCCATCAGCAACGGTCGTGTGGCCGTCATGGATCTTGCCGGAGTCAAGGACACCGACAGCTCCGGCCTCGCGCTGCTGATCGAATGGCTGAGTGTTGCCCGGGTTGCGAAGCGCACCCTGCGCTACGAAAACATACCGGTGCAATTGCATCAACTTGCACGCTTGAGCGATGTGGAAGAACTACTGACCGCAGCATAGGGAATTAATCGGGACACCGAGCGCCCGAAAGGACCAGGGATGGTACGGATCAGACAGTTGGCAGCACGCGCAGCCTGCACCGCAGCCATCGTTCTGCTCGCGAATGTTTTCCTCTTGGAACCAGCGAGTCTTGCAGCCGAGCCACTTTCGCTTGACGCTTTTGGCCGCCTCCCGAGCTTGGAAGATGTCGCGATTTCCCCCGATGGCACGAAAATCGCTTTCGTCAGGACCCGCGGCGAAAGTCGAAAACTCGTCGTGGCGCCACTCACCAAACCCGAAGTCCTTGGAGGGGTACACGTCGGCGATGCGAAGCTGCGAAGCGTCGAGTGGGTTGACGACGATAATCTGTTGGCGACAGTTTCCAGTACCCGCTCGCCGCCGATGGGCTTCAACGGTCCCGCTCGGGAGTGGTATCAGCTGGCGATGTTCAATATCCGCGAGCTGAAAATAAATGCGCTCGACTTCGCAATTCCTGGCCGGAGGACTTTCAATGTCGTGATCGGGGGAACTGCGGTACGTGAGATATCGGGGCATTCGATGCTGTACGTGCCCGGATACTGCGTGTCCGATCGGGTGGTCCCCTGTTTGTTTTCATTTACCGTTCCGCAACTTAGGGTACACGTTCTCGGGCAAGCGGCGCAGCCGGATACCGGGTGGCTGATCGACGAGTCGGGTCATATCGCCGCGCAATCGGTCTACTATGACGATAAGAAGCGATGGGAGATTCGCACCCGTAAAGACAGCCATTGGACGCTGGCGGCCACCGGGACTGCCGCCATCGATCGACCCCACGTGCTCGGCTTTAGCGCCGATGGCGCTGCCCTCATTGTGCGATTCCTGGAAAATGGCGAGCCGGTATGGAAGCCACTCAACCTTAAAGATAACAGTTGGGGGGCGCCCCTAGGCAGAGGCGCCGCGTTCGCCGGAGTCATCGAGGAGCGCAAGTCCGGGCGCATCATCGGCGGCATCCACGAAGTCGGCAGCAGTGAATACCTCTTCTTCGACAACGAGCTTCAAGCGCACTGGAACGCGGTGTTGCGTGCCTTCCCGGACGAACGCGTCCGTCTGATGTCCCACTCCGACGACTTCTCGAAGATAGTGGTGAGAGTCTTCGGAGAGAAGCACGGGTTTGTCTATGCCCTTTACGACTGGTATGCGCATCGAGCCACAGTGCTGGGCGAGGTGTACGAAGGAGTGACTGCCCCGGCCGAGGTTCGAGCCATCAGCTATTTGGCGTCCGATGGATTGACAATTCCCGGATTTTTGACGCTGCCGCGCTCATCACCAGAAAAGGATCTGCCGCTCATCGTGCTGCCGCATGGCGGACCGGCTGCCGCGGATACGCTGGACTTTGATTGGTGGGCGCAGGCGCTGGCAGCACAGGGCTATGCAGTGCTGCAGCCTAACTTTCGAGGTTCAACGCTAAATACGCGCTTTATGGAAGCCGGGTTTGGCGAGTGGGGCCGCAAGATGCAAACGGATCTTTCCGACGGCGTGCGCTACCTGGCTCGCCAGGGGATTGTCGATCCGAAGCGCGTGTGCATCGTCGGGGGGAGCTACGGGGGCTACGCAGCATTGGCCGGTGTTACCGTTGAATCCGGCGTGTATCGCTGCGCGATCTCGGTGGCCGGTATCTCCGACCTGCGGCGCTTCCGCAAGTGGACCATTGCCAATTATCTGAGCTGGAGCCAGCGCCATTGGGATCGGTTTATGGGTACTGCCGATCAGAAGGATCCGGATCTGCTCGCGGTCTCACCCATTGAGCATGTAAGTGCCGTAAACGTTCCGGTGCTGCTGATTCATGGTCGCGACGATACTGTGGTTCCTTACGAACAAAGCGATGCGATGCTGAGCGCTTTGAAGCGTGCCGGAAAATCAGTCGAGATGGTCACGCTCAAGCATGAGGATCATTGGCTGTCGCGCGGCGAAACGCGTTTGCAAATGTTGCAAGCTTCAGTCGCATTCCTCAAGGCGCACAATCCGCCGAACTAAGTGAAGCTTACCGGCGCGGTATCAGGCCGTGGTCACTGCGGCTTTGGCGGCGCAGCGGGCGGCGGAGGAGGCGTAACGGTGTCCGAGGGCTCGTCCAACCCCGGATCCACCAACGGCTCATCAACTCCCTTTCCATCGGAGACAAGGTAGGCGCGGCGCTGTAGATAGGCGTCGCGAATGAAGGCATAGGGATCGAACACCTTTTGCAGGGTCGTATCCAACGGCAGCAGGGCCGCGCGCGTATCGAGTGCCTGCAGGCCGTAGAGGCCATACGAAACAGGGGTGTTACGGATGTAGTGGGTCGGGCCGGTGAAAATGTCGACGCCTTTGGCCGGTGCGTCTCTTGCGTCGGAGGGACCCAAAATAGGCAGTTCGATAAATGGCCCCGGTTTGACGCCATAGTGGCCTAGGGTCTGCCCGAAATCCTCGTCATTCTTATCCAATCCCATGGAAGTTGCCGGATCCAAAAGACCGCCCACGCCGATGGTCGTATTGACCACAAATCGCGCCAGGTCGTTGGCGGCTGCGCCGAATTTCCCCTGCAAGGCATCGTTTACCATGGTGGTGGTGGTGTGCAGGTTAGTGAAGAAATTACTCACGCCGGTGCGCGCAGGGGAGGGCACCACTTTCACGTAACCGCGAGCCAGAGGTTTGACAACCGCTCGATCGATCGAATCGTTGACCTTGTACACGCCGCGATTCCACGACTCCCATGGATCCTGTGGCGGCGGTGTATGGCCGGGTGGGAGTGTGACGCATCCGCTCAAGCAACAAGCCAATACGATGCCGAGCACCGCACGTGCGTCCATACCCTTCTGCATATTGACTCTCTCCGGCCGCCGAATTCAAACCCCAACTTTACACCATGTCGCAAAGCTACAGCGACGGAATGTCAAATACGCTCAATACCGGCCGGTGCCCGAGTCGTTGCGAATTGCGTCAGCGGCTGAGTGATTGCGATTGCCCTCGGCGACCTGATCCTTGTTCTTTTTGGGCATCGCGGCGCGCACTTCCTCGAGACGAGCGCTGTATCGGGCGCGCTGGACAGCATCTAAGTTCGGCAGCGTCAATGCCATCTGCAGCTGGTTGGAAGCCATTTGCAAATTGCCCGTCATCAGGTAGAACTCCGACATGTAGCCGTATGAATCGGCATAGTCGCCGGCGGTGTTCGCGGCCTTCGCGATCAATCGGGTCTGATCCGGCGTAGGTTCCACATTGTTGAACAAATCCAACAGTACCAAGTGCGCACGTTTGTTGTCCCCGGAGCGCATGAGCGTCTCGGCCAGCCGGATGGTAATTGGCACGTTGCGCGGAAATAAAGTCATCGCTCTCTCCAAAATCACTTCCGATTCCCGCACCTGATTATTGGCAAGATAGGCCTGGCCGAGCGCGCCATAAAACTGCGTCACCTTCGGATACTCGCGCACCAGTTCCTGCAGATCGGCAATGGCGGCCGCCGGGTTTCGCATGAGAATCTCCGCCACATCTTTGCCATAGCGCTCTTCGATCGTCTTGCCGCCGCCATTCTTGAGCAGGTTGACGTAGTATTGACGCGCCACCGGCGGATCGCCGGCGACCGAACGCAAGCGCTCCTTGATGAGCCTATAGCTCAACGAATCTTCGTGGCGGATTCGGCCGATCTGATCCGCGCGGTCGCGCGCCTCCGCAACGCGATCAGAAAAAATTGGGTGATCGATCAGAAACTGAACGGCATTGACGCGACTCGGCTCCGGTCCCTCGCGACCCATGTAATCGAAAAAGCTGGCTACTCCCAGAGGATCGTAGCCCGCGTTCGCCATGGTGCTGATGCCGATGCGGTCTGCTTCGAACTCGCTGCTGCGGGTGTAGTTGATCTGGTGCTGAATCATGGCGCTTTGGCCTGCCAAAATGGCCCCCTCGATCGCATCCGGAGAACCATGTCCCGCCGTCGCGCCCAGGAGCACCGCCGCCAACATGGCAGCGGATGCCAACAGTCCTTCGTGACTTTGATCCATCAGCTGGCGCACGAGATGGCGCTGGGTCACGTGCGCGGTTTCATGGGCGAGCACGCCGGCCAATTCGTTTTCATTGCGGGTCGCCAATATCAGTCCGCTGTGAATAGCGACGAAACCGCCGGGCACCGCGAAGGCGTTGACAATCGGGTCGCGCAAAACAAAGTAATAGAATTGGTGCTGGCCTTCTTCGGCGTGGCTCGAGAGGCTATGACCAATTTCTTGAGCATATTGGCTGATTTCGGGATCGGTAAGGATTAGGCCGGTGTTTCGAATCTGGTTAACGTAGCTTAGGCCAGCGTGATATTCCTCTTCGATGGAAATCGCCGCGTTCGCCGGGCTGCCTAATTCGGGAAGATCTTGATTGGGACCTTTGACACCTTGGGCGTAACCCACACCAACGCTGCCCGTCACCGCGACAGCGGCCAGGAGTGCGGATATGGATTTCAGCATTGACATGTAGGCCTCCGTAGCCTTGGAGTGGCGTCCCTGGGCTTTAGTTCGCTATAAAAGGGCGCGAAATCAAAGAACTTCGGAGGCGTAGTCCGCCAGGCGCGAGCGCTCGCCGCGAACCAGGGTGATGTGCCCCGAAAACTCCCAGCCGTGGAATCGGTTGACGACGTAAGTCAGACCCGTCGTGGTCTCGGTCAGATAGGGGGTGTCGATCTGCGCGATATTGCCCAAACATACCATTTTGGTTCCAGGGCCTGCACGGGTCACCAGCGCCTTCATTTGTTTGGGAGTCAAATTCTGCGCCTCATCGAGGATGATGAAGCGATTCAGGAAAGTGCGCCCGCGCATGAAGTTTAACGACCGGATCTTGATGCGGTGCCGTAGTAAGTCGTTGGTCGCGCCGCGGCCCCAAGTGCCGCCCGGCTGGCTTTGAGTCAATACCTCCAGATTGTCCATTAACGCCCCCATCCAGGGCTCCATTTTCTCCTCTTCCGTACCCGGCAGAAACCCGATGTCCTCGCCCAAGGGAATGGTGACGCGGGTCATGATGATTTCGCTGAAGCGATTGTGATCCAAGGTCTGCGCCAAGCCGGCCGCAAGGGTTAGCAATGTTTTGCCGGTGCCGGCCGGCCCGAGCACCGTGATGAAGTCGATCTCGGGATCCATCAACAAATTCAAGGCCAGATTCTGTTCGCGATTGCGTGCGACGACGCCCCATACATTGTTGCGTTCGGTCCGATAATCAGTGGTCAGTTCCAAGATCGCGGATTCGCCCTCGAGCTTGCGCACGATGGCCTCCATGCCGTTCGCGCCGGGGTCATACACGAATTGATTGGTCTTCCATTCGCGCACCAGCGGCCCGCGCACTCGATAGTACGTGCGGCTCTGGTGCTGCCACGACTCCATCGCCTTGCCGTGCTTTTCCCAAAAATTCTGCGGCAACTGTTGCACGCCGCTGACCAGCAGATCCGCATCTTCGATGGTCTTGTCGCTGGAATAATCTTCGGCGTGCACGCCGACGATCGCAGCCTTGATCCGCAAATTGATATCTTTCGAAACCAGCGTCACGCGGGCACTTCGAAATTTCTGCTGCAACGCCAAGGTATTGGCCAAGATTGCGTTGTCCGCACCATGGCCCGGGAGGCTGTCGGGCAGCACCGATTCGAGCAACTGGGTTTGGAAGAACAGCCTGCCGCCGGGCGGGCGTTTGCCGTGATTAATCGGCATCGGCGGGTGCAGCGCCAAGCCGCGGTCGATTTGCTTCTTGGTCGCCCCCTGCATCAATTCGTCCAGAAAACGGCTGACTTGGCGCACGTTGCGCGCCGGTTCCGACAAGCCTTTCTTGCCGGCGTCGAGCTCTTCGAGCACCGTCATCGGGATGTAGATGTCATGCTCTTCGAAGCGAAAGATCGCTGTCGGATCGTGCATCAGCACGTTGGTATCAAGCACGAAGATTCGGCGCTCGACCTTGCCTTGACGGCTTTTCAGTACAGCGGTCGCCAATGGCCGCACGTTGTCCGTCACAGTGCTTTTACCGCCGCCAACACAGCCTCCGCATGGTTCTTCACCTTTACTTTTCGCCAGTGCTGACGCAGCACGCCCTTGGCATCGATCAGAATAGTAGTGCGCTCGACCCCCAGGTATTTTCTGCCGTACATGCTTTTTTCCTGAATAACCTCGTAGATTTTGCACACCTTCTGGTCAGGGTCGCTCAGTAAGTCAAAAGCAAACGACATCTTCTTCTTGAATTTTTCATGCGAAGCAAGGCTGTCGGGCGAGACCCCGAAAAGCAACGCGCCGGCCTTCCTGAATTGCGGATACAGCGCCGAGAAGTCCAAGCCTTCCTGAGTGCAGCCGGACGTGTTGTCGCGCGGGTAGAAATAAATGACGACGGCGTTGCCCCTTGCGTCCTCGAGCGCCCAGGTTCCGTTGGTGCCTTCTAACGTGAATAGCGGCGCCTTTTTGCCGATCTCGATCCTGCTCATTGACCTCTAACTCTTGACGGGTTCGAAAATCGCATCCAAGTTCAAATGATCGCAGAAGTCCATGAATTCTTCGCGTAACACGCCAATATGCAATCGGCTGGGCACATTGACGATCATCTGCACGGAAAACATGGGTGCGCCGGTGTGGGCAGCCGCATATGAGCGGGTCGAGAGTTCCGCGATGTCCACGCCGCGCTGCGCAAAGAATCCCGACAGTCCGGCGACAATGCCGGTCTGATCCAGGCAAACGACATCAATCGAGTAGGGCAGCATGTCATTGCGCGCAGATCTCTCCTCGGTGCGCCTCAATTGAATATTCATGCCGCTGGCATCGGCGAGCTTCTTGAACTCCCCCTCGAGTTTGGCGAGCGTGTGCCAGTTGCCGTTGACCAGCAGCAGCATGGCAAACTCGTTGCCGAGCGAAGTCATACGGCTTTCGCTGATGCTGCCGCCGCAATCGGCGATGGCTTTGGACAGCTCATGGACCATGCCGACACGGTCGCCGCCGACCGCAGAAATCACGATATGTTGTTTCATCGGCGCAAATTCTACCGGATGGGCGCTTGCCAGGGTGCATGTCCGGCACTTAAGGTAGCGATATTTGCTGTGGGGTCCTTGAATGTTTTCCGGAAGCATGGCGGCGCTTGTCACACCGATGGCCGCCGATGGATCGATAGATTGGCCGGCTTGGGATCGGTTGCTGGATTTTCACGTGGCCGAGGGCACCGATGGCATCGTCGTGGCGGGCACAACGGGCGAATCACCCGTGCTTTCCGCAGCCGAGATCGAGGACTTGACGCGCCGGGCGGTGCTGCGCTGTCACGATAAGCTCAGAATCATCGTCGGCGCCGGTTCACATGCCACGGATGCAACGGTGGCACGAACTGGTAGCTTGTCGCGGCTCGGCGCCGATGCGGTGATGCTGGTAACGCCGTACTACAACAAACCTCCCCAGGAAGGTCTCTACCGGCATTTTATGGCCGCGGCAGACGCCTCGGCGGTACCCGTTATTCTGTATAATGTACCCAGCCGCACGGCGGTTGATCTTTTGCCGAGCACTGTTGCTCGTCTCGCCCGGCATCCTCGGATTGTTGCGATCAAAGAGGCTACGGCATCGTTGAGCCGGGGCCGGGAGATTTTGGATGCCTGTCCTCCGGGGTTCGCGTTGTTGTCAGGGGATGATGCTACCGCCATCGATCTCATCGGCGTCGGTGCTCGCGGCGTGATTTCCGTGTCGGCGAATGTCGCGCCGCGGCGTATGCACGAGGCTTGTTGGGCGGCACTTGCCGCAGATGTACCCCAGGCGCGCGCCATCGATGCGACTTTGCAGCCTTTACATAAGGACCTGTTTGTCGAATCGAATCCCATACCCGTCAAATGGGCGGTGGCGAGAATGGGAATCATTGGGAACGCAATTCGGCTTCCGTTAGTCGAACTGGCCACGGCGCATCACGAAACGGTGCTGCGTGCGATGCGGGCCGCCGGAATTACCCTTGAGGATCAAGCTGCATGAGTGTTGATAAAATTTTGATGTTGGCTGCCGCGGGAACACTCATGAGCGGCTGCCACTTGTTTACCAAGTTGAACCCGGACTGCCACACCCGACAGGAGTATCAGCGCGCCGTCTCGTCGCCACCGCTGAAGGTGCCGCCCGGATTGGATTCGCCCAATACTGCCGGCGCACTGGTTATTCCGCCGGTGAGCGAGGCCCCGCCGCCGCCCGGCCTCAAGGAGGCGTGTTACGACGTGCCGCCGCGCTACAAGGCCGCGCCGAACAATAAGGCCGCAAGCGGCTAGGAGGCCTAGTCAGACAGGCGCCAAAATTTGATCGGTTGGGTCCGCTCCGGTACCCTTGCGGCCGCGAGGAGAGGTGGCCGAGTGGTCGAAGGCGCTCGCCTGGAAAGTGAGTAACATCCCAAAAGGTGTTCGAGGGTTCGAATCCCTCCCTCTCCGCCAAGAGAAAGTTAAGGTGAGGGCTGCAGCGGCTAATGTGTTCTTTGTTTTTGAGGATTGAGGAGGGGTTCGAACCCTTTAGGTTCGACAAAATCGCCTGAAGCGATTTTGCACGCGCGCAGCGCGCCTGCAAAGGCGGGGGCCTGGATGGCCTGAGCCAATCCCTCCCTCTTTGCCGGCCACTAGAGTTTATGGTGGCTCGCGTTTGCATCTTCGCGACGACTGGTCACGAACCCCGTCAGGCCCGGAAGGGAGCAGCGGTAGAGACTTTAAGTCGGGCGCCGAGGTCCTGCTGGCGCGGGCCGCCTCCCATAAGGCGTGCGACAATATCGTATGAGCTACGTCGTATTAGCGCGAAAATGGCGCCCCAAGCGCTTTGCAGAAATGGTCGGCCAGGAGCATGTACTGCGGGCGCTCAGCAATGCCCTCGACAGCGGCAAGGTGCACCACGCATTCCTGTTCACGGGAACTCGTGGGGTCGGTAAGACCACCGTTGCCCGCATCTTGGCGAAATCGTTGAATTGCGAGACGGCGGGCGTAAGTTCCAACCCGTGCGGAGTATGTGCAGCGTGTCGGGAAATCGACGAAGGCCGTTTCGTCGATCTCATCGAAGTCGATGCGGCCTCGCGCACTAAAGTCGACGACACCCGGGAAATGCTCGACAACGTGCAATACGCGCCGACTCGCGGGCGCTACAAGGTGTACCTCATCGACGAAGTCCACATGCTCTCGAGCCATTCCTTTAACGCGCTGCTCAAGACCTTGGAAGAGCCGCCGCCGCACGTCAAGTTCTTGCTGGCCACTACCGATCCGCAAAAGCTGCCCGTTACCGTGTTGTCGCGCTGCTTGCAGTTCAGCTTAAAAAGATTGCCGGCCGTATTGATCGGCGAGCGCTTGAAATTCATTGCTGCCGCAGAGAACTTAGCCTTCGAACCGTCGGCAATTGCGCTGCTGGCGCGGGCCGCGGAGGGCAGCATGCGCGATGCCTTGAGCCTGATGGACCAACTGATCGCATTCGGCGGCGGCGCCGTAACCGAGATCAATGCACGCACCATGCTCGGCACCATTGATCGTGGGCACGTGGGCCGTATGGTCGAGGCATTATCGCGTGGAGATGGGCCTGCGTTGTTGGCCGAAGTGCGCGTACTGGATCGTAATGCCCCGGATTACGATCGTGCACTCGTAGAAGTTGCAGCATTGCTGCAGCGCATAGCGATCGTACAAATCGTACCCGAGGCCGCTCCGCAGGACGAGGAGTTTGATTCGGCGCTTTTGAGCCAGCTCGCCAATACCATATCACCCGAAGATGCGCAGCTCTATTACCAGATTGCCGTGGGTGGGCGGCGCGACTTAAACATGGCACCGGAGCCGCGCATCGGGTTTGAAATGACGCTGCTGCGAATGCTGGCATTTCGGCCGGACAGCGCCGCACAGCCAGTAAAAGCCGATCGCTCGCGCACGCCTGACACCGCGGCTTCCGCACCTCGCACAGCACTCGCATCGGCCTCCGGGGCGGGCGAGGAAACTACGCGGGGCATCAGCAACGACGTGGGTAAATGGCCTGCCGTAGTGGAGGCGGCCGCTTTGAGCGGGATGGTGCGCCAGCTGGCGCTGAACTGCGTGCCTGGCAGCTTCGACGGCAATGTTCTGGTCTTGAAACTCGATGCAGCCGCCGCAGATCGGCGTACTCGGCCCATCGAGGAAAAACTCGTGCAAGGCTTATCGAAGTATCTTGGCCGCGATATTCGCGTCGTATTCGAAGCAGCGGAATCGGGCTTGAACTCTCCGGCGCGCCAGCGTGCGCAGGCCGAGCACGACAGATTCGCACGGGCGGCCAATGCGTTCGAGGCGGACCCGGCCGTCAAGGGGCTGCGCGAGCGCTTCGGCGCCGATGTGGATACAGGGTCGATCAAACCGGCAAATAGCTAAGCGAGGCCAATATGATGAAAGGTGGGTTGGGAAATCTGATGCGCCAAGCGCAGCAAATGCAAGAAACCATGCAGAAGGCTCAGGCGGAACTGGCGGAGATCGAAGTCACCGGGGAATCGGGTGCCGGCATGGTCAAGGTGACTTTGAACGGCCGCCACGAAGCGAAGCGTGTATCGATCGAACCTAAGCTTTTGGGTGAGGACAAAGAGATGCTCGAGGACTTGTTGACTGCCGCCATCAATGATGCGGTTCACAAGATCGCGGCGCGCACTCAGGAGAAGTACTCCGGCCTCATGTCTGGCCTGAATCTGCCGCCGGGCATGAAGCTGCCGTTCTGAATCGGCCTTCATGAAATACACACCGACACTGGCGCGTCTGATCGATTCGCTGCGTTGCCTGCCGGGCGTCGGGCCGAAGTCGGCCCAGCGGATGGCGTTCTATCTTCTGGAACGAGACCGCGACGGCGGCCGCATCTTGAGTCAGGCATTGGCGGAGGCGCTGCAACACGTCGGTCACTGCAGGCGTTGCCGCATGCTCACGGAGAGCGAGCTGTGCGCAATTTGCGCCTCGACGCATCGCGATCAAGCGCAGCTTTGCGTCGTCGAGTCGCCCGCGGATGTGGTGGCCATCGAACAGTCTGGCGGTTTTCGCGGGCGCTACTTTGTGCTCATGGGTCACCTGTCGCCGCTCGATGGCGTGGGTCCCGCCGAACTGGGACTGGAGGAATTCGAGCAACTGCTCAAGGCTGGCGAGGTGCGCGAAGTGATTCTCGCCACTAATCCGACCGCAGAGGGGGAAGCTACCGCGCACTATTTGGGCGAACTTGCGCTGCGCTTAGGGATCAAGGCATCGCGAATCGCGCATGGCGTTCCGGTTGGCGGTGAACTTGAGTACGTTGACGGCGGCACGCTGGCGCATGCGTTGGCAGGGCGCACCACGGTCTCTTGAAATCAGTTCTCGGACGTCAGTTTCTCGTAGAGCCGAAACAGCCGTCGATAGCTCTCATAACGGCGCGTCGAAATTTCTTGATTGATCACTGCGGTTCGCACTGCGCAACCGGGCTCTTGCATGTGGCGGCAATCCTTGAAGCGGCATTGCACGCTGCGTTCGCGGACTTCGTTGAAGCCACGCTCCGCGGCGCGCACCAAGTGGGCCGGCGGGGCGAAGTCGCGGACTCCAGGGGCATCGATAATGGCTGAGGTCGGCGTGAGTTGATACCAGCGCGCTGTGGTGGTTGTATGGCGTCCTTCGGCGTCGCGCGTCAGTTCAGCCGTCTGCGCCTCGGCTTGGGGCGCGACTGCGTTTACCAGCGATGATTTGCCTACGCCGGATTGGCCCACCAGCAGGTTCACGCCGGCGCTCAGCAACTGTTCAAGATCGCCGATGCCGGCTCTGGATTGGCAACTCACCTCGATGCAGTTCAAATTCAATTTTCGGTATTCGTCGAGTTGCTCCTCGATCGCATCCAACCCTAAGTCCTTTTTGTTGACGATGATCAGCGCATCCAAATCCTTGAGTACCGCGCCGGCCCAATAACGGTCCACGAGAAACCAATCCGTGACGGGCTGGGGTGCCACAACTATTGCGAGCTTGTCGATATTCGCCGCAACCGGCTCGGGCCGCCCGCGCGAGTCGATGCGTTCGATGAGGTTGCGGCGCGGTTCGATGGACTGCACCGACGGGCCGTCGGCTGAAGGCGGGTAGCCCCAAGTCACCCGATCACCGCAGACCACCCGCAACTTTCTGCCTTTCAGGCCACAGCGCACCAAGCCGGTGCCCGTCTGCACCAGCACGCCCCGGCCGAAACTGGCGAGGACGGTACCGGTGCCGCCTGCTACCATGGCGAATTGCTTCGTTGAAAGACCATGAAATCTCCAGAAAATCTAATTTGGATCGATTTGGAAATGACGGGCCTTAGACCCGAGTCGGACCTGATCATTGAAATTGCGACGATCGTAACCGACAAACACCTTAACGTGCTCGCCGAAGGACCGGTACTCGCGGTACATCAGAGCGAGGCGGTTTTGGATGCCATGGACGACTGGAACCGAAATCAGCATGGCCGCTCTGGTTTGTCTGACCGCGTGCTGGCGAGCGGCATCGATGCGCCGACCGCGGAGCGGCTCACATTGGAGTTTCTGGAATTATGGGCCGAGCCTAAGCGGTCACCAATTTGCGGCAACAGCATTTGCCAGGATCGGCGCTTTCTGGCGCGCCTGATGCCTTCCCTGGAGGCCTTCTTTCACTATCGTAATCTGGACGTGAGCACGCTGAAAGAGCTCGCCTTGCGCTGGGCGCCGAACATTGCCGAGGGGTTTCGTAAAACCTCGCGCCATCTGGCGCTCGACGACGTCCGCGACTCCATCCGCGAGCTGCAGTACTATCGCGAGCGGCTGTTTCGCGCGTTTTAGCAGCTTCACGTGGGCGATGCGTTCGCCAGAAACATCCAAGTCTCGACCACGGTATCCGGATTCAACGACAGGCTGTCGATCCCTTTATCGACCAACCAACGCGCAAGTTCAGGATGATCTGAAGGCCCCTGGCCGCAGATGCCGACATACTTGCCTTGTGCTTTGCAGGCTTTGATGGCCATCGCCATCAAAGCCTTGACCGCCTCGTCGCGTTCGTCGAAGGATTTGGCGACAACGCTGGAATCACGATCGAGTCCCAAACAGAGCTGCGTCATGTCATTCGAACCGATCGACATGCCGTCGAAGTATTCAAGATACTGATCGGCAAGCAAGGCGTTAGTCGGCAGCTCGCACATCATGATGTGCTTCAAACCGTTGTCGCCGCGCTTGAGTCCATTATCGGCGAGCAGCTGCGTCACGGCTTTGGCCTCGCTCAAGGTGCGCACGAACGGCACCATGATCTGCACGTTGTTCAATCCCATCTCATCGCGCACGCGCTTCAATGCACGGCATTCGAGCTCGAAGCAGGGCCGAAATACCCGGTCGATGTAGCGCGACGCGCCTCTAAACCCAAGCATCGGGTTCTCTTCGTGCGGCTCGTAATTCTTGCCGCCGATTAAATTTGCATATTCGTTGGATTTGAAGTCCGATAGCCGCACGATAACGGGTTCAGGCGCGAAAGCGGCCGCAATCTGTGCAATGCCCTCGCTCAGCTTGTCGACGTAGAAATTTACCGGGCCGTCATAACCTGCCATCTGTTTCTTGATGGCATCTTTGATCTCCGCGCTTTGCTTGTCGAATTCCAAAAGCGCACGCGGGTGCACGCCGATCATGCGATTGATGATGAATTCGAGGCGCGCCAGGCCCACGCCTCGGTGCGGAATGCCGGCGAAATCAAAGGCACGATCCGGATTACCGACGTTCATGGTGATCTTCACGGGTATGGAAGGCATCGCGTCCATTTCGATGCTGCGCTGGTCGTATTCCAACATGCCTTCGTAGACATATCCGGCATCGCCTTCCGCGCAGGAAACCGTGATCGGCTGATCCTCGCGGATGTCGCCGGTCGCCGTGCCGCAGCCGACTACGGCGGGTATGCCGAGTTCGCGGGCGATGATGGCGGCATGGCAAGTTCGTCCGCCTCGATTGGTGACGATCGCCGAGGCGCGTTTCATGACCGGCTCCCAGTCCGGATCGGTCATGTCGGCTACCAAGACGTCGCCGGCGCGGACGCGCGACATTTCCTTTGCATCCTTGATGATGCGCGCGTGCCCAGCGCCTATGCGCTGGCCGATGCTGCGGCCGGTGGTAAGCACTTTGGAGCGCGATTTGAGCGTGAATCGCAAGATGCTGCGTCCCGCGCGGCTTTGCACCGTCTCTGGGCGCGCCTGCAGAATGTAGATCTTGCCGGTGCTGCCGTCCTTGCCCCATTCGATGTCCATTGGAGCACCGTAATGTTTCTCGATGATGAGTGCTTGCTTCGCCAACTCGGTGATGTCTGCCTCGCTCAAGGAAAAGCGATGCCGATCCTCGTGCGCCACATCGACGGTGCGCACGCGCTCCTTGCTGCCCGGTTCGGCGTAAATCATCTTGATCGCCTTGCCGCCGAGATTCTTTCTCACAATGGCGCGACGGCCGGCGCGCAGCGCTGGTTTATACACATAGAACTCGTCAGGATTGACTGCGCCTTGCACCACCGTTTCGCCCAGTCCGTAGGCGGAGGTAATGAATACCACGTCGCGAAAGCCGGAATCCGTATCAAGTGTGAACATGACTCCAGCCGCGCCTAAGTCGCTGCGCACCATGTACTGAACGCCCACGGAGAGCGCCACCGCGCTGTGATCGAATTTATTGTGCACCCGATAGGATATCGCCCGGTCGTTGAATAGCGAGGCGTACACTTCGTGCATGGATTTGAGCAAGTGTTCCTCTCCGCGCACGTTGAGAAACGTTTCCTGCTGACCTGCAAAGGAAGCCTCAGGCAAATCTTCGGCGGTTGCCGAGGAGCGCACCGCCACGGCAAATTCAGCCGGATCGGCGTCGGCCTTCATTGTGCGCCAAGCTTCCAGCACTTCGGTTTGCAGCCGCTCGGGAAATGCAGTTGCCAGCATCCATTCGCGTATTTGCGCGCCGACCACCGCGAGGCGATCGACATCATCCACATCCAAGCTGGCGAGCGCCGTACGGATGCGCTCGTCCAGACCGCCTTGAGCCAAAAAATCACGATAGGCGTGCGAGGTCGTGGCAAAGCCTCCGGGCACCGCGACGCCGACATTCGCCAAGCCGGAAATCATCTCGCCGATAGAGGCGTTCTTGCCGCCGACGAGTTCGACGTCCTTATTTTTGAGTTTTTCAAACGGGATGATGTAAGGCTTCATAGTGCACTGCTTGTCCGACGGTAGTTTAAGTGAAACACTTTACGGCGAAAGCGCCGACGTACGAGGTTACCGTGATTAAACGAACTGTATTCTTCGTGTCCGATCAAACGGGAATTACTGCAGAAACAATGGGTCACAGTCTTATGACGCAGTTCGACGGCATCGAATTTCGCCAAGTGACTGTGCCATTTATCTCCACGGTTGACAAGGCAATTGAGGCCGTACGAAAGATCGATCTGGTGGCGGCGCAAGAGGGCGCAAGACCCATCGTCTTCAGCACGCTGGTGCAGGAGGACGTACGCAATGTGGTTCGCGGCAGCACCGGATTTTTCTTGGATTTCTTCGATCCATTCCTAGCACCGCTGGCGGGCGAACTCAAGACGCAATCCAGCCATACTGCGGGTAGGACTCATCGAATGGCAGACACGCATGCCTATGCCACCCGCATTGATGCGACAAACTTCGCATTGGCGAACGATGACGGATCCGTGGTGCGAGATTACGAACGTGCCGATGTAATTTTAGTCGGTGTATCACGTTCGGGCAAAACACCAACCTGTCTATACTTGGCCATGCAATATGGAGTTTTTGCCGCGAATTATCCGCTCACCGACGATGATCTGGAATCCAGGCGGCTGCCCCGCGCGCTCGACGGCCATCCGAGAAAACTATTCGGACTGACCATCAGACCGGATCGGCTGCAGCAAATTCGCAACGAACGAAAGCCCGACAGCCGCTACTCATCCGCTGCGCAAGTAGCCTTCGAAGTGCGCGCCGCCGAGTCGCTGTTCGAGCGCCATGGCGTGCCGGTGCTGGATGCGACCGAAGTATCAATTGAAGAGATATCCACCAGAATTCTCGATCGCATGGGTATCGAGCGTCGACTGCGACCCTGAAAACGTAAAGCTGCATGGTATAGTTCGCAGATGATAGCGGATCAATGGTGCGAAACATCGTGGCGGGCGCGGCCTGGCAGCTTCGTAGGCTTAATGACGCTCTACGAGAGCAATTTCGTGCGGTTGGGTTGGCTGGTGGACGATCTTCGAAGCGTCAAGACGGAGCGCATCTCTAGAGTGACCGCAGACTGTGATCTGCATCTCACCCCGTTGGAGCTGAGTCGTTACACCGGTGTATTTAGGCTTACATATGAGTTCGAAATCGAGGCATCGCCGCTGCGTGACCCGGATTTGGAGGTGTGCGTATATCACGATGCCCGTCTTGCTGAAGTCCGAAGCTTTCGCGGGTTTCAACGCCACCCGCAACTGTCCAAACTGCAGTCCGGACTCAAGCGTGAACTGGATCAGCGCTGGGGTCGAAACATGATGCTAAATAAATGGTTGGAATATTGTGCCGAGCGGGGACATCACTTCTAGCCGCGAAGATTGGCTTCGTATCGGGTGACCTGCGGTTGGATTGAGGCGGGACTTTGATCGATAAGCT
>JALYIT010000048.1 GCA_030775645.1 Pseudomonadota bacterium | reverse complement strand
GATGCCATCGCCGGCGCGGTGAACATCATCCTAAAAAAGGATTATCAGGGCCTCGACGTGGATGGCTTGGTGGGCGCCTCTGGGCAAGGCGACGCATGGAACTATCGAGCACGCGTCCTGGCGGGCCAAAATTTTCTGGACGGTCGCGCCAACGTCACTGTCGTCGCTGAATACACGAAAACCGATGGACTTTTAGGTACGGCGCGCCCCGTGTACTCGTCCGACTTGGGCTTCTTGGCGCCGGCAACTAAAGGTCCCTTCAAGAGCGTGCTGACGCCGGCGAATTCGGTACCCGCCGTCAACTTCGGCGGTGTCCCGCTGGTGGATGATGTGTTCTTGTCACCTGGCATTTTTGGAGTTCCAAACTCTGCGCTCGGTGTTACGAACGGATCCGGCCAGCTGCTCACTTTTGGACCTACCGGATCATTGGTGCCCTACAACGTGGGTCAGCAAACGGGTAATCCCATTTTTAACAGCGGCGGCGACGGGCTGCGTCTCTCGCAAGTGAGCAATCTGCTCTCGCCGACTGAGCGCGCGAATATCGATACGCTGATGCACCTTCAATTGACGGATCATATCAACGCTTTCGGCGAGGGCTTTTTTTCGGAGACCCATGCAACGAATTTGCGCTCACAGCCCGCCTATAACACCAGTCTGTTCGGCGGCGCCGGCACTGTGAACGGCAATTTCGTCATCAGTCTCAACAATCCTTTTCTGACTGCAGGCGACCGAGCGCTCATTTCACAGGCGTTGAACAATTATGCCGCGACGCTGCCCCTCGGCTCCCTCCAATATGGCGGCCAGGCTGCCGGCCCGAATCAACCGGGCTACCCCGCATGGAATCCGAATCAGTTCTACATCTCGCGTGCGAACCTTGATTTGCAAAGCGGCCGGGCGACGGCAACCCAGACACTGTGGCGCGGCGTCACGGGACTTAACGGCGATTTCGCATGGGCAAACAGGAACTTCAATTGGGAAGTGGCCTTAAGCTATGGTACGTCGAGCAACACCCAGGTAACGCCGTCCTACGTCTTCAAGAACGTAGCCAATGCCCTCAATGCGACCACCAATGCTTCAGGGCAGATTGTCTGCGCCGGCAACCCCGTCGCCGCACCGATTGACACGGCTTCGAGCACGTGCGCACCGCTCAATATCTTTGGCTTGGGTTCACCGAGCTTGGCTGCGCAGCGCTACATCACGCACTTGGCCTCGGCCGAGTCGTTCAACACACAGCGAGATGCCACGGCGTACATATCCGGCGACCTTATGAGAGTGCCTGCGGGAGAGTGGAAAGCATCCGCGGGTTATGAGAATCGCCGCGAATCGGCGGCGTTCTCGCCCGACGCGTTTTACACTCAAAATCTCGGCCAAGCCCAGGTCACCGGTATCGCAGGGTCGTATATCACTAACGAAGTGTATGTAGAAACCTTGCTGCCTATTTTCTCGCCGATGCAGTCAATTCCTTTATTGAACCGGGTTGAGCTCGAAGCTGCGGCGCGTCGAGTCAATAATTCGATCGCGGGTAATGCCACGACGTATACCTACGGGGCGCGCTGGGCTCCGATCGAGGATATATTGTTCCGCGGCAACAAGACGAAGTCGATTCGCGCGCCCTCGATCACCGAACTGTTCCTGCCTTCGGCTAGTTCGTTCCAGTTTGCGAACGACCCCTGCGACAAGAATTTCTATCAACAGGGCTCTAATCCGGCGCAGCGCCTCGCGAATTGCATTGCTGCCGGGATCAATCCAACGACTTTCGTGTCGAACGTCGTCAACGCAACCGCACTGGGCACAACCTCGGGCAATACCTCTCTGCAGAGCGAGGTCGCCTTCTCGAAAACTTTCGGCGTCGTGCTGCGTCCGCGATTCATACCAAAGCTCAATATTTCTGCGGACTATATCGACATCGCTCTCAAGGATGCGATACAGACGCTGACTCTGGTCAACAATCTTGACGCGTGCTATGACTCGAGCAACTACCCCAACAATCCTGCTTGCAGCACCTTTACGCGTAATGCGGCCGGGCAGGTCACTAATTTCCACGCGGGCTTCGTGAACGC
>JALYIT010000047.1 GCA_030775645.1 Pseudomonadota bacterium | reverse complement strand
CCCTTACGACCCCGGGATCATTGAACGAGGCGGGTCTGGGCGTTGCCGCGATGGTCGGATGGCCACCGTTCGTTCTGGCGGCGAGCGCCGGGTTTTTGACCGCTTCCTGCGCATGCCGGTGTTGCATCGCAGTGGGCTGCACATGGGGCTCGGCCGCCGCCGCCCTCTCCTGAGCTGTCGGCGCTGCGACAGCGCCGCCGGGTCCACCGTTGTAACTCACCTTGGAAACGTTCACGTTGTTCACGACGGTTTCGTTGTAAGTGTTGTGAATGACCGTGACGTTCACGTTATTCACATAACGATTGTAGGCAAAGGAATTACCCATCCAACGACCGCCGACAAATCCAACGCCAACGTAGCCGAAGCCGTAATTAACGCCGCCGTAGTACCCCACGTGCGGGCCCCAGTAGCCGGAATGAAAGGCGTAGACCCCTCCGACGAAGCCCCAGTAAGCGGGCGTCCACAGCACTCCGACCCGCGGTGGCTGCACCCAGGTTCCCGGAACCCAGTAGTACCCGCCTCCGCCCCACCCCCAGTAGCCCGGCGTCCACATATATCCCTCTTCTGGGCATGGCGGTTGCTCATAGTCAGGCAGCGGTGGGGGTGCCTCATTGACCTGCACCTCCACATCCACTGCCGGTTCGTAGGCCGGCGGTGGCGGCGGCGGCCGTACGTAGACGCGCGGAGGCGGTGGCGGGCTTGCCACGCGCACGACACAACCGCCGAGAAGGCTCGCTGCGGTCAGGAGTAGCGCCGCACTGGCGATGGGGAGCCGTGAATTGGAATGCTTTTCGATGATAGCCATGATTTACCCGCCATGTTGGTGGTTATACATAAGCGTACTGACAGGCACGCTGTACGTAGAACCCACAACGTCACAATTCCGAGGGCGGCTACTTCCGTGAAGGGATTGTAACGCTTAGGGAACCGCGGGCAGGAGGCGGCGCCGCGAGCGCGGCGACGCCTCCGTATCGATCACGTATCGATCACGTATCGATCGCGCGCTTGAAAGTCTCAGGCAGGAACAACAGACCAATAACCAAGGTGATGCCCGCGACCACAATCGGATACCAAAGGCCGTTGTAGATGTTGCCGGTCGCCGCCACGATGGCGAAAGCCGTGGTCGGCAAAAAGCCGCCAAACCAGCCATTGCCAATGTGATACGGCAGCGACATGGCGCTGTAGCGGATTCGCGCGGGGAACAATTCCACCAGCAGCGCCGCAATAGGTCCGTACACCATGGTCACGTACAGCACCAAGATGAACAGTATCAGGACCACCATCGGCTTGTTGATCGCCGCGGGATCCGCCCTATCCGGATAACCAGCCGCGGACAGCGCGCCCTTGACCTGCTTCTGGAAAGCCGCAATGGCTGCCTTGCGATCGCTGCCCTTCACCACTTTAGGATCCGGTGCCGTGAAGACGTTGGTGCCGCTTCGAATCTTTGCCACCGTTCCGGCAGGTGCATCTTCGCGTTGATAGGACACGCTGGATTTGGCAAGAAAGCTCTTTGCAATGTCGCACGACTTCGAGTCGAACGCATTTTTCCCGACGGGATCGAATTGAAGCGAACAGTCGTTCGGATCCGCCACCACCGTCACCGGCGCCGAGGACTGCGCCGCGTAAAGCGCCGGATTGGCGTAGCGAGTCAACGCCCCGAACAACGGAAAATAAGTCAGCATTGCCAGCAAGCAGCCCGTCATGATGATGGGCTTCCTGCCGATTTTGTCGGACAGCCAGCCAAAGAAGACAAACCCCGGCGTGGCGAGCACCAAGGCAATTGCCACCAAGATATTCGTGGTGGCGCCGTCCACCTTCAACGTTCGCTCGAGGAAGAACAGCGCGTAGAACTGTCCCGTGTACCACACCACCGCTTGGCCCATGACCGCGCCCAACAGGCTGATGAGCACAATCTTTAAATTCGACCAGCGGCCGAACGCTTCGGTCAACGGCGCCTTCGAGGTGGTCCCCTCGTTCTTCATTTTGACGAACACCGGACTCTCTGCCAGTTGCATGCGAATCCACAACGACACGCCGAGAAGAATTACGGAAACAAGGAACGGTATGCGCCATCCCCACGCTTTGAACGCATCCTCACCGAGGCTGGTGCGCGTAGCGATGACGACGATCAACGCACCGAACAAGCCCAGCGTTGCCGTGGTTTGAATAAAGCTGGTAAAGAGTCCGCGCTTTCCGTGCGGCGCGTGTTCCGCCACGTACGTAGCCGCTCCGCCATACTCCCCGCCCAGAGCCAATCCCTGCAGCAAGCGCAATGCCAGCAGCAGCACCGGAGCAATCACGCCGGCGGTCGCGTAATTCGGCAGCAATCCCACCGCAAATGTGGAGCCGCCCATGATCCCCATGGTGATAAGAAAAGTGTACTTTCGTCCGACCAGATCGCCGAGACGTCCGAACACGAGCGCGCCGAAGGGCCGCACGGCGAAACCGGCGGCGAATGCGGCCAACGCAAATATGAATCCGGTTACCTCGTTAACGCCGGAAAAAAATTGCGAGCTGATGATGCTGGCAAGCAGGCCGTACAGGTAAAAGTCATACCACTCAAAAACAGTGCCGAGGGATGATGCGCCGATTATCAGCCAGTTATTCTGTGTCGCTGCGGCTGTCGGTAATCCTGCATCTGCGGACGTGGTCGCCATTTTATTCCCCTGATTTTCTAGACATTGTTCGTCGCGAGCAAACCTGGCTGCCAATATAAGCCTTTCCTATGGTCGCTTGGGCGCCGCTGCGGTGACAGCCGCTCGCAGTTCCGTAAGCTTGGCTTTGACCGTCTCCTCGTTTTCCGGCCCCATGCGGATCAGCAGCTTTTGACCGGCGGAGCGCGCCTCCAGCGTAGGATCCGCAAAAGTGTACATCACATTAGGACGTACCAATTCAACGGCGCCTTTGGGTTCCGGACTTGCCAGCAGGTCATCGATGACTTGCACCAGCCGATCATTGAAGTACCCGGTCGGATATCCGAGGTTCTGGTACGACTGCTGAAATAGGGGGTAGAAACGGATGTAGATCGCTGCCAATTGCTGCATGTCGAGCCGACGAATGACGGCCACCATCGGCTTGTACCGATCAAAGTTTTGCTTATCCAGAGTTGCGTGCAATTCATCTCCGTTAGCGTCGAAAGAGCCGCCGATCCCAGTGGTCGGGCGCTTGCCAACGGCTACTTTTTGGCGCGGCAGATTATCGATGGTCACCACCATCCGGCGTATCAAGTCCTCCGGCGCCAAATAGTTCTTTACGGCGTCCGCGCCGGTAAGCTGCGCCAGCGCATCGCGCAGCGGCACATCGCTGCCGGCGAGATCGGGCAATGGCCCGGCCGACGTAAAATTAGCGGATGCCTCGGGCAAGGGATGCGCAATGCCGCCCTCGCTCAGGCTAGGAGAGCTGATTGGCGTTACCACCGGTACGGCGGTCGAGGAGACATTGCGGTGCTTTAGGTAGTAGACCCCCCCTGCCGCGAGCACAAAGATCAAGGCAGCGACCCCAACGATAGGTTTGTTCACCATGCGCGCCTTGATAAAGGCTAGCCCGCGTTTAGCATGCGGAGTTGCAGCTCATGCCGGCGATAATCGATGATCAGAGTGTCGAGCAGCCCCAATGTATCCATGCCGATCAATATTGCAGGCTCGTTGGTCAATCTCCACTGTTTGAATATGTATAGATCGCCGAAGGTAACACCAGGATCATGAATGGTGATGGCGCCCATCCCAATGGCGGGCGTATCCATCAATTCTCCCTTTTGAACGTCCTTCGTCGCTCCGATGATGGTATCGATTTTAGATCTGGGCGCCGCGCCTACACGCGACAGTGCATCTTTCAAAGCGAGATTGGCAATCGTAACTTGGCCGCCAGTATCGATAATGGCCTTGCAGCGGACCTGCCCGACGAAGGCATCCACGACCACCAACGTGCCGCGCAAGGAGTGGAACGGAACGCTTATAAAGCCCGGACCGGAACGCTCATTCTTCGAATAGGCAATATCAATTTTATCGTGACGAAAATCGATAAAAATGCGCTTGCCCACCAGACCCTCGGACCCCAAGACTCCCTCGGCGCCCCCCAGGGCGTCCGGCACGATGGGCAGAATGGTCTGGTCCACCGCGACGTCTCCTACGCTCAAGCTGTCGACGCGGATAGTGGGCACGGTTGCGAATCCAGTCACGCCTCGCAGAATCACGGGCGGCGAACGATCCGTCGGAATGCCGAGCGCCAAGGCTACCAGGGCGGTAATGGCACTGTGGCTGGCGCCCGTGTCAAGAACCAACCGGAAAGGGCCGCGTCCATTGATCATTACCGGGGCCCAAATGCGTCCGATTTGATCCCGACGGGTTGGCGACACATACCGCGGCTCGCGTGCCTCCACCATGATTTCCGTCAGCTGATCGATGGAATCAACCACAGGAGTCGACGGTGGTGAAACTTCAGGGGCAGTGGCGGGCGTCGTGCCTGGCCAAGCCGCCAGGACCCCTGCAACAAGCGATGCGCCGAACACGCGCTTACGGGTGCTCATCGGCAAAAAGGCCTGTCTATTGTCTTTCAAGTGCCCGCCTCAAGGCATCAACGCCGCTTGGGGCCGTCGATCGCCTGAACCGAAGAACTGTCGTGCTCCGCTTACCCGCAGCATAGCACCGCGCTTACTGCGCACCAAAATTCTTGAGAGTTACGTCAAATGGCGGTTATGCGATCATAGGCGCAGCGAGGTGGTGTGAAAACGTATAAAAATATAGCGGAGCTGAAGGCGCTGGTCGGTACCGAAATTGGAACCAGCGATTGGCTCACGATCGATCAAAGTCGCATCGATGCGTTCGCGGCCGTCACCGGCGACGATCAGTGGATTCACGTCGATCAGGAGCGCGCTGCAGCCGGCGTGTTCGGCAGCACGGTGGCTCATGGTTTTTTGACCTTGAGCATGCTGCCATTTTTCATTCGCAGCTCCCATAAAGTCGAGGGCGCGAGCATGTCGGTCAATTATGGGCTCAATCGCGTCCGCTTCCCATCGCCCGTGACGGTAAACAGCCGCCTGCGGGCCCACTTCAAACTGCTTTCGTTCGAGCCCATTGAAGGTGGAGTGCAAACGGTCACCGAAGTTACCGTTGAGCGCGAAGGCCAAGCCAAGCCGGTGTGCGTCGCCGAGAGCGTGGGTAGGCTTTATTTCTGACTGACTAAACTTCGCAGAGCGCCCTCACGTGAGCCACGGCGCTGCGTCCCAACGCGGATAAGTTATAACCGCCTTCGAGCATGGAAACGATGCGTCCTTGAGAATGCCGAGCGGCCACCTTCTTGAGTTCGCGCGTCATCCATACGTAGTCAGCTTCGACCAGCGCCATCCCTCCCAGCAAATCCTCCTTGTGCGCATCAAACCCGGCGGATATAAAAATCATCTCCGGCTTGAAGTCCTCGAGCGCCGGCAACCATTGTGTCTCCACTGCTTCTTTTGCGGCAGCGCCGCCGCTGCCGGCTGCCAAAGGCACGTTGATCATGTTGGGCGCGGGGTTGGACGTTCCGCTGTAGGGATAAAAGGGGTGCTGAAAAAAGCTCGCCATCAGTACGCGCTTGTGCCAGTGCGGGGGGCTGAACATATCCTCCGTACCGTTGCCGTGATGCACGTCGAAATCGATCACGGCCACGCGCTCGAGGCCTTTTTTCTCCAGCGCATAGGCGGCGGCAACGCCGACGTTGTTAAAGATGCAAAAACCCATGGACCGCACCTGGGTTGCATGATGGCCGCAAGGGCGAACCGCGCAGAATGCATTTACCGATCGGCCGGCCATGATCTCATCGACGGCGAGCAATCCAGCGCCCGCTGCGCGCTGCGCTGCCGAAAGACTGTATTTGTTCATCGCCGTATCCGGATCCAGCTGTACATAACCCTCGCTCGGGGCGTTCTCGAATATTGCGTCCACATACGCGGCCCGATGCACGCGCTTCAGATCGTCGGGCTGCGCCAGCGGCGCTTCGAGGCAGCGCAATTCATCGAGCAATCCAGACGCGCGCATTTCCTGGTTGACGGCATTCAATCGATCCGGGCATTCAGGGTGTCCCGCCCCCATCTCGTGGCGCAAGCAGTCGGCGTGCGTGATGTAAGCTGTATTCATGGTTCGATGTTACCCGGTTAAACCTACGGCGCGCTCACTTATCAATGCGAGCAGTGCGTCCACCATCGGAGTTTTTACCGAGGTAAGACGACCCAATTCCTGAACGGCACCGATGAGGGCAGCGATTTCAAGACTACGGCCCCGCTCCAGATCCTGCAGCATCGACATTTTATGATCGGTGGCCGTTGCCGCCGCGTCGAGTCTGCGGTCCATCATCTCAGTGGGAATATGCACCCCGAGCGCTTCGTTGACCGTCTGGGTCTCGAGCATCATGGTCTTGCAAAGTGCCCTCAAATCCGAATTGCCAAGCATGCGGCCAAGTGTCGCACCGGTCAGCGCGCTAATTGGGTTGAAGCAGACATTGCCCCATAGCTTCAGCCAAATATTCCAGCGAATATTGTCTCGAACCGGCGCATCGAATCCCGCCGCGGTCAGCACTCGGCTCAACTGCTCTACGCGATGCGAACGGCTGCCATCCGGCTCACCGATGATAAAACGATTGAACTTGTGGTGAGCGATGACGCCCGGTGCAACCACCTCGCAAGCAGGTTCTACCACACACCCGATTGCGCGCTGGGGTCCGATGCTCAGCCACTGTCGTCCACCGGGATCCACAGTCTCAAGATATCGGCCTTCGAAAGGACGCCCGGTTTTATAGAAGTACCACCAGGGAATACCGTTCATGGCCGTGACGACCGCGGTGTCGGTCTTTAGCAGCGGGGTAAAGCTCTCGGCGCACTCGTAAGCATGATGCGCTTTCAGTGCGCATATCACGATGTCCTGAGCACCTAATGAGTGAGGGTCTGAGTCGGCGAGCACCTTGGCCACTTTTTCGCGGCCTTGGATCTGCAGCGTCAATCCCCGCTTTTGAATCGCCTCAAGATGAGCACCGCGCGCAACCACGCTCACGTCTTGACCGGACAGCGCGAGCTGCACCGCGAGGTAGCCGCCGATCGCGCCGGCGCCATAAACGCAAATTTTCATGCCTTAAGCTTAAGATGCAGTCCCCGACAATGCCACTTGATCCGTGGATCGGGTGGACAGCACTGCCGCATGAATGGCGGCGGCGATTTCATGCTGCGTGCAAGGTTTGGCCAGTCTCGCGATCCCCAGGGTTGAGGGGTCGACGGGAAGTTCCGCGTAACCGGTTGCCAAGATGATAGGTAACCCAGGAAATCGCTCTTGAATGCACCCCGCAAGCTGCAATCCCGTCATGCTTGGCATTGCGTGATCGGTCAAGACCACATCGACCTCGACACCGGAGCGCAGCAGCTCAAGCGCCTCGGCGCCCGAGTGCGCTTCGACCGGCGTATGACCCAAGTCCGACAGCATGGCTGCCGTTCCGGTCATCACCAGTGTGTCGTCATCGACGACGAGCACGGTGCAGGGTCGAATCGCCGGCCTTGCAGGACTCGAGCAATCCGGCCGAACTACCAAGGCCGGAGCGGTACGGGCCCTCGGCAACCAGAGTTCCACCATGGTACCTGCATGCAACTCGCTACGAATGCGCAACAAGCCGCCGGATTGCGCTGCAAGACCATGCACCATGGATAATCCAAGGCCGGTACCTTTGCCGGGCCCCTTGGTCGTGAAAAACGGCTCGGTAGCCTTTGCCAAGGTCGCCTCATCCATACCGACGCCCGTGTCAACGAGTTTGATACGCACATAATCACCCAGCGGCAGCGACACGCCATCCGCGGTTTCGCTGGAGCTCCTGGCCGAGCCGTTGGTGCCACGCCGCGAACTGGAGGAGTCCGGCGATGCCACCGTCTGAGCTTCAGCGCTGATCTTGATGGTGCCGCCATTCGCCATCGCGTCGCGGGCATTTAACGCCAGATTCAGAAGAGCCAATTCCAGCTGATTTGCATCCACCAGCACCGGCGGCAAGTCCTCTGGGAATT
>JALYIT010000046.1 GCA_030775645.1 Pseudomonadota bacterium | reverse complement strand
GGGCGACCCTCGACCTCCTCACCTGAGGATCCAATGATGGATTTCAGGGCGCGCTTGGTGCATCAGCAAGCTGAAGCCGCTGAACGACGCCGCATGGACTTGGCGGAGCAGTCCTCACGGTTGAAGTCTGCTGAAGAACGAATCCGGATCTGGGAGCGTATTCACGAAGTGACGCTGCCGAAGGATCCCGCACATCGCCTCGTCGATATTATCGCCGCAAACACCGGTTTATCCGATTCGGACGTTCGCGAGGAACAGCAACGTCGCGCCAGCTTGCGCGCCGCCATCTAGCCCGCGCTTCCCGCAGCGGCTATTCCAAATACGTCGCGGGGGTTTTGCGTTTGATTTCCTCGCGCGACACCCCGGGCGCGAGTTCGACCAGCCTAAACAAGTCTTTTCGCGTCGATCGCGTAAACACTCCTAGGTCCGTAATCAGCATGTCGACGCAGTTCGCGCCGGTCAGCGGCAATTCACAGCGTTTCTTGAATTTCGACTCGCCATCTTTGGAAGTGTGTTCCATCACCACCGCCACGCGCTTGACGCCGGCCACCAAGTCCATCGCGCCGCCCATGCCTTTGACCACTTTGCCGGGAACCATCCAATTTGCCAAGTCGCCATTTTCCGCCACTTCCATGGCCCCGAGAACGGCGAAATCGATGTGTCCGCCGCGGATCATGGCAAAGCTGTCCGCGGATGAGAAATACGACGTCATCGGCAACGCCGTCACCGTCTGCTTGCCGGCGTTGATGAGATCGGCATCTTCCTCGCCTTCGAAGGGAAACGGTCCGGTGCCGAGCATGCCATTTTCCGACTGCAGCACGACATTCATGCCCGCCGGAATGTAGTTGGCCACCAAGGTCGGAATTCCAATGCCGAGGTTTACGTAGAAGCCGTCCTGCAGTTCGCGCGCGGCACGCGCGGCTAAATCCTCACGAGACCAGGGCACGAACGGTCTCCTGGCGCTTGCGTACGGTGCGCTTCTCGATGATTTTGCTGTACCGAGGCCCTTGCACGATCCGGTGCACGAAAATCCCGGGCGTGTGAATGCTGTCTGCATCCAACTCACCGCATTCCACCAGTTCTTCGACCTCTGCCACCGTGATGCGTCCGGCCGTGGCCATGTTCGGATTGAAATTACGCGCCGTTTTGCGATAGATGAGATTGCCCTCGGTATCGCCCTTCCACGCTTTCACCAGCGACACATCCGCCACTAGTCCAGTCTCCAGAATGTAGGTCTCGCCATCTACGGTGCGGGTTTCCTTACCCTCAGCCACCAGCGTGCCGGCGCCCACTTTGGTGAAAAATGCGTAGATTCCCGCACCGCCCGCTCGAACACGCTCGGCCATAGTGCCCTGCGGGTTGAATTCGACTTGCACTTCGCCGGCCAGGTATTGCCTTTCAAACTCCTTATTTTCGCCCACATAGGAGGAGATCATTTTGCGAATCTGATGCGCCTGCAGCAGCAGCCCCAAGCCGACGCCGTCCAAGCCTGCGTTGTTGGATATCACGGTGAGGCCCTTGACGCCCGAGGCATGCAAGGCGTCAATCAAATTCTCGGGGATGCCGCAGGTCCCAAAGCCGCCGCACATCAAGGTCATGCCATCCCTGAGCACGCCCTGCAATGCCGACTGCGCATCGGCATAGACTTTTTTCGACGTGACCTGGCTTGTCAACGCGGCACTGACTAGTAGCGATACTGGTCGACTTTGTACGGCCCCTGCTTCTCGACGCCGATGTATCTCGCTTGCACATCGGTGAGTTCGGTCAGTTGCGCGCCGAGCTTCGAGAGTTGCAGCCGTGCCACTTTCTCATCCAGATGCTTCGGCAACACATAAACGCCGATCGGATATTTCTTGGTGTTGGTGTAGAGCTCAATTTGCGCCAGCACTTGATTCGCGAATGATGAGCTCATCACATAGGACGGGTGTCCCGTGCCGCAGCCCAAATTCACCAAGCGACCTTCAGCGAGCAGAATGATCCGCTTGCCGTCAGGGAAAATAACATGATCCACTTGGGGCTTGATGTTCTCCCAGGTGTGCTGTCGCAACGCCGCGACTTCGATCTCGTTGTCGAAGTGTCCAATGTTGCAGACGATGGCCTGATCCTTCATGCGCGCCATGTGATCGTGCGTGATGACGTGGAAATTGCCGGTGGCCGAGACAAAAATGTCGGCTTTGTCCGCGGCATAATCCATGGTGACGATCCGATAGCCTTCCATCGAGGCCTGTAGAGCACAGATCGGATCAATCTCGGTGACCCATACTTGCGCCGAGAGAGCGCGCAAGGCTTGTGCAGAGCCTTTCCCCACATCCCCGTAGCCGCAGACCACGGCGATCTTGCCGGCGATCATGACATCGGTGGCGCGCTTGATGGCATCCACCAAAGACTCGCGGCAGCCGTAGAGGTTGTCGAATTTCGACTTCGTAACCGAATCATTCACGTTGAAAGCGGGAAATGCGAGCTGCCCCTCATTCGCCATTTGATACAGGCGCTTCACCCCGGTGGTGGTTTCCTCGGTAACGCCCTTCACCTTTGCCAGTCGCGTCGAATACCATTTCGGGTCGACTTTGAGTTTGGCCTTGATCGAGGCGAAAAGCAGTTCCTCTTCTTCGTTGCCGGGCTTGGCAATGAGGCTCGCGTCCTTCTCAGCCTTGGCACCCATATGCAGCAGCAGCGTCGCATCGCCGCCATCGTCCAAGATCATGTTGGAGAAGCCGCCGTCGGGCCACTCGAAAATTCGATGGGTGTAATCCCAGTATTCGGCCAGCGATTCACCCTTTACGGCAAATACCGGCGTACCGCCGGCGGCGATGGCGGCGGCCGCATGATCTTGGGTCGAATAAATGTTGCATGAAGCCCAGCGCACTTGAGCCCCCAAGGCGTTCAGCGTCTCGATGAGCACGGCCGTCTGAATCGTCATGTGCAAAGAACCGGTGATGCGGGCGCCGCGCAGCGGCTGCTGCGCCGCGAATTCACGGCGGATCGCCATCAGGCCGGGCATTTCGGTTTCTGCGATTTTTATTTCCTTGCGTCCCCAGCTTTCGAGCGCGAGGTCTTTGACGATAAAATCGGGTCGGGGTTTGATTGCGGCATTCATAAGGACTCCTTAAAGTGGGTTAGGCAGCGCGTGTGGCTTTGAATTCAGCGGCGAGCATGTCGGCCTTGTCGGTCCGCTCCCAGCTGAACTCTTCTTCTTTACGGCCGAAATGGCCGTACGACGCAGTTTTCTGATAGATGGGCCGCGCCAAATCGAGCATTTCGCGCAAGCCGAATGGGGTGAGATCAAAGTGCGCGCGCACCAGTTGCGTCAAACGCGCATCGGACAACTTCCCGGTACCGAAGGTCTCGACCATGATGGAGGTGGGCTCGGCAACACCGATGGCATAGGAAAGCTGCACCTCGCAGCGATCGGCCAAACCAGCCGCCACGATATTCTTAGCGACGTAGCGTGCGGCGTAGGCCGCGGAGCGATCGACCTTGGAAGGATCCTTGCCGGAGAAGGCACCTCCGCCGTGGCGTGCAAAGCCGCCATAGGTGTCGACGATGATCTTGCGCCCCGTCAAACCGCAATCACCCACGGGCCCGCCAATGACGAAGCGGCCGGTGGGGTTGATGTGATACTTGGTGCGCTTATCGATCCACTTGGCCGGCAACATCGGCTTCAAGATTTCTTCCATCACCGCTTCGCGCAACTGCTTGGTGCTGATGTCGTCCGAATGCTGGGTGGACAACACCACGGCCTCGAGGCCCACCGGCTTGTCATTCTCATAACGCAGAGTGACTTGGCTCTTCGCATCCGGCCGCAGCCAAGGAAGCTTGCCGTTCTTGCGTACCTGTGCCTGTCGCTTCACCAGGCGATGCGCCAGCGTGATAGGCGCCGGCATCAGCACATCGGTTTCATTGGTGGCGTAGCCGAACATCAGGCCCTGATCGCCCGCCCCTTGCTTGCGTTCGTCCTTGCGATCCACTCCCTGCGCAATGTCGGGCGATTGCTTGCCGATGATATTGAGCACCCCGCAACTCGCGCCATCGAAACCCATATCGGAGGTGTCATAGCCGATGTCGAGCACGGTTTTTCGGACCAGAGCCTCTACATCGACCCAGGCGTTGGTCGTGACTTCACCTGCCACGATGACCACGCCGGTTTTGACCATGGTTTCGCAGGCCACGC
>JALYIT010000045.1 GCA_030775645.1 Pseudomonadota bacterium | reverse complement strand
CTCACATTGTGAAGTTGCAGCGCGTCCACCTTGTCGGTCTTGAGCCGCTGCAGGGATTGCCGCGCTTCCGCGGCCTCTGCGCCGGCTCGATATTCTTCCAGTTTGGTGGCGATGAACACCCGCGGGCGCAACGCGACCTCGCTCAGAATGCCGCCGAGCACGCTTTCGGCATTGCCGTAGGAGGGTGCGGTATCAACCACGGTGCCGCCCCCGGCCACCAGGGCTCGGATGACCTCGGTCTGACCGGTGCGCTCGAGTGGACCTGCTCCCACGTTGAATACGTGCGCGGTGCCGACGCCGATGACGGGAAGGGTCTCGCCGTGGCCGTGCGGGATGGGACGAGCCAACATGAGCTTCGGTGCCTCGGCCTTGATCCCACCCGGCATCAATAGACTCGCGCTCAGTCCGCCGCACATAATGACCGCATCACGACGCGAAACAAGCTCACCGCCGTTCTTCATGGCTACCCTCTCGCGATACAACAACAGCATAGCAAGACCACGGGGCAAAAATAGATGCAGCAAATTCACGTCCGTGGGAGAACTGCTTAGAGCTCTGATCTCAAAACCCCTGTCACGAGACCGGTAAAGCGACCTATAAGATTTCTTATCCGAGTTCAGTACTTCCACAAATCGTTGAGGTAGTCGAGATTCCCACTCGAATGGTAGCCGCTGCCAAGCTCATTCCATTCCCTAGAACGGCTACTCTAGCGATCTTTCTCGGGACTCGACCATTCAAGACCGCTATGGAAACGCCCCGCGACTTCGTACCTGGAGTTCTGCTAATCCCTCCCCTGCTTCTCCGCACTACCCGCCACTGACGCTCGGCTCACGATGTGCTTCCTTCGCGTGGTTGACAGCGGCTTCCAAGCGTCTTTGAAAGTCCGAAGCCCGCGGAGCCACCGCTCTCACCCCTGTTGCAACTGGTGCATTTCTATTGCTCCACCGATAACACCCACCCTAGGGGCCAAGTCTTGGAGTGGCAGCGTCGAGCCGCTTTAGCGGCGTTGCCTCTTTGGCTCTTCAGTGCTTACCTTGCACAGCTCGCGCCAGTTCAAGCGCGCGCTCTAGAACCGGATCACGCAGACCGACATAGTCGTCGAAGGTGTAAGGCAACCGAATATCAGGATCCAATGACGGTACATGCATGGGAAACAAATACATGGTCCAAAAACATCCGCGTTCACCGAAGCAGGACTTGGAATAATCATGAAGACCCGTCGCGAAGCCAATTGCCAGGCCTGAATTGGGGAGCATCAGGCTACCGCCCTCCGCCCACAAACGAATGCGGTCGCCGACCGGCTCGCCGATCAGCGTGATCTTCTTTGCGTTATGCTCTTTTACTAGTGCGACACTGACGATTCCAGCCGAAAAGGTCCACGCGCTCGTGAGTACATACGCATGTTCAATGGAATCCGATAGTTTCGTCAGAGTCTTCATAAACGACGCGGTCGTCGTGAAATCGCCGCCCTGGTCAAAGCGCAGATCAAGCACTATCGTGCGCGGGCGGTTAGCTGCGACCTCGCGCTCGATGCGAGTCACAAATGCGCCAATCGGATGCTCAGGTTCATCCTCGTTGCTGCGGAACTGCGCGTAGTAGACTCCATCGTCGGACTTATATTCAGCCTGAAAGGGCTCGGCCGCATAGTCGCGAAGGAAGAGCGGGAGATGAGCGTCGGGCGCGAGCAGCGTAGTCCAGTCGGCGGATTCGTTCGCTATGCGCTTGGGTGAAAGATACTCATCCGAATACACGCGCGGTGCCATTGCGTCGGCAGGCTCGGCCATGACCGTGACATCCCTCTCCGCACCGTCCCGAAGTAAAACGTGCAGATTCAGACGATCACCAGCGCTAGCGAATCCGGCGGCATTCAACAATTCGGGCGATTCCAGGAAAAATACTGATGCAAATTGATCATAGTGATTTCGAGGACCGCGGAAATATTGAAACATCCCGTTGGCGACGTCTTCGATGAGATGGCCATCCAACCGAAGCACCTTGGCACTCAATAGCTCAACGCATGCGGGCCGCGCGCGAAGTATCCGATAGCCATCGTCGAAGTGATAAAAACGGCATGGAAGACGATTGTGCCGGCGCGACAGCGGCCCTGGCTCAACACGCGAATGGCCGTTGTCGGCCAATGCCACTATTTGTGCTACGCCCAAGTCGAATTGCGCTTCCGATAACGCACCAGAGCGCTCGCGGTACTGAGCCAAAAGCTCCTCCGCCGACGCGCGCGATTGCGCTGTGAAGGTTCGATTGAGGTCAAAATAGTTGCGGAGATAGTCGAAGTCCTCACGTTGCTTGGTCGCTACATCCGATGCGCCACTCCGATGGGTTGTCGGTGGACTCGGATAGAATATGTGAGAGAAAGAGAGCCAAAGGATTGCGAGCAATGCCGCTAGGCCGCCCAACGTGGTGGCAACCCCGACCAGTATACGCCGCGTTCGTGTCAATAAATTCTCCGAGTACTTTTTGTTGGTCGAGCCATTCGCTCCCTCTTCGTGGGCAAGCATCGAGCCGCTTTAGCGGCGTCTCTTTAGCTCAGTACCAGCCCACTATTGCGAGCGCCTCGACCGCATACTTTCCGATCTTTCTGACCTTCTGAACGACCGCCTGCACGTCAGCTTCGAGCAATCAGCGCACGTGTGCACCCTGCTCAACTCTGCTTGCCGCGGCGTCAGCTTCGAATGTTTCGACGCGTAACTTCCAGAAGTATGTCTTTCCAGTCCCCCATCTCCCGCGAATTACCAGGACACTCGCGTCGGGATCCTTCAGAAATTGCTCTACGACATTCAGTACGTTTGCGGTGCTGAAGCGAGCGCACTTCGCGACTGAGCGCCGACCCTAGCACCTAAAGTAACTTCGTTCATTTTTGGCTACTCTCCCTGCCCTGCGCCAACGCGGCGCGTGCCATTCCCCCACGCGCTGCCAACACCTCCTCGCCGTAGCGCATCGGCATCTGAGTGGATTTCCAACGCCCTGTCTGCATCACGGACGCCAAATCAATATTCAGCGCCAGCAAATCCTGGGTCGCCCCTATCCAAATACTGTGCCCGCTCACGTGCGCGATCGCCTTTGCCGGCATTTGGATCCACCGGGCTACCCTCTTATATACGTCGGCAATGATATCCGGATGTAACCTCTCACCGACCCGATTCTGGCCCACAAGCCCTCTAAAGATTGCGCTTTCTCTGATAGCCGCGCGCTCAAGCCAAAGTCGCAGCCACTTGACCGTTTCGCGAGACAAATAACCCGTCGCGCCCTGCCCTTCCCGGTCGGTCTTAGATCGCCGGATCAAGATCGTCCCTGTACCATTGGGCATGAACGTGACGTCCTCCAGATTTAGGGCCACGAGCTCGCTGCGTCTGGCCATCGTGTCGTAAGCCACGCATAGGAGTGCCCGCTCCCGATCGGCTCGCAACCCATCGCCGGCGGTCTCAATAAATTCCTTGATCTCCTTCCAGCCTAAGGCCAAGGCCTGGCGCTGCCGCGCTTCAGTTTTCAACCCCATCTCTTTCAATGCCAAACGTACCGGCTCGCTCGCACAAGGACTGGTGAGCCCAGCCGCCAAATGCGCCCGCGCGATCGTCGCGACATACCGCCGGATCGTTGCCGGCTTCTTACCTAGCTCAATGCAGCGCTCAATAAACCTCCTGATCGTCATCGGCGCCGCGGGGAAGAACTCCAGTCCCGCCCCCTCGCAAAACCCCTGAAACACCGCGCCGTCCGCCCTTTGCGCCGCTGCGTATTTTTTGAATACGCCTCCTTCGCCATGGCGCTCCACTCAACCAGCGCGTCTCTAGCTTTCTCGGGGGCCCTGTTGGGTGCTCGGTACCAGAAACGATTGAGACGGCAGTTTGGTCACTTTCATAAAAACCCATCCTAGCGCAAAACACTATTAGTGCCGATAATGATTGTTATCGGAGTCGTTGATGTAGCGAAAATTATACGACGTGTATGCAGTGTTTCCGTTACTTGAACAAGTAGATAAATGGATCTATTGGCATCTTCGAAAGCGATTAGCGGCTCGTGGGGGTGGATGCCTTGTGCGCATCTCCCTGCATGCTGTACCAATTCGTGCGCATCTCTTTTTCCGTTCGCGGCGGCGGCATCTGATCCGCGAATCGCCGAACTTGCGCCGCAAGTTCGGCCTGACCTTGATTGAGCAGAATCTCGCTAACCGCTCGCCAACCGCGCTGTACTTCCTTCCTCGCCACCAACCGCAATCTTCCGGGCTCAACCCTAATGTCGCCGGCGAACAATTCGGCCGCAACGGACTCAACTCTTGCCCGCATATGCGTGGAGTAGCGCTTCTCGTCGCGCATTGGCCGATAGATTCCGTCCAACTTGCGCAGCGCGGTGGCATCCCTCACCGCGCGCTCGGTAGCGTTCGCTTCGGCACCTAGCACCCGCAAATGTCTCGCAAATGCGCGCCGCCACTCCCGCCGAGTCGCATTGCAAATGTGCAGCCGTTCGCCTCGCTCACTGACCGCTTTTACTACTATGTGCACATGCGGTGCGGCTCGTCCGTATGAAGGACCATCGCGTATCGATGCTTCAGGGCAAAGTCCTCGCGAGCAAAGTTCATCACTGCGGCAAGCACTTTCCGGTGGCGTTCCGGCCGGCATGGAGAACATCAGCTTGTGAACGAGTTTCTTAGAACCACTCCCATGAGTATCAAGATCCGACCGAGGCCGTAGCTCATCCAGGTCGAGATCCCAGTCCTCAAGTAGATCCTTCGACACGCCTGGGCCATGGAGCCGTTGACCATCATCCGTCTCGATCTGCAGCTCGCCGTCTTTTCGCAAACGCTGGTAGTCCAGATGGCGGCCCACTGCCTTCAGGTCCTGGCCTCCTCGACCTAGTACTTTCACCATGACCTCAGGTGCGCGATGCGCCGTGCGCTAGATTTGTGCGATCTGCGCCGGCGACGAGTGATCACACCGACCGGGTCCGCGGCGTGCATAGCTCGCCAAGTCAAAGAGAGCTTCCTTACTTGGCATGGCTCTGCCTCCAGCTCTTTAGATTCGCCTTTATCAATGCTCTAACATGATCTCTTAAGCCCTCGCAAACGCGAAAGATCGCCCGAGCGTCTTCGCGGCTCAGACCAAGCTTGCGGTCTCCCAAATGGGCCCAAGACGCCGATCCGAGTCTTTGCGTCAGATCTCTAATCAGACACGGTGCGTTTCAGCGGAGGTACTCCGCCTTGGGTAGCGAAGCAAGGTTCCTCAAGTGCACGCGCGTCAGTACAGCCACATACGTCGCTGGCGCTACCCCCGGGCTGCCGCGCGGTATTGCTAGATGGATGCGCGTAAACGCCCGAGATTGATTACCCATTTCAACCTACGACCAATTGTCCGGAGGTGAAATGGCTTTGGAGAATCGCGTAAGTACTCTTCTCGTAACCCTCTGTTTTGGTTGGTCTAGAGCACAGTGATCAAAGAGCTCACGACGCGCCCAGTAGAAGTTGGGTTAGAAAGGTAGAAGACTGATGTCGAATTTTTCACGTAAGGCATTGAAATTGGTGGGCCGTGTAGCTACCAAATTGCCGGCCTATCTTTATGATTGTAATATGATTTTCTGACAGCCAAATTAGAAATGCCCCCACGGATATCCCCCAGAAAGGGTGGCTGTAGCTGAACCTCCCTGGATCAATGCTCAGCCGGCTAGACACATCGACCCTCTTTCTCGCATCTTCAAAAATATCACGATCAACCTTCGGGGCGCAGGGGCCACGCGTACACGCGTACACCGTTGCGAGAACCAGGACTTTCTACCAAATAAATTCAGCCTGAGCGATCAACGTACGATGTCGCCCTTTTTCAGGCCGCGGAATCCGTCATCCTCAACTCTCCATTCGCAAGCCGATGACATTGTATTCGGCGACGATAGCGCCGCAAAATTCGATGTGTGGACATTTGTACATACATTTGCTAGTGTATCTGGATGACTGAGTCAGTTGCCGGGTTCGATTGGAATGACGGGAACCACGATAAGTGCGTCAAGCATGGCGTCACGGTCGAAGAGATCGAAAGCGCATTCCGCGGAGGAACGCTGCGGGTGTTTCCAGACCCTGCTCACTCGGCGACCGAGACGCGATACCTAGGCATAGGGCTCGGTGCCTCTGGCCGGTACGTGCTTGTGGCTTTTACCTACCGAGAAATTGAGAAGCAGCGATTCATCCGGCCTATCAGTGCTCGTTTTATGCATGCGAAGGAAATCAAACACTATGAAGCGCAAAGTCAGGACCCTAGCGAAACTGCCTCGACTTAAGACTGATCGAGAGGCTGAACAGTTTGTCTCCGACAGCGACCTCACGCGATATAATCTTGCCGCCTTGAAGGCGACACAGTTTGAATTTGCCGCAAAAGAAGCTCGGATCAACATGCGCCTGCCGGGCGAACTGCTGAACGCCGTCAAGCGAGCGGCACGGCAGCGTGGCGTGCCGTACCAGCGGTTCATCCGGCAGACGCTCGAGCGCGCGATCAAGGAGTGATTACGCCTCCTTTACATGATTGCGGGTTGGCTCAAGTGGCCGGCGACAATCAGCAGCGGCGGCGTCCAGATGCCGTCTGTTCCTTATCCATTTTATTTGACGCGCACTTGCCAATTTGATCTCCGCGCGATAGGACTTTTCCCGATACCGGACGCTGGTTGGCGGTCCCCGCAAGATGCCAGAGGTCCTTTAGGGGCATCATCGCTACGACGTCCCAAAGTGCCCCCAAATATGCCCCCACCCAGGCTGGCTGCCGTTGGATGGCAATGGACATCCACGGATGTGCAAAAGAAAATTCCGGTCGAGATTCCAGGCAATTTCCCGCGATTTTCTCACCGAAGTGGACGTTACTGGACGTCTTAGAACGTCCTTGGATGGTGGGCCGTGTAGGGATCGAACCTACGACCAATTGATTAAGAGTCAACTGCTCTACCAGCTGAGCTAACGGCCCAAAAACCTTGTCAAACCCCGCAACGCTCGAGTGTTACGCCCCGCCTTGAAGGTGGGGTGGACGACGGGACTCGAACCCGCGACGGCCGGAATCACAATCCGGGGCTCTACCAGCTGAGCTACGTCCACCATCGTCGACATCCGACTTTCAGATGGCGCGCCCGGCAGGAATCGAACCTGCAACCGCCGGCTTAGAAGGCCGGTGCTCTATCCGGTTGAGCTACGGGCGCTTTGCAATCAATAGGTTACAGCGCCAATCGTAATCTTTCAGGCCGATACTCGGGTCTCAAGCAAACCGAATCGGAAGTGCGCGCGGATTATATAGGAGTTTGCCGTTATTTGAAGCGCCTAATCGGCCTAGGACGGATCGCTTTCCACCAGCGATTTTAGTTTCGCCAGCGCGTGATCCCACTGTCGGCCAATCAGTTCCAATGAACGGCGCGCCTCGTCCAGTTGGGCGGGCTCAAATTCCCACAAGCGTTCCCGCCCAACTTTCACATCTCGCACCCAGCCTGCCGCCGCCAATACGCCGAGGTGTTTGGTAACAGCTTGCCGGGTTATATCCATTCCGGAAGTCAGGTGGGTGATCGACATCGCACCGCCCATACACAGGGCGGCGATCAACCGCAGCCGCACCTCATCCCCCAATGCGGCGAAGACGGGCGCGTAGTTTTCCAGTGAACGGTTCTTCGAGCCGGTCTTACGTCTCGGCGACATGCTTTTTGACGTTTTCCACTTGCGCGTCCCACCCTGAACTGTTTAGCCGATAGACCTCTGCCCGGCGATTGAGCGGGATTTTATCCAGCCCCGATTCCGCCACGGAGAGCATGGTGCCGCCCTCCACTTCTTCAAGTTCGAACACGACCAGTGTGGTCGGCTCCTGTGAGTAGTCGACCATGGGATCAATCGCCGCCGGGTGCCAGCGAAAAGACAATAGTCTCTCGGGTATCACCCGCTCTATTAACATTTCCATCGTGAGATGTTCGTAGCCCGGATAGCTGATTTTGCCCTGAACTTTTTTGCCGGGGGCAAAGGTCTTTCCTTTGAAATCCACGCCGAACCAAGCGCCGAATTCGGCGGCGTCCGATAGAGCCCGCCAAACCCGGGCGACGGTTCCTTTAATCAAAACCCGTCTCTCAATGCGGTCTGTCGATGAGTCCATATGCAACCTCCTGGATGCATATTAGGCCAGGCGAGTTCTATATGCAACTTTTAAGTTGCATTTTAACGATGCATGAGCTAATGCCGTACGTCCGCGGTTACTCGCTGCGGCGCATGCGCTAATATCGCCAGCCATGAGCATTATCTTGACGCATCTGCAGCGGCTGGAAGCCGAAAGCATTCACATCATGCGTGAAGTCATCTCCGAGAGCGAAAAGCCGGTGATGCTCTACTCCGTGGGTAAGGACAGCGCCGTCATGCTGCATCTCGCCCGTAAAGCCTTCTTCCCCGCAACGCCGCCATTCCCGCTGCTGCATGTCGATACCACCTGGAAATTTCGCGAAATGTACGCGATGCGCGACAGGGTGGCGAAGAGCAGCGGATTGCAGCTGATCGTTCATCAAAATCCCGATGCTTTGGCGCGCGGCATCAATCCGTTCGATCACGGCGCAATGCATACCGATATTTGGAAGACGGAGGGTCTCAAGCAGGCGCTCACGCAGTTCGGATTCGACGCTGCTTTCGGCGGTGCCCGCCGCGATGAAGAGAAATCCCGGGCGAAGGAACGCATTTTTTCATTTCGTTCAGCCAATCACCGGTGGGATCCGAAAAATCAGCGCCCCGAGCTTTGGAATCTCTATAACGCCCGCAAAACCCGCGGCGAAAGCATTCGCGTTTTTCCGCTCTCCAATTGGACCGAACTCGATATCTGGCAGTACATTCACTTGGAAAATATTCCGATCGTGCCGCTGTATTTCGCCGCGACCCGCGCAACGGTGGAGCGCGACGGCAATCTGCTCATGGTCGACGATGATCGCTTCCGCCTGCGTGCAGGCGAAACACCCGTCATGCGCTCCATCCGCTTTCGAACCCTCGGGTGTTATCCCCTCACCGGGGCGATTGCGAGCAATGCGACGAGCGTGCCACAGGTCATTCAGGAGATGCTGTTGACGAGGACCTCGGAGCGGCAGGGCCGTGCCATAGACCAAGATCAGGGCGCGTCGATGGAACAGAAAAAACAGTCTGGGTATTTCTGATGACCGATATCTCGGCACAGGCCTCGTACACGGCTCCCGAGCTCGTGGCCGAAGACATTGATGCTTATTTGTTTCGGCATCAGCATCAATCTCTGCTCCGATTCATCACTTGCGGATCGGTCGATGACGGCAAATCGACGCTCATCGGCCGGCTCCTCTACGACGCCAAGATGATCTTCGAGGACCAGCTCGCTGCGTTGGATGCCGACAGCAAGCGCATCGGTACCCAGGGTCAGAACATCGATTTCGCGTTGCTCGTTGACGGCTTGGCCGCCGAGCGCGAACAGGGCATCACCATCGATGTGGCATATCGATTCTTTGCGACCGACAAGCGCAAATTTATCGTGGCGGACACACCCGGGCACGAGCAATACACCCGCAATATGGTCACCGGCGCATCAACCGCGGACCTGGGCGTAATTCTTATCGATGCGCGCAAAGGCGTGCTCACTCAAACGCGCCGTCATAGCTATCTTGCCCACCTTCTCGGCATTCAACATTTCGTGCTGGCAGTCAACAAAATGGATTTAGTTGGTTACGATCAGGGCATATTCGAGGCGATTACCGCCGAGTACCGCGTCTTTGCCGAGAGCATCGGCATCCGCCAAGTCGTTGCGATTCCGATGTCAAGCCTCGCGGGGGACAACATCGCCTCGACTTCCGGCAAGACCCCCTGGTACACCGGCCCCACGCTCATTGCGCATCTTGAGAACATCGAAGTCGATAGCATGGGATCGCAACGCCGCCCGTTTCGCATGCCAGTTCAATGGGTCAATCGTCCGAACCTGGATTTCCGCGGTTTTGCCGGGTTGATCTCCGAAGGCATCATCAGGCCCGGCGACGCGGTGCGGGTGCTACCCTCGGCCAGGACTACCCGGGTCGCTCGTATCGTGACATCGGGCGCGGACCTTGAGGCAGCGGTTGCCGGACAATCCGTCACGCTTACCCTTGCCGAGGAACTGGATTGCAGCCGCGGCGATGTGATCGTCGCCGCGGACGATTCCCCCGAGATCGCGGATCAGTTCGAAGCGACCATAGTTTGGATGGCAGATGAGCCCCTTCTGCCCGGCCGTCCCTACTGGCTTAAGCTCGCGACGCAGCTGGTAACGGCGACCGTCCACGGCCCCAAGTATCAAATCAACGTGAATACCCTGGAGCATCTTGCAGCGAAGACCTTGGGACTCAATGCGATCGGCGTTGCGAACCTGTCCACGGACAAGCCGCTGGTGTTCGAAGCCTACGGGAAGAGCCGTCAGCTAGGCGGATTCATCCTGATCGACAAGATCAGCAATGCAACCGTCGCAGGCGGCATGCTGCATTTCGCGCTGCGCCGCTCGAGCAACGTTCACTGGCAGCATCTTGACGTCGACCGTGACGCGCATGCCCGGCTGAAACACCAGCAGCCAAAACTGCTGTGGTTTACCGGTCTGAGCGGCGCTGGTAAATCCAGCATCGCGAACCTTGTGCAGAAAAAGCTTTATGCGCTCGGCAAGCACAGCTTTTTGCTCGACGGCGATAATATCCGGCACGGTTTGAACAGGGACTTAGGATTCACCGATGCCGATCGGGTCGAGAATGTCCGCCGCATTGGTGAGGTTGCGAAGCTGATGACGGATGCGGGGCTTATTGTGTTGACAGCGTTTATTTCGCCTTTCCGGGCCGAGCGGCGCATGGTCCGTGAGATGTCGCACCCTGGCGAATTCATCGAAATTTACGTCGAAACGCCGCTGGAGGTCGCCGAGCAGCGTGACGTGAAAGGCCTTTACAAGAAGGCCCGTGCCGGTGAGCTGAAGCATTTCACCGGCATCGATTCGCCCTACGAGCCGCCCGAACATCCGGAAATTCGCGTCAACACGGTTGAAACGGATGCCGATCAGGCCGCGGAGAAAATCGTCGCTTATGTGGTCGGGGTGACAGGATTCGAACCTGCGACATCTACGTCCCAAACGTAGCGCTCTACCAGTCTGAGCTACACCCCGAAAATTATTTGATCTCGACGGGGCGGCAATCGTAGCAGTTCGGCTGTCCGCTTGCCTGGCGTCCTTGTGAACCGAGCCTCGAATTTATACTATAGGTAACCACGACCCGGCCGCGTCCCCAAATCACTTCAAACAAAGAATTCAACGAGTTGAGCCACTTGGACCCGCCGCTCCCTTGTCGAGGCCCCGAGGTCTCCATCGTCGTTCCCACCTTCAATGAACGCGAAAACCTCGTTGATCTCACTGAGCGCATCCGCACCTGCATGGGCGAGTCCGCCTGGGAAATCATTTATGTGGACGATGACTCCACCGACGGGTCCGCGGATCTCGCAAGGGAGCTGGCGCAGCGAGATTCTCGCGTGCGTTGCATTCAGCGCATCGGGCGCCGCGGATTATCCTCTGCCTGCGTGGAGGGAATGTTGGCAAGTTCTGCGCCCTATCTGGCAGTCATTGATGGTGACCTGCAGCACGATGAGCGTCTGCTGCCGCAAATGCTGGCGCAACTGCGCGCCGAGGATATCGATATGGTGGTCGGCACACGCTACTCGCAGGGCGGCGGTACCGGCGATTGGAATGCGGCGCGCGTTCGATTGAGTAACTTCGGTAAGCGTTTCAGCCGTGTGTTGGTGCCCGACTCGTTGACTGACCCGATGAGCGGGTTTTTCATGATGCGCCGCTCGGTATTTGAAGGCGCGGTGCGCAAGCTTTCCACTATCGGCACCAAGATCCTCACCGATTTGTTTGCCTCCTCGCCGCAGCCGCTGCGCTTCAAGGAACTACCCTATACCTTCCGCCTGCGCCAAGCCGGTACCAGTAAGCTCGATTCTGCCACAGCTTGGGAGTACGCCATGCTGCTGCTCGATAAATTGGTCGGGCATCTTATCCCGGTCAGATTTATCGCCTTTTGTATCGTTGGGGCGTTCGGGGTGTTGGTTCACCTGACACTGCTCACGCTGCTGTTGCAGCTCGGGCACCAGGGTTTTCCAACGGCGCAAGCGATCGCGACCATCTGCACGATGACGTTTAATTTCGCTGTCAACAACCTACTGACTTACCGCGATCAGCGCTTGCGCGGCGTGCGCTGGTTGCGCGGCTGGCTGTCCTTCAATCTCGCTTGCAGTCTGGGCGCCTTCATGAACGTCGGGCTGGCGACCTATATCAATGAAATAAGCGGTTCGCGGTATTTGGCCGCCATGGCGGGAATCGTACTCGGCGCCGTGTGGAATTACGCGGTGACCAAGAGGCTCACTTGGAATCGCTCTCAAGCGTAAGTCAAATGTCCGCGCCGATGCTCTTCAAAATGGCCTCGGTGTCCGCGCCCAACAGCGGTGATGCACCGCCGATGCGCCCCGGAGTCTCGGATAGTTGCACGGGCACACCAAGAACGCGTATGGCCCCGGCGACCGGATGCTGCACCGTAGGGGTCATGTTGCGCACGCTTGTTTGTTCATCCTCGATGACCTCTTTGAGATTTCGCACCACAGTGGCCGGCACGCCGAACTTGGAAAGCAGCTGAACCCAGTGATCCGCCGGTCGCGAACGAAACATGACTTCCAAAACCGGTTCCAGAACCGCTCGATTCTTCACTCGCAAAGGGTTGGTCTTATAGTCGCTGTGGTCCGTAAGGTCCGTCCTGCCGATTGCTTCGCAGAAGCTCTTCCAAAGCTTGTCGCTTGCGACTGCAACAGTGATTTCCCGGTCAGCGCAGACGAAATTTCGGTAAGGGACAATGCCATCGAACAACGTTCCCATGGGCTTTGGAACTAATCCTGAGGCGAGGTAGCGCGCAAAGCTCGGGAGCATGGTCGACATCACCGTGTCCATCATGGACACATCCACGAATTGACCGCGGCCAGTTCGGTGGCGTGCTTCTATCGCCAGCAGCGCTCCAATCAACGAGAACAACCCGGCGGTGATGTCCGCGATCGAGTGGCCCGTTTTCACGGTCTCGCCGGCCGCCGTCCCCGTGATGCTCATCAGACCCGAGGCGGATTGGATGATGAGATCCATGGCCGGCTCCAAGCGCCGTGGGCCGGTCTGTCCATAACCGGAGATGGAAACATAAATGAGCCTTGGATTCGCCGCGGACAATGAAGCGTAGTCCAACCCCAGCCGGTTCATGGTGCCGGGCCTAAAATTCTCGATTAGGATATCAGCCTGGGCAGCCAGTTTGCGGCAGGAGTTCAGACCTTCCGATGTCTTCAAATCAATTGCCAGACTCTGCTTGCCGCTATTCAGACCGACAAAATAGGCTGCATCGGCGCCATGAAATGGGGGGCCCCAGGTACGGCCTATATCCCCCTCTGGGCTCTCAACCTTGAGCACCTCGGCGCCATACGCTGCCATCAGCATGGTGCAATAAGGTCCGGCGAGGGCGTGCGAGAAATCGAGGACCTTGATGCCGTCCAAAGGTGCGGATGATGTACTCATGCCGCAGGATCTTAAATGATTCACGCTGAGCTCAGCCAGCACCACCGGCATCTCACCGCCTGTGCGGCTCATCGAGGCCTCCTGTCGCCTAGAAACGCAAGCCGGAAGCGAAACGCCAGGCATTTTGGCTCGAAAAGTTCTGGTAAGGATCGTAGGCGATGCGTATGAAGCATTTCGGCCAATCCCAGTTAGCGCTGAAACCCCAGCCGGTAATGGGCCCGGTATCGGTCAATCCGCTTTTTCGCAACACATCAAACGTGGCGTGCGAAGCGCCGAACGGTATCTGCACATTGGCATGCCAGTCTCGTTGCCCCGTGTGGAACCGATCGTCGGCAACCACAAATATCAGATAGCTAATCCCGTTTTTCGCGTGGTGACCGGCTCCAAAGGTCAATGCATCGTTGGGATCGAAATTGAGGTTGAAGTAGGGCCGCGAATCGGTGCGGCCGAAGCCGGCAAGTCCGTACCACTCCCCGCCCGCTTGCAGGGTGATGCTGGCGCCGAGAAATCCACGCGAAGCTGCCTGAAGCGAAGGTTGTAATTGCACATATTTTCCCAAGCTCAATGACGTATCGGCGCCAACCCTAGCTTGCGTGCCGAATACTCGATCGGAATATACGCCTACCCAACCGCTCGTATCATTTTCGCGCCAGCGAAGATTTACGTCGGTTCCAAAGTACGTGGCATAGGTGTAATCACCTAAAGTGAGCTTCCAAGGCAGACTTGCGGTCGCGCCAGCCGCTGCTTCAGGTGTCACGGTGCCCGCGAGTGCAGGGCCGGCGGTCGACGCCAAGAATACCGTCGTCCCGCACAGAGCGCGGATCAGCACTAATGGTGCATGGAGCGGCGCGTCGCGCTTGTGGAGAGAATTCCGATCGAGGAGGCAACCAATACCCCCGTCGCCAATGCCAGCCACGGGTAATTTCGCACATAGTCATTGAAAGAAGCCGCGACATGGCGAACTTTCACATGCCTCGACGGCCCGTTTTCCGTCGGCGGGATATCAAGCGCGTCCTTTGCCTGTGCCATGGACTTTCCGAGCTTGTTGCGCAGCTTTTCGATTTCCGGCGTGTCCTCGTCAGCCAGCTTGGCCAATAGCTTTTCCGTTTCGCTGATCAGCTCGTGCAGCTGGTTGTTTGATTCCATTAGGCACTCCAGGTTAAATGTGTTCATCCCGTAACCGGCCACCCACGGCCGCCGAAACACTGGCAATGAAGGCGCCAATCAACATCGACAAAGCGAGATAAATAGATGCTTGAGACGCGGCTTTGCGCGCAGCATCAGCCTCTTCCTTGATCTTCGCCTGCGCCTGCATCACTGAGCTGATGAAATTATCCACTCGGGCCTGCGCTTCCGCCTGGGGAATCCCGGTGCGCGCGGCAACTTGGTCCACGAGGTATGTCTTGTCCGCATCGGGGACGCTGCCGGTGGAAAGGGCGTTGGCAATGATGTGCGTCGTTTCGGTTCTATAATCCGCACCGCTGGCACCCGATCCTGAACTGCTGGTGTTGCTCCCCGAGGGCCGAAATAGCTTATCCAACGTGTATGCCGACACGGGCGACCCTGCGCTGCTCGAAGAACCCGCAGTACCTTGGGTGCCTGTGGCCGCAGCGCCTGTCGCTGCTCCTTGAACTCCCGCCGCTGCGACTTGCGCAGTTGCGCGCCCGGCGGCGCCCACACCTGACATCGCGCCGCTCGTCACTACACCGGCAACCAAAATAGTGGCCACAGCCCAAGTAATGAGTCCATGCGCCGTATCACGAAAAAATACCTCATGCGTATGAACGCCCGCCCATCGCGTACGCAATCTCCCGGCAAGGTAGCCGCCCAAAGCGGAGGAAATCCATTGCGTGAGGATCAACCAAATGGCAGTGCTGATCGCGAAGGTGGTGGCGGTCACGCCGTGATCTGCCCAGGGTGAAATTGAGGCGAAACCAATCCCCGAACCCAAGGCAATCATGATAAGTGTCGCTGACATTGCTACAACAGCGCCGGCGATTATGGATTGCCACGATGCGGCGTGTTTGGAGGGCGATGCGGAAAGATCCGCGTTTTTGACGGCGGATCCCGTAGTTATTGTTTGATCCACGAGATTCTCCTTCAGCGGTGTGAACACATCGCCAGCAGTAGAATGATCGGAAGAGGAATCCCTAACATCCAAAGCAGTATTCCACGACCCATACTATGTCCCCTATCGTTCGACGTTATTGAAAGCTGAAAAGAGCGCTGCCGCCCTTAATGCATCCTGCGGCGATAGTGTGACAAATGGTATGCGTGTGCTATCCCTGCAACGATTGAATCGGTGTAAGGACTTTCTTACGGATGGACTTGCGATCACGTCGAAAGCCTAATGCGTCTATTTCGATGCGCTCTGGTTGGCTTGGTGAATGACGAAATTGCGAATCGCGGCTGCATCCTCGCGGCTCAGCGCACTCTTGAACGATGCCATGCCTGCATCCCTCAACGCCCCATCCAGCACGATGTTGTAGAAAAAATCCGATCCTAAGAAGTTCGATGCGCGCAAATCCGGAACCACGCCACCGCCCATCGCATGCTCGCCATGGCATGCACTGCAATACTGGTCGTACAAGGGCTCGCCGTGCGCAAGCGATGCAGTGTCCGAGGGCTCCGGCGGGGGGTTGATGACGAAGGAACGCGGTGCGAGCGGCGGCAGCATTGCCGTACCGCCGAGCTTGAAAACCAGCAGTCGACTCACGTTGCGTATATTCCCGGACATCGCGGCGGCCTTGCCGCCGCTCAATGCAAAACTGCCGCCCCACCCGCTCAACACGGCAATGTATTGTTCGCCGCCGACTTCGAATGTGCTTGGCCCGCCGATGATCCCCGACTGCGCAAACATGGACCACAGCTTCTCGCCGTTATCCGCGCGGTAAACATTGAAATTGCCCGCCGCATCTCCTTGCGCGACAATGTTGCCCGCAGTCGTGACGACGCCGCCGTTCCATGGGCCCTGGTAGGTCACGCGCCAAGCTTCACGTTGCCTCGCTGGATCCCAGGCAAGCAGGAAGCCTTCGATTGGTGTCGGCACCGAGGCCAAGGCGACGCCAAGGTTCCAGCCGATCGGTGCGATGGGCATGCTTGGCAAGGGTATGTACCGGATCGGCACTTGCTGTGCGGGTATGTATACCAAGCCGGTCTTAGGATTGAATGCCATCGGCTGCCAGCTATGCGCCCCCAGGGGCCCCGGCTTGACGTCGATGGGTTTGCCGGTGTCGCTGTACCGAGCATCCTGGTTCTCAATCGGACGCCCGCTCTTTAGATTAATGCCGCTAGCCCACGTAACAGGCACGATGGCCTTCGCAGAGATGAGCGCGCCGCTCTTGCGATCGAGCACGTAAAAAAAACCATTCTTATTGGCCTGCATCAGCACTTGGCGCACCATTCCATTGACTTTAAGGTCAGCGAGGACCAATTGCTGAACGGCGTCGAAGTCCCATTCCTCACCAGGAGTGGCCTGGTAGTGCCAAGCATATTGCCCCGTATCGGCATGCAGCGCGATAATTGAGGCGAGATAGAGATTATCCCCCTTACCCGCACTGCGCGCCGAGCGCGCCCACTGCGTGCCATTGCCCACCCCGAAATAAAGCAAGTTGAGTTGCGGATCGTAGGAGATTGCATCCCACACCGGACCTCCGCCCCCGAGTTTCCACCACTCGCCCGACCAAGTCTTGGCGGCGCGAGTCATCGCCTCATTTTCAAATGGCTTGGAGGGATCTCCGGGGACGGTATAGAAGCGCCAGGAGAGCTTGCCACTCTCCGCGTCATAAGCGGAAATGTAACCGCGTGTCCCGTATTCACCGCCGCTGTTGCCGATGATCACCCGGCCGTTGATGACCCGCGGCGCCTGAGTAATTGTATAAGGCTTGCTGGTATCGACGGTCTGCGTGCTCCATACCGGGGCGCCAGTCGCCGCGTCGAGCGCAATCAGCCGCCCGTCATAGGCGCCCACGAAGATTTTACGATTCCAAGCGGCAACACCGCGGTTGCCGACATCGCAGCAGGCATTCACGCCGAGTTCCCGTTTTACTTGCGGGTCGTAAGCCCAAATCAGCCGCCCGGTGCGAACATCGTAGGCTTTGACCAGGCTCCATGCCGTCGAAATGTACAGTGTCCCGTCGATGACTAAGGGCGTCGCTTCCTGCGCGCGATTGGTATCAAGATCAGCGAACCACGCGAGGCCGAGGTTGTGGGCGTTCTTGTCATTGATGGCCGCCAGCGGGCTATAGCGTTGCTCGCTGTATGTGCGCCCATAGGTGAGCCAGTTGCCGGGTTCCTTGTCGGCGTTGGTAATCCTCGCGCCGTCAACGGGCTTGCCGCTCGCGTCGGCCGCAGGAGTCAGCTGGGCCGAAATCAGCAGCCATACCGTCGAACACATCACGATCGACGCACTCCAGCGTGCGTCCGCACGGCGCATTTTCATCCCTCTCCTCCGATCATTTTATTTTTCAGCGGCTCCGCGAGACTTAAACTCAAATTTCTGGCCTGCCACAGCGGCTGCATACATCAAGCCGCCCTTGGCAATCGTGAATACCTCCATGCCGTTGTTCCAATCCCCGTCGGTGACGGCATCTTTTTTTCCGGCGCTGGCTCCGGAGGTGACGCCATTGGTACCCGCGCTGGCATTGGCGGCGGCGGTGATCGCCACGGCTTTCGCACCGGCCGAGAACTCGAATTTGCCGGATTCGAAATCATCGAACGCATGTCTGTCCTTGAAGAAAATGATCTCGCTGTAGTCCTGGCCTCCGGCTTGGAATCCAACGCTGAGTTGTTTCATGGTCGCATCGCCCACATATTTTCCGTGGGCGTAAACTCGGCCTTTGCCATAGGCTCCGCCCACGACAAAGCCCGCTTCGCCAATGTTGGGAAACACTGCATAGCCATAACTTTCTTTAAAAAACACGGCGCTCTCACCGGCATTCTTAAACAGCGTAACGGTGTCGTCGTATTTGTCGGCGTTGGCTATTCCAACCGCGGCGAACATGCAAAATGCAAAACCAACAACCTGGACAATGCGTTTCATATTTCTTACCCCTCATGCCTAATTTAAGTGATCTTTACAATCATCGCTTCAATTGCACTTCGATTTCATCGACTCCAATGCTCGTCGGGGTCGAAGGAAGAGATGATGCAATGCCCCGCAGCGGCGGCATGCTTGCGCGCATGACGATTTTCGAGTGCGTACAGCCGCGGCCCTCTGTTCATCTGTCTACTTCAGCGCCCTTTATTGGGATTGATGAGGTATTTTTCGCCCGTGGCTCGTTTGGAATAGGCAGCGATGATGTCCGGCTGCAGCGCCTCTGTCAGCGAGATCTCTCGCGAATAATGGCTGGCAAAGGTGGTCCTTAATTCCTTCAGCACACGTTCCTTCAGTTCCTGGAAAGCGAGTGGTCCTATTTTTTCGATGTACGGCGTCAATAGCCAGCCGCCTGTACCCCACGCCATTCCATAATTGCGATTCAGCACGGTCGGGCTCATGTCGAGGGCGCCGTATATATAAACCTGCTTGTGGGTGGTGGATCCATAACGACTATAGACGGTCGCGCTTCGATTCACGGCGGCTTCCATGCAGCCCAGAATCTGGCCTGCCAGCGGACCGCCGCCAATCGCATCAAACGCGAGCGTGGCCCCGGTTGCCGCCAGGGCATCCGTTAAGTCCTTGAGAAAAGTGCTCGAGTCGGTACGGCACACATGCACCGCACCTGCCGCCTTCAAAACCCTTTCGTGTTCTTGCTTTCGAACAATGTTGACCAAGCCAATGCCATCAGCAAGACATAGCCGGTTGAGCATCTGCCCAAGATTGGACGCTGCTGCGGTATGCACCAAGGCTCTGTGGCCTTCGCGGCGCATCGTCCCCACCATCCCCAACGCAGTGAGGGGATTGACGAAGCACGAGGCGCCCTCCGCCGCGCTAGCACCCTCGGGGAGTACCAAACACTGGTTCACATTGACGCATCGATACTGCGAATACATTGCGCCGCCTAACACCGCGACGGTTTTGCCGAGCAATGCTTGAGCCCGATCGGAAGATCCTGCTTCGACCACCCGTCCGGCGCCTTCGTTGCCGACCGGCATGGATATATCAACCCGCGCCGCCATGGCTTGCAGCGCATTGGAGCTGATTGGCGTCGTGACGACAGGCTGCTCGGCGCTCCCGGACAATTTGGCTTGCGTCCAATCCGCATTCGCCAATAGTAAGCCGAGATCAGAGGGATTGATGGGGGCCGCTTCGATGCGCACGATGACTTCATCCGCCAGCGGCTGCGCAATCGTCGTGCTCGCCAGCGAGAGTTCCATCTCTGCACTGTTCTTTACCAAGGAGCGTAATTGGAGGGAGGTCTGGTGGTTTTCTTGCATACGCTAGCATACGGCGGGACGGCATCCCGCGAAAGGATGTTTCGCCAAGAACTCATGATTTAACGCTCGTTAGAAGATTCCCAGCGCGAGACCACTTGCCATGGTCTTCCCAAGCTCCGAACAGTGGGCCAGGCTTGCAGGCTCGATGATCTTCGGTTTCAGAATTTGTTCGGCGGTCTGCGCGCTCGTGCACACGATATAGGGAGCGGCGATGGGCTTCAGGCGCCAGCCCAGCGCGATGCGCGCTATTTGCTGAGCAGCATTGCGCCCGTCGCTCCCGGCGCAAACCAAAGTAACGAACGGTTTACCGTTTACTCTATCGAGCGCCGCATAATAGGTGCGGTCGAAAAAGTCCTTCATCATTCCGCTCATGGCAGCCAAGTTTTCCGGTGTGGCAAAGATAAAGCCATCGGCGCGGATCACCTCCGAGGCATGCGCTTCCGCTGCCGGTAGGAGCAACACGCCCACGCCTGTCTCGCTCCGCGCACCGGCCGCTGCGGCGCTGGCCATCTGCCGGGTCCCATCCGTCATGGAGTGATAGACAATCAATAATACTTTCATTGTCGACATCGTGAGGTATGTCCTACGCAGGGCGTGGTCCCTGACCTACTGCGGTACATGCCGGCCTTCTCAATACTGGTAGGGTCAGCAGGCCGCTGCCAATAATGACAGGTGCGAGGATGCTTCACTATGCCGTTGTTTTCTTTGTAATCGCGCTGATTGCCGCGTTCTTTGGTTTTGGTGGCGTCGCCGCTGGCGCGGCCGGCATTGCCAAGATTCTGTTCATTGTATTTTTGATCGGCGCGATCGTTACTTTTTTGATGAGCCTGGGCCGTCGGGTCTAAGACTAAGGAGTACAAAATGGAATCAGTATCGGATACAGCACGCAGCATCAGCGACCACGCCAACGGGCAAGTGAAAAATTTTCTCGATAATGTCGAGGACTTGACCAAGGCATTAAAAGATGTCGACGCACCGGACATTGCCAAAGTACGTGCCAAGGTCAAAATTGCCCTGGCAGCGGCCCGGAGCGCGGCGGCGGATACGGCCGCGCAATTGCGGGACCAGGCCCAGGAAGTTGGTAAGCGCGTGCGTGATCAAGCCCAAGAATACGGTAAGCGCACCGACACGTATGTACGCGACAATCCCTGGCAGGTGATTGGCATCGCTGCCGTGGTTGGTCTCGCCGTCGGGATCTTTGCATCGCGCCGCTCCGAGGATTGAAGCGGGGCGGCGCCTAGGCGCGCCGCCATTCCGTGCTGCCGCCCGGCTTGTCCTCCAAGACAACGCCGGCCGCGGTCAGCAGGTTGCGAATCCGGTCTGATTCGGCAAAATCCTTGGCGGCGCGCGCCGACCGGCGCAAATTCAGCAGCATGTCGATTTCTTGATCCGATAAATTTTTAGTTCCGGCACTTCGCTTCAAGTAAGCGTCCGGATCTTGTTGCAGTACTCCCAGAATCGCTCCCATCGCACGCAGGGTGGCCGCGGCCAGCCACGCCTTGGCCGTATCTCCCGCTGCCTTCGCCAGATTCAAGCTTCGCGCCACACCTTGCAGCACGGCGAGGGCTTCGGGCGTATTGAAGTCATCATCCATCGCTTGGCGAAACCGCGCGATCTCAGCAGGATCGGCAGAGACCGTGCCCGCCGAGTGCGTATCTTTCAACGCCCGGTAGAGACCCAGCAACGTTTCATCAGCCTGCGCGAGCTGCGCCGCAGAGTAGTTGATGGGACCTCGATACTGACTGCTCAGCAAAAAGAATCGCAGGACTTCAGGATCGCGCAGCGTCTTGAGCACCTCCCGCACGGTGAAAAAATTCCCCAGTGATTTGGACATTTTTTCGTCGTTGACGCGAACGAATCCGTTGTGCATCCATAGGCGCACGAACGGTGAGTCGCAGGCAGCGCAGGACTGGGCGATTTCGTTTTCGTGGTGCGGAAATTTCAAGTCCTCGCCTCCGCCGTGCAAGTCGAAATAGCTGCCCAACAAGCTGGTAGACATCGCCGAGCATTCGATGTGCCAGCCCGGCCTTCCCAAGCCCCAGGGCGATTCCCAGGAGGGTTCGCCGGGTTTCGCATGTTTCCAGAGCACGAAATCAAGCGGATCATGCTTGGCCTCGTCAACTTGGACGCGCGAGCCTGAGCGCAAGTCGTCGATTTTTTTTCCTGAAAGCCGCCCATATTGCGGAAACTTGCGCACCGAATACATGACATCGCCATTGCTCGCCTCATACGCGTAGCCTTTCTCGATCAGCGTTTGGATCATTGCGATGATCGGCCCGATGAACTCCGTCGCTCGCGGTTCCAAATCCGGCGGCTGAAGACCCAGAACAGCACAGTCTTCGTGCATCGCCACGGTGAAACGGCGCGCTAGATCTGCCCAGTTCTCGCCGTTCGCGGCTGCCCGCTCTATGATCTTGTCGTCGATGTCGGTGACATTGCGCACGTACGTCACTTTAAATCCAAGGAAGCGCAGATAGCGCTGAACCAAATCGAAGGCCACCAGCATGCGGGCGTGCCCCACATGGATGTAGTCGTAGTTGGTCATTCCGCACACGTACATGCGGACCTGATTGGGAAGAAGAGGCTTGAACTCCTCTTTTACACCGCTCAGCGAGTTATGGATTTTGAGCATGCGACAGCAACCGGCGCCGAACCATCTGCGGGGCCATGAGCTTGAGGAGCGGGGCAAGTTCCGGGCCATGCGCTTGCCCGGTCAAAGCAATTCTCAACGGCATGAACAAATCCGCCCCTTTGCGCCCGGTACGCTCCTTCAGAATGCCTGTCAGCACTTTCAAATCGGCATTCGACCGCTCATAGGCATCAGCCGCCGCCGCGAAAAAATCAGCGCCTGCGGCGGCAACAACACGCTGCTCTTCGGCGCCCAGCGGCGCGAGCTCCCCGCGCACTACTGCACGCCAAGCAATCGCATCGCCCGGCAACACAACATTGTGGCGCACCAGTTCGATGAACTGCGTCGAGTCATCGGCGCCCAACCATACGCCGATAGCTTCCGCGGACAGCCGCTCCAAGGATACTTTCTGCCAATGAAGAAGCTGCGCCTCCTCGAATCGCGCGGGCGCCCTGCCTAAGTGTTGGGGACGGAAATGCTGCGCCATCTCAGAAAGGGGCAGCCAACTATCGACGTCGCTCGTGTGTCCGAGGCGAAACAAATGGTTGAGCACCGCGATACTTAAAAAACCGCGCTCGCGAAACTCGTGCGCGCTGGTGCTGCCATGACGCTTCGACAACGGCGCGCCGTCCTCCCCAAGCAGCAGGCCGACATGTCCATAGCCCGGGCATCGCATGCCGAGCGCATTCAAAAGCATGATCTGGCGGGGGGTGTTGGTGAGATGATCATCGCCGCGCAACACTTGCGTCACGCCCATCGCGGAGTCATCGACGGCATTGCAAAAGAAGAACGCCGGCGTGTTGTCTTCACGGCGGATGATGAAATCCCCGATGTCCTTGGAGGCAAAGCGCTGCGGCCCGTGCACTGCATCGGCAAATTCAATGGTTTGATTCTCGGGGACGGCAAAACGCAGGGTCGAAGATGTGCCTCGGCGTTCTCGTTCCGCGCGCTGCTCGGCCGTCAATTCCCTGCAGGTTCCCGCGTAACGAGGCGGCTTGCCGGACATCCTTTGTAATTTTCGCGACAGCTCCAACTCTTCAGCCGTGCAGTAGCAAGGATAAGCCAGGCCCCGGTTGGCCAACTCCGCAAACAGTCCCCGATAAAACTCGCCGCGTTCGGCCTGGGAATAAGGAGCAGACGGGCCGCCGACATCCGGACCTTCGTCCCAGTCAAGACCCAGCCAACGCATGTCGTCCATCAATTGATCGCGGAAGCGCGCTTGGCTACGCTCGGAATCCGTATCCTCGATGCGCAAAATGAATTTCCCGCCGCTTTTACGCGCCCAAAGATAGCTGAAAAGCGCAGTCCGAGCGTTGCCGAGGTGCAGGGAACCCGTGGGGCTGGGCGCAAAGCGTGTGACGACCGGCGTCTCATTATTTAAGGACATCTCAAGATTGTACCTATTCGAGTAGAATCTCGGCGCATGAAACACCTATTAGTCATGCTCAGCTTTCTAACCGCGGCCTGTCTGCAGCCCACATTTGCAGCAGAGACCCCGCCAGCGCCAAAAACCATCGGCAAAGCAGCAGCGTCAACGCCTTCGCCGCAGGTGCAGGTCGTGACATCCATGGGCAATTTTACGATTGAATTAAACGCCGAACGTGCGCCACTCACGGCGGCGAACTTTTTGGCTTACGTTGACAAAGGCCACTACACCAATACCTTGATTCATCGAGCCGTCGCCAATTTCGTCATCCAAGGCGGCGGATTCAATGTTGATTACACACCGAAACCGGCACCTGCCACCGTGGTAAACGAGTCGGGCAACGGGCTCAGCAATGTCCGCGGCACCGTTGGCCTTGCGCGCAGCACGGAGCCGCATGGCGGCAATGCGCAGTTCTACGTGAACATCAACGACAACGCGGCGCTGGATCCGAATCAAACCCGCTGGGGTTATGCCGTGTTCGGACGCGTGATTGCCGGCATGGACGTGGTCGACCGTATCGGCAACGTCGCCACGGGCAAGCACGAAATCATGGAAGAAACGCCGCTCAAGCCGGTCGTTATCATGAAAATCGAGCGGGTTCCAGCCCCCTAGGGGTCCATCCCTGGTATTTCGATTGGCCACGCTATTTATCTCGGATTTGCACATCGACGCGAGCCGGCCCGCAATCCTTGAGCAATTTTTAGCGTTTTTGCAAACCGAAGCCCGCAACGCGGAGGCGCTCTATATTCTCGGAGACCTGTTCGAGTCCTGGATCGGCGATGACGCCCCGGACCCCGCGCAATCAGCGGCAATCGCCGGATTGCACACCCTCACAACGGAGGGCGTGCCCTGCTTCGTGATGCACGGCAACCGCGACTTTTTATTATCGCGGCAATTTTGCGAGGCGAGCGGCGCACAGCTGCTGCCCGATCCGCTGATGGTCACGCTTTACGGCGAGCCGGTGCTGGTGATGCACGGCGACGCCTTGTGCACTGACGATCGGGCCTATCAGCGCCTGCGTGCCACCGTCAGGGACGCCGACTGGCAGCGGCGATTCCTCGCCCTGTCGATTGCCGCGCGCCGCGCACTGGCGGGTGCGGCACGCGCCGGCAGCCAGGCGCACACCCAAGCGATGGAAAACTCCATCACCGATGTGAATGCGGACTCGGTCGCTCTGGCGCTGCGCGGTGCGGGAACCTCGACACTCTTGCACGGCCATACGCATCGCCCCGCCATCCACGCGCTGGAGGTCGATGGCCGGCCTCGCACACGCATCGTGCTGGGCGATTGGTATGAGCAAGGCAGTGTACTGTGCTGGGACCGGCACGGGCCCGAGCTTAAGTCTCTATCGAGAATCATCGGAAGATAATGACAATTGCGGCTGTCAGCACCAACAGTACCGCCGCATGGATTCGGTAGTCTTGCCAAAATGGCGTGTTCCGCAGCCGTACTCGCTCAGAGCGGCTAAAGCCAAGCGTCCACATGGTGGCCTCGCTCACAACGGAAACCCGCTCTGGTCTTTGCAGGCTCACCGCAGCGAGAATGGCGCTGTCGAGCAGGGTCAGGATGGGTGCCGCGTAGAGAAAATGAAAATGCGTCCACTGGAACACTACATTCACCAGGAACAAAGCAAAGCCCAAAACCGAACCCCATCGCATGGCCGCCGCCGCCCCGTCCGCGTTGGCGCCGCGCCAGAACATCCCTAACAGAAACACGGCGACGACGGGCGGCACAGCGTATGCCAGCACCGCCTGCAGGTACTGCCACAGCGAGGGGAAGCGCTGCAGCTGCGGCGCCCAAGCCACGGCAATCACGAGCAGGATCGCCGTGCTCAGCTTGCCGATGCGAACCACGTGCGCGTCCGATAGCAACGGCCTGAACTGCTTGACGATATCCATGGTGAGCAGTGTCGAAGCCGAATTGAGCATCGACGATATCGACACCATCGTCGCCGCAATGAACCCGGCCACGACCAAGCCCACCAGGCCCGCAGGCAGCACTCTTAAGATCAAGTTGGGGTACACCATGTCGGGGCGCGTCAGATGCGGAAAAAGAATCAGAGCGCAGGTGCCCGGCAGCACCATCAAAAACAACACGGGCAGCTTCAACATTCCGGCAAACAGCGCGCCCCAACGCGCATGATCGATGTTTTTGGCCGACAACATGCGCTGCACAATCGATTGATTCGTGCACCAGTAATAAAACCCTAGTAACGGAATCCCGAGCAGCAATCCCGGCCATGGCACCCCGGAATCGTGCGACGGTCTGATCAGTGAGGTAAACGCTGGATCCACTGAGCTCATGACCGAATGCCAGCCTCCGGCGCGGCTGAAAGCGCCAATGGAAATCAGCAGCGCTCCGGCGATCAACACGACTGCCTGCACCGCTTCGGTATAAATCACGGCACGCAGGCCGCCGAGAGCGGTGTACAGCCCTGCTGCGCCGGCCAACAGGGTCACGATCAGCCAAATTGGCCAGCCGGGTAATACCAGCTGACCCACGAGCGATCCGCTGTAAAGGATCGCAGCCGAGTCGACAAAAATATTCAGAAACAAGGTGAGCAGCGCAAAGTGCAGGCGAGCGCGTCGATCGTAACGCCGTTCCAGAAATTCAGGCATGGTGAAAGTCTGGCTGCGAATGATGAACGGCAGAAGAAATACGCAGAAAAACACCAATATCACATTGGCGCTCCACTCGTAGTTATAGACCGAAATGCCGATCGCATAAGCGCCGCCCGCGAGGCCTACCAACGCTGTGGAAGACATGTTGGAGGCAAATAATGCGAGACCGATGGCAGGCCACCTCGTGGCCCGCGAGGCTAAGAAGTAGTCCACCGGGCCGATACGCCGCCGTGACATGAGAACACCGAGCACTACCAGGGCCGTGGCGTAAATCCCGACCACCAGCCAATCGAGCAAGCTGAGAAGAGCAGAGGCTGAACCGTCGATCGCGAATGGGCCCGTTGACAGCGCTGACATTTGTGCCTCTAATCCTGTAAGCTGCAACGCATTCGCGGATCCAAGTCACTAACAATCGTTCCGTCAATCATAATAAATTTTCAGTAATTACAATCGCTTAGCCACTCGATAGTGGCCTTCACCAGTCAGGAAGGCAGAGCGCCGATGGAGATGACGATGTCCCGCTGTTCCACGTCGAGTCTGGTTGCCGTCTTTGTTTTATCGGCTTGTTGCGCATGGGCACACGGGGCCGCGTCGCCGCCGATTATTCCACATCCGGAGCTTTGGCCCGAGGGCGCGCGTGTTCCGAAGATACCCTCGGTGGAGTCTTTCGTGGCGCAACTTCTGAATCAAATGAGCTTGGAAGAGAAGATCGGCCAAATGATACAGGCAGATATCGCTTCGATCTCACCAGCTGATTTGCGAGTCTACAAGTTAGGCTCAATTTTGGCGGGCGGAAATGCCGCACCCGGCAATAATGTTCGCACTACTGCCGCGGCCTGGCTGGATATGGTCGATGACTATTATCGCGCATCGCTCAATAACGGGGAATCGCACCGAGCGATCCCAATTCTCTTTGGGATCGATGCAGTGCATGGCAATGCGAAGTTGCTGGGCGCGACTATTTTTCCTCACAACGTGGGACTGGGCGCCGCTCATGATCGGGAATTGATGCTTAAGATCGGGCAAGCGACAGCGGCAGAAGTGTCGGCCGTGGGAATTGACTGGACCTTCGCACCTACCGTCGCCGTGGTGCGCGACGTCCGGTGGGGCCGATCGTACGAGAGCTACTCGGAGTCACCCACGTTGGTGGCCGACTACGCCGCGCAGGTGGTCACCGGACTTCAGGGGCAACACGGTACTGCGCAATTCATGTCCCCGGGCCATACGCTGTCTTCGGTCAAGCACTTTGTCGGGGACGGCGGCACGCTGTCGGGTCGGGATCAGGGCGACACCATCGTGCCAGAAAGGGAACTCAGCGCCGTGCACGCCGCAGCCTATCCTGCGGCAATTAAGGCCGGCGCGATGATTGTGATGGCATCGTACAACAGTTGGAATGGCGCCAAGCTGCACGGAAATCATTACTTGCTGACCGATATACTCAAAGAGCGCCTCGCCTTCGACGGCTTTGTCGTGGGTGACTGGAACGCGCAGGAACAGGTCCCGGGTTGCACAAAGTATCGGTGTGCCGCCGCCATCCTGGCCGGCGTCGACATGTTGATGGCACCTGACAGCTGGAAGGCGCTTTTCGAGAACACGTTGGCGCAGACCCGTGCAGGCGAGATTCCGATGGCTCGAATCGACGAAGCGGTAACACGTATCTTGCGGGTGAAGGTGACCGCCGGAATGTTCGAGCGGCCGCGTCCCAAAGAGCGCAGCGATATGGGTCAGCTCGGCAGCGCGGCCCACCGCGCACTCGCGCGCCAAGCGGTGCGCGAATCGTTGGTGTTGCTCAAGAATGATCACGCCACGCTGCCGTTGAATCCTCGGTCTCGAATTTTGGTCGCCGGCGATGCAGCAGACTCGATCGGCGCCCAGACCGGAGGGTGGACTATCGATTGGCAGGGCGACCACAATCGCAATCCCGATTTTCCGGGCGCTACCTCAATTTATGCCGGCATCAAGGCGGCGGTGCAGGCAGCGGGCGGCTCGGTGGAGTTGCGCGAGGATGGGCAGTTCAGGGAAAAACCGGACGCGGCGATTATCGTCTTTGGCGAACAACCTTATGCGGAGTTTCAAGGCGATCGTGAAACCCTGGAATTTTCGCCAAACGACAAGCATGCGTTAAAACTGCTGCGCAAGTTGCGCGCTGCGGGCATCCCGACCGTGGCGGTGTTTCTTTCCGGACGTCCTTTGTGGACGAATCGGGAAATCAACGCATCGGATGCGTTTGTCGCCGCTTGGCTCCCCGGCAGTGAAGGCGAAGGCGTTGCGGATGTGTTATTTCAATCAATCGTGCCGCCGGCCTTTGATTTCACCGGGCGGTTGGCATTTTCATGGCCGCAGAGCGCCATGCCGGTCGCATTCGACTCGTACGGGCATGTCACGGGTGCCCTGTTCTCGATAGGTTCGGGTCTCGACTACCAAAGCAAGCCGAAATCGACGCAGCTTTCGGAAGATCCCGCCATTCCGATCAAGTGGCGCGCCTCTCCCGGCAGCCTGTTTCACTCAGGCCACCCCACTTCTCCCTGGTCGATCTTTGTCTCCGACGGCGGCGATGAGGTGCATTTGACCACCAGGCGACAAGAGAGCCCCCATGCGGCGATCGCGGTCGAACTGGCGTTCGACGGTGCGGTCACGGCGAAATGGACGGGTATCTCTTCTGGAATCTTCAAATTCTCTGGCCGTCCGGCCGACTTGCGAGCGGCCGCTAATCAAGGCGCGGCGCTGGCAATACGCTATCGAGTGGATCAGGTGCCCGAGGGTCACGTCAGCGTCGGGATGTTAAGCGGCACAATGCTGGACTTGACTCGAACCTTCAAGACGGCGGCGCCAGGTCAATGGCGCTCATTGACGATTCCATTGTCCTGCCTGGCGGCGGGAGGGGCAGATCTTAAGGAAGTCGCCGTTCCGTTGGCCATCGAGACCAGCGGCAAATTCGTGCTCTCGATTGCGGACGCGAAAGTGGCGCCAAAAGCTTCGCGGGTTTCCGGGTGCACCGGCGGCTCCACTGGTTAAGATAGGCGCATGACCTTAAATCTGCAGTCGGTAACCATTCAAGAAGTGGCAGATCTGGCGAAAGTCTCTGCGAAGACGGTGTCCAGAGTAATCAATAATGAGCCCCTCGTGCGTCCGGACACCCGCGCGCGAATCCTGGATGCCATTGAGCAACTCAATTACCGCCCGAACCTCAACGCGCGCGGACTGGCGAGCAATCGCTCGTTTCTGGTGGGTCTGTTCTGCGACCGGCCCGGAGATTACCTAAGCGAGTTTCAGGCCGGCGCGGTCGAACGCTGCCGCGAATCCAGCATTCACTTGATGGTCGAGCCTTGGGATGTCGAGAGTCCGGATATCGAAAATCAGCTCGATACTTTGCTCGGGCAATTACGGCTCGAGGGCGTTATATTGCTGCCGCCCTTGAGCGATCATCCGCTCGTGCTCAACAAGCTGCAAGAAGCATCGATTCCTATCGTGCGTATTGCCCCGAAGCACAATGTAAGCGCTACACCATCAATCGGCATCGACGACTATGCGGCCGCGCGCCAGCTTACCGCTCATCTCGTGAACCTTGGACACCGGCGCATCGGTTTCATATTGGGTCGGCCCAATCACGGCGCCACGGAACAACGCTATTTGGGATTCGTCGATGAAATGCGTGCGCACAACATTCAAGTTGATTCGAAGCTCGTGCAGACGGGCAACTTCGTGTTCGCGGATGGCTTGATATGCGCCGAACGCATGTTGCGCGCGGCGGACCCGCCGAGCGCTATCTTTGCCAGCAACGATGACATGGCCGCAGCGGTGATATCGATGGCTCGAAAGTTCGGCCTTGATTTGCCCGGGCAATTATCGGTGACCGGCTTCGACGATGCGCCAGTGGCGAGAATGATTTGGCCTGAACTCACCACGGTGAGCCAACCGGTTGCCGCGATGGCAAGAATAGCAGCGGACCTCATCATTCGGCTGGAACCGCGGCGCAACGGCTGGCCGGATCGCATCCCGCGGCATTTGCTGGATCACGCAATGATCATTCGCAACTCCACCGCGCGGCCGGCGCGCCGCTAGAACCGCCTGCGGGTGGCTCTTGGTCGTTCAATCGCCGCCGCGGATTCATGAATTTCTCCTAGTTGCTGCCGCGCTGGCACTCCCCGGACGATGATACCGCTGTCAAGGTAACCCTGTCAGAGGCCTAAAAAGACGCCAGTACCCGGGGGAGTAATCCGGCGCCGAGGGACTAGGGCAAAGGCGCATAAACTAAGGCAAATGCACCGGGGTTCCCGGAGTCGCGGTGCGCTGGATGACAACGCTGCCACTCCCGGCTGGACTGATTAAAGATAAAGAAAATATTAATCGTTGACACCGACCGCTGGCGGCGGTAGCCTCGCGCTTGCATCAATCAGGCGCTGGAGAGGCCGTTGATGGGGGGTAAAGAGCGCAAAAAGAAGGCTTTGGCACTACATGCCGCTGAGCTTTCATCCAACAGCGCCGTGTTTTTAAGCCGCGAGTAAATGGGAGATAGTGCCGTGTCGCAACGTACAGAAGAGCGTGTCCGCCAAGCCGTTCGTTTAGCGTTAATGACAGCGGTGTCATTAGATGCGTCAATGATTAGTCATCTAGCTATCGCGGCGGACCCACCTCAGTCGGCCTCAATGAGTTCCGCAAAGAACTCCGACGACCTTCAGGAAATCGTCGTCACCGGCTACCGCGAGTCATTGGAATCCGCGCTGAATCGAAAACGGCAGTCCATTCAGCCGATTGAATCCGTCGTGGCGGAAGACATCGGCAAGATGCCGGATCAAAACGTCTCCGAGTCGCTGCAGCGGTTACCGGGTATTTCCATTAACCGCTCGGGCGGCAAGGGCACGCAGGTGCTGATCGACGGTTTGCAGAACAACCTCATCACCTTAAATGGCGAGGTACTCCTGACCGGCAGGGAAATTTACTCATCGGGCGAGGGCTCGGGCGGAGCCGGCAACATCCAATACAGCTCTTTGGAGGGTATCCCGAGCGAGGAAATCGGCGGGATCGACGTCATCAAGAATCCCACGGCTCAGAATCGCGAAGGCGGCTTAGGCGGTATCATTGATCTGAAGACTCGCTCGCCGCTCGCGCAGGACATGGGCCTGAACCTTGCTGGAAACGCTCGTGGCACCAAAGCCCAGGATGCAAGTACGACTCCCGTTGGAACCTTGGTGGGCGGCTTCAAGTTCAGCGATACCTTCGCCATCACCGGCAGCGTGTCGTACGACGATGAAAAGACTCACACCAAGGAATTCCAGGATCAGAACCGCAATCAATGGCTTATTACCAATACCGCGACCAATGGATCCTACGTAGGCAGCCCCATAGCTAGCACAAATACCACCTTGCCCGGTGGTAAGACCTATATCGATCCGCAGTTGGCCTACTTCAGCGATATCCTCAATGAGATAAAAACCAAGGGCGCCACCTTCGGGCTCGAATGGAGGTGGAACGAATACATCACCAGCAACTTCAACTGGTTTTATGTCCGCGAAGAGGAGACCAGCACCACCTATTCCAACAAGGCGTGGTTCTCCGGCGGCAGCGGAGAGAATAATTCGGTCACCGCGCCGGCATCCTTCCCCGGCATCGACCCCACGCAGCCGTACTCGATCGATGGCAACGGAGTGATTCAATCTGCGACGATGCTGGCCAACGGAGCCGAAACCTCGACGCTGTATGAAAGCAATAAGACGACGTCCAACAACTTCCAGTTCAACACCCGATTTCTCGGCAACGGTCCGGTGACCGGGGACGCGGGCCTCGCGTACGCGAAGGCGACCGGCGACTACGAGGCCGCACAGGCCGATGTTGAGCACGGTTTTTACGGCGCCTTTGGCAGTGCCAATCCCTCGGTGCAACCCACGGCGCCCGGTTGCAACAACGGAGGCAACAACTGCACTAACGGCAATCACGGCTATGCCTGGCTCTGGAACAATGGTGGAAACAGTGGACTGCCGAGCGCCAGCTATCCGAATAATTATGGCTACACGAACGTATTGTCCAACCCGGCCTATACCTTGTTCAAATCAAACTGGGCGTGGTCCAATAAAGTCGACGAGAAACAATATTCGTTCAAATTCAATCTGCACTTCAAGGCGAGCGAACTCATCGATGTCACGGCGGGCGCGCGTTATCAGAGCCGCGAAGTTGACTATGTACACGGGCGTTACCTGGAAAACGGCGTGAATCCCTACGGCGTCGGGGGTGTCGGCGCGGGTACTCCGGCTGGCAACTGCTGCACGAGTCCCGCGTCCGGAACCTGGCTCTACTATCAGGATCCGGGTTACGCCGCGATTCCTTATTCGACGCCGCAGAGCAACCCAAATCTGCTGTTGAACTACAACAATTTTGCGGTCGGCAATATTGGCGTGAAGAATCCTGTGACGGGCGGCCTGACCAATCCCTCCACCTACCTTAACACCCTGTGGGCGCAAGCCGGCGTGCCGAATGGTACCGAGAAGTTCTTCAAGGACGCGCTGAATTCGTACGACGTGAAGGAGAAAACCACGGCGGCGTACATTATGGGCGACGCGGGCGATGCCGGCAGTATTTACCATGCGAACTTCGGTGTCCGTATCGTCAGAACCGATCTCACAGTTGACGGCGGCCAGACCAATCCGAATGGATCGACGTTTCAGGGCACAGCATCCTGGAACGGCGTGAATTCCAACGATGTGCCGTTCGAAAAGAAGCGCAGCTACACCGACGTGCTGCCGTCCATCAACTTCGTGTTAAATGCATCGGAAACCCAGAAACTGCGCTTCGGCGCGGCAAGAGTCGTGGCGCCGCAAAACCTCAATGATATCGGTCGAGGGCTGCAGTACGGTTTCACCCGGGCGCCCGATGGTCCTGGCGGTCAGGTCCGCTTCAAGTTCCAAGGCGGCAATTCCGGCAATGCCGGTCTTGATCCGTTCCGTGCGTCGCAGTTCAACCTGGCGTGGGAAGACTATTTTGCTCGCAACGGCTTGCTCAGCATCGGCTACTTCTACAAGGCTGTGGATAATTTCGTTACACAGGCCAACGTTCCCACTTTTGTTCCCGACGGCGTCGGTGGTACCACGGCCAATGTACAAACACCGGTCAACGGTGGTACGGGCAATATCAAGGGCGTCGAATTTGGCGCTCAATATGCCTTCGACTTTGGCTTAGGGTTCAGCGCGAATTACACGCGGTCCGATTCTGAAAGCACGCAAACCAGTGCGTTTGCCAGTCATCTGCCAATTCCCGGCGTATCGAAGAACTCCGTCAATGCCATTGGATATTTCGAGCGAGCGGGTTTCTCAGGACGTCTCGCCTACGCCTGGCGCAGTCGCGCCGTGAATTCCTCCGGCGTTGGCTCATCGTTCGCGTTCCAGGACCTCCAGGGTGTACAGAAGGTATATACGATATATGCGGCCCCGTACGGTCAGCTTGACGGACAGGTTGGATACGATTTTGGTACTCATATCGGCATCGTGGTATCAGTCGTCAATTTGACCAACGAGAAGCAGCATACGTATCTGCAGTTCCCGAACGAGCCGTTTACTTACGACGACGTGGGGCGTCGCCTGTTCTTCGGCGTCAAAGGTAAGCTGTAAGCGTCTGGGGCTTCCACTCGGGCAGTACGCCAAGATGAGGGTCTGCGGTTGGTCGGATCGAAGGCAGCGCGATCCTCCGCAAGGCCCTCTTCCTGGAAGACAATGCACTAATCGTGGCATGCTGGCGCTTCGATCCAGCCGCCCCCAGACCACCTAGTCGCAACGGGGTTGTGGTCGCCTATGTCGGACACCAAACAAATTCCTTCCTGCAGTAAGCGTATCGGCAGCATCGCCATTGTCGGAGGAGGCACGGCGGGATGGATGGCCGCCAGCATCTTGGCGCGCTCGCTGCCGGGCACCCGTACCGTCATTACTGTAATCGAATCGCCTGATATCGGCACCGTCGGGGTCGGCGAAGCCACCATTCCACCGATCATCGATGTGCTCCGTTACTTAAGCATCGATGAAACGGATTTCGTACGGCACACCCAGTCGACCTACAAGCTCGGCATCAAGTTCAGCGATTGGAAGCAAGTTGGGCACTCGTACTGGCACCCTTTTGGCACATTCGGAGCTCCGATCAACCGCCGCCCCTTTTTTCACGGCTGGCACCGCGCGCAGACGGCGGGCCTCGCGCCGCATTTCAATGATTTCAGCGTATGCGCGGCACTGGGCGATGCGGGCAAGTTTTGCTTACCGGACAATGACCCAAACTCTCCAGCCTCGGGAGTGCGATACGCATTGCATTTCGACGCCACGTTGGTGGCCCGATACCTGCGCAACTACTGCGAACGTCTCGGTGTCGCGCGCCTGGAGCGCACGGTGCGCGGCGCCAGCCGGCGGCCCGATGGGTTTCTCGATGAGCTGCAATTCTCAGATGGGTCCAAATTGCAGGCCGACTTGTACATTGACTGCAGCGGCTTCCGCGGCGTATTGATCGAGCAAGTATTGAACACGGGCTACCTCGATTGGAGCGCCATGCTGCCATGCGATCGTGCAGTCGCATTTGCCACCGCGACCACCGCGGCACGGGCGCCATACACGCACTCTCGGGCGCGAAGCGCGGGATGGCATTGGCGCATCCCGCTTCAACACCGCAATGGCAATGGTTACGTTTACTCCAGCGCGAATTGCACTGACGAGAACGCGCTGCAGGACCTCCTCGGCGCGCTCGGCGAGGAGCCCATTGGCGATCCGCGTTTTTTGCGCTTCGTTACCGGCCGGCGCAAACTCTTTTGGAATCGCAACTGCATTGCGCTCGGGCTCGCATCGGGGTTTCTGGAACCCCTGGAATCCACCAGCATTCATTTGGTGACGAGCGGGTTGTACCATCTGCTCGAGCACTTTCCCGACCAGGATTTTGATCAAACCAACATCGATTTGTACAACCAGGAACTGATTAACGAGAACGAACGGATTCGAGATTTCATCGTTCTGCACTATTACCTCACGCAACGCGACGACGCGCCGCTCTGGCGCTACTGCCAATCCATGGCCATTCCGGACAGCCTACGGCAACGGATTGAGTTGTACCGTCGCACCGGGCGCATCCGCCCCAACGCCGGTGAACTATTCACGGATCTGTCCTGGTTCTATATTTTCGAGGGCTTAGGACTGCGGCCGGACGCTTACGATCCGCTGCTGGATGTGGTCACGGTCAGCCAGCTGAGCCAGATCCTTTGCGCCTTGGGGAACTCAACCAAGGCGCTCGTCGATGTGGCGCCATCCCACGACAGCTACTTCGCACCGCGCACGGCAACCGACCGCCGAGCAGCGGCCGCCCCATGACCATTCCACGAACACTGCTCGGCGGCGCCAAACAGGGCTGGTGCAAGGTCGACGTGCTGGGGTGCTCGACGCGCGCCGCTGCCTAACAATCCGCCACCATGGGGAAAAAAAGTCTCTTGGGCGAAGCGGTTAGGACTGGGCGCAGCCACGGGCTGCAGCTGTCCGGCAGCAACCATAAGCGCACCGGCGACCACAATCAGCGCGTGACCCTGCACGCGATTCGAGTGAATGGCCCCGTGACACGGGTGGCATTGGCGCAGCGCACCGGGTTGACGCCGGCTGCCATAGCCAGCATCACCAGCCGACTACTCAAAGACCGGCTGATACTCACGGCCGGCCGCCTTCGCGGTGGCCGCGGGCAACCAGCGATGAAGCTGGTGGTCAATCCAGACAGCTGCTTCTCGATCGGCCTCAACGTGGATCGCGATCACATCACCGCGGTGCTGCTGGATTTTGCCGGCCGGGTCCATGCCCGCTCCTCGCGCGAAATACAGTTTGCTCAGCCGCCGACCGTACGCAGCTTTTTCCAGCGCGCGGTGGAGCGGATGCTTAAACGTGCCGGTATCGCGCGCAACCGTGTGATCGGCGTCGGCATCGCCTTTCCGGATGACACTGCGCGGGCGCATTTGCCCGATCAACCCGGCGACTACGCAGCCTGGGCTCGAATCAAAGTGGACGACTTACTACGCGACGTGCTCGGCATCCCTGTATTCGTTGAAAATGACGCCGCCGCGGCAGCTATAGGTGAAATGCAATTCGGTTCCGGCCATCGCTACAACAGTTTTTTTTACCTGCTGATTACGGCAGCGCTGGGCGGCGGCTTGGTGGTCGACGGCAGCTATTTCCGTGGCGCCCACGGGCGCAGCGGCGAAATCGGCTGGCTTCATGACTGCGATGCATCCGGCCGGGACATGCAACTGCAAAATATCGTGTCGTTGTCGGCTCTGTATAGCCGGCTCGCCGATGGCGGCTATCGGGTTGCAACGCCTCGGAGTCTCGCCCGCCTGAACAGCGGAGCCCGCGCCATCGTCGGCCGATGGATTCAGGAATCGACCGAAGCCTTGATCACTTCTATGGTGGCGATCAATTGCCTGATCAATCCAGACGCAATCTTGATCGGCGGTCGGCTCCCCGCCGCCCTGGTTGATCAACTCGCCGAGGCGTTGAACGCACGCATGGCTGACTTCGCATCCCAACTGCCCGCGATTGCGCCTGTCGCACGAGCGGTGACAGCCGACGACGCACCTGCGGTAGGCGCCGCCATCCTGCCCTTTACCCATCGCCTGCTGCCGACTCGGTTCGCGCTGCTCAAGTGTGACTGAGCGATTCGAGGTCCATAAGGGACCTGATTGGCCGCAGAAATTTCTCATAATTGCGCCAGCGCTCAATGGACGACGCGGAGATCTTCTGCCGCACCTGCCATCGGCTGGCGGTCACCACCGTGCGCTCGGTCTGATGAAAATTCAGGCAACGCGAGTCCCATGGTAGTTCGATGAAGTCGACCATCTTGCGGCTCCAAAGCGCAGGCTCTTCCACCAATCCCTCGTAGGGCACTTCCAGCAGGGCATCCGCGGGCAGCACGGATCGCCAGTGTTGCATGACGCGCCGATATTCGCGGTAGTAGTATGAAAGATCCTCGAAGTCTTTGGCGTATGCGTTGGCAGCCTCGAAACGCTGGAAGTAAATGGACAAACAGGTATCGATCGCATTGCGCCGCATATGAATTATTCGGGCATGCGGCAAGGCTGCGTGTATCAAGCCGAGAAATAAAAAGTTGGTGGGAAACTTATCCACCACTCGCTGCGCATCGGCGGACAAATTCTGCAGCAGTTGCAGATAGTCATGGCCCAGTCCGGCGAGCCCGGCATCGTCGATGATGCCCTTTGCCGCAGCGGCGCCGGCCGCTGCCACGTCGGCCAGCGCAGCGGACGCCGCAGTTCCCCAGAAAGCCAGTTCCCCTGCGCCGAAGACCGCCGGATGCGAGGCGAGTATCTGTTCGGCCAGGGTGGTTCCCGAGCGCAGCATACCGACGATGAATACCGGGCGCGTCGAGACGCTCGCGCTGCGTCGGACATGGTTGATCCAAGACTGATCCAGGGTACGGATGATCAGATCGATGTTCCTCGACATGAAGGCTCTGTCAAACTGCGGCCCGCACCGCTTGGCCAGGTCGTTGGCGCGCTGGTAGTTGGGAAAAGCGTTGTCGAAGTCTCCCAGGTCATCGAAGTATTTGCCCATCGCGTAGCGTAGCGCCATCTCTGCATGGGGCAGCAATTGCTGCTCCGCAAGGGGCTGCGCTGCCGTTAGCCACGCTCGGTCAGCAGCCGTCATCCGGCGTAAGTGCGCAAGACCGGCCAAGGCTTCCCATGACCCCGGATCGATCGCAATGACGCGTTTGTACAATTCCTCCGCCTCGGCAAATCGGCCACTGTCTGCCCGCAATTCCGCCAACACCGCCAGCGCGGCGGTCGATCTCGAATCCAGGAGAAGCGCGGCGTGGCAACTCGCTTCGCATTCCACCGAGCGACGCTGCAAGCGCAGCACGGTACCCAGTTGCACGTGGGCAGCAACGAAATGCGGCACGATCAGCAGTGCCTGGCGGTACTGCGCCGCAGCCTCATCTAGCCGTCCTATGCCGCGCAGAACATTGCCCTGGATAACGTGCGCCATGCCCAATTTCTGATGCGCCCCCGCAAGCATAGGGCTCAACTCGAGCGCCCGCCGGCAGCTGACGATGGCGTCCTTGGGTTGCCCAAGCTCCAACAATACATCGGACAAATTAAGGTGTGCCTCGGCAAATTCCGGACGAATGGCCAACGCGCGGGCGTAGCTTGCCTGCGCCTCCTGCAGTAGTCCGACACGTCCCAGCGCATTGCCAAGGTTGAGATGCGCTACGGCGTCATCCGGCAAGCAGTGTGCCGCGCGAGCCCACGCGTGGCGCGCATCCTTGCCCTGCTTGGCGAGGGCAACCCCCAGCATCTGCCAGGCATGCCCCGACTGCGGGTGCTCGCAGAGCAACTCGCGCGCCGCACTTTCCAATGCCACATAGCTAGCGCCATCCATCAGGGCGGCGAGCCGGCTCAGTTCGACGCTGAGCGCCTCCTCTGCACTCTCTCGCATCGCAGATTGGGTCTGCCGTGCGAGTCGACCACAGCATGACTTGTACTTCCTCCCGCTGCCGCAGGAGCACGGGGCGTTTCTTCCCGCCGTCACATTTGCCCCCTGGTGCTCAAGCAGCCCTCGAGCATCCGTGAATGAGCTCCGAGTGAAACCCCGTTTTCTCGATCAACAAGGGATTCCGGAATGAAACCGAAATACGGCATCGGGGCTCGCAATCAGCTGCGCTTCGCGGACTGCAAATACTGTTATTCGCTGCTGCAGATCGACTTTTGCGCGTGCGGCAGCGCGCCGCGCGAACTTCAGGTAAATCTCGTGATGCCTCGCCTCCGCCGCATGCAAGCCCTGAAATAATCCGTCTAGGGGTGCTCCGATGCTTTGTCCCAAGGCGGCGAAACGCTCGCACGACCGCGCCTCGATCAACGCGCCGCAGATCATCAGGTCGACTTCGCGTTGCGGCTCGCAGCTTGTCACCAAGCGGCGCAGCTGCGCGGCGTAACGGCCCGGCGCCAAACGCTGCGGTTCTATCTTCAAGGCAATCATCATCTTAACGACCTGCTCGTAGTGACGCAGCTCCTCGCGCGCAAGCCGCGACATGCGCTCGGTGAGGTCCAGATCTTCCGCGTAGGCGAACATCAGGCTCAGCGCGGTCGAGGCCGCTTTCTTTTCGCAGTTGGCGTGATCGATCAATAGAAGATCGGGAAATGAGCAAGCGTGTTCGATCCAAGAAGCGGGAGTTGGCGCACGCAGCAAGGGATGCGTGAACTGCGCCTGCGCCGCGGCTGCGCTCATGCGGGAACTTTCAGCCTGGCGATGGCGGTCAGCAGCTCCTCGGCAGTTTGGAAGCGATCGTCCGGGGACTTGGCCAACAGGCGGCGCAGCATCGCTTCGTAAACCGCGAATTGCGGGGCGATTTCCGGCAACTCCGCGCGCTTGTGCTTGTAAATGACTTCCATGGCAGTCGCGCCGTTGTAGGGCTTGCGCCCGATCAACATCTCGTAGAACACGACGCCTAGGCTATAAAGGTCGCTGCGCGCGTCGATGACTTCGGCGTGGCCTTGTTCCGGGCTCATGTAATACGGAGTACCAAAGATTTCGCGCGTGCCGGTCAGGGAAATATCGTTTTCGTTGGCCTTGGCGAGTCCGAAATCGATGAGGCTGACGCTGCCGTCCGGGCGCAGCATGACGTTGGCGGGTTTTAGGTCGCGGTGTAGAACGCCCACCGAATGAATGGCATCCAGCGCGCTGGCGATTTGGCGTAAAAAGCCCAGCGCCATCTCGGGACTTAGGGGCTTTTTCATTCGCTCGCGCAAATCGCCTCCCGGAAAGTGCTCCATGGCAATGTAGGCATGGTCATCCGCCACGCCCAGATCGTAAATGCGCACAATATTCTTGTGATTCAAGCCCGCGACGATTTCATATTCCTGCAAGAACCGATCGAAGCTGATAAATCGCTCGGAAACGTCCGGCACTTGATTGAACACCTTTAACACCACGACGGTACCGGCCCGTTCACTCTCGGCCAGATAAATCTTGCACATTCCGCCGCTGCCCACTTGACGGATGCAGCGATGACCGCGAATGATCACCGTGCCGAAACGGTATCGATCCTCGTAGTCCGGCTTGGCGCGCAGCAGCGCCAGCGCCTTGCGGTGATCGCTGGAAGCCGTGACGATCATCTTGAGCAGCCGCTCACGGTCGACTTTACGGCCGTATAGAAGATGCACGCCCGGGACGGCGGGCGGCGGGAATTCCGGCGTGTCCTCGAGCAACAGCAAAACGATCGGCGCAAATTCCACTTTAGACGCTTGCGCTGCCGCGAAATCTACGGCCCCTGAGGTCGGCGGTGCGCCGACGATGATCACCGCATCGAATCCCACCGCGGCAAACTGCTCATCTAAGTCCGGTTCCACTCCGAGGGCATGCTCGACGATGGCCGCATCCGGCCACTTGATCTCGACATGCTTTCGGACCAACAGCCGATAATCCTCGCGGGGTGCAATCACCAATAGTCGCATAGCTTAATGTGCCGTGATCTGCGCCGGCGATTTCCAGCGTGACCTACAAGATCCGCACCGATTTGAGTGAACGACCTGCGCCTTCCCGACGCTGTTGTTTGGCCTCATCGGATCGTTCTCCTTGCAGGCGTTCCAAGTATGCGGGAGTCACATCCCCCGTTACGTATTCGCCCGAGAAGCACGAAGTGTCGAAATCCTTGATGGCGGCGTTGTCGTGACGTACCGCATGCTCGAGATCTTCCAGATCCTGGTAGATGAGCCAATCGGCGCCGATGATGTCGCGCACTTCATCATCGGTGTGCCCCGCCGCCACCAACTCCGAGGTGTCCGGCATGTCGATCCCATAAACGTTGGGATAGCGAACCGGCGGCGCCGCGGAGGCAAAAAACACCTTCTTGGCGCCGGCTTCCCGCGCCATATCGATGATTTGCGCCGAAGTCGTGCCGCGGACGATCGAGTCATCGACGAGCAGTACGTTCTTGCCGCGAAACTCCAGATCGATTGCGTTCAACTTGCTGCGCACCGATTTCGCACGCTGCTCCTGGCCAGGCATGATGAAAGTTCGGCCGATGTAGCGATTCTTGATGAACCCCTCGCGATACTTGACGCCCAGAAGTTGCGCCACCTGCACGGCGCTGGTGCGGCTGGTGTCGGGAATCGGAATGACCACATCAATGCCGTGCTTGGGACGTTCGCGCTTGATTTTCTCAGCCAGGCGCTCGCCCATGCGCAAGCGCGCCTTGTACACCGAGATATTGTCGATAATCGAATCGGGGCGGGCAAAGTACACGTATTCAAAAATACAGGGGGTATGGCGCGCCATCGCCACGCATTGCTGTGCGTAGAAGCGGCCCTGTTCGTCGATGAACACCGCCTCGCCGGGGGCGATATCGCGGATCATATCGAAACCCAGCATATCGAGCGCCACACTCTCGGAGGCGAGCATCCACTCCGTACCCTTCTTGGTTTCCCGTTTACCGATTACCAGCGGACGAATCCCGTTGGGATCGCGAAACCCCAAGATGCCGTGGCCGATCACCATGGCTGTCACCGCATAACCGCCGCGGCACCGGCGGTACACCGCGTTAACCGCGGCGAATACGTCCGCCGGCGTGACGCGCGGGGTGCCCACGCGCTCGAGTTCAGATGCCAGTACATTGAGCAGCACTTCCGAGTCGGAACCCGTGTTCAGGTGCCGGCGGTCTTCGCGTACCAGGACCTCGGTCAATTCCCGGGCGTTGGTGAGATTGCCGTTATGGCCCAGGCAAATGCCGTAAGGTGAGTTCACGTAAAATGGCTGCGCGTCGTGCGCGCTGTCGGCGCCCGCGGTGGGATAGCGAACATGGCCGATCCCGATGTTGCCTTTGAGCTTCAGCATGTGCTTCTGTTGGAACACATCGCGCACCAGACCCGAGTCCTTGCGCATGAACAACTCGCCGTCCTGGGCGGTCATGATGCCGGCCGCATCCTGACCCCGGTGCTGCAGCACTGTCAGCGCATCATAGATGCGTTGATTCACCGCGCTCATACCGACCATTCCAATGATTCCGCACATGAAGGAACCTCCGCCTACTTGGGTCTGACTTTCACACCGGTCAGGCGCTCGAGTCTTGCCCAAGGCTCGCCCGTCTCGCCGACCATTGCCCGCAACCAATCACCGATCTTTTCGCCATAGGGAACCAGCGTCGAGCGGCCCCACCACTCCTCGTCACTCATATGCAGCAATTCAGCGCCGATGACCATCAAGCCGACCAGCACCATACCGCGCACAATGCCGAAAAAAAGTCCGATGACTCGGTCCACGGGGCCGAGCCCCAAGCTGCGAGTGAAGTAGCTCAAGAGCATGCCGACGACCCACCCAACCAGGAGTACCAGAACGAGAATGACCAGTCGCCCGACCCAGGGGGCGATCGTGGGGTTGGCAAGCAAGCCGCCCAGATGCGGTTCGACACCTGGCCCAAACTGCCAGGCAGCCCAGATCGCCAGGATCCAGAAGGCCAGCGAGACCGCTTCTCGAATAAAGCCGCGCAGCGCACCGATCAGTGTTGATCCCAACAGAACCAACAAGATAAGGACATCCGCTACGGTCAATCGTTAGCCTCCTCACACCTGCCCGTATAGTACCGGACCCAAGCCCCATGCCGTTGCGAAACCATCGGCACATTCGCGAAAAATTAACGGCGGCGCCTAGGAGCCTGTCTCAGCATTCAGACTCGCTCCTAACCCGCTGGGGCCACGAGACTGGAGGCGTGCCCGATCGACTTTAGCTTAGCAACGGTCCGCTCGGCCGAGCCGCGATCCGCGAGAGGCCCGACCCGCACCCGGTAGCGCACGGCAGCGCGCGTGCCTCCCGTCACGACATAAACCGAAAAACCCTGCCCCTTTAATTGGCGGGCGAGCCTCTCGGCGTTGGGGCGGTTGGCAAAGCTGCCCAACTGCACCGCCCAAACCGCATGTGAAGATATGGGGGGCGGCGCTGAACTTTCAACGGGCGCTGGGGCGTGCGGGGCCGGCGCGGCGGTCGTTGGCGCCGGGGCCGGCGCGGTGCTGCGT